>URMK01000002.1 GCA_900548905.1 uncultured Lachnospiraceae bacterium | reverse complement strand
GGAATGATGCCTTCCGGCTTCTGTTGGAGTATCTGCGCAAGGAGTATGACTATGTGATTGTGGATACGCCGCCTTTGGGTAGTGTGATTGACGGTGCGGTGGCCGCGCAGCATTGCGATGGGACGGTTATCGTGATAGAGAGCGGGGCCATCAGCTATAAATTTGCGCAGAAGGTGAAGGAACAGCTGGAGAAGGTGGACTGCCGGATCCTGGGGGTGATCCTGAATAAGGTGAATATGAGCGGCAAGGGATATTACGGCGCTTATTATGGAAAGTATTACGGGAAATATTATGGGAAGTATTATGGAAATTATGAAGAGGGCGGGCTGCATGCGGCGGTGGTGCAGAAGGGACCCAAGGGTGCTAAGGCGGTGAAAGGTGATGCCAGTGAGCGTTCCCATGAAGTTAAAAACGGTTCAGATCCTGGAAAAGAGAAGTCTATGGGAGAAAACAGTATTCCGGATGACGATATGATCCAGCTGGACATAGATATGGTGCAGTTGGCTGAGGATATGGAACCGATAGAAAAACTGGAATAAAGGAGGCGGGAAGATGGATATAAAAAGAATCGAATTCATAATCGGAGGGATAGATATCGTCCTCCTGGCCGTGTGTCTGTTTCTGTATTTGGGGAAAGACAGGACAGCACCGGTGATTTCCTTTGGAGAAAATCCGGTGAGTTATGAAGAGGGGATGGATGAGGAACTGCTGCTGCAGGGAGTAACCGCTGTGGATGAAAAGGACGGGGATGTGAGCGACAGCCTGCTGGTGGAGAAGATAGCGGGTACGAACGGGAAAGAAGTGATAGTGACTTATGTGGCGAGGGACAGTGCGAATAACGTGGGGAAGGGTTCCCGGATGTTTTCGGTGAAGGAGACCAGCCAGGGAGACAATGTGCGGCCAGCCGCAGGAGAAGGGCTGGAAGAGGGGAATATGACAGAGGAAAGTGGAATGACCGAACCGGAGACGGAGGGCGATATGGAAAGCAGCTCTGATGCGGAAGAGGGTAGGGACGGAAATGAAGATGGGGAAGAACCGGATGGAGAGAATGCGGGGGAGGATGCAAGGCAGGATGAGCCGGCCGAACGGGAGGAAGAACCGCAGGCCGGGCCGAATCCGGTGCTGGTGATGAGCGGGGGTGTGGTAAATACGAAAATGGGTACGGCTCCGAACTGGGGGCAGGTGATAGCGGCGATGTCGGATGATAAGGATGATTATAATACGCTTTATAATAATTTGAAATTGGAAGGGCATGTGGATTTGAATGCGGCGGGGGAGTATCCGGTGACGTTGTATACGGTGGATTCGGATGGGAACCGGTCGGAGGTGAGGGAGTTGGTTGTTAGGGTGGAGGAGTGAGGATAAGAGGGAATATGTTTAGTGGTGAGAAATAGATTATATCATCTTGCATCTTCATTCCGTTTTTTAATGATTGTATTAATTTTATTAAAAAAATGAGAACCTTGTGAGGCCGATATGAGGATTATACGTGGTACAGACGATGATTGGGGCTGGATAGAAAATGAATAAGGTCTGCACAAATGATATTAGTTGCATGATAAACGTCAGTTTTCGATTGCTATGTACAAAGGTTATCTATCCAAATGGGATTATTAAATGCAATAAAGTTTTGAATGTTTGAGGCGCCTACCTTAAATGGAATAGTTGATGAGTAGATAGAGAGAATGAACATTTTAGGTACTGATTTTAAATAGAACTATGCATTGCTTTGATAGGTAGATATGGCTTGAAAAATGGATAAATAGATTACTTGGCTGAAATGTTACTGTGGAAATCATGAAGAGATAAATGTAGGTTTGATTACCCACAGTGAATTTACTCATAGAAAATATTCTGGCTTTGCCGGACGGTAAAAATAGGTACATCTACAATGACTCTAAGTGAAACATGATATGCAGAATGTTCGATTGGAAAAAATGTGATCACAGTTGATGCGAGAGGATGAAAATAGGGATGAAAAGTAGAAATGAGAAATTAAAAGTGTGCCTAGTGGGTTCATCCGGTGGCCATTTGACACACCTTAATATGTTAAAGCCGTTTTGGCAAAACAAGGAGCGCTTTTGGGTGACATTTGATAAGGAAGATGCAAGGAGTCTATTGAAAGGAGAAAAAATGTATCCTTGCTACTATCCCAGCAATCGAAGCATTAAGGCTCTCATTATTAATACTGTGAAAGCACTGAAAATTATTCCGAAAGAAAGACCTGATCTTATTATTACATCTGGTGCTGCACCAGCTATTCCGTTTTTCTACATAGGAAAGCTATTCGGGGCAAAGACAATCTACATCGAAGTATTCGACCGCATTGACGCTCCTACGATTGCTGGAAAGCTATGCTATCCCGTCACAGACAGGTTTATCGTTGAATGGGAAGAGATGAAGAAAGTATATCCCAAGGCTGTTAATTTAGGCAGCATATTTTGAACTAAGGTGGTGAGGGGATGATTTTTGTAACTGTTGGTACTCATGAGCAGCCGTTTAATCGCCTAATCGAGTATATAGATGGGCTAAAGAAGGATGGGGCAATTGCGGAAGCAGTTATCATTCAGATAGGATACAGTACATATGAGCCAAAATATTGCAGATGGCAGAAACTGTTTTCGTACCAGGAGATGCTAAAGCTTGTGGGTGAAGCTAGGATTGTCATTACGCATGGCGGTCCGTCCAGCTTTATTATGCCGTTGCAGATAGGGAAAACACCGATTGTAGTTCCCAGAAGGCATGAATTCAACGAGCATGTGAATGACCATCAGGTTACATTTTCAAAAGCGGTTGCGGAGCGTATGGGAACGATTATTGTTGTTAAAGAGATGGATAAGTTAGGCGAGACCATTACTAACTATGATGAAATCATTGGTGGGATGGAAAGTGGGCTAACGAGCAATAATGCAAAATTCTGTGAGGAATTTGAGAAGATAGTAAGTAGTATGATGAAATAGCATTATGGGAGTACATTGAAATGAGACACGCATATTTGATTGTAGTGCATTCGGGTTGGGAGCAGCTAAAAATGCTTCTCGAATGCTTGGATTCAGAAAATACAGATATTTATATCCATATAGACAAAAAAGCGAAAAATGTTCCTGTTACAGACATCAAGAATGCTGTAAAAAATTCGTGTGTTGAAATATACAGAGAATATAAGGTTTATTGGGGAAGCTTTGAACTGGTTCAGGTGGAATTGTTTTTGTTCAAGAAAGCGTCAGAAAAACACTATGACTACTATCATTTAATTTCGGGTACTGACTTTCCAATTAAAACCAAAAGTTATATTGATGATTTCTTCGAAAAGAACAGTGGCTGTGAGTTTGTACATTTCGATACAGATGAGAGACTTCGAAACGATAAAGAACTAGGCAGAAGAACACGACTGTATCATTTTTTACAGAATTACAGACGGAGATTTAGTGTTACTGCATTGAACACTTTTTTTACATTTTTAGAAAGATGTCTCTTGGTGACACAGTTGGTGTTGCATGTAGACCGCATGAAAAAAAATCCTGATTTTAAAATTAGATATGGTTCACAGTGGGTCAGCATAACCGATGAACTTGTCAGATACATAATTTCACAGGAATCGTCAATTTGCGAGATTTTTAAATGGACTAACTGTGCAGATGAACTTTTCATCCAGTCGCTTGTCTATAATTCCGAGTTTAAAAAAAGACTGTATGATGGGAAATTTAATGATGATATTCATGCAAACATACGGCTCATTGATATGAAGAAAAGGGGCAAAAATGGCAATCCTTATACATGGAGGGATTCAGACTGGGAGGAAATCCAATCCAGTGATTGCTTGTTTGCCAGAAAATTCAATGTGGATGTAGATAAGGAGATAGTTGGGAAGGTATGTGAAATTGTTAAGAATGAAAGAACTTTTCAGAATAGCAGCATATAAGATAGATTATCTTTTTTTAAAATGGTTTGGAAAAAGAATTATTAAGCGTAAAGGAATCAATAAGGTTCATTTCAGCATTGATGATGTCTTTGACATGGTCACAAATGAACACAGTTTCATTGTAGATGATTTACGTAGATTGAATACCGAGTACGGCTTAATTTCACATCTCTTTTTATTTAATCAGTGTGAAGATAGAGTTTTGAATCAGTTTTCCTTTTCGCTTGGAAGTTTGGAGTGTGTGGACTACGGCGCACATCAGGCTGAATATATAGACGAAACATACGAGAAGATAGGAGTTGCCCAGATTAGTGAATATGTAAGATTGCATGAGTTTAAAGCTACTTCAGAACAGTTGAACAAACTGAAAAAATATGGAGTGGTGGGGGTACTTACTGCGGATTCAAGAAGACGATCAAGTTATGGGTTATGTGATGAAAAAAGTTCCAGGGTATCTCAAGGTAACATGGTAGAAGTGGATGACGTTATGTATTTGAAAACAGACATCAGGTTAGAGAAGATTATATTCTACCAGCTAATTAAGAAACCGAAAACGGACATACTTGTCTTTTTCACACACGAGTCAAAATATGGGCTTGTAAGTGAAAGACTGAATTTACTCTGCGAGTTGCTTTATAAAGCCGGTGTAAAGTTTATTTAAAGGAGATAAGAATAATGGATAAGATTAAACGCTTTGTGGATTGTACAGTACCTGTACTGACATGTAATATGCGCTGCCCGTACTGTTACATAACGCAGGAAAGAAAATTCTTAAGTGCGTTGCCGAATTTCCAGTATGATGCTGAGACCATAGGACAGGCTTTCGCCCAAAATCGCTGGGGGGGGGTAATTCATATTAATATGTGTGGAGGAGGAGAAACGCTCCTTCCTTCTGAGATGACAAGTATCATCTATGAAATTCTTAAGCAAGGACACTATATCGCAATTGTGACTAATGGTACGGTAACTAAGCGTTTCGAAGAAATCTGCAAGTTTCCAAAGGAGTATTGTGAACGCTTGTTATTTAAATTTTCTTTCCATTATTTGCAGCTAAAAGAGAAAAAGCTATTGGACGAATTTTTCACCAATATTGAGATGGTCAAAGAGGCAGGATGTTCCTTTTCTCTTGAACTAACTCCCTCCGATGAGTACATACCGTACATTGATGAAATCCAGAGGGTAAGTAAAGAACGTGTCGGAGCGTATTGTCATGTAACAGTGGCAAGGGATGAGAAAAATCCTCAACTCCCAATACTCACGAGTCTTTCGAGAGATAATTATTTGAAAACTTGGGACTCATTTGATTCCGATCTGTTCAAGTTTAAAATGCAAACGTTCAATGTAAAGAGAAGAGAATTCTGTTATGCAGGTGAGTGGACAGCACACTTAAATCTAGGAACTGGTATTTTAAAACAGTGCTATTGTGGAGCGGTTATACAGAACATATTTGAAGACATAAATCGTCCGATCAACTGGGAACCACTTGGATGTAATTGTGCAGAGCCCCACTGCCATAATGCTCATGTGTGGCTTACCCTTGGGGCAATACCATCGCTGGAAACCCCAACATACGCTTCCATGAGAGATCATGTAACTGATAATGGCGAACACTGGTTGCAACCGAGAATGAGGGAGTTTATCAGCGGAAAGCTGAAAAATAGTAATAACCAGCATACGGAAAATGAGATGAAGATTATAAATCGTAAAATGTGGTTTAAGGTTGGAGTTTCATATAAGACATATTGTTTTACACGTGCAATTTTCTATAAACTCCCGGATAAGGTAAAAATTGACCTGTTGAAAAAGTTCAAACAAAGTAAGGCATAAGTTTTATCTTTATAAACTGCTCAATCAAAGGAAAGCTAAATTGTGTACTAATATACTATTTCTTTTGGAGGAGTTGAATAATGGAGAAAATAAAAAGATTTTTTGAATGCCTAATTCCTGTGACGACTTGCAACATGAAATGCAGTTACTGTTATGTTATCCAACGCGAAAATCGAAAGAACAAGATGGCAGAGCTAAAATATCCCCCATCTCAAATAGGGAGAGCATTAACTATTGAGCGCTTGGGTGGTGTTTGTTATTTTAGTATCTGTGGTGCAGGTGAGACAACTCTGCAGCCTGAAATCGATGAGATTGTCTATAACATTTTGGCACAGGGACATTTTGTAAATATAACAACAAACGGAACCGTGACTGTTCAGCTGAAAAAAATCATCAATAGAGCAAAGCCGTATATGGACAGGCTTCACTTTGCTTTTTCATTTCACTATCTCGAACTAATCAGGATCAAAAAGATGGATTGTTTTTTTGACAATATCCAAATGGTACGTAAAGCCGGAGCATCCTTTATGGTACAGTTCAATATGTGTGATGAGTATGTTCCGCACCTTGATGAAATTGAAAGGTTGTGTCTTGAAAATGTAGGTGCAAAACCACAGATTGCGGCTACGCGAAAAGAGGAAGAAGGACTACAAAAGATTGAATTGCTAACTAAGTATGGTAAACAGGAATACCATGAATTAGGACATGAGTTTGATTCCCTGCTTTTCGACTTCACCATTAAGAATTTTAATGTAAAGCGAAACGAGTTCTGTTATGCAGGTGATTGGACTGGAATTCTTGACTTATCCACTGGAATAATGAGGAGGTGTTATAGTTCCTATTTGTTCCAAGATATATTCAAGAATCCAAATAGACCAATTAGGTTCCTGGCAATGGGGCATGCATGCGGAAGCCCGTTCTGTATGAATTCAAGTCATTTTATGTCTCTTGGAGTAATACCTAGCGTGGAGACCCCAACATATGCACAATTGAGAGAGCGAGACGCAGATTGGTATGGCGAGGAAATTCATGAATTTCTATCAAGCAAATTGTCAGAAAGTAACGATGAATATGGTGCTAAAAAAAGAGTGGAGAGCGGTGTGTTAGGAGCTGTGGATAGCTGTATTTGGTCATTAAGAAGATGCTACAAAAAGATATTTTGTGGAGGAAATAATGGTTTCAATCAAAAAGATTCTCCCTATGGAAGTTAATCTGGAGTTAAAGAATATAACTGAATACCTTAAGCTGGCAAATTTAGATGTGCCGAAAACATCGAAATCGAGAGCGTTTTTACTTGATGCGGCATCATATAATAACTTAGGCGATCAGGCTATAACATACGCTATATATCTTTTTTTACGTGATTTATTTGGGGAAGATTGTTATTTCGAAATTTCTGAAAAAGATTTGCTGCGTAATTTGAAGTATTTGAAGAAGGTTATTCACACGGAAGATGTGCTTTGCCTTAACGGTGGCGGAAATATGGGGAATCTGTATCCAAGATATGAAGCACTACGGCGAAAGGTGATAAAGTCGTTCCCGAATAATAAGATAGTTATTTTTCCACAGACGATTGATTATGAAAGTGACTCGTATGGAAAAAGAGAACTAGAACGGTCAAGAAAGATTTATAACAGGCATGAACACTTAGTTGTGTGTGCAAGGGAAAAGAACAGTTTGGAGTGTATGAAGAAGTATTATAGGAATGTAGTCCTTGTACCAGATATTGTTTTTTATTTGAAGGGGAGAATTATTTGGGAATCATCTGAAAGAAAAGATTGCATTGGTGTTTGCCTTCGAGATGATAAGGAATCCGCTATTTCATCCGAACAGAAAAACAATATTTGTTCTGCAATAAAAGAAACGGGTTTAATGATGGAAAATTTGACTACTATGTCAGATTCATGCCAGCTGTATACGAATAGTGAATACAGGAGAGAGGCCTTGCGTAAAAAGTTGCAAGAGTTCAATAGCTATAAGTGCATAATCACGGATCGTTTACATGGAATGATATTTTCTATATTGGCTGGTGTTCCCTGTTTAGCAATTGACAACAGCAATAAAAAGGTCTCAGGTGTGTTGAGCGTTATTGACAATGTTCACTCGGCTAAAATTATAGATGTTAATACTCTAGAAAGTTTATCTTCTGATATGAAATGCTTGAGAAATGGAGTTTATGAGGAAGAAATAGACATAGTTGATGTATGTAATCTATATTCATCACTAAAGAATTTGATTCTGTAATCTTAGTAAATGAATACTTGAATAAAGTAAGCGCAGGGCGTTCCTTGCTTTATAACAGAATCGAATGTATATGCATGATGTGAATTTAAAAAGTTAAAGGTAAGAGGATTGTCGATAAAATGAGTGTAATTAAAATACTCGCAATAAATACTGTTGGTTTATGTATGAATGGAATTACAACTGTAATATACGACTATTATTCGAGGTTTGATTGCGAGTTTGAAATACACTCCATTACCGATGGCACCGATTATAGAGAAGTGATTGAAAAATTTAATTGTCAAGGAATCAAAATTCATTACATTCCATCTAGGAAAAATGATACAGGATATTATTTATGGTCTTTAATTAAATTAATTAAGACAGAAAAATTCGATTTGGTTCATATTCATGGGAACAGTGCAACTATGTCGATTGAACTCATGGCAGCAAAGCTTGGGGGATGTAAAATCAGAATTGCACATTCACATAATTCTACATGCGATCATGTGTTGTTAAATCAACTATTAAAGCCTTTATTTCATATGCTTTATACAGATGCATTTGCCTGTGGAAATGCAGCAGGACAATGGCTATTTGGAAATAGGGGATTTAAGATAATTAAAAATGGAAGAGATATAAAAAAGTTTACGTTTAATCAGGAACATAGAGTTTTTTACAGACAAAAATTAGGTCTAAAAGATAATTCTATCGCAGTAGGACATATTGGAAACTTTAATGAACAGAAGAATCACATATTTCTTATTAATGTATTTAATGAGATTTATAAACTGAATTTAGAATCACATTTATATTTAGCAGGATACGGACGCTGTGAAAATAGTATTCGTTCGTTAGTAGATGAATTGGGTTTGAAAAATAATGTTCACTTTATGGGAACTATAAACAATGTTCCTGATTTGTTGCAAGCTATGGATATTATGTTGCTTCCTTCTTTGTATGAAGGCTTACCATTAGTTGTAGTAGAGTGGCAGATGGCTGGATTGCCCTGTATTCTATCAGATTCAATAACAACGGAATGTGTTTTTACAGACTTGGTTAGATTTT
Source organism: uncultured Lachnospiraceae bacterium (assembly GCA_900548905.1). Taxonomy (GTDB): domain Bacteria; phylum Bacillota; class Clostridia; order Lachnospirales; family Lachnospiraceae; genus Eisenbergiella. The sequence goes on along the minus strand of URMK01000002.1, from coordinate 301,341 downwards.
TGCCCTTAACAGATTCATATGATATTTGGGCTAGGGATAGCATGAGCTTTGAGAGTCAATATAGATCCTTGAGACCTCAAAATGCGAATAATATTCCGATATTGGCTAAAGAACATGGTTACGATATAGATACAGAAGCTGCTAATTTAATGAAATTTTATAAAAATCGATTATCATAGGAGAGAAAACTAATGCCTACTTATGAAGGATTACGATTGAAAATATTAAAATATTGGCGTATAGGTTTATCCAATCACAGAAGAATACAGATGAAGAATACAGATTTCACGATTATCTCAAACAATTGCTGGGGTGGGATGATTTATGAAAGCTATAACCTTCCTAAAGAATCTCCGACTGTTGGAATGTTTTTTATGGCAGATGATTATATAAGATTTCTTAGAAATATTAAACCATATTTGGCATCGGAATTGGTGTTTATTCGGCCTGAAAATTCAAAATGGAAAGATTCCTCTGTCATAAAGAATGATAAAAGATTTGGGTCATATCCCATTGCCAGATTTGAAATTTTGCTGGGGAGGGGTACTGAAAATATAGAAATCTTCTTTCTTCACTATCACAGCGAAAAAGAAGCAAAGGAAAAATGGGAGAGACGGATCAAGCGCATCAATTGGAATAGGCTACTTGTAAAATTTAATGACCAAAACGGCTGCACAGAGTCACATATCAAAATGTTTGAAACGCTACCGTATAAAAATAAGATTTGTTTTACGGTGAAGGAGTATTCGGGGTGTAAGTCTGTAGTGCGGATAAAAGCACCTAAAAGTCATGAATTTATTAGGGCAAGCTATGAGCCTTATGGAAAGAACAGATTTGTTGATGTTACAAGAATGCTGAATAAATTATAAGCAAGCGCTCATTCATATTCGGCTCTCTCTATATTGAAAGGAGAAAAAGGAATATGAATGCGCTTGGAAAAATCCTTATGGGTGTTAAGAGCATCTGTATTTATGTGAGATATAAGGTTTCCTATGGAAGCAGACTGAAAATTAATCCGCTAAATGCTATCAGAGGATGGGTATACATAGAACTCTTTCAAGGTGCGTGTTGTTCGGTTGGAAAATTTTTTATGAGTCGGGGACCATTATACGTTAAGCGTACAGATAACTCTGAGATTAAGATTGGAAACAGATGTTTTTTTAATAACAATTGCAGTATAACTGCTGCAAAAAAATTGTGATCGGAAATCACTCTATGTTTGCGAATAATCTCGTTATTGTGGATCATGACCACAGTATAGAAAATGGTGCAGTTTCCGAAAATCTTTTATCGGAGCCGATAACAATCGGAGATAATGTATGGATAGGAGCTAATGTAACAATATTAAAAGGAGTTACTATAGGAAACGGATCTATTATTGCGGCAGGTGCTGTGGTTAATAAAGATATACCTGCACATAGTATATTTGCAGGTGCGCCGGCAAAATGTATAAGTGAAGAAAAAAATGATTAGAATGTGAGGATGGCATAGATGATTTATATAACACAAGGTGGGCGATGCGGAAATCAATTATTTAGTTATGCGTTTGCTAAGAAGGTTCTTAGGCAACATAAAGATGAAAAATTGACTTTTGTTTTGTCGGCAATAAAAAACAAAGCTAAATCAACAAATTATGGAGATTATTGGGAGGATTCACTAAGTTATTTTAATATAGAATCCTATGATGTTTCATTTGAAAAAGATATAATTGGCTTAAAAGGAAATAGGGTACAAAATTTTGATAAGTATCTTTGGAGGATATGCAGAAAAATAAATACTACCATTGCTGAAATAACAGGAAAAGAATTTACTCGACGAGCCATTGTTCAGAATGATCTGATATATAAAATAACTGCAAAACACGGAGTGTATTATATTACTCATGGGTTTTGCGATAGTATTCCTCGTTGTAATGCTGTCAATAAGTTTATATATGGTAGCTTTGAAGATATACGCTGGTTTGATGATATAAAAGATGAATTAATAGAGGAGTTTACACCAAAGAACGAAATTAACAGTGAATGTAAAAGAATGTTTGAATTGGTTACATCGACTAATTCTGTGTGCATATCTTTAAGAAAATGGTCAATTGATGTACATGAAAAAAGTGAATTAGAAAAAAGAGAAATATGTACTAAGGATTACTACCAGAATGCGATAAAATCTATCAGGGGGAAGATTAAAAATCCAGTTTTTGTTGTATTTTCAGATGATATTCCGTGGGCGGTAGATATGATAAAAGGAGTAGTTGGTTCGGAAACAAAAATCATTGGAGAAAAAGGATGTAATAATGTTGCAGAAAAATTGTATGTTATGACTGCATGCAAACATTTTGTAATAGCAAATAGTACATTCTCTTGGTGGGCAGCCTATTTGGCAAAGCATACAGAGAAGATTGTTATATCGCCTTCAAGATGGTTTAATTCTAATCCTAATTATCACCCATTAATTTTACAGGAATGGAAGACAATAGATTGTTAAATATAAAAGGAAGTGATTATGAACAGAAAGAAAAAGTTTATATATAGTAGTGGAGCGTCCATAATCAAGCAAATTGTTGGTCTTATTTGTGGAATGATTTTACCAAGATTAATACTAGTACATTATGGAACTCAAGTTAACGGACTTGTCTCTTCTATAGGTCAATTTTTGTCTTTGATTGGAATATTTGATGCTGGAATGGGAGTTGTAATAGAAGCCTCTCTATTTGCCCCATTAGCTGTTCGTGATAATGCAAGAATTAGTGCAGTGCTTGCATCAGGTAAGAAATTTTATAATCGTATTGTACAAATTTTGTTAATATATGTTTTGATTCTGTCTGTGTCATATCCGAAATTTGTATCTGGTAAATTTGATTATTTTTATGTGCTTTTATTAGTATTGGCTATTTCTGTCAGTTATTTTGGACAATATTATTTTGGAGTAGTAAATTCTGTGTTGTTGACGGCAGATCAAAGAGGATACATTTATTATAATGTTTATACTTTTACAACAATACTTAATACAATTGTTTGTATAATAATGATGAAAATGAATGCACCTATTCATTTGATGAAATTAGGTTCCTCCATTGTGTTTTTTTTAAGACCATTGATATTAGCTATATATGTAAAAAAGAATTATAACATAAATTGGAAACAAGAATATAATGAAGAGCCAATAAAACAAAAGTGGAATGGGTTTGCCCAACATATTGCTACATTAGTGGTTGGAAATACAGATGTGGTAGTTTTGACATTATTTTCAACATTGGAAAATGTATCAATTTATTCGGTATATTATCTTGTTGTTAATGGGTTAAAAGAAATGTTAAATTCAAGTATGGCTGGTATTAAATCTATTTTTGGAGATATGTATGTAAGAAATGAAAAAAAGAAACTTGTAGATACGTTCTCACTTGTTGAAGCTATTATTCATTTTTGTACTACTTACATATTTGGTATTGCTGCCATTTTAATTGTTCCGTTTGTTTCTGTGTATACTCGTGGGGTTTACGATGCGAATTATAATGTACCAATATTTGGATTTATCATATGTTTAGCATTTTGCGTATATTGTCTTAGAATGCCGTATAATTCATTGCTTATGTCAATTGGTCATTTTAAAGAAACACAAACTTCATCAATTATTGAAGCCATTATCAATATAGTGATCTCAATAATAACAGTAAGTAAATTGGGACTAATTGGTGTTGCTATAGGAACATTTGCTGCTGTGCTTTATCGTTTTGTATATTTGGCCTATTATACTAATAAAGTCATATTAAAACGAACAAATTTCTACACAACTAAGTTGATTATCATTGATATTTTATTAATTACATGTGTTTTGTATATTTTGCAAAACATAGGATTAAATGAGTATAATTATTATGCTTGGATAAAGATAGGATTAAGGGCAACAATATTAACTTTTCCGTTTTTACTCATCGCCATTTTAGTTGGAAATCCGAATATATTTCGTTTGGGAAAACAGTATTTTACTACAAGAAGTAAAAATAAGTAAGAGACATATTGGATTTAATTTGAATTAAGGTGATTACTTATAAAACAGTTCTATTATAGGATATTGTGAAATATTTTAAAAATTAATAATAAGAAAAATTTACATACATAAAAAGTACAAAATTGTATGATAAGGTGAAGCAATGTTAAGAAAAGTGAGTGAAAGACCTATAACAATATCATTAGGTGACATGTTTATTTTACTTTATCTGCTTTCGTTTCAGTTGGCAGGTAATGGAACTGGTATATCAAAAATAATGAAAGTTATTTGTGCAATGGTTTTCATTCCTTGTTTAATTAAAAATAAGAAAAAAATGGATGCTTTTGCTTGGTGGGTGATAGTTTATTTTATATATGTATTTATGTCAAAAACTTGGGCGCTGTATAATGACTATGCTAAAGATGCAATATACACTGTTTTTTTTACTATGTTTTGTACTTATGTTTGTACGCAGTTTTTTTTGAAAAGCAAATATAATAGAATATACTATGCAAAAGTATCGGTTTTTTTGCCGTTTATTCATTATGTATACTACATTTTAAGTAATCCTGTACAAAATATGTTTAATCTTAGAGAGGGGTGGTTGGATCAAAGTTATAATAATATCGGTTTGTATGCATCATTCTCTGTTTTTTTTATTTTAGCCGCATTTTCGGAAAATGCTATTAAACATAAAAATATATATAAATTTATGATTATTATGGATATATTTCTCATAGTAGTTAGCCAATCAAGAAAAGCTATACTATATATCTTGATTGGAATTGCAGTATATTATATTGTAAAATCGAAAAATATCTTCCGGTCAACTTTAAAATTTTTTGTAGCTGCATTAGCTGTAGTATGTTTTTATTTTATTGCAAGATTTGGATATTTGGGACATTATATGCAGGACTTGATATACGCAATTGAAGGTAGCGGGACGGATTCTAGTTATATTGGAAGAATAAATCAAGTAGATATATCTATGTCGCTATTCAATAAAAATAAATTTGGAGGCTGCGGTATTGGTGCGATTGAATATGTATGTAGATTTAAACACGGCCAAAGAGCCCCAATTGTAGACTGTGATTATTTAGATTTATTGGCAGATTTAGGAATAATAGGACTAATACTGTTTTACGGAATGTTTTTGTATACTTTATTTTTATATTTGAAATGTTTTTCAACATGGAGAGAAATTGATAGAGTATGTTTTGCTATTCTAATAGTTCTTTTTTTCAACGGTATTGTAATTAGAACATATTTTAATAATTATTGTGTGATACTCACACTCTTTTATGTATATAAAAACATTGTTGATTTAAAACAGTGTAACTATTTATGGCGAAACCGTGGATAATTGCAAAAAAGTAAGTTTAAAAATATGGTGGATATAATTACGTAATAGTGTTTATTAGTTGTGCTGAAATTTGATTATGAAGGAGGGAGCAGTTCAATGATTCCTAAGATTATACACTATTGTTGGTTTGGCGGAAAAGAACTTCCAACAGATGTCAAATCATGTATTTCTTCTTGGCAAGTGTATTGTCCAGATTATGAAATAAAAAGGTGGGATGAAAATAATTTTGATGTAAAATCCCATCCGTTTATGAACGCTGCTTTTCAGTCTTCAAATTGGGCTTTTGTATCTGATTATGCGAGGTTGAAGATAATATACGAATATGGTGGGATTTATCTGGATACAGATGTAGAGCTTATACATAGTCTTGATTCCTTATTGGATAATAAGTGCTACATAGGGATTCAGCAAAACGAAAAACTATGTAACACGGGATTGGGATTTGGTGCAGAGAAAAATAATGTAATTATAAAAAAAATGATGGACGTATACGATGAAATTGTTTTCGATGAGACTAAAAAAAATACCTTTGCATGTCCATGGCTTAATGACAAAATTCTTACAGAGATTGGTTACCAGCATTCAAATGAGGTAGAGTTTTTGGAAGATATTACGATTTATCCTCCAAGATTTTTTGATCCATATCCCTCTGGAAAGGGATATGACTTGATGTGTGAAGATACATTTTCCAGCCATCACTATGCAGCAACATGGACATCAGGAGCAAATAGATGGAAGAGAAAAGTAGTTCGTATTGTTGGAGAAAAAAATTTTATGAGACTAAAACGATTGTTAAAGAGATAGAGAGTAATAAATATCTGAAAGGGCTTTAAAACATGGCGTAGTGCAATCTGACAGTAAATCGGTTACACTGACTATATTATTTTTCGAAATGCTTTTTATGTTTATGTTCCAGCCTGCGTTCCTCTGGCCACTCTTTTGACCAGGGCAGGTACCGATCTATCACCCCGAGATGTTCCAGATGAGAATTGTTCGGCATTTCCGTCAGGAGATACTTTAGATATTCATAGCCATCCAGCTTGTTTGCACGGGCTGATTCTACCAATGTATACAAGATTGCATTTGCCCTAGCACCTCTTGGAGATCTGCAAATATCAAACCGTCTTTCTGTTGCATACGGTTTGATATTTGTTTCACACAGGTTATTAGACAAGGGCAGTCACCCATCCTCTAAAAGTTTCAAGGCCTTTCCTTTGGTTCGTAGAATACGTCAGTGCTGCAGTCAGTTTTTCATTGAGAACTCCCCTTGAGTGTTCTCACTCAATGAGAATCATAGAAAGAAACACTAGAAAAACCTTGTAAATATGCTAATTTCAGACAAAAACATTGATTTTTTTACAAAGCACAATATGATTATAAGTGTGAAGTATCACTCAATAAAACTTATAAGAGAGGGGATTATCGTGTATCTGGATTGCAAGGTTGAAATACCAATTGAACTAGGAATAATCATAAGATTCCGTAAGAGAAATACGATATATATCTGTTATGTAGCAGGACGGACGTATAATCCGGAGAAGAAATACAATGTACCTGATCATAAGACAATAGGAAGTCTTGTTTCGAAAGAATCTTCACTTATGATTCCGAATGAAAACTTTTTGAGGTATTTCGCCGATGTGGAATTACCAGAAACGAAAAAGAGGAAGAACGCAGCAGCTGTTTGCGTATCGGTGCATTTTTAGTGATAAGAAAGATTATTGAGGATTATAACCTTCAGCATATGATCACGAAATATATTGGGGCGAAAGATGCAGGACTGTTTCTGGATTTAGTTGCCCATTCTATTATAACAGAAGGGAATGCAGCGCAGTATTATCCTTGCTATGCGTATAACCATCCACTCTTTACGGAAAAGATGTATATATATAGTGATTCAAAGATAACAAAATTTCTGGTAGAAGCACTGGAGGATGCCAGAATGGGATTCCTCAATGATTGGAATGCCAACCGGGATTATAGGGAAAAGATATACATTTCTTATGACTCAACGAATAAGAACTGCCAATCAGGAGATATAGAGATGGTGGAGTTTGGACATCCGAAAGATGATAAAGGCCTTCCAGTGTTCAATTATTCAATTGATTATAACACAGATAACCGGGAGCCTCTTTTTTATGAGCAGTGTCCCGGCAGTGTTGTGGATATATCACAGCTGCAGTTTATGCTTGAAAAGGCTGTGGGCTATGGATACAAGAAGGTTGGGTTTATCCTCGACAAAGGATGCTTCAGCAAAGGAAATATCCGGTACATGGATAGCTGTGGATACGATTTTATAATTATGGCCAAAGGCATGAAGTCCTTTGTCAGTGAGTTGATCCTTGAAAGCAGAGGGAAGTTTGAAAACGTCAGAGAGTATAGGATCAGACAGTATAAGACATTTGGGATGACAGTGAAAAGGCAGTTGTTTGCATCGGATGAAACAGAGAGGTATTTTCATATCTACTATTCGCATGCAAGGGCAGGTGCTGAACACGAAAAAGTGGAAGCTAAAATTGAGTGGATGAAGAAATATCTTGATAACATAAAAGGGGAAAGGGTAAGTATCTCAGATGGTTATAAAGACTATTTTAATCTTGAGATTTGTGAACCGGATGGAACTTTTCTATATGCAAGGGAACGTTCCGATGTGATTCAGAGAGAGATTGATTTGGGAGGATATTTCGTGATTGTCACTTCAAGGAATATGTCAGTAAAGGATGCATTAGAACTTTACAAAAGCAGGGATGCGTCCGAAAAACTGTTCAGGGAGGATAAGTCATATCTTGGGAACAGGAGCCTGCACGTGCAGTCTGATGAAGCTGCAAATACAAAGATGCTTCTGAAAGCAGTAGAAAAAAATCAGAAATCATAAGGGGAAATCATTGTATTTCTTACAGAAAACATGGAGGAAAACCAGGATGGAATATCATGCGTTGGATCCATATCCAATCCCGAAAGAAGAAAGTCCGATGGATCTAAATAAAAAAGCAATTATGAGACGTTTGTGGAGAATTATATGTCACTATGGAGAAGCAAACGAAGATAACGAATCTGATTTTAGAATGGATGTAGATATGCTTATCAGTCAGATAGAAATTTATGATCAACGTTGGTATGTCAGACATAAGCCTAAGGAAGGGAATTACCGTCTTGAAGCAATTGAACTGGTGAAAGAGTTCGTGAAAGAATTAGAACAGATACCAGATGGAGGTGCAGAATGTTTCCGTTTGAGACAATGGATGATTTAAAATCTGAATATTTATCAAATTGAGTGAGAAAAAACAGGAAGTTAACATTATACGAAAAATTTCCAAGAGAAAATTCCGCAAACCACTAGAATGTTCCGTGTGGCGGTACGTAAAGGTGTACTCCGGCTGGGGAGGTTAATTACCAGCACACATAGATGCTCGGAAGGAAATCGCGGCTGACAGCCAGCATCCAGCGCTTATTTGGAAATAAGCGCTGGATGACGTTATGTTGTTCAGCGCATTATTTTACTAAAAAATAGCTAAGAGGCTGCGATACTGTGGGGAAGAAACAAAGCAAACAGGATATTGTAAATGAAATAGGAAATGCAGGCGAACTGTACAAACGTAAACTTGTCGGAAAAAGATTCCTATATGTTTTTGACGCAGATACATAGAGGTTATTTATAAGACGAAAATTTTTGCTATTTGACCAGTGTTGCAACATAATTGACCGCACAATCTTTATATAGATATGCCGTGCGAAAGATACTGGCAACATCACAGATTTCCTTTAATAAAGTACATACTTATAATCTATGCGTTTGAAAAGTGCAGCATATTGGGAAAGTTGCAAATATAGCTGGATCAGAAAGCTTTATGTTAGAGGAGATAAAGACAGATACCCGGAGCTATAAATTTGGGACAACTGATCTTGAATTTACTTTATGTATGAATAAAGAACTGGATGATCTCGGAAACGAAAAAGGAGACTGTTATGTTGTGTACTCCCTTAGTGGTGGGGATTGTTTCACGAAGAGTAAGGGAGTGTATGTTGTAACATATATATTTTTACGTCCAAACGACGGAAAGAAATATACGGATTTGTTGTATATGGTCAAATCTGCTGATCTGCAGGATCTTTCTCCTGAAATACTCATATTATTAGACAGGAGCTTATACTTATACTGTAGCGATATAAGCAAACATATTGAAACAAGATATCAGTAAGAAGCCTACGGGGTGACGATTTTACTGGACAGATATTGTCAGAGTGGAAATGGATTCGATTGGCTTCTTTTTTTGCCCATTTTTACCCGGATCTCACCATTGTGTCCTGTACAATTTTAGTACCGCAGGGAGCATAAGGATCTGTAGGGGAAGCCGGGGCATGCAGCAGGGGCATAGGGAGCTGTCTGAACTGTTACAAGTGATCAAAACCAAAGTTTTCACTCCCTTGATAAAGCAATTCTCCTATGATAAGATGTAACCGTAATAGCCAAGTTCCATTTGCCCCCTAAGAAAGGAGAACCCTCCTATGGGAATGTTCTTAAACAGCAGAATACCATTTGACGCGTATAAAACGACTGCCGCCGGAAAATACTTTGTAGACAAATCCGCATTACTCAACGAGCTCATGCCTGCGATTGGAACAGATGAACGCTTTTTCTGTATTACGAGGCCGCGTCGGTTCGGCAAAAGTGTTATGGCGAGTATGGTCGGCGCGTTTCTCGGAAAAACGGCAGATGACAGCATGTTCTTCAACGGCCTGTCTATTGCATCTTCTGCACATTATAAGTGCCATTTAAATCAGCATGATGTAGTATATATTGATTTTAGCAGAATGCCGGAAAACTGCAGCTCTTACGATGCTTATATCAGCCGTATCTCTACTGGCTTAAAAGAAGATGTTATGCAGGAATACCCGGATTTGGATATCAAATCCACTGCAGCAGTTTGGGACATCTTTTCCATGGTATTTGAACAAACAGAAAATAAATTTGTTTTTGTTATAGATGAATGGGATGCTATATTTCATAAGCCATTTACAACTGAAGATGATAAGCACCAGTATCTCGAATTTTTAAAAAATCTTCTGAAAGGCCAGGTATACGTTGAACTTGCTTACATGACGGGTGTTTTGCCGATAGCCAAATATTCAGATGGTTCCGAATTAAATATATTCATAGAATACAATATGGCAACATCAGAAAGATTCAGTGAGTATTTTGGTTTTTCAGATGATGAGGTAGATAGGCTTTATGAAATTTACCGGCAGACAACTTCCAAGCCGCAAATTACGCGTGATGATTTACGTCTCTGGTACGATGGATATCATACAGCAGGAGGAAAGCGTATGTACAATCCCCGTTCGATAGTTTGCGCATTGACCGATAACCAGCTTAGAAATTATTGGACAAGTTCGGGAACATATGATTCTATTTTGGGCTACATTAAAGATAATATTGCCGATGTCCAGGATGATTTGGCGCTTATGTTTGCAGGGGAGGGGATCCCTTCGGATATACAGGAGTATGCAGCTACATCGATGCAGTTGGAGACTAAAGATGAAATCTACTCGGCTATGGTAGTTTACGGATTGTTGACTTATGAGGATGGCTGTGTGTCTATACCCAATAAAGAGCTTATGGACAGTTATGCCGCCATGATGAAAAAGGAAAAAACACTGGGATATATTTACAACCTTGCAAATGCTTCTAAAAGAATGCTGGCGGCAACTCTTGTGGGAGATACAAAGACAATGGCGGAAATCCTAAAATTTGCACATGATACCGAGTCGCCAATCTTTACTTATAATAATGAACTTGAGTTATCCGCGGTTGTAAATCTGGTTTATTTAGCGGCTCGGGACAAGTATCGTGTGGAGCGTGAGGATAAAGCAGGAGAGGGCTATGTTGACTTTATCTTCTATCCGGAACGCAGAAATACAGATGCCATTATTCTGGAGTTAAAGATTGATTGTACACCAGAAGAAGCCATCCGACAGATTGAAAGTAAAAATTACGCATTACGCTTTCAAGGAAAACTAGGTGAAAAGCCAAAATATACAGGCAAGATCCTTGCCGTAGGAATTAGCTATAATAAAAAAACAAAACAGCATTCCTGTAAAGTAAAAGTTCTTTCCTAAGAAATTCAAAACCATTCCTTGATACACTGCCAGTATAAAGGTATCAAGGAACGGTTTTTTTTATACCCACAGAAAAAGTGTTTAAAAATCCATCTATTTTAACAATAATATCACAAAAATTTTGCACCCGATATAAAAACATAGATATAATGCCAATGCTACAAACTATTTACATACTATCCCATACAAAAGTCACAATAACACAACAAATATCAAAATAACGCAATTGTCCCGCCTCGCCCTTTTTCCTATAATAACAATATCAAAAAAAGGAGGGGTTTTCCTATGAAAAAGAAGCAACTACTAAGCATTTTCTTAACCGCCGCCATGACGCTGTCCCTGACAGCCTGCGGCAATTCAGACAATTCTGCGGAATCCGCGGCAGCAAATGCAAACACCAACACCGCATCCACTGAAAGTTCCGCACCTGCAGGAACCGAAGCCGCCGACACAGCAGCGCAGGCGGATCCATTCGGCAAATATGCCGACCCGCTGGAAATCCATTTCGTCCGTGCCACCGATGACACTATTGAAACCAACGTTCTTGCCAACCTTCCCGGCCAGTCCCTGGAGGATAATTTCTGGCTGGATACCTACGAGGAAGAACTGGGTATCAAAGTCGTATACGATTGGATTGTAAAAGGTGACGATGAATTTAACCAGAAAATGAATGTATCCATGGCGAGCGAAGACCTTCCCGATGTTATGTGTGTCACCTCCACACAGATGATGCAGCTTATCGATGCGGGCCTTGTGCAGGAAATGGGTCCTGTTTTTGACCAGTATGCAACCGATTTCACCAAAGAAGTGATGTATCAGGAAGGGGATTCCCCGTTCCTGGCAGGGAACAAAGACGGCGTGCAGTACGGCCTCCCGGTTACCGGCGGCAGCGTTGACTCCGTGGATCTCATGTGGATCCGTACCGACTGGCTGGAAAAACTGAATCTGGAAGTTCCATCCACCATGGATGAGGTGATGAACGTGATTGACCGGTTCGTCAACGCCGATTTCGACGGTAACGGTCAGAAGGATACCGTAGGTATCGGTGTTGCGGGAACCTCCCTTTTAGGCGGCGGTTTCGGCGGCCTGAGAGGTTTCTTTAATGCTTACGGCGCATACCCTGGTATTTGGGTGGAAAAAGACGGACAGCTTGTTTACGGCGCAATCCAGCCGGAGTGTAAAACTGCTCTGGCAGCGCTTCATGAAATGTATGAAAAAGGTTACATAGATCCGGAATTCGGCGTAAAGGATTCCACGAAGGCCGGGGAAGCTGCCGCAGCCGGAAAGTGCGGATTTTCCTTTGGACAGCAGTGGCTTTCCCTCACCCCTTTCCAGTCCTCCAAGGATAACGATCCCGACAGTCAGTGGTCCGCATATCCGCTTCCTACCGCAACGGGCCAGCCGTCTACAGCACAGGCCGATCTGGGCACGAACCGCTGGATTGCCGTAAATAAAAATTTTGAAAATCCGGAAGCAGTCGTTAAAATGATCAATCTTTTTATTGAGAAATGCTGGGGCGAAACCGGTGACAATGGTAAATATTATGCGCCGCCGGAAGCGGAAGGCGTATGGAAACTTTCCCCTATTCAATGCTCCATGCCGGAAAAAAATCTCCAGGCTTATCTGGATATCGAAGCGGCCCGCCAGTCCGGTGATACCTCTTCGCTTACGGGAGAAGCCAAGTCCATTCAGGACAAGCTGGACAGCTATTATTCCGGAAGTGACGAAGGTTTTGCGTTGTGGGGATGGGAGAGAATCTACGGACCTGCCCCCAGCTCTTATTCCTCCATTAACGAAATGAACGAAAATGGCAGGATTATGATTAACAAGTTTGTGGGTGCGCCTACGGAAACCATGACGGAGAAGCTTTCCACGCTGGAAACCATGCGTGATGAAATCTATACCAAGATTATAATCGGGGAATCCTCTATTGATGATTTCGATACTTTTGTGGCAGATTTCAATAAGCTGGGCGGAGATGATATGACAGCGGAAGTTAACGAATGGTACTCTTCCGTGAAATAGGCTGCTTCGCATGAAGAACTGGTTCCATTCCATGCGGCCTTCCGGCATTAGGCCGGGCCGCATGGAATTTCTGCCTAAAAGGTAAAGGAGTGGGAGAATATGGCAGCTGCAAAGACAAATCAGAAAAAGAAACATGTGTTCAAAAGGGAGCTTCCTCTGCACATGATGCTGATACCGGGAATTATTTTTACTTTTATTTTTTGTTATATCCCCATGGCGGGGATGGTAATTGCGTTTCAGAAATTCATACCGGCCAAAGGGCTGTTCGGCGATCAGAAATGGATTGGCCTTGACAATTTTACATACCTTATCAATATGCCGGGAGCGATGTCAGCCTTAAGAAATACCGTTGTCATTGCTTTTTTTAAAATCGTGTTAGGGCTTGTGGTTCCCATAACCGTGGCAATTTTGTTAAATGAAGTACGTTCCGCTAAATTCCGCAGAACGGTACAGACTGCCATTTATCTGCCTTATTTTCTGTCCTGGGTAGTTCTTGGCGGCGTTATGATAGATATTCTTTCCCCTTCCCAGGGAATTGTGAACCAGGTGCTGAATGTTTTCGGCATCGATTCTATTTTCTTCCTGGGAAGTAATAAATGGTTCCAGCCCACAATTATCATGACGGATGTGTGGAAGGGATTTGGTTTTGGTACGGTGGTTTACCTTGCGGCCATTACAGGGATTGATCTCAGCCTTTATGAAGCGGCTACCATGGACGGGGCGAACCGGTTCCAGAAAATGTGGCATGTTACGCTGCCCGGGATCCGTATGATTGTGGTGCTGATGTGTGTCCTGGCTTTGGGAAATGTGTTGAATGCAGGCTTTGACCAGGTACTGAATCTGTACAGCCCGCAGGTTTATGAAACAGGTGATATTATTGATACCTTTATCTACCGGATAGGTCTGATAGATGCCCAGTTCGGCCCTGCGACCGCGATGGGCGTATTCAAGTCTGCGGTTTCCTGTCTGTTCATATCCGTTTCCTACTATGTTGCTTATAAGTTTTTTGATTACCGGATATTCTGACAGCGAAAACAGGAGGCAAACCATGATAAAACAAAACAATAAGAAAAAAAAGGCGGCGGTGAAAGAATCCGTAGGTTCCCGAATTTTTACCATAGTGAATACCTTGATACTGGTTTTCCTGGCATTGATCTGCATTCTGCCTTTAATCAATATTTTGGCGGTTTCTTTAAGTTCCAATGCGGCGGCCACAGCAGGACTGGTAAAACTGGTGCCTGTGGAATTCACGCTGAAATCTTATGAATATGTGGCAAAGAGGGCGGCATTCTGGAAATCTCTGGGTGTAACAATCCTCCGCTGCCTTCTGGGGGTTTCCCTGAATGTGCTGATGTGTGTCCTTACCGCCTATCCGCTTTCAAAGGACAACGGCAAGCTGCGTATGCGTACAGGATATACCTGGTTCTTCTTCATTACCATGCTGATTAATGCAGGACTCATCCCATGGTATATGACCATTAAAAGCGTACATCTGCTGGGGACCATATGGGCGCTTGTCCTTCCCGGGGCGGTTCCGGTGTTCAGTGTGGTGCTCATGCTGAATTTTTTCCGCGCGATTCCGGAGGAACTGGAGGAGGCGGCCTTTATGGACGGGGCAAACCACTGGAATATTCTCGCCCGGATTTATGTCCCCCTTTCTAAAGCCAGTATAGCAACTATCTGCCTGTTTGCCCTGGTTTACCATTGGAATTCCTGGTTTGACGGCATAATTCTGATGAATAAACCAACCCAGTATCCTTTACAGAGCTACCTGCAGACAATAATCATACAGGGGGATACCTCGGTAAACAGTACCACTGACTGGCAGACTATGGCTCTCGTTTCAGACAGGACGGTAAAGTGCGCGCAGATTTTCCTGTCCACACTGCCTATTGTTGCTGCTTACCCGTTTTTGCAGAGGTATTTTGTAAAAGGTATGGTAATGGGATCCGTAAAGGGATAAAATAGTAAAAATGGTAACTGTGAAGAGACGGAACCGTTGCAAAAAAAGTATGGGGTGGCCGTGGATATGTTCAAATCAAAAACCTTCCGTAAAATGTTAATTTCCATAACACTGGTTTGTTTTTGCTTTTATGGAATCGGCCTCTTCAGTAACCTTTACAGCCGGAGAGTGTTGGCAAAACAGATACAGGATACGCTGGATTCCAAAGTTCGTTTCTGGGAAGAACAGCTGGAACAGGAGATCAGCAGCCTTTTGCTGACCCAAAGCAGCCTGATGGATGACAGTAATCTATTGAAGCTTCATGTGATGTGGGACAGCATGAGCAGCTACCAAAGGAATGAATCCGTCAAGCAGTTTTCCTACCGGCTTCTGAATATCAAGGTATTGCACGGGATAGCAGGATCGATCAAGACCTATTTTCCGGAAAGAAAAATGGTAATCAGCGCGGATGCCCCGATTCTGGAAGAATATGAGGACGATATTTTTGAAGGTTATGAGCAGTCCTTTCTTTCAGAGGAAGGAAATATCTGCCTCACTGTTTATTTCCCCTTCTATGTAAATCCCCGGAAGGACAGGCTGCCGCATTACTATATTCGAACCACCATCACACCCTCCACGCTGCAGGACACCCTGTCGGATATGCTGGGGGAGGATGAGGGGATTCTATTTCTGATGGATCGGGAGGAAGGTAGGGTACTTGCCAGTTCCGGGAAAAAACTCATAGAAGATGTGGCCGGCACACCTGTTTTGAATGAGGTTAAGCAGCAGCTCACAGGTATGGGAGAAGCGGAAATACTGCATGTGTCTGAGGACGGTTTTGCCTCCGGCTGCCTGTTCCCCCGCCTGGGTGTATGGCTTGTATATTGTTATCCGGACAGGATTCTGGAGGAGCCTCTGGATTTTTTCGGTGTATTCACCGTTGCGCTGACCGTGCTTGCCCTGGTACTTCTTGTAAGCTATGCTTATTATGCCGGAAAATCTTTTGCCAGGCCGTTAGAGAAAATCATGCAGGCCATGGAGGATTTCCAGGATAAGGAAAGCTTTCTGATTGAAGAAAAGAACCGGGATGACAGGGACGAACTCACCGTTATTTATCACCGATATAATAAAATCGTGAAAAAGACAGAAAGCCTTATCCGGGAAAATCTGGATTCCAAATACCGGGTACATATCGCGGAATTGAGACAGCTGCAGTATCAGATTCAGCCTCATTTTCTGTATAACAGCATTTTCCTGATTTACCGGATGGCACAGATGGATGAAAATGAAACCATGGCGGAGTATGCGGAGCATTTGGGTAAATATTATCAATACATTACCCGTGTGGGCAATTCCAGGGTCAGGGTGTCCCAGGAAATCGGCCATATTGAAAATTATCTGGCGATCCAGGAGACCCGGTTCGGGGAACGGATCCGGACGTTTTTAGGGGATACGCCTGATGCCGTAAAAGATATGGAGATTATGCCTCTTATTCTGCAGCCGCTGGTGGAAAATGCATATGAGCACGGGATGAAGGACTGCATGCGGAATGGGGAAATACGGATTACCATGTATTATGAGGAGGAGATTTTCCGCTTTACCGTGGAAGATAACGGACCGGGCATCTCGGATGAGGAGTTGGCGCGGATGCGGCTTAAAATGGAAGAGGGAACGATAGAAACAGAAGAAATCCATGCCATTTCCAATACCAATATCCGGCTGAAGCTGCATTATGGAGAAGGCAGCGGCCTGACCTTTGAAAACAGAGAGGAAGGCGGATTCCGTGTCACGGCCCGAATACGCCTGGGGGAAGAACAAAATCATGTATAATCTGTTAATCGTTGACGACGAGCCATTGATCCTGGAAAGCCTGTACCACATGCTGGTAAAGAAATATGGGGATAAATTCCTTGTTTATCAGGCTCCTTCCGCAGACGGGGCATTGGAGCAGTTCCGGAATATCCGGGTGGATCTTCTGATGACGGATATCCGCATGCCGGGTATGGACGGTCTGTCCCTTGTCAGGATTGTAGAAAAGGAATGGCCGGACTGCCTTACGGTTTTCCTCACGGGACACAGTGAATTTGAATATGCCAGACAGGCTGTGAGCGGCAGGACGATAGGATATGTGCTGAAGCTGGACGGGGACCGTGCCATTGAAAATATAATTGATAAGGCGTATGAACGACTGGAAAGAGAATACGAGGAAAAAAGCAGATTCCTGAAAATGAGCGCTTCCTGGCAGGAGGCTGTTCCCTTGCTGCGGCAGGATATTCTAAAACAGATGATCACGACGGAAAAATGGACGGAGGACAAAAAACGTTCCCTTTCCCATAAAATTCAGGCTTCCGGTATGGAATTCTCCCTGGAAAAAAACTTCCTGATAGCTATTATTTCCATGCCGCCAATAGAGACACAGCATCAAGCACGGAACCAGACGGCGGCATTGACGCCAATAGAGACACAGCATCAAGCACGCAACCAGACGGCGGCATTGCCGGCAACAGAGGAGGAAACAGACGGAGGTAATATCTGGAATGCGGTCGCTATGAGCCGGATTCAGTCCACCATTATGGAAAGCCTGAAATGTGCGTTCCGCGCATACTCCGCAGCGGTGTCCACCCATCTTTTTCTGCTGCTTGCCCAGTCGGAGGACAACAGGCCGCTGCGGCTGAAAGGATTCTTGGAAATTGCCCTGTCCATGTGTGAGCGGATGGATTTGAAACCGCCGCAGATCTACCTTTATGAAGAACAGACAGCGCTGGAGGGACTGACAGGTGCTTTTTCTATTCTGGGACAAAAACGGTTTGAACTGACAGGGGAAGGAGGTATAATCCTATGCGGCTTAGATGCGATGCTGTCGGATTATACATGGAGAGAGGAAGGGCCTGTCATGGGCCGCTTTAATGTGGAAAAGCTGTCGGAGAGCTTAAGCTATGGAAATGCGGCGGATTTCAGAACCGTTATGGAAGAGGTTAAGCAAAATACACCGGAGGATAATCCGGCGGCGCAGATTGCCGTGTATACCACCTTTGCTTCCCTGCTGCTGCAGGCGATATTGAACTATCTGCCTAAGGAGAGTGTATTGCTTACGCACCGGAACCTGGGGCAGATAGCCAATTATAGTGCACACAGAGGCTTCCTCGATGCCTGCCGCTGTCTGGAAGGGCTTGCGGATGATTATTTCTGCAGCAGGGAGGCGGTTCATGATAATTCGGATCACTATATTGTACATAAAGTAAACGCATATATTATGCAGCATCTGGCAGAGGATCTGTCCATGACCACAATAGGTGAAGTCGTGGGCCTGCATCCGTCCTATCTTTCCAGGCTCTATAAAAAAGTAACCAATCTGTCTCTTGGCCAGTACATCACCGCCAGGAGGCTGGATTTGGCGAGGGAGCTTCTGGCGGATCCCTGTCTTCGGACACAGAACATTGCTGAAAGGACAGGGCTGAATACGGCTTCCTATTTTACACATTTTTTCAAAAAAAATACGGGAATGACTCCCCAGGAATACAGGAACCAGCTGATTGAAGGAATACCTTGGCAAAACGGATAAAAGACAGAAAGAGAGGATTACAGAAAATGGGTGTTGCATGGGAAAAGAGGGGAAATCAGACTATTTTCAGTCTGGACGGAAAAGAGGCGCTTTTGATTATAACTCCGGAAGGAATGGCGGATACCTTTGAGAAACAAGGAGGGGGATTGCTTTTATGGCGCAGGACTGCGGCCGGGCCGGCAGAAGCCGTGGAACGCTTTGCTTCCATGGAACGCTTCGCTTCCATGTGTATGGAGGCAGAAGCCCTGTTCATACCGGAACACACCATGGTCCCGGCAGTCTCCTATGACGGAAATCCCTGGGGACAGGATCATGAGTATAAGGGATTGGAAACGGGAGGTACCGCCTATACGTTTGCCAGCCATCGTTGTGCGGTGCCCGGAGCTACCTGTTCCTGGAATGACCTGTTAGGGGTGGCATTGTTTGGAAAGGGTGTCTGCTCCGGCAGTATGCAGCCAAAAGAAAACGGCCATATGCTCCACCGGATTCTCTGGCCGGAACAGGAAGGCCCGCAGGTGCTATATTCCGATGCCTGGGGCGAAGCCTTCTATGGGACAATGGAACCGGCCGTATCTTTTACGGCCTGGTTATATATCGCCGAAGGAAAGCAGGCGGTTAAGGGGATGCTTCAGGCTGCATGGAAACGGGAATATGTACCTAAGCCGCCTATCCGCAAAACAGGAGAGGTTTGGGATTTAAGTACGGAATATGCCCGTTTGTTGTATACGGAAGAAAAGCCTTCCGTGGAAAAAGACGGATTTCGTGCCTTCAGCATCGGTTTTACCTGGAACGGTGAGGAATGGGTGAAGCGGCCTGACTTTAAATATGAAATCGGCTGGTGCGGCCAGAATGCTTCTCTTGCCGTTTCTCTTTTGTATGATTACCAGATGAATCATAGGGAGGAATCCCTGCAGTATGGTGTTTCCGTCCTTGACAGCTGGGTGGAAAAAGCAAGAAGCAGGGAGGGGCTGCTTCTTACCCGGTATGATCCGGAGGATTCCCTCATCGATGCCTGTAACCTGGGGACAGCCGGACAGCAGTTTTTTGAAGCCTACGATCAGGCAAAAAGGCTGGGGCTTGATAAAAAGAAGTGGCTGGACGCCGCCTATGAGATCTGCGACTTTGCTATGTCCCGTCAGCGTCTGGACGGGGGCATCGGCATGAGTTGGAACAGGGACGGATCTCCCCATGAGTTGAAGGGGACTGCAGGGGCCTTTTTGATTCTGCCTTTGGCGGAAGCTTTTCTACGCACCGGAGAAGACAGATATAATATTGCTGCAGTGAGAGCTTATTCGTACTACTACAGGGAGTTTGCCAATAATGGATACGGCACCAGCGGAGCTCTGGATACCTGCTGTATTGACAAGGAATCGGTGATTCCTCTCTTAAAAGGCGGTCTGCTTATGTACAGGGCAACCGGTTTTGATGCCTATCTGGAAATGGCGGAGGAAGCGGCCTGGTATCTTTCCACCTGGCAGTGGCATCAGACGGTGGAATATCCTGCAGATACGGTGCTAGGAAAAATGGGATATGATACCTTCGGAGGAACAGCGGTTTCCACCTCGCATCACCATCTGGATCCGTTCGCACTCTGCTATGTGCCGGATCTGCTGGAGCTGTCCGCGCTGACGGGAAGGGAAGAGTGGAAGGAACGGGCGCTTGCCATATGGAGAAACGGCGTACAGGGGATTTCCGATGGAACGATGCAGGTATTGCAGGCAGGGCCAAGGCCGGCAGGGAGCTGCGACGAAGGAATCCTTCATACCAGGTGGGGAAATTATCAAGCCGGCAAAAACGGCGGCTGGGGCAGTATTTTCAGTGTCACCCAATGGCTGGTTGCATGGCCCTGCGCATTCCGTCTTGAGGTATTGCGCAAATGCGGAAACTGGAATCTGCTGGATGGATGGAGGGTAGAACGATGATTCAATGGAAGAAAAAAGGACTGGATACCTGTTTTTACAGCGAAGGGATACAGCTGGCAAGAGTTACAGGTATCGAAGGTTGTAAGGACAGCTTTGAGGAAATCAGTCCGGGCATATTCAGCTGGAAACGCAGATGCAGGCCCGCGGATCATATGGTAATGGAGGTGCGCGCGGCATATACACCTGATTTTACCATGGTGCCGGGAGTCAATTATAATGGAAACGGCTGGGGGACATTCTGCGAATATACCTCCGATCGCTATCATGGAATTCCATGGCAGTATGGCTGGCACCGGGCATCCGTAGCAGCTATGACCTATTCGGAAAAGGAGATTGACGGCAGATTAGTGAGTACCGCCTTGTTTGGAGAAGAGAATTGCGGCGGCAGCTGTCAGCTATTTGCAGAAAACGGGGAAGAGGTTCACCGGCTTTGCTGGCCGGAAACAGAAAGCCCAAAAGCCTTATATTTATACCGGCTGGGGGACGCCTGGCATGGAACAATGGAGCCGAAGGATACCTTTACCGCCTGGCTTGTCCTGGAAGAAAACGGGAAAGCAAAGTCCGGTTACCGTCTTGCGCTGGATGCCGCCTGGAAACTGAATGACAGGGAAAGAAAGCTGCCGCTTGCTCCCAAAAAAGTCTGGGAATATGGTATCGCATACGCAAAAACACTTTTTACCCGGGAAGATGACGGTTTTTGCGGATTTAATATCGGCTTATATTGGGACGGATCCGGATGGAAAAAACGGGAAGCGAATAAATACGAAATCGGCTGGTGCGGCCAGAACGGAATGCTTGCCAATGCACTGCTGTGCGAGGCGCTTTATTCGGGAGATAAAGAGGCGGAAGAAATGGGCTTTCAGGTTTTGGACAGCTGGCTGGAGAAGGCTATGCTGCCGTCAGGCGTGGTCGCCAGCTACTACGATCCGGGACAGGTCAGATATCTGGAGGCCTGTGATTTGGGAACGGCAGGACTGGCTTATTTTGAGGCGGCACAGCTTTCCGAAAAGCTTGGAAAAAGCGGGGAAAAATACCGCCGGGCCGCGTTTGGGATCTGTGAGTTTGCTGTCAGAGTCCAGGATGAGGCAGGCCGGTTTGCCAAATGCTGGCACGAGGATGGAAGAGCGGCTATCCGGGAAGGCACAGTAGGCGCTTTCCTGGTGCTTCCCTTGCTGGAGGGATACCGGCAGTCAGGCAAGGCCTGCTATTTGGAGTCGGCCGTGAAAGGAACACAGGTATATCTGGAAGAATTGAAAACATATGGCTTTACCACTGCCGGAGCCCTGGATATTTTCTCCATTGACAAAGAATCCGGGATTCCGCTTCTGAAGGCTTCCATGGAGCTTTACCGGCTGACCGGAGAAGAAAAGTGGCTGGAAGCCGCCGTGGACAGTGCATGGTATCTTTCCACGTGGCAGTATACCCATACCTGCCATTTCGGCCCGTCCTGTCTGCTGGGACAGACCGGTTATGATTCCTTCGGCGGAACGCTGGTATCCACTGTCCATGAGGGGATTGATCCTTTTGCCCTCTGTTATGTACCACAGCTGTATCAGCTGTGGAAGGAAACCGGTGAGGAACGCTGGTTTAAGAGAGCCAGAGCGATCTGGAGAAACGGCTGCCAGCATATTTCAGACGGAACGTTGCTCATTGACGGCAGACAAAGGCCGAAAGGAAGCCAAGACGAAAGTTATACTGTGACCAGACAGGGAACACACGGAAAGAAAGCGGAAGCTTCCGATTCCGCCGAATCCGGCATCTTCCTTGGGCCCGATTCCATTGGGATTGCTTCCCAGTGGCTGGTGGCCTGGCCCGGTTCTTTCCGAATGGAAGTATTGCGGCGTCTGAAGGATGCCCCGGAACTATGGAACTGAGAAAATTTTGCATGTAACAATGAAGGTCCTGAACCGTTATCAGGAAATGAAGAAAGAGAGTGTAATACCTATGACAGAACATGGAAACAAAGCATTCTACGAAAGCAAAATGTCCCAGGAAAGAGTTTTTTATATTGACAGCTTAAAAGGAGAAGACACCAATTCAGGATTTGCGCCGGAAAAAGCATGGAGGAGCCTGGAAAAGGTGAATGAACAGATTTTTTGTCCGGGCGATCGAATCCGCTTCTGCAGAGGCGGCGAATGGCATGGCATGCTTGCGCCGAAAGGAAATGGAAGCGTATGGGCGCCTATTGTTGTAGAAAGCTACGGGGAAGGCGAAGCGCCGGTAATCCACGGAGACGGCAGCTATGCGGCGATCCTGCTGGAAGGTGTCAGCTGCTGGGAGATCAAAGGGCTGGCAGTGACCAATCAGGCAGAAGACCGGGGCGTACGCCAGGGAATCTGTATTTGCGGAAGTCCGCAGGGCATCACAGGGAATCTTGTAATTGAAGGCTGCGAAATCAGCCGCGTGACCGGAGAAAACAGAAGGGCAAGGGACGTTTATCAGAGTATGTACTGGAATTCAGGGATATATGTGACCATGCCCGGCCGTTCTTCGGATAAAAACCATCTCCATAATATTATTATCAGCAACAATTATGTCCATGATGTGCTTACCAGCGGAATCCGCGTAAACCAGCAGGAGGATTTTATTAATGACATCCATCATACCCATGTGGTGGTGAGAGGAAACCGGATCGAGAGGACCGGGAGCGACGGTATCATCGTAGCTAATTGCATCTCTCCCTTAATAGATGGAAATGTCTGCCTTGATGCAGGGGCTCTGGGAAGTTTGGAAGATACCAGACTGATTGCCGGCATTTGGGTGTGCGCCACCTCCGATGCTCTGATTCAGCGCAACGAGGTTGGGGGTACCCGTCTGTTTGAAAATGACGGAACCGCTTTTGACACCGATTGGGGTACCGCAGGCGACACGGTTTTTCAATACAATTATACCCATGACAACCAGGGCGGTTTCTGGCTGGACTGCATGGGAATTAACAGGAACCGGGAATGCGGTAAAACCATACTGCGCTATAATATAAGCATCGATGATAAACGCTGCCTGATCCAGGATGATTACGGACTGCCTGCCCACCTTTACGGCAATCTGTTTTTTAACAGTAAGGAAGGCCCGCTTATTTGCTGCCACAAGGAAGGCGAATCCCATATGTTCCGGAATAATATTTTTTGCTTTGCGGATAAGCCCGCCGCCGGCTGGCAGAAATCCTCTTTCCAAAATAACTGGTACAGTGATAAGACCGGTTTCCCTGAAAACGACAAAGAAGCGTCCGGAGACATCCCTGTTTCCCTTTCCGGCCTTATCGATAAGAAGCCCTCATCCAGGGCAGGATGCGAAAGCTACTGGAATCAGCTTCATGATTTGTAGAAGAAAAAAGTAACTGTAAATAGAAAAGGAAAGTCTGATAAACAGCATGGTATGTTAGAGATAGGGAGGCAGTTATCAATAGTTCTCAATCTTAAGAAAAATCTCCTCGTTTATCAGAGACGGAAGGTAAGAAAATTGACAATTTTATTGTTTGGCGTCTCAAATGTTGGCAAAACGACCATTGGAAAATTACTGGCAGAAACACTTGGTTATTACTTTTTTGATCTTGATAAGGAAGTAAAAAAGCATTATAACACTACCTTGGAAGATTTTGTGAATGTTGGTACTCTTGAGAGCCGTGACCGTAAAAGAGGTAAAGTGATAGATAAGATCATGAAAAACGAGAAGGATAAAGTGTTTGCAATTTCTCCCATATCTTATCCGGAAAATTTTAATCATTATCTGCGTATGCGTAATGTTCTCGCTATAGAGTTGACAGACACGGCAGAACATATTTTTGAACGTCTTGTTTTTAGCGATGAAAATGATACTATTTACAAAGATGATGAATACAAAAATGCACACAAGGAAAATTACATTGCTGATATTGAAGATAATATTTCATGGTATGGAAAATCATATATCAATATAAAGAACAAGTTCGATATGAAGAATGACCTCCCCGAAATAATTGTAAGACGTATAATAAAGACATTCAATTTGGCATAAATACAGCTTTCAAGGCCAAAGATTTTATTCCCGCAAGCAAAGAGCCAAGTAGCCTGCTGGCATGGTTATTTGGCAACTGCCGCGATGGGGGCTATGTGTCGGTGGCACATATTTAGCACCGACCAAAGCGGAACATAGACCAAATACCCATACACTTTAGTGTATTGTGCTCTGCAGCGCTACAAGCTCGATACCCCGTTGCTTGCGGCGGGATATTTGATTGAGACAGGCCGGGAAATCGAATAAACGTTATTACATTCAATTAAGTTCATTATAATTTAATGATAATATAGACTTTGTAATTTCACTATGCTATAATGCTTGTACGGGAGGTGATGAAAAGAGATGACAGACAATGAATTGCTTCAGGAAATACTGGCTGTTACCCAGTCATTAAAAACAGATGTAAGTTCATTAAAAACAGATGTAAGTTCATTAAAAACAGATGTGCAGTTATTAAAAACAGATGTAAGTTCATTAAAAACGGATGTGCAGTCTTTAAAAACTGATATGAAGTTCGTTAAGACAGATGTTCAGCAACTGAAATCGGACATGCAGGATACCAAACATCGAATTACCTCTCTGGAACTGACATTGGAAAATGAGACCAACCGTAATATCCGTCTTATAGCAGAAGGGCATCTGGACTTGAGCAGGAAACTGGATCAGGCTTTAGTGGTTGAGAATCAAAAGGAAATGCTTCTTATTCGTGTAAATACTTTAGAGAATGAAATGCGTAAATTAAAGGAACAGATGGTAACAACATCCTGAAAACAAAGGTTATAGAGAATGTGAATTCTTAAAAAAGGAATTTACATTCTCTTTTTTCAGAAGAAAATGAATTATGTTTTGAAGTTATTCAGCATGTAATTGACTTATTAGCCAGAGAGTATATCCATAATCCACATGAACTTTACAAATTCTTGTAATCAAAATGATAGCAAGAAGAGCAAAACAGCTGATAATTCCTTCTACAGGGTGATTTACTACTATCAGCCACCGCTTTTGATAACCTGCTTGATTTATTCTCCAGGTCTGGATAAAATAGTAAATAGGTATTTTAATTACATATAATGAAATAAATAATAATTTGACGGGGGGCAAACCTTTGAATTACAAGAAAATGAAAAACCTCTTCCTGAGACAGTCTTATCTGGATTCCTGGGAAGACTATGAAAACAGTCTGCGAAAGCCCAGTTTTATTAAATGGGATTATATAATCCTAACCGCATCCAATGAAGAGCAGGCTCGTACATACCAGGAGCAGATAGACTACAGGCTGGCCCAGGGGCTTCTGCCTGCGGGGACGCAGTATGCAGTGCTTCCCGATCCGGAGGGAAAGCGGGTGGGTTCAGGCGGTGCCACCTTTAATGTCCTGAAATATATTGCAAAGAAAGAGCGGCATACAGATACCGAAAACCTGTTTAAGAACCGCAGGATTCTTGTTATTCACTCAGGAGGGGACAGCAAAAGGGTTCCTCAGTATTCCGCCTGCGGAAAGCTTTTTTCACCGGTGCCCAGGCAGCTGCCGAATGGGTATGCGTCCACACTGTTTGATGAGTTTGTAATCGGTATGTCCGGGGTTCCTTCCAGGATACCGGAGGGGATGCTGGTTTTGTCGGGAGATGTGCTCCTGCTTTTCAATCCGCTGCAGATTGACTTCAATTATCATGGTGCGGCCGCTATTTCCATGAAGGAGAATGTATTGACCGGAAAGGATCATGGGGTATTTCTGAATGACGGCAATGACTATGTTGGTCAATTCCTGCACAAACAAAGCGAGGAACGCCTGCGTCAGCTGGGCGCGGTGAACGGACAGGATAATGTGGATCTGGACACCGGAGCGGTGATTATGGATACGGATCTTCTACATGCATTGTATGGGCTTATCAGTACAAATGGACAGTTGGATGAAGATAAATTCAGGGAATTCGTGAACGAGGATGCCCGGATCAGCTTTTACGGTGACTTTTTGTATCCGCTGGCCCGTTCTTCCACGCTGGAGCAGTATTATGAAGAAGCGGCGGAAGGGTTCATTAATGAACAGCTTCTGACCTGCCGCCGGAAAATTTGGGAGGCTCTTTCCCCTTTTTCCATGAAGCTGCTGTGTCTGTCCCCCGCGGAATTCATACATTTCGGAACAACTGCGGAACTGCGCAGGCTTGTGACGGCTGACGTGGAAGATTATGAATTTTTAGACTGGAAAAAGCAAGTGTCCACTACGGCACCGGATCATGCGCCGTATGCAGCCCACAATAGTTATGTGGGAAAGCGGGCCGGGATTTTGCCGGGTGCGTATCTGGAGGACAGTTATGTTCTGGATGAAACGCGGATTGGGCAGGGAAGTGTGATATCCAATGTGAAACTGAGAAATGTTACAGTGCCTGACCAGGTGGTGCTTCACGGCCTGCGGCTTCTGGACGGAAGGTATGTGGTACGGATTTATGGTGTTTTGGATAATCCCAAGGGGACCCTGGAGAAAAATGCCGGTTTCCTGGGCACAAACCTGCCGGCGTTTCTGGAAAACAACGGTCTGAAGCCGGAAGAAATATGGGATACGCAGGAACACTATTTATGGTTTGCCGCCCTTTATCCTGCAGCGGATACTATGGAAGAGGCAATCAGACTTTCCTTATTGGTAAAACGGATGGCGGACGGCACAGCTGCTTTCGAAGAACGGGAGGAATGGAAAAAGGCGGATCGGAAAAGTCTTTATTCCAGTTTTAACGGAGCGGATGTCCTTGCCATCAGCAGATGGCAGCATGAACTGGAAAGCCGCATTTTAGCCAGTAAATTTGTCTGGGCGATTGAGGGCGGAAGCTACTATAAAGAAGCGCTGCGTGTGTTCGGTGCCCATGGAATCAGTACGGATATTTATGAAATGCTTCTGGAGGATGCCGGAAAGTCCGTATTTTCGCTGAAGATCCGTATCTATTATGCCCTGGCCCAATATATGAAGGAAAAACGTGTTTCTTTTAAGGGTAAGGGGTATGATGCCCTGGAGGCTATGTGTTTTGAAACCATTCAGAAAACCATTTATGATAATGCGGCGGCAAAGCTGCCCTGCAGCCGGGATTACCGCATTGCAAAAGGAGAGGTATCCGTAGAGCTTCCGGTACGCGTGAATTGGGGCGGCGGATGGACCGATACGCCTCCGCATTGCAATGAAAAAGGAGGAACGGTTCTCAACGCTGCGCTGAAACTGAATGGTATCTATCCTATTCAGATACAGGTGAAGCGCCTGGAACGGCTTCATGTGGAATTTGCAAGCACGGATATCGGAGCTTCCGGCTGCGTGGAAACCGTGGAGGAGATACAGGACTGCCATAATCCATATGATTCCTTTGCGCTGCATAAAGCTGCTCTGATCGCCTGTGGTATCATACCGCTGCAGGGAGGAAATCTGGAAGAAATCTGCCGCCGCCTGGGGGGAGGAATCAGCCTCTCCACAAGAGTGGTGGGAATTCCGCAGGGTTCCGGTCTGGGAACCAGCAGCATCCTGTCCGGGGCCTGTGTGAAAGGGCTTTTTGAATTCCTGGGCAGAGAAGCATCGGAAGAAGAGATATATGATATTGTCCTGAACATGGAACAGATTATGAGCACTGGGGGAGGATGGCAGGACCAGGTCGGCGGACTGACGGCGGGCATTAAGTTCATTACCACCATGCCCGGCATCGGGCAGAAAATCAAAGTAGAAAAGGTACAGCTTTCTCAAAAGACAAAGGAAGAGCTGCAGGAACGGTTTGCCCTTGTTTATACCGGTCAGCGCAGGCTTGCCCGCAATCTGCTGCGTGACGTGGTTGGCGGATACCTGGGAGGGCGTCCGGAATCCATAGATGCACTGGAAAAAATGCAGAATCTGGCGGTATTGATGAAATTTGCCCTGGAAAGGGATAATGTGGATGGCTTTACCGAACTGCTGAACCAGCACTGGGAGCTTTCCAAACAGCTGGATGCAGGCTCTACCAATACCTGTATTGAACAGATCTTCATGGCCTGTGAGGATATGATAGATGCCAGATTTATCGCAGGAGCAGGAGGAGGCGGCTTCCTTCAGATGATTTTGAAAAAGGGAATTACCAAAGATATGCTTAAAAGCAGGCTTCATGAAATATTTCAGGAGAGCGGTGTGGATGTCTGGGACAGTACTTTTGTATGAAATGGGTTTAAACATAAAGCCGGGAGGTAAAACATCTCTCGGCTTTATGTTTTTAATTCTCCCCCGGCCTATCTTACTTGTTTTTTACATTTCCAGATGAGCATTTTTTTGGCATCCTCCAGATGCTCCCGGCACAAAATACGATAGTGAATCCATCCGCCGTCACCACAGGGGTATCTTCCGTCTATAACTTCCCTGGTATAAGGCAGCAGTTCCTGATATACGCCTTCGAACTGCCGGTTGTCCATACGCAGCATCAGGGTAAACGCCTGATCCTCAGCAAACATGTCACAGATAAGCTTGTTTTTCCTGCTGTGCTTGACACCCCATCCATAACTGTTTCCATAAGGGAAGCGGATTTGCTGCTGTGTGTCCCATTCCTTTGCAAGGAAATCATTCAGTTCACGGTAAAGTTCTCCATTTATCCCACAGTGTCTGACTAAATCCTCCATAGTAGGAATTTCCTGTTTAGTCAGCATTCGTTCATACATGACGCTCCTCCTGTTTTTTTACGTATTGTTCCATAATATCGTCCGGTATCCGTAGAGAATAGCGGCATTGCAAATCTCCGGCCAATGCGCATGAGAGGACTTTCCCCTCCAGTTCCCGGTCAAAAACGGCCTCCCAGAAATTTTTAATGTGCCCGAGGCTGCAATTGCACAGCGTGGAAGAAACCGGAGTATCGGTAAGGATGGATTCCTTAGCGAAAGGGCAGTGGCAGGAATAGTAACGTTTCATTTTGGAATCGCAGGCTTCCAGATAGGGACCTATACTGGCAGGTAAAGCTTTCAGATACAGCTTATTGTCCTTTCTGATCCCGGATATCATATCGGGGTTTTGCCTGATATAGGCTAGAACCTCATCCGTAACAGGATCCCCATAAAAATCCTTGCCGTTTTTATTCAATTGGATAAAGTTATTCATTTCATTCTCATAATGCTTCTGAAGAAAGAGATCCAAGTCTCCTGTTTCAAGAAATACATCCCTTGCCCATGCGCTTTGTGCGGGGTGAAGGCCGTGGCGTACACGGGATAATGTAACATTCCTTGTTTTTTCATCGGTCATCGTACGGAACCGTTCCATAAACTGATACATGTTCCGGCATTGGCATCCGGGCTCCGTTTCCATCACCGGCAGCGTCAGGCCATCCGTAAGCCGCAGCCAGAATTCTTCTCCCAATTCTTCCCGGATACATCGTTCAAAAGTAGAAAATCCGAATTCCCCATTATAGATTATGTTGTGATCAGACATAAACTGTCCCCCTTTATCCCCGCAGATAATGAACCAAACAGATGCGCCTGAAAGGCGGCTTTGGCGGTTGCAGCGGGAAAATAATTCAGTGAATTTGCTTTATATCATCAGACGATGACCGTTGTATCCCGCCGGAGATATAAACCGTTACTTTCGTTTAAGTATAACATAATAAAGCTGACAACATATGTCATATTATTTTTAAATTTGGGCGTCTGCCTGTGCCTCCTGTGGGTAACAGATTAGGGCAAGGTGCGGCGGAGCAGTATAGGAGGCCAGACGGAGCAGTATAGGAGGGCAGTTTTTACTTTACAAACGATTCTCCATGTGCTATTATTCAAATACCGACAGACAGTCGGTCTATAATATATAGCCACACATAAGAAATAAATGATCAAAAAAGAAGGCCTTGTCTGTACAGGAAGAAAGGAATAAAGCATGAGAATAGTGAAGGAAGCGGAAGAACGCAGAAATGAAATATTGGATGCGGCAGACATACTTTTCGGGCAAAAAGGTTTTGATGCTACCAGCACCAACGATATTCTGGAGAAGGTAGGCATTGCCAGAGGTACACTGTATTATCATTTTAAGTCCAAGGAGGACATTTTAGACGCCCTGATCAAACGGTATCAGGAACAGATTATAAACGCGGCCAGAGCAATTGCAGCAGATAAGAGTATTTCAGTCCCTGTGCGTATCATAAAAGTGATCCGCGCCATGAATGTGAGTCAGGGCAGCGCAAAAGAGCTGAAGGAACAGATGCACAAGCCTCAGAACGCGCTGATGCACCAAAAGACCCAGACGGTTGTGCTGGAAGGCGTGACGCCGATTCTCACGGAGATAATCCGGGATGGGATAGAGGAAGGGCTTTTTGCAACACCTTATCCCCGGGAATGTATGGAGATGCTGCTGTTATATGGCGGTACGGTGTTTGATGATGCGGCGGATACATCACAGGATGTAAGGGAGCAGCGTATCCGGGCTTTTATTTTTCATACGGAAAGGCTTCTGGGAGCCGAGAGCGGCAGTCTGACCCCATATATGCTGCAAATGTTCGGCTTGAGATAGGGTAGTGCGGAAACCATGTGTTTTCCTGATATGTGTGCTGCTTCAACCGTATACGTATACAAATTATGCAGATGGGAGCAAAAATGATTGGTAAAATGATACATAATGATCTGGTGAAAAACAGGGCCGTCACATTGGCCTCCACAGTTTTTATAGCGGCTGCAGCCCTGCTCGTTTCGCTGGCGGCGCTTCTTGCCATCGATCTGGCGGGTGCGGTAGATGCTTTTATGGAGCGGGCGGAGACTCCTCATTTTATGCAGATGCATACGGGGGAAATCGACCGGGAAGCTCTGGAACAATTTGCGGCGGATAATAAAAATGTGCAAAGCTTTCAAATACTGCCTTTTCTTAATGTGGAGGGCGGAAAGATAAGGCTGGGGGAGAATACACTTACAGGTACCACCCAGGATAACGGTTTTACCATACAGGGACTACAGTTTGATTACCTGATGGACTTGGAAGGGAAGCGGATACAGCCGCAGGAAGGGGAACTGTATGTACCTGTCTGCTACAGGCAGGAGAATATGGCCGGCATTGGAGATACGGCCGTAATCGGTGGTATTCCGCTGCGTATAGCCGGATTTTTACGGGATTCCCAGATGAATTCTCTGTTGTCCTCCTCCAAACGGTTCCTGGTGAATCCGCATGATTATGAGAAAATGGAAGGCGTGGGGAAGGAGGAATATCTGATTGAGTTCAGGTTAACGGACCCTTCTGCGGCAGAAGCGTTTTCCCATGCATACACGGCGGCAGGGCTGCCGGCGAATGGGCCTGCCATTACTTATCCTCTTATTAAAATGATCAATGCCATGTCGGATGGTATTATGATAGGTCTGCTCCTGCTGGTGAGTATCCTGGCCGTAATCATTGCCCTGTTGTGTGTACGCTTTACGCTTTTATCCCAAATAGAGGAAGATTACCGGGATATTGGGGTGATGAAAGCCATCGGTTTCCGGATTTCTCATATGAAACGGATTTAT
Organism: uncultured Lachnospiraceae bacterium; assembly: GCA_900548905.1. GTDB lineage: Bacteria > Bacillota > Clostridia > Lachnospirales > Lachnospiraceae > Eisenbergiella. The sequence goes on along the minus strand of URMK01000002.1, from coordinate 268,975 downwards.
CTTATGAAATATGCGGTATTGGGCGGAAGCGGCTGCCTTGCCGGGTTTGGCCTGTCCTTGCTATTACGGGAGCCGATGCTGGTGAATATCCGGCAGAATATGGGGGAAGCAGGGACGGGAGGCCTTTCTCTTGCCGCCGGTTTTTGCGGAGTGGCGGGGGTCTTAGCTGCGATACTTATTTTTACAAGCCGTGTTCTGAACCGGTTCCGCGCCATATCGGCCTCCCGTGCGATAGGGTTCGGTTTTGAAGAGGAAACGGGCAGGACGGCCGGTCGTATTTTTCAGGGACTCAGCCGTTTGTTGGGAGTTAATGCCGCCTATGGCCTTCTGGATGTTTTTTCACGTAAAAAAATATATGCCACAATTCTGGCAGTGCTGGTGTTCTCGGTATTTATTGTGATAGTCCCGCGGAATCTGTACAGCACAATTGCGGACGAAAGCTTTACCTCTTACATGGGGATAGGGGACTGCGATCTGCGAATGGATATCCAGCAGACAGAGGACTGTGCGGGTAAGGCCCAAAGCATAGGGGAAGCGCTGGAAAAAGAGAATGCAGTAATAGATTACACGGTGCTTCATACGAAAAAATTTACCATCCTGAATGCGGAAGGTCAGGAAGAAAATATCAAAATTGAGTTTGGTGATCACAATGCCTTTCCGGTGTCTTATGCGAAAGGCGGCGCACCCTTGACACAGGAACAGATTGCCCTTTCCGCACTTCTGGCAAAGGAGCTGGGAAAAGAAGTGGGCAGTACGCTGACCCTGTTCACAGGGACAGGAGAGATGACCCTGAGTGTATGCGGAATATATTCGGATATCACGAATGGAGGAAAGACGGCAAAGGCTGTTTTCACGGATATGGACGCGGAACCCATGTGGAGTGTGGTGTATGCAAAGCTGGACGGTTCCGTTCCGGCCGCAAAAGCGTCTTTATATTACCGGGCACTTTTCCCGTTTGCTAAGGTTACGGATATCCGGGAATATGTGGCGCAGACATACGGACAGACACTTCAGTCGGTAGAACGGGCGGCAACTGCAGCCGCTGCGGCCGCTATTATTATTACAACGTTTATTACCCTGCTTTTTGTCAGGCTGCTGATCGCGAAAGACAGATATGCCATTGCCGTAATGAAGGCCAGCGGTTTTACCAATAGGGATATAAAGCTTCAATATATATGGCGCCTGGCCGCCGTGATGCTGACGGGACTCCTCATCGGCATCTTCTTTGCAGGTACGGCAGGGGAAAAGCTGGCGGGAGCAGTTCTCTCCGCGTTGGGAACGGTCTCCTTCCGGTTCCGTGTCAATCCACTTGCGTCCTATCTGGCCTGTCCGCTGTGGATGGTCTGTTCGGTAGCAGCAGGGGTTTTGGCCGGCGTACAGGGCGTGAATAAGATCGATACCGGTGAAAACATAAAAGAATAGTTGTAAGGATGCCGTTTGGCACAGAAGGAAAAGCGAATGAAAGAGATAATCAGCGGAAAAAGCCTGGTAAAGACGTTTGGACAGGGGCAGGAAAAAAGAAGAGTATTGGATGAAGTGAACATATCGGTAGAGGAAGGGGAATTCCTTTCTATTATGGGACCTTCCGGTTCGGGAAAGTCCATGCTGCTATACGCCTGCAGCGGTATGGATGGGGTTGACGGCGGAACGATAGCCTTTTGCGGCAAAGAGCTTTCTTCTTTCCGGGAAAAAGAGCTTGCCGACCTGCGCAGAACACAAATGGGGTTTGTATTCCAGCAGCCTTCCCTCTTGAAAAACTTGAATATTCTGGATAATATCGTTTTCCCGTCCCTGCGGGATCGCCGGAAAAATACCCGCGAAATAGTGGAGAGGGCGAAGGTGCTGATGGAAAGGACAGGAATAAGCGGGCTGGAAAAAAGAAAAATTACTCAGGTTTCGGGAGGCCAGCTTCAGCGTGCGGGGATCTGCCGTGCTCTCATGAACCGGCCGGAGATCGTTTTTGGGGATGAACCTACCGGAGCGCTGAATTCCAAAGCATCGGAAGAAATCATGGACCTTTTTACGGAAATAAATGAACAGGGGACCGCCGTGATGCTGGTAACCCACGATGCCAAAATAGCGGCACGTACCCGGCGCGTCCTCTTTTTGGCGGACGGAAGGGTGGCGGGGGAATTGGAGCTGCCAAAAGCCGGAGGCCTCAGCCGGGCCGCCAGAATGAATAAAGTAATGGAAAAAATGCGCCTGCTGGGAATCTGAAATCTTCCCGGCAGACGTATCGGTATTATCAGCAGATGCTCCTGGCCATTTCCAGAAGTCTGGGATAGGCATAGGAGAAAAAGTCCTGATAGCTTTCACAATAGCTGTTCAGTCCCGGAGTCCTTCCGTCGGAAAGAAGCGTCCTGTCCCTGCGGCAGCCGTTCCTGCACAGGGGATACCAGCGGCATTCCTTACATTTGTCGGGAACATGACGGGACAGATTGACAAAATCCAGGTCTTCCCGGGCCTGATTCATTTCTTCAAAGGAGTTTTCCCGGATATTTCCCAGCTTCCAGTCATCCAGGACATAAAAGTCACAGAGGTAGACACTTCCGTCAGCCTCTATCACCCATTGCTCCGAACAGATCCCCATCATATTGCAGGATTCCGGGGGATAGTTATGCAGCATACCGACCCAGTTTTCAAAGGTGCGGTTATAAACCGGATGCCCTTCTTTCCAGTCAGTATACCAATAATCAAAAAGATCCTTCAGGAACTTCCCATATCGGTCCGGTGTTAGGGAATATGTAAGGCTGCCCTTGTTTTCTTCAAAAGGATCGATACAGGGTATATACTGCTGGTAGGTGAAGCCCTGTTCTCCGAAAAACTGATAGATCCGTTTGATCCGCCTGGCGGACTGGGCCGTCACCACCGTGAGAATATTAAATTCCACCTTGTATTCCTGGAAAAGGCGGGCTGTTTCCAGGACCCGTGCGAAGCTTCCGGTTTGATCAGGAAATTTGCGGTTTTCATCGTGCAGCTGTTCGTAGCCGTCCAGCGATAAGCCCACAAGAAACCGGTTGTCATGAAGAAAACGTGCCCACTCTTCATCGATGACAATCCCGTTGGTCTGCAGGCTGTTGTGGATTTCGACCCCTCTGTGATTATGTTTCTTTTCAATCTCTATAAGGGTTCTGAAAAAATCCAGGCCGGCCAGGGTAGGCTCCCCTCCCTGAAAAGCAAAGGTTGCCATATGGGTCACCTGGTTCAGCGTTTTTTCCACCAGAATATCCAGTGTCTCTTCGGACATCATCCCATAGGTTCTTTCGCTGCGGTTATTCATTTCATCCGCGTAAAAACAGTAACGGCAGCGGAGATTACAGCTCCCGGAGGCAGGTTTGATCAATAAAGTAACAGCAGGCTGTTTTGGCATGGCAATAGCTCCTCTCAATGTGCATAAATTCAGAATATAACAAATTGGATAACTTGGCAACTCTATCTAAGTTTCCGCTCCGAAGCTGCGGCACATTTCCATAAATCGGCGTGCGTTTTCCGTCAGATATTTGTTTTGATGGTAGATGATGGAAAAGCTTCGGTGCAGGGCCGGCGCGTCGAAGGGGATGCAGGAAACGGTGCCCTGGTTTAACGCTTCCGCCACCAGCAGGCAAGGCAGGGCGGAAATGCCTATATTTCTGCTCACGGCGCGCACAAGAGATTGGGTGCTGACACTTTCCCACAAAATGGTCATTGGCAGCTGGCTGTAGTTCATCAAGTCCTCGGCGGCTTCCCGGCCGGCGCTTCCTTTTTCCCGCAGGACAAAGGGGCAGGCGGAGATATCCTTAAGGGATACGTCCTTTTTTTGGAGAAGAGGATGCTTAGGCGAGCAGATAAAGCAGATCCGATCCTCCAGAAAAGGTTCGCTTATAATTTGGTTATGCTGGGGCGTTCCTTCCACAAGGGCAAAATCCAGCTGGTTATTCAATACGGCCTCTTCGATAAAACCGGAGTTATTAATGGTTACTTTAGGGCTTGCGGAAGGGTATTGTATGGTATACTGCTGTATGAGCGAGGGCAGAAGAAAATTTCCGATAGTTACGCTGGAGCCGATGCGCAGGGTGGCGGATTGTTTCCAGGCCGGGATTTTTTCTTCCATTTCGTCAAACAGGGATATAATATGGAGGGCATAGTCATAGAGCTGTTCCCCCTGCTCGGTGATGAAAATCCGCCTGGAAAATCGTTCGAAAAGGCGGATTTTGTAGTTTTCCTCCAGCTCCCGGATAGCAAGGCTTACAGAGGGCTGGGCGAGGTGCAGGCGGTCAGAGGCTTTGGTGATGCTGCGTTCCTGATAAACAGCTACAAAAATACGAAGATGGCGTAACGTCATGGAAGAATCCTCCGTCGTGAATTCATAATGATTTAGTTATGTAATATATAATATAATACTATTTTACTTATATAACAAGTGGATGTATACTTACCATGTCGGATAAAAGAAAACAATCCATAGTATAAAAAATGGGTAAAGGGGTTTGGTAATGGAAAAGAAAAGTAAGGTGCTGAAAAAATTATTTTTTTCTACCCTGTATCTGAGTACCTTCACCTTCGGAGGCGGATACGTAATTGTGACATTGATGAAGGATAAGTTTGTGGATGAGCTTCACTGGATAGATGAGGAAGAGATGCTGGATCTTGTGGCAATCGCCCAGTCATCGCCGGGAGCCATTGCAGTAAACGGAGCAATTGTAGTCGGATATAAGCTGGCCGGCATTCCCGGTGTCTTGTGTTCCATACTCGGGGCGATCCTGCCGCCTATGATTATTCTGTCGCTGATCTCCCTGTGTTATGATGCCTTCCGTTCCAACCTCATAGTGGGTTCCATGCTGAAAGGGATGCAGTCCGGGGTTGCCGCTGTGATTGCATCAGTGGTTTTTGATATGGGGAGCAAGGTCGTGAAGGAGAAGGACTGGGTGAATATTGTTATCATGGGAGTCAGCTTTCTGATCAGCTATTTCTTTCAGGTAAACGTGGTATTGATTATCATTGTGGTGGCATGTATCGGAGCGGTACGCACTTTCGTTAAAGAAAGAAGGGGGGCAAAGGCATGATTTACCTCCAGTTGTTCTTAAGCTTTCTACAGATTGGCGCCTTTAGCTTCGGCGGAGGTTATGCCGCCATGCCTTTGATTCAGAGCCAGGTGGTTGATCTGCACGGCTGGCTGACCATGAAGGAATTTACCGATTTGGTGACCATTGCGGAGATGACACCGGGCCCCATTGCCGTGAATTCAGCAACTTTTGTGGGAACGCAGATAGCCGGACCGCTTGGTGCCATTATTGCGACGGCAGGCTGTATTCTGCCCTCCTGCATCTTCGTAACCGCGCTTGCCTATATTTATATGAAATACCGGAAAATGAGCATGCTCCAGGGAATACTTGGCTCCCTGCGTCCTGCGGTGGTGGCGATGATCGCCAAAGCCGGGGTTACTATTTTGATATCCGCCGTATTCTTGAGCGGAGCGGTGGAATTAGCCCTGGATAATATTTCTGTCCGTGCGATTCTGTGGTTTGCGGCGGCATTAGTCCTGCTGCGGAAAAAGAAGATGAATCCTATCATGGTTATGGTTTTGTGCGGGGTAATGGAAACGATATGTGTACTGGTGATGAAATGGATATAAGTAATCTTTTTACTATAGGGGAAATGGGCAGGCTTTTCCGTACCAACATCCGGACGCTGCGTTATTATGATGAAATCGGCCTGCTTAAGCCGGAGATGGTGGACGCCTCCACCGGTTACCGATATTATTCTTCCAGGCAGTTTGAACGGATGAATACCATTAAATATCTGCGTACCCTGAATATGCCGCTGGATAAAATCAGGGCATTTTTTGAGAACAGGGATACTACGGTTATAGAGCAGATCCTGGAGGAGCAGCTGGAAGAAACCAGAAAGCAGCTTTCTTCGCTGCACGCCATAGAAAGGAAGCTTGCCACCAGGCTGGATCAACTGCATTATGCGATGAATGCGCCTTTGGGAGAAATCTGCAGGAAATTCGTTCCCGCCCGCTCTGCGGCTTTCCTGAAAAAAGAGATCTCCCTGGAGGAAAGCCTGGAATATCCTATCCGGGAACTGGAACGGACAAGCCAGCTTCCGCCTTCTGTTTTTCTGGGAAAGGTGGGAGTGTCCATCAGCAGGACCGATCTGCTGAAAAGGCAGTTTGCCCATTTCTCAGGTATCTTTATTTTACTGGAAGAGGAAGATAATTATCAGGGAGAACGTACCCTGCTACCGGAGGGGGAATATCTCAGTATTTTGTATACAGGTACCCATCAGGATTCCGCTTCCTATTATGAAAAGCTCCTGGAATATATGAAACAGCAGAAGCTTTTCTGCGCCGGGGATTCCGTGGAAATTACCTGGATAGATTCCGGCTTCACCGATGATCAGGGAAAATATGTGACGGAGCTGCAGATTCCTGTTGCAGTGCACCGCGACGCCCAGTATACTGAAAGCATCAGGAGGGATTCCTGAAAACACAGGAAAAAAGGGGTAATTAAATGGAAAAAGGGAGAGATTCTTCCGGAAGAGAAAAAGGTCCCGTGCCATGGACACTGGGGTTCCGGATCCCGGAAGAAGAAGGGATTATCTTTTTAGGAGAGGATGACGGAAGGGGTTTTGAACTGGAATTCAGAAAAGGGAAGCTTTCCGTCAGCATCCGGTTTCCTGTCAGGACGGAGCCGGTTAAGCTGGAGGCTGCATGTGAGCCGGGATATGAGGCCATGCTTACTTATACCGGGTACAGGCTGGAGCTGTGGGCCGAAGGAGAGCTGGCGGATGAGGACTGGCCTATCGGGCAGGTGGATATCGCAGGAATCTGTAAAACGGGACAGGGAATCCCGGTAAGCCTGCAGTTGGGAAAATGTCCTGTAAGACATGAAAAAGAACGTACTTTTACAGGGATACAGGGATGGAAACCGGAAGGGGCCAATGTGCATCTCGGTGACTGCATGCCTTTTTATTGGGAGGGAACCTTCCATCTCTTTTATTTGTTTGACCGCCGGGGCCATAAAAGCAAATGGGGGCTGGGAGCCCATCAGTGGGCGCATGTTGCGACCAGGGATCTGGTGAACTGGACGGAATACCCGATTGCCGTGGGAATTGATGAAGAAGCGGAAGGATCCATCTGTACGGGATCGGTTCTGTTCCATGACGGAAAATACCATGCTTTTTATGCGGTCCGTATGTGTGACGGATCCCCTGCGCAGCTTACCTGCGCCGTATCGGAGGACGGCATTCATTTCATAAAGAGCCATGAGGTTTTTGCCCTGCAGCCCCCTTACGACGGGGCGTCGGCCCGGGATCCAAAGGTGATCCGGGATGAGCGGGGAACGTTTCATATGTTTGTAACAACCTCTCTCATAAAGGACGGGCAGAGCAGAGGCTGTCTTGCACATCTGTTATCCTCCGATCTCGTTACTTGGGAGACGGCGGAACCCCTTGTGGTGCTGGATATCAGCGACCAGCCGGAATGCAGTGATTATTTTAAACTCGGGGGATATTATTATCTGGTATACAGCAATTTCGGTACGGCCAGATACTTTTTTTCGCCGAACCCGTTCGGCCCATGGCAGGCCCCGGAGGATAATATCGTGATGGAACGTGCCTACCGCGTCCCCAAGGCGGCGGAATGGAAAGAGGGGCGGATCCTCTTTGCGGGTTTCTATGTGGATCCGGATGTTGACTATGGCGGAACGGTGCATTTTTATGAGGCGAAGGCACGCAAAGACGGTTCCCTGCGTTTCCTTCCGGTGCCGGAGATGGAGGAAGGCTGTTGACGGATTATCCTTATGTCCGGGCAGGTAAAAAAATAAAAAGGGTTGACCCTCCAGTTACTGGAGGGTTTATTCTTTGTCCATATTCATATATCTACAGGAGAGAACTACATATGAAACGGACAGAGAATAATCTGACAAAAGGGAATGTGATCCGGGTACTGTTTACCTTTGCCGTACCCTTTATCGCGGCAAATATCATACAGGCCCTGTATGGAGCCGTTGATTTGTTTGTCATCGGCAGATACTGCAGCCCGGAAAGCGTGGCGGCGGTTTCTACAGGAACACAAGTAACGCAGATCATCACGAGTTTGATTACAGGGCTGACACTGGGAAGTACGATTCTGGTTGGTAAATATACGGGGATGGAAGCGGAAGAGGAAGTTAAGAAAACGATAGGGAGCACCCTCACCGTATTTGCTATGGTTGCAGCTCTGCTTACTGCACTGATGCTTCTGCTGACAGATCAGATCCTGCTTCTGCTCAAAACTCCGGAGGCATCCTTTGAATTGGCGGGAACCTACGTGCGCATCTGCTGCTGCGGGATCCTGTTCATCTGCGGCTATAATGCAATCAGTGCCATTCTGCGGGGATACGGGGATTCCCGCAGCCCGATGCTCTTTATTGCGCTTTCCTGTATCCTGAATATTGCGGGGGATTTCGTCCTGGTAAAGGGAGCCGGACTGGGGGTGGCAGGCGTCGCTTTGGCTACCATCGGATCCCAGGCGGTAAGTATGATAACGGCAATCATCTATCTGAACCGCAGGCGTTTTATCTTCACCTTCCGGCTTGAGAATTTCCGGATTGACCCGGGAAAGGTAAGAGAACTTGCCTGGGTGGGAATCCCCATTTCCCTGCAGGAATGCATGGTGCGGTTTTCCTTTCTGTATCTGACCAGCGTAACGAACAGGCTTGGGATCTATGCGGCTTCCGCAGTGGGCATTGCCAGCAAATATGATGTATTTGCCATGCTGCCCGCGACCTCTGTCGCCAATGCGCTGGCAGCGGTTACGGCGCAGAATTACGGAGCCGGGAAACCGGAACGCGCCAGAAAAAGTCTGTTTGCAGGCCTCGTATTCGCTGTTGCGGCCTCCTCCCTTTTCTGGCTGTGGGCGCAGTTGTCTCCGCAGTCCATGATTGGTATATTTTCCGGAGACCCGGCCATCATTGAAGCAGGGATCCCCTTTTTTGTCACTTGCAGCTATGATTATATCGCCGTAAGCTTTGTTTTCTGCCTGAACGGGTATCTGAACGGGCGATCCAAAACCATATTTACCATGATAAGCTGCGGCTTCGGGGCACTGGCCCTGCGGATTCCCCTGATTCATTTGGTTTATACATACTGGCCCGGGGATCTCACCCGGATAGGGGCTATTGCGCCTGTGGTTTCCGGTTTTATGGCCTTTTACACCCTGATCTATGTAGGGATACAGTTTTATAAGGAAAGACAGCAGACAACAGAGAACGCTGTACGGGCCGATGTATTATAAACGGGTTTCCAAAACAGGAAACGCCATTGCAGAAATATTTGCAATGGCGTTTCTTATCCTATATAATTAGCTTTAAAATGTGCGGCCTCCTCCGGAAATAACGCCGCTTATCCCGCCTTTTATTTCAGGAACAGCTCAATAACGGGTACCAGGCTGTGGGGCTTCACCGGAGGAAGGTAGAGAATTAGATCATCGTTTTTCTTATCTTCCTCCTGTGCGGAAAAATGATCAATGGTGCCTTCGGTGAACAGGATTTCGCTTCCGTCATGAAGGAACTGTACATATTCCACCTTTCCCGCCAAACCTGGCAGACACAGATGGGCGAAGGGATAGGCGAACAGATGGAGATACAGTCGGCTTCCGTCCTCGCTCTGGGTATAACGGCAGTCGGCAGGAGCGGTAAATTCCGGTTCCGCCATGGTGCAGCCGTAAATGGAGCGGCTGTTATATTTCATCCAGTCCGCATAGACCTTCAGAGCTTCCTCCGCGCGGTAATCCAGATAACCTCTGGAGGTGGGGCCTACATTCATCAGCAGGTTGCCGCCGCAGGATACCGTATTGATCAGCATACGGAGAAGCATTTCCGGTGTTTTCCAGGTCTGCTCATCACGGTAATAGCCCCAGGAGCCGGAAAAGGTCTGGCAGGCTTCCCAGGTAACCAGCTCACCGGTTTCCTTGTGGGTGATCCAGCCGGTGGGCTGATACTGTTCCGGAGTCCAGAGATCCTGTTCGATATCCGTACGGTTATCGATGATAATATCCGGCTGGAGGGAGCGTGCCGTAGCAAGGAGTTTTTCGGCTTCCCAGTCCTCTTTTCCTTTCCCCTTCATCCAGGAACAGGGGCCTTCCCCATCCCTGCCGTCGTAGGAAAAATCAAACCAGAGGACATCGATTTTTCCGTAGTTGGTAAGCAGCTCGGTAACCTGGTTCCTCATGTATTCCGCATATTTCTGCATGTCCCGTCCCTGGTTTAGTTCAAGGGCGTCCGCATCGTCTCTGCGGGGATGCAGGACATCAATGGGAAAATCCGGATGATGCCAGTCGATGAGAGAGTAATAGAACCCGATGTGCAGTCCCTCCGCGCGGAAAGCATCCACATATTCCCGGATTAAATCCTTCCCGCAGGGGGTATTGGTGGATTTGTAGTCTGTATATTTGCTGTCGAACAGGCAGAAGCCTTCATGGTGTTTGGTGGTCATAACCACATATTTCATGCCGGCGGCTTTCGCCTGTTTCGCCCATTCCTTCGGGTCATAAAGATCCGGGTTAAAATGTTTGAAATAGAGATCGTAATGCTCTTCGGAGATTTTTTCATTGGTTTTCACCCATTCATGACGTGCGGGCATTGCATAAAGCCCGAAATGGATGAACATACCGAACCGGTCATGGGTGAACCAGCTGGTGTCTCCGGGGGTTTTGCGGGTAACATAGCTTGACATATTTCCTCCGTTCTGCCGTAACTGCGGCACATCTTTATTTTTACCTGCCTTATTACCGGCGGCCAAGATGTATGATGGGTATATTGTAGTTAATAATGGAGCGGGAGAACATGTCAAAAACGAGAAAAAATATGGAGTTTTCAGCATGATTTATTCTACGAACCAAAAGCCTGTAAAGCTGTGGAAAAAGCTCAGCCTGGAAGTGGCGGATTCCGGCTTTGCGAAGGCGGATACCTCCTGGAATATGAAAAATGTGTGTTCCCCCTATTCCAGGATTTATTATATTCCGGAAGGAGAAGGGACGGTTATCCTGCAGGGACGGGAGTTCCCGTTACGGAAAGGGCATATATACCTGATACCGGCGGGGCTTTTATACGATTACCGGTGTGACGAATACATGGAACAGCTGTACTTCCATGTAAATATCACCATGCCTAACGGGATGGATTTATTTTACGGCTGCGGGGAGATATTTGAGAAAGGTGCGCCTTTTGGGCGGCAGGAAAAGGCGGTGAAGCTCTACTGGTCCACCCATATGGAGGACGCCTTCCGGCTTCGGGGGATGCTGTGGGAGGAATTGGGGGATTTTATAAAAATGGCAGGGATCCAGGAGGAAGGAATGAAATGTTATTCAGAAATGGTGGATCAGGTTTTTGCGCTGGCCCGGAATCCGGTGAGCGCCAGAAATCATGTGCGTTCCCTGGCCGCCAGCCTTCATGTATCGGAAAGCACGCTTTCCAAACGGTTCCGCGGGGAAACCGGGATGACTCCCGGCATTTACCTGGAACAGCTCATGATCCAGAAGGCCTGCCGGCTGCTGATACATAGTGACAAAACAATAGCGCAGATTGCGGAGGAACTGGAATTTTCCGATCAGTTTTATTTCGCCAAGTTTTTTAAGCGGCTGATGCATATGCCGCCGAGTGCCTACCGGAGACAAATGAGAGAAAACGAACGAGACAGAATGGAGAACAGACATGGTACAGACAATTTTTGAACTGCTTTGGTATTTTTTTATTTATTCGTTTATAGGCTGGTGTGCGGAAATCGCCTATGCCGCTATAAAGCACAGGAAATTTATGAACCGTGGATTTCTGAACGGCCCCCTCTGCCCGGTTTACGGCGTGGGTATGGTGCTGATCCTTCTCTTTTTCGGATCCCTGAAAGGAAATTTTGTTTTCCTGGCGCTGGGCTGTTCGGTAATGGCGGCTGTGGTGGAGTTTTTTACCGGCGCTCTCATGGAAAAGGTATTCCGGTGCAAATGGTGGGATTATTCCGGCTATAAGCATAATATAGGCGGATACATATGCCCGCAGTTTTCCCTGCTTTGGGGAATTGGGGCGGCACTTATCATTACCTTTCTCCACCCTTTTTTCGCCCCTCTCATCGGTATGATCCCTTCTTTGCTCGTAAAGATTACGGCCGTTGTGCTGCTCGTGGCAACGGCGGCGGATTTTGTCTCCGTAACAGGCGCCATCCTGCAGCTGGAGCGGACAGCGCGCATTGATGAGATTGCGGCGGGAATGCAGGAGGTTTCCAACCGGCTGGGCAATGCGATTTTCAATGGGATCCGGAAACGTATGACAAAAGCTTTTCCCAATCTGGAGAAGGGAGGGGAGAATGCGCTGGCGGAGGCGTTTCGCAGGAAGGAACGGGTAAAAAGCCTGGTATTCGCGCAAGGATGCAGCTTCCACAAGCTGGTCTGGCTGTTCTTTATCGGCGCGTTTCTGGGGGATATCACGGAAACCATATTCTGCCGCGTAACGGCGGGAGTCTGGATGAGCCGAAGCAGTGTAATATATGGTCCCTTCAGCATTGTCTGGGGAATCGGCGTGGTGGTGCTCACCATGATGCTTCATAAATACAGGGATAAGGATGACCGCTATCTCTTTATATTCGGAACCGTGGTGGGCGGAGCCTATGAATATGCATGCAGCGTTTTCACTGAAATGGTTTTCGGTACGGTTTTCTGGGATTACAGCAAAATCCCTTTTAATCTGGGAGGACGGATTAATCTGCTTTACTGTTTTTTCTGGGGGCTTGCCTCTGTGCTGTGGATTAAAAACGTATATCCGTTCCTTTCCCGATGGATTGAAAAGGTTCCCAAAAAAGCCGGAACGGTAATTAGCTGGCTCTTTCTCCTGTTCATGACGGTGAATATCGTATTGTCGGGGATGGCATTGGGCCGCTACAGTAACAGGTATGCGGGAAAACCTGCGGCAAACAGCGTGGAAAGCTTTCTGGATACCTATTATCCGGATGAACGGATGGAGCGGGTGTATCCCAATGCCATCATCAAGGAATAACGGTTTTAAGGATGGCTGTAAAAAACTTTTTTCCGGTCGGCATATATGCCTGGCCTGCACAGCTGTCCGCAGCCGGTAACCCCTTCCCGCGCGGCGTCCACAGCAGGATCTGCATAGGTATAAAACCAGCGTGTCAGCTCCACATACAGACTGTCAATAAGGGAATGACAGGCAGGATCCAGGATGAGGTTATGGTTTTCCTCCGGATCCGTGCGCAGATGGTAAAGCTCGTCGGGGCCATAGGGGGTCCGGCAGATATATTTCCATTCGGCCGTCCGTATCATGCGGGTGGGGCCGTATTCATCAAATATCACCACGGAGCCGTCCTCATCCGTGCTTCCGGAAAAGACATCCGCAAAGCTTTTGCCGGGGAGACCGTCGGGAAGCTCTCTTTGAATTCCGGCCATATCCAGCAGCGTCTGGAAAAAGTCATATTGACTGCACATCCTGCGGATGACTGCACCGGAAGCGTACCGTCCCGGCCAGGATACCAGAAACGGTACTTTTACTGCGGTATCGTACATATTAAAGGGAAAGGTTCCGTTCCCTTTTCCCCAGATCCCATGATGCCCCATATTCATGCCGTTGTCAGACATAAACAGGACGATGGTATCCTCACTCAGCCCCAGAGTCTCCAGTCTGTCCAGCAGCCGTCCCACATCCGCATCCATGGCCGTAATGGCGGCATAGTAGCCGCGAAGCAGGGATTTCCGTACTTCTCCTGTCCCGTAAGGGGCGGTTGATGTCTGATTGGGATGGATGGGAAGATCCGGGGTGGCGGTAAAAGCGCAGTCCCGGTACCGTTCTATATATTCCGCCGGATGCTGATCCTCTTCCCAGGGGGAGTGGGGCGCCGTATAATGGACACTCAGGTAAAAAGGATTCTCCTGGTTCTTAAATTCATCCAAATAGGAAAGTGCCTTATCGGTAATCACATGGGTGATATACCGGTTTTCAAAAGTAATGTCCCCGTTCTCCACAATATCCGCTTTGTTATAGTAACAGCCTCCCCGCCCGATGGTAAACCATTTATCGAAGCCGTGCTGAGGGGTCAGGCTGTCTCCCAGATGCCATTTCCCGGACAGGGCGCAGGTATAACCGTTTTCCTTCAGCACATCCGTGTAGGTGAGCATCCCATCCAGATAGGAAATCGGTTTTTCCTCACACAGATAATAAGGATCTTCCCGGATTTGTGCGTTCAGTTTATCCTTGTCAAGATTTCCGCCACGAATCCAGTCCTGTACGCCGTGGGAGGAGGGGATACGGCCCGTGAGCAGGCTGGCCCGGGCGGGAGAGCAGACCGGTGATGCACAGAAGAAGTTTTCAAACCGGCAGCCCCGGGCGGCCAGCCGATCCAGATTGGGAGTATCAATATCGGTATTGCCCGCGCAGCCCATGGCCCAGGCTCCCTGATCATCGGTCAATATAAAAAGGATGTTTGGTTTTTTCTGATCCATTTCCATCGATTCCTTTCTTTCTGAAGCTGGTTCGAAAAACAGCGGCAGACAGGGAGCCGCAGCTTCCTGTCTGTCTGTTCCGGTAAGGGTGAAAAAGATTATTTTCCAAGCTGTGCTGCGATTTCTTCCAGCAGGGTGTTTACCCCATTGTCCTCCAGAGCCTTCTGGAATTTGGGGATGTTTTCTTCCGGATCCACCATTCCTGATTCCAGGGCCTTTGCATATTCTTCCACAGTGCTCGTAAGCGCTGCAATTTCGGATTCCACAGGGGCATTATCGAAGGTAAAGCCGTTATGAGGGGCGGTTATTGCGGACTCATTGTATTCCATAAACAGATCCATGATATTTTCCGGATAGGAGATATCCCATTTCTGGTTAAACGGGGTGCCAAACTGCCAGCCGTAAGTGTAATCATAACCGTTGTCTGCCGGATCCAGGGTTCCGCCCATGGTTCTGTCAACCTGCTTGTCACCGACCGCCGTGTAGTGTTCCTCTTCAATCCCATGGCGGATCAGAGTTCCCACATATTCATCCGTATTCAGCAGATTGATGAATTCCAGGGCTTTTTCCGGATACTTTGACCCGGAGGATACGGCGAGCAGCCCGCCCATGGCATTTCTGGTTTCAAACAAAGGGTTCATCAAAGGGACAAAGGTTACGCCGTGGCCGGTTTTCGCCGCTTCGGATTCCGCCGCGCCGGGAGCGTAGGAAATGACATAGGAGAACAGAGTGCCGTTCTTGAAATCATTATCCCGGTTTGCCGTATCGGTATCATAGTTCACAGGATCCTTGGAAAGGTAGCCGGCATTATACCAGCCGCGCACCAGCTTGCAGTAATCCATATATTCCTGGCTTGTATACTGGTTAAAGATTTCCTCTTCACCCTGGAAATTGCCGAATTCCTTTACCGGGGAAGCGCCGGGAAGCTTGGGATCGCCGGTGAGGCTTTCAAAAGGGGTGGTCAGGTTAAAGGTCAGGCCGCTGACACCGATGACATTTTTGCCGGCTGCAGCCGATTTTTCCTGGACGGTACTCAGAACCTCCGTAAAATCCTCCATGGTTTTTACCTTGCTCAAATCGATACCGTATTCCTCCGCCATATCGGAATTTACAAAGAAACCTGACTGCCAGCCCATTTCTTTATAGGAAGGGACACCGAAGATTTTTCCGTCCACGGCAGCCGCGCTCCAGAGAGATTCGGGAAGATAATCATAGGTTTCCTTTGCGTATTCAGGAAGCAGTGAAGTGATATCCAAAAAGGCATCCTTTGCGGCAAACTGCAGATAATTGGTGGTCCAGTTTGACGTAAAGCAGATATCAAAATAATCGCCGGAGTTAATCAGAGTGGGCATCTTTTCTTTATAATCCGGGTTTGCAATCACCGTATAATCGATTTCCACACCGATTTTATCCCGGGTATATTCGTTGAGCTTTTCAATCACCTTATCCGTATCGGGAGCTACCGGATTAATGGACATATACCATTTCAGGGTAACGATTTCATCCGTTGTGTTTTCTTTGTCCGCAGCGGCTTCCCCGGTATCACCGGCAGCTTCCGCTTCTGTACCTGTCTTCTCCGTTGCGGGATCGGATGAGACGGCGGGGGCCGAACTGCTGCCGCAGCCTGCCAGCAGCGAGGCGGCAAGAAGAACGGAGAGACCTGTACATAACAGTTTTTTCATTTTCATACTCATTTCCTCCATTTTATATATAGTTTTTGCAGTTTATTTATTAAATGCGCTTACGGCGCATCCTATAAATCGTATTCTTTTTCCGGCAAAGCCTTTATCCTTTGACACCGCCTACCGTAAGGCCTTTTACAAAATATTTCTGGAAAAAGGGATAGGCCAGCATAACGGGAAGGACGACAAGCACCGTCAGGGCCATTCGGCCGCTGTCCGTAGGAGCGTTTTTAGCCATTTCCGCATATTCCAGCGCATTGGCGGAGGACTGCGTAAGGGCCTCCAGACTGTTCTGCATACTTTGAAGCAGGGTCTGGATGGGGTATTTCTTTGTTTCGAAGATATAGAGCATGCCTAAGAACCAATCGTTCCAGTAGGCAATCACCGTAAAGAGCCCTATTGTGGCGATTCCCGGCTTGGAAAGAGGCAGCACCACACGGAGAAAAGTCCTGAATTCCCCGGCCCCGTCAATATGGGCGGCTTCAATGATTTCCAGGGGAATGCTTTTAAAGAAGGTCCGCAGGACGATTACATAAAAGGCATTCAGCGACATGGGGAAAATCAGGGCCCATACCGAATCCCTCAGCCCCAGAAGCTGGGTATTCACCATATAGCTGGGAACCAGGCCGCCGTTAAAAAGCATGGTGAAGAGCAGCAGAAAGGTGAGCATCCTTCCATAACGGTAATCCGGCCTGGACAGTACATAGGAAAGCATGGTGGTTACCGCCAGGCTGAACAGGGTGCCGAATACCGTGACAAACAGGGTGATGCCGTAGGATCGGATAATCTGATCCCCCAGCCGCAGGAAAAAGCGGTAGGCGTTCAGGCTGAATTCCGAGGGAAAGAAGGTATAGCCATTCTGAAAAATACTCTGCTCGCTGCTGAAGGAAACGATGACCACCAGAAGCACCGGAAGGACACACAGTAGGGCGAATGCAGCGAGAATACACAGCAGAAACACATTGGCCCGTGTGCTGATAGCGTTAATCCGTTTTTCTTTATGGGTGACAGCAGTTGTTTTTGACATAACCGGCCTCCTTAAAATAATGCGCTGTCTTTGTCGATCTTACGGACAGCAAAATTTGATGACAGGACCAATACGAAGCCGATAAGAGACTGGTACAGATTGGCCGCCGCCGCCATTCCGATGTTCCCGTTTTCCTTCAGGGAACGGTATACGTAGGTGTCGATGACATTGGTCACCGGGAACAGAGGCCCCGAATTGCGTGGGAGCTGGTAAAACAGGCCGAAATCCGCATAGAATATCTTGCCTATGGCCAGGATGGTCAGTACGATCATCATGCTTTTCAGGGAAGGCAGTGTGATGAATTTAATCTGCTGCCATTTTGTCGCCCCATCCATCAGGGCGGCCTCGTAATAATCATTGGAAATCCCTACAATGGATCCTAAATACATAACGGTGGAATAACCCAGTGTCTTCCAGACCTGGAAGATAATCAGGATAAAGGGCCAGGCGGATTTCTGGGAATACCATGTTACGTCCAGCCCGAAGGTCCGGTTAATAAAACCATTATCCACGCTCAGAAAGGAATAGGCGATAAACGAAACGACTACCCAGGAGAGGAAATAGGGGGCCATAAATACCGTCTGGAACACCTTGGCCGTTTTTTTCTGGTGCAGTTCATTGAGAACAATAGCCATTGTGACGGCAAGCAGCAGATCCAAAGCGATGAATAAGAGATTGTAGCCCAGAGTATTCCGTGTAATGATCCAGGCGTCCTTTGTTTTAAACAGATATTCGAAATTCTTCAGCCCGTTCCAGGCGCTTCCGAAGATGCCGTCCCGGATGTTATATTTTTTAAATGCCAGGATAATCCCTGACAGCGGGAGATACTTAAACAAGATCATAAGCACCACTCCCGGCAATGCCATAATAGTCAGCGGCAGATTCTTCTTAAAATAAAACCACCGGCTTTTTTTCTTTACGTTCATACAGCCTGCCTCCTTAACCCGTAGGATGTGTTCTCTTTGTAGTTTTATTGTAAGGTATCCTTCCTGCAATCCACAACGCGAAAATTTTTAGCTGGGGTGGATTCTTTTCCGGCACAGGCTTGTATGGGGACAGCCTGTGATTCCTTAATAAAACTCCCGTATTCTCTCAAACCATATCCCGGCAGGATCTTCTGTTTCTTTCATATAGGCGCTCATTCTGTCCATCAGCCGCCGTTTGATTCCGGTATATGCGCTGTCATAGCACACATTTTTCAGCATCCAGGGATCCTTTTTTAAATCGTACAATTCTCCTCGTTCGTTCTCATGAAAGGTAAACTGATATTCCAGATCCCTCACCATCCGCTGTCTGGCCGTATAAAAATGATAGTGGTACTCACAGAAAATATCCTTCCTTCCATTCTCTTTGACGCGTCCCTCCATCAGGGCGGCCAGGCTTTCCCCGTCCACCTTCTCCGGAGGTTTTGTCCCGCCGATCTCAAGGATGCTGGGCATCAGCTCCTGCAATAATACAAGGCTGTCGTTGTCCTGTGTCCCAAGACCCCTCACCACAAGCGGCACCCGGTAAATTTCGTCAAATGTAAAAGCCCCTTTTTCAATCAGCTTGTGTGCACCCATGCAGTCCCCGTGATCCGCACTGTAAATAATCACCGTGTCCTCATAAAGGCCGCATTCCTTCAGTTTGTCAACAATCATCCCCACACAGTCATCGATCAGGGTACAATGTCCGAAATACCTGGCGGCGATTTCCTGAAAGCCGCGCCAGCCATAATCCGAAAGTCCCCACATTTTTTCCGTCAGATAATAGCCATAGGGCTTATCGTGAAAATCCTCACAGTAGCTGGGATGCTCCGGGATATCCTCCGGCCTGTACATGGAATAATAAGGCTCCGGCACAATACTGGGACTATGGGGGCCCCAGAAATTACTCCATATGAAGAAGGGCTGATCCTTATCCTTGGCTTTAGCAATGAGCCGGTTTGTTTCCCGGGCAACGAAATACTCGATGGTGCTTTCCACCGGTCCTTCATGCCGGCAGAACATCTCCTGGATCTGAAGCGCCGGATTGTTTCCCATAAAGCCGTGAGAGACATCCACGCCGGAAAAACCATTTTCCTTCAGGTATTCTTCATAATAATTGGGAGTGTTTGACGGCGGGATATTGAATTTCAGGCTGGGGAATACCCGGCTGCCCGGAAAACCATATCCCATAAAGGGGAGATTATCGGAAAAACCGCAGTCCGCGGGTGTCTTTACCGGTGAGATATGCCATTTCCCCGCATATCCGCAATAATAGCCGGCATCCGCCATACATTGGCTCAGAAGAGGCGTCCCTTCCTTAATATCCGTATAATTGTCGATAACCCCATGCTTATGTGCATACAGTCCCGTCATGACACTGGCGCGTGAAGGCGCGCAGATGGCGGAGGTACAGAACGCATTCCGGAACTTCATACCTTCCTTTGCGAGCCGGTCGATATGCGGTGTCCGGCATATACAGTCCATCCCATAAGCGCTTACCGTATCCAGCCTTTGCTGATCCGCAAGCAGCAGAAGTACATTTTTTCGTTTTCCCATTCCAAAGCCCTCCTTTTTCTCTGTCTATATTGTAGAAAAGGAACAGGGGGCCCCACAATCAGAATCTTTTTAGATTAGGTGTACTTTTTTCGATTCTCACCGGAAGCAATTGCGGACAAATCTATCCCGCTTTATAATGGAGTCAGCATTTGCAGCAGTAATAATCCAGGGAAAACAGGAGCCGATCGGTTTATGCTTAAAATACTTTTGGTGGATGATGAAAAATTTGCGATAGAAGGACTGATATCCATGCTGGACTGGGACAGCTTCCAGGGAGAACTCATTGGCACCGCGTCCTCGGGAGAGGAGGCTGTCACTCTCATGGAAACCATCACGCCGGATGTGGTTATCTCCGATATCAAGATGGGCGGCATGGACGGCATTGATCTGGCCCGCATCGTGCATGATAAAAATGAATATATCCATATGATTCTGCTTACGGCCCATGGAGAGTTTGAATTTGCCAGACAGGCCATTCAGTACGGTGTTATCGATTATATTCTCAAACCCATTACCAGGGAAAAGATCCGGCTGCTGAACGATCTTCTGGTACAGAAGCAGGAGCAGCTCCTTCTCCGGCGCAAATCCTATCTTACCGTATGGGACGCCGCCCTGAAGGAACGGCTGCTGCAGGCCCTGAAAACAGGGGACAGGAATACCCTGGATGAGTTTTTCCAGTCCCCTCTTTTCGCGGAACTGATGAACGGCAATGACTGTAATCCGGTGGGAATCCAGCTCATCAATTATCTCTATGCCTATCTCCAGGACATGAATCTGGATCAGCAGGCTATATCCTATTCCAAAAATGAAACCATGGAAAATTTTCTGGATATGACCAGCAGACAGGAAAAAATGGATTACATCATCACCAAATATTACGATCTCCTGACAAGTGTTTCTCAACAGAAAAGCGCCCATACCGACGCCATCGCGGCTTATGCCTTCCGCTATATCGGGGAGCATTACCATGAGCCGGATTTTAACCTGTCCGGCCTTTCTTATGCGATGCATGTGTCACTGTCCCATCTGAGCACGGTTTTCAAGCAGACTACGGGCAATAACCTGAGCGCCTATGTGACAGAACTTCGTCTCGAGAAGGCAAGGCAGCTGCTTTCGGATATGCAGTATTCCATTTCCGAGGTGTCCGCCCTTTCCGGCTACAGTGATGCCAAATATTTTGCCAAGCTGTTTAAAAAGAAAATGGGAAGCACGCCGAGTGAATACAGAAACCTGATCATACAGGGAGGCATCGATGGGAATTAGAAAAAAAATCTTTTATATTACTGCGGCGGCTATGCTGTCCATCCTGCTTGTTTCCTATGGCATCATGTACCTGTATTTTTATCATGTCATGTTTGAGGAAACCGTGGTGAGACAGCGTGCGAGCGTGGAACTGAACCGGCAGATGGCGGATAATTTTGTACAGTCCGTTTACCATACCGCCGTGCAGCTGGTAAGTGACAAAGCGCTGGGCGGATATCTGAGCAATCCCTGTACCGACCCGATGGAAACCATACAGAAGCGGGAGGCCATCAAAACCCAGTTTGCCCATTATGCCACCCATCAGGTTATTGACAGTACCTATTATTACAGAAGCACCCTTTTTTTGTCGGATCTGCTTCCCATAGCGGATACCTTTGAAGCCTATACCCTGGACACCAACCCGTATGCCGCTTCCAATATCGTTTTTGCCAATACCGGAGTGAAGGAAGAGGGATGGTACCGGGAAACGGCGGCACATACGGCATATGTATTTACAAACGAAGCCACAGACGAGTTCTGTATTGCCAGGAAGATTATCAACAGTTATTATATCGGGCCTTACAATTCCGACGGCACGGCGGTGATGGTGGTAAGCGTGGCGAAGGATCAGCTGGAAAATGTATTTTCCAGCATCCCTGTTACAGAGGGAAGCGGTTATGCCGTTCTCAACGAGGAAGGAGCGATCCTCTATTGCAGTTCTTCCGGGATCCCCCGGGACATTTATGAAAGTGCCTTACCAGTTTCCGGGGAGGGGAATCAGGAGGAAATCACCCTTACGCTGGGAGGGGATAAATATCTTGTCAGCAATTGTGAAGCCCAATACGGGATACGCCTCCTGTTTCTGACTCCCAACAGCGATATCGTTGACAGTGTGCGTCCGCTGCTGTTCACCTACAGCCTGATTTTCGCGGGGATAGCCCTGGCTATTCTGATTGTCATCTATATTCTCACCGGCCGGCTGAGCAGGCCGATTATCCGCCTTTCCGCCGCAATAGGGGAGGTTAAGGATACCAGGAATTACGACAAGAAGAAGCTGCACGTATCCAAAGAGAAAGAATTGGTTATCCTGGAACAGAGCTTCGGAAAGCTGATAGACAATGTTAACGGGCTGATTGAAGATATCCGGATACAGGACGAGAAGGAAAAACGTTCCCAGCTGCGGGCCCTGCAGGCCCAAATCAATCCCCATTTCATATTTAATGCTATGGATATGGTGAACTGGCTCGCTCTTTCCAGAAACTGTGACGATATCGCCAATATTGTTTCCTCCATCGCCAATATGATGCGTTACAGCATTACCAATGCGGACGGTATGGTACCGATCGCCCAGGAGATCGCCAATATACGGGAGTTTATTTCCGTTTACCAGCTGCGTCACGACAACCGTCTCCATCTGGAAACGGTTGTGGATGCGGAGGATATCTGTATTCCCAAATTTACCCTGCAGCCGTTGGCGGAAAATTCGGTTAGACATGCCCGGCCCCTGCAGGGGGAAGATCTCTGTATCCATATCCGCGCCTGGAAGGAAGAGGGAAAGGCGCTGATCGAGGTACACGACAATGGTAACAGCTGTGATGCACAGGAACTGAACCGCCATATCCGTTATGAAAAGACCGCGCTTCAGGTATCCGGCGGTTTCGGTATCCGCAATGTCAACGAAAGGATCGGTCTGTGGTATAAGGCGGGAAGCGGCCTTGTATATCATAATGAAGAAGACGGGACACTGACGGTCCGGATTATCCTGGATACCGCACAGGAAAAAGCAGAGCCCGACAATTTAGGGCTGCCCGAAACAGCGGGCGGAAAGGCAGAAGAATGAAAAAAGAATCGGTAAAAAACGGGGTACATACGTATACGGCGGCGGAGCAATATGTGCCTCCGAAGGAACCGGAGGTCCGCGTGCATGTGGATTGGTTTATGGGCCTCAAGCTGGGTTTTATGATGCATTGGGCGCCCGGCTGCCAGCTGGGTACACTGGAATCCTGGCCCCTTTCGGACGGCGATGCCTCCTGGTCCCGTGTCGATGTGGACTGGACGGATGCGGAAACCTTCAAAGAGCAGTACCGGAATGCCAATAAAACCTTTAATCCCGTAAAGTTTTGTCCCGATAAATGGGCACAGCTGGCGGAGGAGTGCGGCTTTAAATACCTGCTGTTTACGACAAAACACCATGACGGCTTCTGTATGTTTGATACGCATACCACGGATTACAAGATTACGGATCCTTCCTGTCCCTTTCATACAAGCCCTTATGCGGATATCACAGGGAGCCTGTATGAAGAATTCCGGAAGCGGGGTATGGCGATTTCCGTATATTTTTCCAAGCCCGACTGGCACAGTGATGCCTACTGGCACCGTGAATTTGGTCCGGCGCCCACAAGAAACGTGAATTATTCCATAAAAGAGGAACCCCGTCTTTGGGACAGCTTCGTGGACTATACCCACCGCCAGCTGGAAGAACTGGGAACCCGATACGGGAAGATCGACTGTCTGTGGCTGGACGGCGGCTGGGTGAATAAGGACAACCAGGATCAGGACATCCGTCTGGGGGAGATTGTGGAGAAGCTGCGGAAAGGGCCTCAGCCTCACCTGATTGTCTGCGACCGTACGGTAGGCGGTATTTATGAAAATATTGTCACCCCGGAAAAACAGGTGCCGGAAGAACCTCTTTTTATTCCCTGGGAAACCTGCACCACCGTGGGGGAAAAGTTTTCTTTTCATTATACGGATACCTTCAAGTCAGGCCGGGAACTGGTGCATCTGCTTCTGGATGTGATATCCAAAGGGGGGAATCTTGCACTGAACATAGCGCCCCAGCCGGACGGCGAGCTTCCCGGACGTGCCGTAGCTTCCCTGCGCGACATGGGAAGGTGGCTGCGGATGCATGCGGATGGCATTTATGGAACCGGCATGGCGGAGCCTTATTTTGAAAGAAATGTAAAATATACCGGAAAAGGAAATACCAGGTATGCTTTCTACTTATATGATGATTGTGCCAGGCTGCCTCTTTCCGTCCACCTTACGGTTCCTGAGAAAGTCGGCAGGGTAAAACTGATGCGTACCGGACAGGACATCCCCTTCGAACAAAAAGATAAAAAAATAATTCTGGATACGGAAACGATAGAAAGAAATACCGCCTTTTATGCGGACTGCTTCATTCTGGAGTAAAGCTGTATCAAACTCCCAACATAAATACATCCTCAGGCACACATACTAAACGTGTCGGAGGATGTATTTTTTTATGGAAAAAAGGGATTGTACGGCAGCTTAGTATACAAGCCGGACGGACTGTAAAAATACGTACCGAACTTTATTTTATGTATCAGAAAGGAGTTTTACTATGGATAAAAACGGTAATCATCTTGCTATTGCAAGTGTTCCCTGCCAGAAATGGAAATCCACCTATGAACCGGAGGCCGCCCTGAAGAAGGGGACCATCTTCCCGGAATTAAACATGCCTTTTTTCAAGGCGGATGATAGGGACGAAATCCCATCCGCCCAAGGGAATACGCAGGAAGCTGACACGGAGCAGCAGGAGAGGGAAGCTCTTCTGACGAAAATTAACGAAGCCGGCTTTATGGTAAATGATCTCACACTGTATCTGGATACCCATGAAACGGAGGAAGAGGCGCTCCGTATGTTTGAAGAGTATGCCAACCGGAAAGTAATGCTGATGAAAGAATTCGCAGAAAAATTTTATCCCCTGTCACAAAACTGTATGGTCCTGTGCGGGAAGGCGGCAACGGATACCGCGCACGGAGGATCCCCCCTGAATACAGCAAAAACATTCAGCTGGACGGATGGCCCGGCACCTTGGGAAGGAGCGTGTATATAAATGTGGGTATATGAAAAAAGATTGCAATTCCCGGTAAAAATCACGAAAACCTGTCCGAAAACGGCACAGATGATTATAAGCCAGTACGGCGGACCGGACGGGGAGCTGTCCGCATCCATGCGGTATCTTGCCCAGCGTTATTCCATGCCGGTCAAGGAAGTGGGCGGGCTGCTGACAGACATCGGGACCGAGGAACTGGCGCATATGGAGATTATCTGCTCCATGGTTTACCAGCTGACAAAGCATCTGACAATCGAACAGGCTAAGGAAGCGGGATTCGATGCTTATTATATCGATCATACCACAGCGCTCTGGCCCCAGGCTGCGGCGGGCCTTCCTTTTACAGCGATCGAATTCCAGTCCAAAGGTGATGCCATTGCGGATTTGACGGAGGATTTGGCGGCGGAACAGAAGGCGAGGACCGTATACGATAATCTGCTCCGTATGATCACGGATCCGGAGGTCAGGGAGCCTCTTAAATTTTTGCGTACCAGGGAAATTGTACACTTCCAGAGATTCGGTGAAGCGCTGGAAAAGACAAAGGATAAGCTGGATTCTAATAACTTCTATTATTACAATCCGGAATTTGATAAGGAAATGAAGGATACTAACAAGTCATAACAGTTCAGACAGGTCTGAACAATGAATTACGGTATCCGGCTGCTGAAAACGCTGTGCGAGGAGCCGGATGCCGGCCGCATCCACGTTTTCTCCAGGTCCGTGCAGGAAATGCACAGACCTGCCGTGGGCGCAGCGGCCTTTTCTGCCCTTCCGGCCTTGAAACACTCCTTCCGGCATGGTATAATTGCCCGGAGAAAATCAGGGTAGCCGGAGCGGTTTCGGCATACAGAACCAGGAGGATACATATGGTACCAAGTCTTGCGAGAATGTCGGTTATTATCAAATCCCAGCATGAAACCTCCGTTATGACGGGAAATTATGAGATGGCTTATATTTGCGGCCTGCTGTGTAAGCTTACGGGAACGGCGCCTCCTCCCCTGGAGTCACCCACCCGGCTTCAGGAAGCCATGATGAACAGTCTGGAGCAATACCAGACGGAGGACGACAGGGAAAAAAATATAATTAAAATGCTCAAATACTACAAGCCGGACACCCTGCTGGACGATCAGGTCAGGGAGCTGTACAGGATGGGGCTGGAAGAAAGAACCCCCTGGAAGAGATAAAAAGACAGGAGAGAAACATGGCGAAGAAGAAAATTATGCTGCTGACCACAGGGGGTACAATCGCTTCCCACAAAACGGAGCATGGGCTTGCGCCGGCGCTCACGGCGGAGGAAATCCTGGAATTCCTTCCATCCATGGACGGTATCTGCCATCTGGAGGCCAGAAACCTTTTCAGTATTGACAGCACCAATATGACATGCAGCCACTGGATGCAGATTGCGGGAGCCATAGAGGAAAGCTATCCTTATTATGACGGTTTTGTCATCCTGCACGGAACGGATACCATGGCTTACACGGCAGCCGCCCTTTCCTACCTGATCCAGAATTCACCCAAGCCTATTGTGCTAACCGGTTCCCAAAGGCCTCTGGAAATGGAAATATCGGATGCCAGAATGAACCTGCGGGACAGTATTGTCTATGCGCTGGATGAGCAGTCCGGCGGTGTCAGCCTGGTATTCGGCGGGAAGGTAATAGCGGGCACCAGAGCTAAAAAGGTGAAAACCATGAGCTATAATGCTTTTGCCAGCATCAATTACCCGGAACTGGCGGTAATGCGGGATGATCATCTGGTACGTTATATTGAGCCGAAGCCTTTTCCGGAGAAGATTATCTTTTCCCACGGACTGAATGACAGGGTATTTCTGCTGAAGCTGACCCCGGGTATGTCGCCGCTGATCCTGAAGGATATTTTTGCCCAATATGACGGTATTATCGTGGAAAGCTTTGGTGTGGGGGGAATTCCGGACAGCCTTCTGCAGGAATTCGTCCGGCTGATGCAGGTATATGGTTCCGGCAAAGCCGTGGTGCTGACAACGCAGGTAACCTATGAAGGAAGCAACATCGGGGTTTATGAGGTGGGCAAGAGAGTACAGGAACAGTTCCATCTCCTGGAGGCTTACGATATGAATCTTGAGGCGGTCTTTACAAAATTGATGTGGATCCTGGGCCGCAAACCGGCAGACTTTGAAGAAGTCAAGGCCCTGTTTTACAAAACAGTCAATTATGATTTTTTTATGTGAATATTTTCCAATTGTCTTTCATATACTTCTTAGTAAGAATAAGAAATGACAGGAGGACAACCATGCCGAGAGGAAGGAAAAACAAATCTTTGGATGAAAAAATCCAGGATACGCAGCAGAGTATTTATAATCTGGAGGTAAGGACCCAGGAGCTTTATGAAGAATTGGAAGAGCTTTTGAAGCAGAAAAAAAATGAAGAGCTTGAAAAATTGTCGGAAGCCCTGGAGGAAGCCGGTGTATCCGTAGACGAAGTGCTTGCCCAGCTGAAAACAGATGTTCAGGAAAACATTGCCTGAAGCAGTTGACATGCAGAAAATAACAAGAAGAGCAGGAGCGGCCTGGCGGCAAGCAGACGTTCCTGTTCTTTTTTTATGAAAATTTTAGAATTGAACTCCCTGAAATAAAAAGAAAGAATTGCGTGACAGCCGGATACGCCATATAATAGAAATAACGCACTAAGAAGGGAGGAACGAAAATGAGTGTATTAGGAAATCTTTTATGGTTTCTTTGCGGTGGCTTTTTCAGTGCACTGGGCTGGTTTCTGGCCGGTGTTTTATGGAGTATTACGATTATAGGGCTGCCTATAGGAAAGCAATGTTTTAAATTCGCAGCTTTGGCAGCGTGGCCTTTTGGAAAAGAAATTGTTTACGGAGGAGGCGCCGGTTCGCTGATCCTGAACATTATTTGGATGCTTCTTACGGGTATCCCCATGGCTCTTGAATCGCTGCTGCTTGGTGTTTTGCTTTGCATCACTATTATTGGAATACCGTTTGGCCTGCAGCATTTTAAACTGGCTAAACTGGCTTTGATGCCCTTTGGCTCACAGATAATATATACATAAGGAATGAGGGGATTTTGATGGGACTACAAAAGAGTGAACAGGAAACGAAAAAGAAATTCAGTCTGGCGTCGCTGTTTGCGCCTACCGATATGACGGAGGGCTCACCCGGCAAACGGATTGTGGCCTTTGCCATACCCATGTTGATCGGCAATATCGCCCAGCAGCTGTATAATACGGTGGACAGCATTGTGGTAGGACGTTATGTGGGAGATAATGCCCTTGCCGCCGTGGGGAGTGCAAGCCCTATCCTGAATCTGCTGTTGGTGCTGTTTGTGGGCATATCTGTGGGAGCCAGTATCATGGTATCCCAGTATTTCGGGGCGAAACAGAGAGAAGAGCTGTCCGGCTCCATCGGATGCAGTATCACACTGACGGCTATTTCCTCGGTAATCATTATGATAGTGGCGCCATTGGTGGTAAGGCCGCTGCTGCGGCTTCTGAATACGCCGGAAAGCATCATGGACTGGTGCGCCTCCTATTTGATTATCCTTTTCGTGGGAATTGCCGGAATGGCCTATTATAACATTCTGAGCGGTATCCTCCGGGGGCTGGGGGATTCCGTTTCCGCGCTGGTTTATCTGCTTGTTGCGACGGTGCTGAACATTGGGCTGGATATCCTGTTTGTGGCGGTATTCCAAATGGGAGTTGCTGGTGTGGCGCTTGCCACTGCCATTGCGCAGGCTGTTTCGGCTATTATGTGCTTTTTCAAGCTGGCAAATATGAAAGATATTTTTGACCTGAAGCTGCACTATCTGAAACCGGAGAAAAAGCATTCGGCTGATATGATACGACTTGGCCTGCCCTCAGGCTTTACGCAGGCGATTTTCTCTATGGCGATGATCGTAGTCCAGTCCCTGACCAACAGCTTCGGGGAAATGTTTATTGCGGCCAACGTTATCATCATGCGTGTAGACGGTTTTGCCATGATGCCTAACTTTTCTTTTGGTACGGCAATGACAACCTACGCGGGACAGAATGTGGGAGCCAGGAAATATGCAAGAGTGGAAAGCGGCGCGAAAGAAGGAACGATTATTTCCGCCGTCATATCCGCCGTTATTACGGCGCTGATATTGATATTTGGCAAATATCTGATGGGTATTTTTACGGAGACAAAGGAACTGGTGGAGCTGAGTATGCACCTCATGCGGATTCTGGCTGTGGGATATATTGCCATGGCTGTGACACAGTGTCTTTCCGGTGTTATGAGAGGGGCGGGAGATACCATGACGCCTATGTGGATTTCCCTGATTACGACCGTGGTCATCCGCGTACCCCTGGCCTATGGGATCGCCTGGCTTACAAGAACGCCGGAACTTCCCAACGGAAGAAACGAGTGTGTGTTTATTTCCCTTTTATGTTCCTGGGTACTGGGTGCCGTTATTACCTATCTTTTCTACAAGAAAGGGACCTGGAAGAAGAAAGCTCTGGATAATTAACACGGCAAACGGATTTGATCATAAAAAGCTGCTTCTGATGTAGAAGCAGCTTTTTGTGATTTCTTATTCCGTTTAAGCCTATCCGGTTACTCATCCTCGGCTTCTGTATTCTTAGGCTTGGGAGCCATATACGTGGAATTCCCCACATATTCCGTGCTCACTTCCTGGCCGTCCTGATAGGTGGTAAAATACGTTTTCGCGGAAAGGCTTCCTGTTTTCTTTGCCCAAAGTTTGAAGCTGCGTCCGTTTAAATCATGCTCCCATACCAGAACATTGATGGTAAGCTTCTTGCCTTCCGTATAAGCCTGCAGGATTACCGGCGCGGAATAGTTGTTACGGAACCGTAAATCCTTGGAGCCGGCGGAGATAGCGGCATCCAGTCCGAGAGGCAGATAATGTACAGGCATGCTGTGGGGATGACGCTCCAGAACCACAAGGCCGGCATTCTTTACTGCATTGTAAGTTGTGGAGGATACCTGGCAGATGCCTCCGCCGATAGCCATGACTGTTTCTCCGTTCAGATAAGCGCCTGCTTCCCGGTAGCCGTTGGCTGAGGTTCGGGGCTGGATGGCGGTGCTCACGGAGACTTCCTGTCCGGGCATGATTATCATATTGTTCAGATGACCGGCCGCTACCTTGATATTGTTGATCCGGTTGGAGGAGCTTGTGGAAAAGCTTGTGGTACAGCTTCCTGCCAGTACGAAGTCCGGACTGTAGGTCAGAACCCCTTCATTCACAATAGAAGTAAGGTAACCGGAGGTAAGCTCCAGGGTTATGGTCTGGGGGGTGCCCGCCGCAAACTGCTGCTGCAGCGTGGTAAGCAGCCAGTTTTTCACATTGGCATTAAGCTGGTAATAGGTTTGTCCGGAATTATAGATGTAGCTTCCCGTGCCCGTATCAAAGATGGGGCTGTCACTTTGGAACACCTGTGTTTTCAGTTGTTCGTTAATGGCATTAAGAAATACGTCGATTACAGCTGTTTCGCCCAGAACACATTGGGGGATCCCGGTGTCATTGGAAAGAAAAACCGGATAATCCTTCATGGTATTGATACCCATGGCCCATACCTGGCCGTTCATGGTAAGGATAATGTTTTGATTCAGCCAGCCTGCGTCAATATAGCGGCTGTCGGATA
Source organism: uncultured Lachnospiraceae bacterium (assembly GCA_900548905.1). Taxonomy (GTDB): domain Bacteria; phylum Bacillota; class Clostridia; order Lachnospirales; family Lachnospiraceae; genus Eisenbergiella. Next base: position 238,573 of record URMK01000002.1, on the reverse strand, counting down.
TTGTAGTTGTAATACCTCCTGCCGGAAGCGCCTCTGCGGCAGCTGCCGGTATGGGCAGAGCGGCAGCCGCACTGACCGGTGTGGCAAGAAGCAAACATATCAGTAGTAGTGGTTTCCATTGTAATTTTGTCATATCTGAATACCGTCCTTTCGAAAATACACCAATTCTCTAGGAATTAGTCTTTAATAGAATATCATATATCCATAAGTTTTCCAACCGGAAAAACAGATTTTATAAAAATGTGGAAATGCACAAGGGAAAAGGGTATGATAGAAAGGCATAAACAATTGGTTACGGAGGCTTCTATGTATAAGATTCTGCTCGTGGAGGATGACAGTACAATAACGGCGGTTTTGAAACGAACTCTGGAAAAATGGGGATATGAGGCGGAGACTATATCCGACTTCGGACATGTGGGGGAAGAATTTATCCGTTATTCGCCGGATTTGGTCCTGCTTGATATATCCCTGCCTTTTTTTGACGGCTATTATTGGTGCCGGGAATTCCGTAAAACAAGCCAGGTGCCGATTATCTTTATCTCCTCGGCTTCCGATGACATGAATCTGGTCATGGCAGTAAACATGGGGGCGGATGATTTCCTTTCCAAGCCCTTTAAGCTGGAGGTGGTGCTTGCGAAAATACAGGCGCTGCTCCGCAGGGCCTATACCTTTGGTACCCGAAAGGATGTGCTGCGTGCAGGGGATGCCATCCTTTCCCTGCACGATGCGGTGTTTGACTATCGGGGCAGGAAACTGGAACTGACTAAGAATGAATTCCGGATACTGAGCATTTTGATGGAGAAAAGAGGCACTGTAGTCTCAAGGGATGTAATTATACGGAATCTGTGGGAAAATGAATCCTTTATCGATGATAATACTCTGACAGTAAATGTGACAAGGCTGCGGAAAAAGCTGGAGGAAATAGGGCTTACGGATTATATCCGGACCAAAAAGGGGCTCGGCTATCTTATTCCGGAGAAAACAGAGGAAGAATAGGCGTATGATAGAGGAAAAAAAATACGGACGGGAATATCTGCGGGAATGCAAGGGGCTTCTGTTTTATCTGTTTGTGTACTTATTTCTTCTGTTCGTCTGGTGGCTGTACGGCCTGCCTTGGCAGCCGGTGGTTTATTTGTTTTTGCTGCTTACGGTTTTTGCGGTACTGCAGCTTATGTATGGCTTTTGGAAGTACCGGAACAGGAGAAAGCTTCTGGAGCTGTATAGAAAGCAGGCAGCCGAAGGCGTTTTTGCGGCGGAGGAAGAGCCGGAAGGCCTTGAGGGGGACTGGTATGCGCTCGCCAAGGCGTGGTATGGGGAATACGAGCGGCAGAAGGAAGCAAACCGCGGGGAAAAAGAGCGGAGCGGTAAGTATTATACCCTTTGGTCCCACCAGATAAAGACACCGATTGCTGCCATGCACCTGCTTCTTCAGGAGGAAAAGCAGGATCTGCGTTCTCTGGAACAGGAGTTGTGGAAGGCGGAGCAGTATGTGGATATGGCACTGCAGTACCAGCGCCTGGACGGGACCGACAGAGATCTGGTCTTAAAGGAATACCCCCTGGATATGCTGGTAAAAAAGGCGGTAAAAAATTTGGCCTCCGTTTTTATCTATAACAAGATAGGAATTCAAATCGGTGAAATGGCCGGGGGTGTGCTGACAGACGAAAAATGGTTTATATTTGTGCTGGAGCAGGTGCTGGGCAATGCGGTAAAATATACGGCCGGCAGGGAACACGGGGAAATCAGGATATATAAGAGAGAGACGGAGAAAGGGCATGCCCTTGTGGTGGAGGATAATGGGATAGGAATTCGGCCCGAGGATGTTCCCAGAGTGTTCGAATGGGGATATACCGGCTTTAATGGGAGACGGGATAAGCACTCCACGGGAATCGGCCTCTTCTTGTGCCGCCAGGCGATGGACATGCTGGGCCAGTCCATAATCATTGAAGCCGGGGAAGGGAAGGGAACCCGGGTGATTCTTGGCATTTCCAGGAAGAAATTTGAAATGGAATAGAGAGGCCGTGAACGGCAACGAATAGGGAGGAAATTGGTGCAAGAATGGTAAAAAATGGTGTTGACATCCCGGGAACGCGTGCATATAATATATGACAATACTCTTTGCACTGCATACAAATCTACAGTACAAACTGAGCAGGCTGTGTGTTCTTCCGGTATTTCGCTGAGGCCGGGGAGGATTCATGGATAGCCGGGCCGTCGTAATGGCAGCAGATGGAATAAGCATCTGTGGGACAGTATTTTCTCTGTCCCACAGGTGCTTTTTTATACCCTGGCGGGCAGACAAATGCAAATCTTGTATGTGTCATAGAGTTATCTTACAAATCAGGAGGTAACTTTTATGGAACAGAATCTCAGAAAAAACAGGGAAATAACCAGTGATACGCAGTTAGCCATGCGGGTGTCCGTAATCAGTGTGGTCATCAATCTGTTGTTATCTTTACTGAAGCTGGCTGCGGGACTGATCGCAAAGTCAGGGGCCATGGTGTCCGACGCCGTCCATTCCGCTTCCGATGTATTCAGCACCTTCATAGTAATGATCGGGGTTGTCATATCCGGCAGACAATCGGATTCCGGACATCCATACGGACATGAGCGTATGGAATGTGTTGCATCCATTGTGCTGGCGGTCATCCTGGCGGCTACGGGAATCGGAATCGGCGCAGCGGGAATCGAAAAAATAACACAGGGAGGCACCGGGACGATCCTGGTTCCCGGACAACTGGCCCTGGCGGCAGCCGTCTTATCCATCCTTGTAAAAGAATGGATGTATTGGTTTACAAGGGCAGCTGCTAAAAAAATCAACTCCGGAGCCCTCATGGCCGATGCGTGGCATCACCGTTCGGATGCACTCTCCTCCGTTGGGGCATTCGCCGGTATTCTCGGCGCCAGGCTTGGTTTCCCCATTTTCGATCCGATAGCCAGTCTGCTGATCTGCCTGTTTATAGAAAAGGCGGCCCTGGATATATTCCGGGATGCGGCGGCCAAAATGGTTGACAAGGCATGTCCGGAAGAGACGGCGGAAAAAATGAAGAAGGTGATAGGGGAGCAAGAAGGTGTGGAGCGGATAGATATATTAAAAACAAGGCTGTTCGGTTCTAAAATATATGTGGATGTGGAAATATCCATGGACGGAACCCGGCCGCTGGAGGAGACACACCGGACGGCGGAGGCTGTCCACAGCGCCATAGAGAAGGAATTCCCGCAGGTCAAGCATTGTATGGTACATACCAATCCCATGTAACCGTCCGTACCTTACAGGAATGTAAGGTTGCCGGTGAAAATGTAAGGCAGATCGATGGAATCCTTTTTTTTGTATCCTTATAATAAAAGGCGTAACGCAGCTGCGGCGTAGCCAAAGTCAATAAGGCAGAATGGAGGATAAGATGGCACTGTTGGAAGTTAAGCATCTGAAAAAAATATATACCACACGGTTCGGCGGAGCAAAGGTGGAAGCCCTTGCGGATGTGGAATTTTCCGTGGAAAAGGGCGAGTATGTGGCAATTATGGGAGAGTCGGGTTCCGGAAAAACCACCCTGCTGAATATCCTTGCGGCCCTGGACCGGCCTACAGGCGGAAAGGTACTGCTTGACGGAACAGATATGTCGGCAGTACCTGACAGCCGAATGGCGGCTTACCGGAGGGACAACCTGGGGTTCGTATTCCAGGATTTTAATCTGCTGGATACCTTTTCCCTTAAGGATAATATTTTCCTGCCCATGGTACTGGCCAGAAAAGATTATAAAGAGATGGAAGAGAGGCTGAAGCCGCTGGCACGGAAGCTGGAAATCGGGGAACTGCTGGAGAAATACCCTTATGAAGTGTCCGGAGGACAGAAACAGCGGGCGGCTGTAGCCAGAGCCTTAATCACCGGGCCGCGGATTCTCCTTGCCGATGAGCCTACCGGGGCCCTTGACTCCCGGGCCGCAGACGGCCTGCTTGGGATGTTTGAGGAAATTAATAAAAGCGGGCAGACGGTCTTTATGGTGACCCACAGCATCCGGGCGGCGAGTCATGCGGGCCGTGTTCTTTTTATCAAGGACGGAATAATATTCCACCAGCTCTACCGGGGGGATGGCTCCAACGAAGAGATGTACCAGAAAATATCCGATACCCTAACCGTTCTGGCCACAGGCAGAGAGGAGGCGTGATATGAATACCTTGCATAACCTTCTGTTTTATCCCCGTCTGGCCGGAACAAATGTGAAAAAGAACAGCAGCATCTATTATCCGTATTTGTTTGCCGGAAGTCTGATGGCCGGACTTCTTTATGTCCTCAATTCCGTAGCCGCCATGGTGGCGGACAGCGGTATGGAGGGCGGGGATATCATGCATATGCTTGTCCGAATCTGTTTTTTTATCTGCATCCTGTTTGTCTTTATCATATTATTTTATATTAACAGTTTTATTATGAAACGCAGAAAAAAGGAATTCGGCCTGTTCTGTATTCTGGGGATGGAAAAAAAGCATCTGGCTTTTGTCCTGTTCTGGGAGGTATTCCTGGGCATGCTGATAAGCCTTCTGGCCGGTATCGGGGGAGGCGCCCTGTTCAGTCAGCTGATGTTCCTGCTCCTGCTGAAATTTGCGGGGCTGCCCGGAAGGCTCACGTTCCGGATCCCCGTTCAGGCAGTAGGGGAAACCTGTCTGATTTATCTCGTTTGTTTCAGTTTTGTCCTTGTTTATGATATTTACAGCGTGTTCAGAGCGAATCCCACCGAGCTTTTAAGGAGCAGCAGGGAAGGGGAACGGGAACCGAAAACCAGATGGTTCCTTGCCCTTATCGGTGCGGCTTCATTGGGGGCAGGTTATGTGAAAGCGCTGACCACCTATACGGCATCCGATGCGTTCATGGCTTTTTTTCCGGCTGTTATTCTTGTCATTATCGGCACCTATTGTCTGTTCCAGGCGGGCACCATCGCTTTGCTGAAAACGTTACGGAAAAAGAAATCCTTTTATTACAGGCCGGAAAATTTCGTTTCGGTTTCAGGAATGATTTACCGGATGAAGCAGAACGCCGCCGGATTGGCGAGTATCTGTATTCTGTCCACGGCGGTTCTGGTAACCCTTTCCAGCTGCCTGAGCTTATACGCAGGGGAAGAAGATATGCTGAAGAACCAGTTCCCCAGGGAAATCAATCTGTATGCCGCACTGCCGGAGCTGACAGAGGGAGGCGGTTCTATGGAAAGTACCGTACCTGCCGGCATGAAGGCGGCCGCGGAGGCCCTTTCCGTATCCACGGGCTGTACGGCAAAGAAACAAATGGAGCTGTACCTGCTGTCCTTTGGTGCATCTTATAAGAACAACCGCTTCAGCACCGCTTTTGAGGACAACGGAAGAACAAGTATGATATCCATCCTGCCGCTGGACGACTATAACCGTCTTTATGGTCAAAACCATGTGCTGGAGGAAGGAGAGGTATTGCACCTTACCACGGGAGATCCCCTGGCGGGGGAAGTGGAGATCTGCGGTGAAAAATACCGGATCCGGGAACAGCTGAAAGAGGAACCGTTCAGGGAATCGGACATTACACAGTTCCTGGGTTTTGGATCGTCTGTGGAACTGCATGTATTCATTGTCCCCGGCTTGCAGGATATGGGCAGACTGTCCGCGGCCAGCAATGCGCAGGCCCAGGAAGGAAGATTTCCTGCCTACATCTATTATAATTTATTTTTTGATGTGGAGGGAGGAACGGATGCTGTGACGGCCTTCGAAAGCCGTGCGGCAGCCGAAATTCCGGGAATTACCCGTATCTATGTGAAAAGCCAGGTCAGGGCGGAATTTTATGAACTCTACGGCAGCATTCTTTTTGTGGGGATCTTTTTCATTGTTTTGTTCCTGACGGCAACGGTACTCATTATTTACTACAAACAGATAACAGAAGGGTACGATGACAGGGAACGCTTCCAAATCATGGAAAAAGTGGGCATGAGCGCGAAAGAAGCGAGGAAAACAATTACCAGACAGGTTCTCCTGGTCTTTTTCCTTCCGTTGGGAATGGCGGTGATCCATATTGCTGTGGCCTTCCCCCAGCTGTGTAAAATGATGACGGTTTTTGGGATGACCAATATCGGCCTGTTTGCAGTATTTACCCTGCTTTCCGTATTCCTTTTCGCATTGTCCTACCTGCTGGTGTACCGCCTTACGGCGAAAATTTATTTTAAAATCGTCCGGGCATGACACAGACGGTCATTTTTCTTCACACGCATGATAAGAAGTATCGTCCCGGCGGAATTCCAGAGGGGTTTTCCCATAGGGTCTGCCGGAAGGCTTTAACAAAACTGGCAATTCCAATCGGGTATATTTTATAAAATATATTGCCTTTTCTCTTTAAACATGATAGTATGACTAACGCGGGTTAGTTTAACCAAACCAAATACTGGCAGTATATGCCGGACGGTAAAATAGAAAGGGTGTTGGTAAGGATGAGTAAGAGGAGAGAAAAAGGATTACTGATATGTTCAGCATTCATGCTGGCGGGTTTGCTGGGAGCGTGTGCCTCTTCTGCAGGCACACCGGATCCTTCGCAGGCAGAAGGTATGCGTACGGTGGAAACGGATAAGGGGCCGGTAGAAATTCCTGTGGATCCCCAAATTATTGTTTCCGATTATTATCTGGGTGAATTCCTGGCTGTAGATGTAAAGCCGGTAATCGCGTCGCCTTATTCGCTGTCCAACCCTTTTCTGGAGGGACGGACGGAAGGGATCCGGGAACTGAATACAGTGAGCGCGGAAACGTCGCTGGAAATGATTGTTGAAAAAGAACCGGATTTGATTGTGACGATTACGGAAGCCGATTATGAGAAATATTCTGAAATCGCCCCTACGGTATATATTCAGGACGGCAGCCGCAGTGATGAGGATTTATTCCGTTATATCGCCGATTTGGTAGGAAAGGCGGAGGAAGCGGAAAGTTATATTACAGATTTTAACAAAAGGGTAATGGATGTAAAGGAAGAAATCCGGGAAATTGCAGGGGAGCGTACCGTATCTGTAGTGGAGGTATGGCCGCAGCAGATCTATACCATGGGCAGCCATTTTGCCAGAGGAGGCTCCATCCTGTATGATATGTGGGAATTAAAGGCGCCGGAGAAGGTACAGAAGGAAATGGTGGAGGGAGATACGGCCTATGAAGTGGTTTCCCTTGAGGCATTGCCGGAGTACACCGGTGACTTCATCCTGTATGGCGTTCTTGCGGATACGGACAGCTCCTTTGTAGAGGATTCCAAATTGTGGAACAGTCTGGATGCTGTGAAGGAAGGCCGTGTGCTGCCTTATGAGCAGGTGGCGTTCATGCACAGGGATCCTATTACACTCAATGCCCAGCTGGATATCTTTGTGGAATTTTTCCGCAGCTTTGGGGAACAGGAATGAAAGCGGGCGGACACAGGAAAAGGATTTGGTTCCTGCTGGCGGGGAGTATTGCGGTTATCATAACTGCGGCGCTCTCCGTGCTGTATGGCAGCACCGGCATTCCTGCGAAGCAGGTATTGGAAGCCGTTTTTCATCCCGATATGACAAACAGGCAGCATATCGTCATACAGGAACTGCGGATCCCGCGGACCCTGGGCTGTATGCTGGTGGGGGCTTCCTTCGCCTCCGCCGGGGCTATAATGCAGGGAGTGACCCGGAATCCGCTGGCGGATTCCGGTCTTCTGGGGATCAATGCCGGCGCGTCCTTTGCACTGGCACTTTGTCTTGCCTTTTTGCCGGGACTGGGCTTTACGGGAGTGGTAGGTTTCTCCTTCCTGGGGGCCGCGGCCGCGATGACGGCTGTGTATGGACTGATGAGTCTGAAACGGAGGAAAACAGATCCGGTGCGGCTGGTGCTGGCAGGCAGCGCGGTCAGTATTTTTCTCTCTTCCCTCAGCCAGGGTGTATCGATCTTCTATAATATAGGCTATGATCTCACCTTTTGGACCGCCGGCGGGGTGGCGGGAATCCGCACCCGCCAGCTGCAGTTGGCCGGTCCGGTGATTCTGGCAGGGCTTTTGGCGGCTCTGGCGCTTTCCGGCCGGGTATCCATGCTCAGCCTGGGAGAGGATGCCGCCAGAGGTCTTGGATTACGGGTGGAACGTTCCCGGCTGCTCTGCCTCTTTGTGGTACTGCTGCTGGCCGGAGGTGCTGTCGCTTTGGCCGGTCCCGTCGCCTTTGTGGGATTGATGGTCCCTCATGTAGTCCGTTTTTTTGTGGGATCGGATTACCGCAGCATCATTCCCTGTACTATGGCAGCAGGCGCGTTTTTTATGCTTGCAGCAGATATCGTATCCCGTGTTGTGAATGCACCCGGTGAAACGCCGATAGGTCTGGTATTCGCAGTAATCGGTGTGCCGTTCTTTATCTGGACGGCCCGAAAGGAGGGGAAAGCGTTTGACTGAATCCGGACGAAAACTGCGTACAGGCGCCGTTATGGGTATCCTTGCGGTACTGCTTGCCGCCGGTATATGGATGGATATCAACGCAGGCTACAGACAGATAAGCCTGGAGGAACTCTGGCAGATAATAAGGGGAGAAGGGGCAAAAAGCCTTCGCTATACACTGCTGAACCTGCGGCTACCCCGGATACTTACCAGCCTGCTGGTGGGAGTGGGGCTTTCGGTATCCGGCTGTGTCATACAGGGCGTATCCCGCAATGAAATGGCAGAACCGGGCATACTGGGCGTAAACGCGGGGGCGGGACTGTTTGTGGCAGCTTTCCTGGTCTTTTTCCCGCAAAGCGGCCTGAAACTTACCTTCCTTTTACCTGTTCTGGCCTTTGCCGGTTCCCTGGCGGCAGCTTTTCTGGATTACCGCCTGGCCATGACCCGGCAGGGTCTGTCGCCGAAGAGGCTTTTACTGGTGGGAATCGCCATGTCCACGGCTCTTTCCAGCGTGACAACCATGCTGATGCTGCGTATGTCGGACAGTGAATATGCATTTGTACAAAACTGGCTGGCAGGGAGTATCTGGGGAGCCTCCTGGCCTAATGTTCGCCTTCTTTCCGCCGGTCTGCTTGCATTGGTTCTCTTTGTATTCTATAAAAGCAGGACCCTGAATGTTCTGGCACTGGGACGGCAGACGGCCACAGGACTGGGTGCGGATGTACCCCGCCAGTCCGCGGTGCTTTTGGGGGCGGCCGTTGCCATGTCCAGCCTGTGCTGTGCGGTGGGCGGCGGACTGAGCTTTGTCGGACTGGTATGCCCCCATCTGGCCCGCCGCCTGGTGGGGCCGGATTACCGGGTGCTGCTTCCTGCAACGGTGCTTTCCGGCGCGGTGCTGATGACCTTTTCCGATATCCTATCCCGCACGCTTTTGTCCCCAAACGAAATACCGGTGGGGATTGTGGCGGCAGTGATCGGGGCGCCTTATTTCTTATACCTGCTGATTCAAACATAAAGGAGGAGAGTGGTATGGATGCTGTACTTACAGGGGAACGTATCTCGGTGGCTTACCAGCAGAATGTTATCATTCCGCCTATGGATGTGGAAATTCCCCGGGGATGCATCACGTCCATCATCGGGCCAAACGGATGCGGAAAATCCACTTTATTGAAAGCGTTGTCCCGGATGCTTCCCATCCGGAGCGGACAGGTGCTGCTGGACGGCGGCCTGATTGCCCGGATGCCTACGGCGGAGGTGGCTAAGCAGATGGCAATTCTGCCTCAGGGGCCGCAGGCCCCGGGAGGGCTGACGGTGGCCGAACTGGTGGCATATGGAAGATATCCCCATCAAAAGGGGTTCGGAAGACTCCGAAAGGAGGATCACGAGGCCATTGCGTGGGCGATGCACATAACCGGAATGGAAGAATTTTCGGACAGGGATATTGATGCGCTGTCGGGCGGACAGCGGCAGCGTGCCTGGATTGCCATGGCTCTTGCGCAGGATACCCAGGTTATTCTGCTGGACGAACCCACCACCTATCTGGATATGGCACATCAGCTGGAGGTGTTAAAGCTTCTGGAGGAGCTGAACAAAACCCAGGGAAAGACGATTGCACTGGTAATTCATGATTTGAACCTGGCAGCCAGATTCTCCCATCGTATGATTGCCATGCGCGGGGGAAATATCTGTTATGAAGGCTCGCCGGATGAAATTATGACGCCCCGGGTCCTTAAGGATGTGTTTTCCCTGAAAGCCTGCATCGCCAGGGATCCCTGGACGGATAAGCCTGTGTGCATGACCTATGAGCTTCAGGGAACAGAATCATAAGTAAAAAACTGCATTCCGCACGGTGTCCCTGGAATGGGCACCGTGACAGGAATGCAGTTTTTTTATTCGGGAGACTGTTCCATCTGCAGGTTTTTCTGGGCAGTGGACAGCATCAATTTGATACGGTTCAGCTGGTTTACCTCGCTGGCTCCGGGATCATAATCAATTGCCACGATATTGGACTTGGGATAACGCTTGCGCAGTTCCTTGATTACCCCTTTGCCCACCACGTGATTGGGCAGACAGCCAAAAGGCTGTGTACATACGATATTGTTGGTTCCCGTCTTGATCAGCTCCACCATTTCGCCGGTAAGGAACCAGCCTTCGCCGGTCTGGTTGCCGATGGAAACAATAGGGGCCGCATAGGAGGCGATGTCGTCAATTTTGGCGGGCGCGTGGAAATGCCGGGATTTATCGAATGCTTTGGCAGCTCCGGAACGTACCCACTGCATGGCCTTGATTCCTGCTTTTGCCGTAAATGCCGACTTCTTGCTGGTACCGAGATGTTCCGCTTTATAAAGCTGGTTGTAGAAGCAGTAAAACATAAAATCAAGCAAGTCGGGCACCACAGCTTCCGCGCCCTCCGATTCCAGCAGATCCACCAGATGGTTATTGGCGGCAGGGGCGAATTTTACAAGGATTTCCCCGACAATACCTACCTTGGGCTTCTTTTCATCCGTAATGGGGATGGCATCAAAAGCTTCAATGATTTCCCTGCATAAACGGAAAAACGCATGAAAGCCCGGATGTTTGGAACGCACGAAGGTCTTGCAGGTTTCCGCCCATTTGCGATGGCAGGCATTGACGCTGCCTGGTTCTTTTTCATATGGACGCATCCGGTATATACAGCGCATAAAAATGTCGCCGAATACCGCCCCGTAAACACCCCGCAGCAGTACATCCAAATTGAGTTTAAAACCGGGATTGCTCTCGATTCCCGCCATATTTACAGAAATGACGGGAACCTGTTCCATTCCGGCTTTGGCAAGGGCCCGGCGGATGAATCCCACATAGTTGGTGGCCCTGCAGCCTCCTCCGGTCTGAGACATAACCACGGCAACCTTATGCAAATCATATTTGCCGGACTGGAGGGCGTCCATAATCTGGCCCACCACCAATAGAGAAGGATAACAGGCGTCATTGTTTACATATTTCAGGCCGGTATCAATGGCATGGCGGTTATCGTTGGGAAGGACCTCCACACGGTAGCCGCAGGCATTAAACGCCGCCTCAAGAAGTTCAAAATGGATAGGCGACATCTGCGGACACAAAATGGTGTAGTCCTTACGCATTTCTTCCGTAAAGATCACCCTGTCCAGGGCGGTGGAAGAGATCGTGCGTTTTTCCTTTTTCTTTTCCTTCGCCTTAATGGCGGAAAGCAGGGATCGGATACGTATCCTGGCGGCTCCCAGGTTATTTACCTCATCGATTTTCAGACAGGTATAGATCTTGCCTGAACCGGAAAGGATATCATTTACCTGATCCGTGGTAACGGCGTCCAGGCCGCAGCCAAAGGAATTCAGCTGGATCAGGTTCAGGTCATCCCGTGTGCGGACAAACGCGGCGGCAGCATACAGTCTGGAATGATACATCCACTGATCCGACACAATCAGAGGCCGCTCCGGCTGTCCCAGATGGGAAATGGAATCCTCTGTAAGCACTGCCAGGCCGTAGGAGGTAATCAGTTCGGGTATCCCATGGTTGATTTCCGGATCCAGATGGTAGGGCCTGCCTGCAAGGACAATTCCCTGCGTTCCGGTTTCTTCCAGAAACAAAAGTACCTCTTCCCCCTTCTTCTTGATATCTTCCCTGGAAGCGGTCATTTCCGCCCAGCCTTTTTCCGCCGCCCTGCGTATTTCCTGCTCCGGCAGTTCCGGGAATTCCTTCACCAATGCCCGGGCAGCCACCTCAAGGCTGGTAAAAGCCATGAAAGGATTGCGCAGAACCGCTTCCCCCCGTCCGATTTCATCCACATTGTTCTTGATGTTTTCCGAATAAGAGGTGACGATAGGACAGTTATAATGGTTGCTGGCATCCGGGGTTTCGTTCCTTTCATAAAAAAGCGCCGGATAGAAGATGAAATCCACCCCCTGCTTAATCAGCCAGGACACATGGCCGTGGGCCAGCTTTGCCGGATAACACTCGGATTCGCTGGGGATGGATTCGATTCCCAGCTCATAAATATTATGGGTGGAGTTGGGGGAGAGGACCACCTGGTATTTCAACTCCGTGAAAAAGGTATACCAGAAGGGATAGTTCTCATACATGTTCAAAACACGCGGAATCCCCACGCGGCCCCGTTCCGCTTTGTCTGCGGACAGCGGTTCATAGGAAAAAAGCCTCTTCAGCTTATATTCATACAGATTGGGAACCTGGCTGGGATTTTTGGGTTTCCCCAGTCCTCTTTCGCAGCGGTTGCCGGAGATATACTGGCGTCCGCCGGAAAAACGGTTTATGGTAAGACGGCAGTGATTGGTACAGCCTTTACACTTGGCCATACTCGTTTCAAATTCCAGGGAATTGATCTGCTCTATGGTCAGCATGGTAGTCTGATAACCGGCGCTGTAGTTGTCGCGGGCAATGAGGGCCGCACCGAAAGCACCCATAATTCCTGCGATATCCGGACGGACTGCTTCACAGCCGGCAATTTTTTCAAAGCTGCGCAGAACGGCATCGTTATAGAAGGTCCCGCCCTGTACCACGATCCGGTTTCCCAGCTCGGATGCATCCGATACCTTGATAACCTTAAACAACGCGTTCTTGATAACCGAATAAGCAAGGCCGGCGGAAATATCGGAAACCTCTGCGCCTTCCTTCTGGGCCTGCTTAACCTTGGAGTTCATGAATACGGTACAGCGGGTTCCCAGATCGATAGGATGTTTTGCGAAAAGCGCCGCTTTGGCAAAATCCTGCACGCTGTAGTTCAGGGATTTGGCAAACGTTTCAATAAAAGAACCGCAGCCGGAGGAGCAGGCTTCATTCAGCTGTACACTGTCAACGGTGCCGTTTTTGATCTTAATGCATTTCATATCCTGCCCGCCGATATCCAGGATACAGTCCACCTGGGGATCAAAGAAGGCGGCGGCATGGTAATGGGCTACGGTCTCCACCTCCCCGTCGTCCAGAAGAAAAGCCGCTTTCATCAGGGCTTCCCCATAACCGGTGGAGCAGGAGCGGACGATTTTGGCGCTTCTGGGAAGCTGGGAATAGATATCCTGGACGGCGCCGATGGCTGTTTTCAGAGGACTGCCGTTGTTATTGCTGTAAAAAGAATACAACAGGGAACCGTCTTCCCCGACCAGAGCTACCTTGGTGGTAGTGCTACCCGCATCAATTCCCAGATAGCAGTTGCCCACGTAATCCTCCAGGGATGCCGTCCTGACACAATGGCTGTCATGCCTTGCATGAAACGCTTCGTATTCCCCGTCGGAGGAAAAAAGAGGCTCCATACGTTCCACTTCAAATTCCATTTTAATACCGGAAGACATCTTAGCCACCATCTCTTCCAGCGTAACATAAACTTCTTCCTTCGCATTCAGTGCGGAACCGATTGCGGCAAACAAATGGGAATTGTCCGCCTCAATGGTATGCTCCTCATCCAGCTTAAGCGTCCGTACAAAGGCGGTTTTCAGCTCGGAAAGGAAATGGAGCGGGCCTCCCAGAAACGCAACATGCCCGCGGATGGGCTTGCCGCAGGCAAGGCCGCTTATGGTCTGATTCACAACCGCCTGGAAGATGGAAGCGGAAAGATCCTCCTTGGTAGCCCCTTCGTTGATCAGGGGCTGGATATCGGATTTTGCGAATACACCGCATCTGGCCGCTATCGTATACAAAGATTTATAGCCTTTGGCATATTCATTAAGCCCCGCCGCATCTGTCTGAAGAAGGGAGGCCATCTGATCGATGAAGGAGCCGGTACCGCCTGCGCAGATACCGTTCATCCGCTGTTCTACATTTCCATTTTCAAAATAAATGATCTTTGCATCCTCGCCGCCCAGCTCGATAGCCACATCTGTCCGGGGGGCCAGTTCCTGAAGTGCGGTGGAAACGGAAATAACTTCCTGGACAAAAGGCACGCCCAGGTGGTTGGCAAGGGTCAGTCCTCCGGAACCGGTAATCATGGGATGGAGGGTAATATTCCCCAATTGGGAAAGACTGTCTTTCAACAGATCCGACAGGGTTTCCTGAATGTTGGCAAAATGTCTTTTGTAATCGGAAAAAAGTATATGATGGGCCTCATCCAGGATAGCAATTTTGACTGTGGTGGAACCAATATCGATTCCCAGAGTGTAATTCATTGCATTACTCATATGTTAAAAATGCCCTTTCTACTTATTAATATGTGTCTTCAAACAACTTTTTACATTATACGACAGCATTCACGTAAAAGCAACCAAAGAAGCAGTTAAAAAAATATTGGCAATTTCTAAAGTTTTTATAACATTTATGAATTCCGGCACACTTCCGTTTACATTTTCTCAGCTAAATGATAGAATATATTCGCTTGAGGTGTTTCCCGTTTATAAGCGGGGAACCCGCAGCAGCAAGAGCACAGGCTCATATAAGAATCGCGTAAACCGCAGATAGGAGTTTTTAGTATGGGAAGCAGTTTTTCCACGAAATTTGAAAGAAAATTCGGTAAATATGCCATACCGAATATTTCATTGTATTTGATTATATGCTATGCGGTAGGATATTTGATCTCCATGATCTATCCTGCTTTTCTGGGATATCTCACTTTGGATCCCTTTAAAATTTTCCTGCATGGTCAGGTATGGAGGCTGGTAACCTGGATCCTGATTCCGCCGAGTACCTCAAACCTGTTTTTTACCCTGATTATGCTGGTGTTCTATTATTCCATCGGAACACAGCTGGAGAGGACCTGGGGAACTTACCGGTATAACCTTTACCTCTTTTTAGGTATGGTTTTTACAATCGCCGGAAGCCTTTTGCTGTTCCTGTACTGCCTGCTGATGGGGGCACAGCCGCTGGCACTGGGAACGGAGACTCTTTATTCCTTAAGTAACGGCCTTCATGTGTATTTCGGTTCCTTCAGCACCTATTACATCAATATGTCTATATTTTTGGCATATGCAGCTACCTTCCCGGAGATGCAGGTCCTGCTTATGTTTATTATCCCGATTAAGGTTAAATGGCTGGGAATTGTATACGGGGCAATGCTGGTGTTCGAATGTCTTACCGGAGGCATTGTGACCTGGTTTGTCATCGGTTCCTCCCTGCTTAATTTCCTTGTTTTCTTCCTGACCAGCAGAAATCATATCCACATGTCGCCAAGACAGATGAAGCGCAGGCAGGAATTCAAAAAGCAGACCCATTCCGCCCCCGGTATTACCAAACATAAATGTGCGGTCTGCGGAAGAACGGAAAAGGATGACCCCACGCTGGAATTCCGGTTCTGTTCCAAATGCTATGGAAATTATGAGTATTGCCAATATCACCTGTATACCCATGAGCATATAAGGCCGCCCCATGAGGCCGGCAGGATGTAAAACGGATGTCCGCGCGGAAATAACGTGGGATATGGCAGGACAGGAAGGAAGAAGGAATGAATCAGGAGCAGCAATTTGCAAATACGCTGGAGGAAGTCAGACGTCTGGCGAAAAACCAGGGCAACTGTATCGGAAGGGAGCAGGTGAAGGAAGCCTTTCTCCCTCTTGGCTTTGATGAAAAGCAGCTGGAAATGGTATTTGAATATCTGGAGGGACAGAAGATAGGCATCGGAGAGCCTCTGCAGCCGGAGGACTATCTGTCCGCCGAGGAAATCAATTATCTGGATTCCTATCTGGAAAGTCTGGAATTGCTGGAAGAGCTTTCACCGGGTGAAAAAGAAGCGATAACCCTTTCCGCCATGTCGGGTGACTATGACGCAAAACAGAAGCTGATTGAGATCTATCTGCCCCAGGTGGCGGATTTATCCAAGCTGTACGCAGGCCAGGGCGCCCTGCTGGAGGACTTGATCGGAGAAGGGAATGTGGCGCTTGCCATGGCGGTGGAAATGCTGGAAACCGCGGACGATGCCGCAGATGCCCAGGGGATGCTGGGAAGCATGATTATGGAGGCTATGGAAAGCTATATAGCCCTGAATGTCCAGGAGAAGGAAACCGGCAGCAAAATGGCGGAAAAGGTGAACCGGGTGGCTGATCAGGCGAAGGAGCTGGCGGAAAGCCTGGGACGCAAGATTACCGTGCAGGAGCTGGCGGAGGAAACGGGCATGACGTCGGAGGAGATATTGGAGGCGGTCCGGTTCTCCGGGGATGCGATTGAAGATATCAGCAGTGCAGATGCCTGAAAGCCGGTATGGCAGCTTTGGGTTAACATTAGAAAAGGACAAGGGAAAATGGCAGATCAGGATTTTAAATATGTATTTCAGGATTTGACAAATATATATCTAGGGGCAAGAGGGACCTATGAGGAAATATTGGAGGATGAAAATGTCCCCCATAAGCTGAAGGAAGTGATTGCCCGTATTATTCTGACGGAGGTGGCGCCGGATACCACCCCGGAAAACCATGTGTTTTATATGACTCCGGACAGTGCCTCTTTTAAGGCATATAAGAAAATGAAAGCCCGTTTCAAAATGAGCGTATGGGAACCGGCGGATGGCAGAAAGCGGAAGAAGGCGGGATATGTCAACCGGGAATATCCTGTTGAAGAAATTGTTGGAAGCAAAGAACTGCATGGAAAGAAGGATACCACTGTGGTGGAAGAGGTGCACATCAGTAAGCTGGGACTGGGCGCTGTGGTGGTGTGAGCGCATACCCTGGTAAGAAGGGTAATCTATATGAAAAAAGAATGTTAACCAACATATCATATTTGGTTGACAATTAAAAAGATGCATGATAGACTTCCTTTATACAGAGGGAAGTCTTTTTTTTTCTTGGACATAAGGACGACTTACAAAGAGTGATATCCGCTGGTTAAATAAGGAAGGCAGCGATGCGGGTATCCGCGGTTTCCTCTGGCAAAAATGATGATAAGGGAGGAAATCCCCGCCCGGGGAGATTGGATTCATGGAAAAGAAAGTATCTACAAAATCATTGGTAATCACGGGTATGTCAGCCGCTGTAATCGCAGTTCTTGCACAGATTGCGCTGCCTATGCCGTCCGGGGTGCCGGTTACGCTGCAGACATTTGCAATAGCATTGACGGGGGCTGTCCTTGGGGCGAAGCTCGGTACGGCGGCGGCTGGGGTATATATTCTGCTGGGCGCGGCCGGGGTGCCGGTTTTTTCCGGCTTTTCAGGAGGCCTTACCGTTCTGGTGGGTAAGACGGGCGGCTTCATTTGGGGATTCCTTTTTCTGGCACTGCTGTGCGGGGCCGGCAGCATGGTTAAAAACAAGGCCGCAGGCTGCGGGCTGGGCGCCATTGGACTGGCAGCCTGTCATCTGTTGGGCATTCTTCAGTTTCAGCTGCTGATGAATATGGGATTCGGCGAATCCGCTTTACTGGTATCGGTGCCTTATCTGATCAAAGATGTGGTATCGGTGGCGATGGCCTTTGTATTAGGGGTTCAGATAAGAAAACAGCTGCTCCGGGCAGATATTCTCCAGGCGGTCCCCAAAAAGGGTAAGCTTGAGAAGGTGTGAGGATGACAGCCGGCAGCATATGATAACCAATCATAAAGAAATGCAGGAAATAACCTGTGTTTCTTTTTTTGTGGGATATCCGGCTGAAACCGGTTCTGGTTCCAGGCAGAAACGGGAAAGGAAGCGTCTTGCCGAATCATCTTTATAAAATGCCGGAAAAGTGATATACTTATAAAATATTACCGGATTCTGCCAGAGAAGCTGCGGCAGTGCGGTTCCGGAATGGGTAAATAGAGACAGGAGATATGGATGTATGAAAATTGAAGAACTGACAAGCTACAGACTCGTTGAAAAAAAGAGAATAGAAGATCTGAACTCCATGAGTTATCTTCTGGAGCACAGGAAAAGCGGGGCCAGGCTTGCTTTGCTTTCCAATGATGATGAAAACAAGGTTTTTTATATCGGTTTCCGTACACCGCCGGAGGACAGCACGGGAGTTGCCCATATACTGGAGCATTCCGTACTGGAAGGGAGCCGGGACTTTCCGGTAAAGGATCCCTTTATTGAACTGGCGAAGGGAAGCCTGAATACCTTCCTCAATGCCATGACTTATCCGGACAAAACAGTATACCCCATTGCAAGCTGCAATGATAAGGATTTTCAGAATCTGATGCACGTATATCTGGATGCGGTGTTTTATCCCAATATTTATAACGAACCCAAGATTTTTGAGCAGGAGGGCTGGCATTATGAAATGGAAAGCCCGGAGGATGACCTGCACATCAACGGCGTGGTCTATAATGAGATGAAAGGGGCTTTTTCCTCCCCTGACGATGTACTGGAAAGGGAAATCACCAATACCCTTTTTCCGGATACCACCTATTCCAATGAATCCGGCGGGGATCCGGAGGCGATACCGGATCTGACCTATGAACAGTTCCTGGATTTCCACAGAAAATATTATCATCCGTCCAACAGCTATATTTACCTGTACGGAAATATGGATATGGTGGAAAAGCTGGAATATCTGGATAGCGCATATCTGTCTCATTTTGACAGAATTACAGTGGATTCGGAAATCGGGGTCCAGGTTCCTTTTAAAGCGTGTGTGGAAGCCGGCAGATATTATCCGATTACGGACAGTGAGCCGGAGGAGGATAATACCTACCTCACCTATAATATGGTGGTGGGGGACAGCCTGGACAGAGATAGATATATTGCCTTCCAGATTCTGGATTATGCTCTCTGCAGCGCGCCCGGTGCTCCCCTGAAGCAGGCCCTGTTGGACAAGGGGATCGGCAAGGATATTTACAGCTATTATGAAAGCGGCATCCGGCAGTCTTATTTTACCATTGTAGCCAAGAATGCCAATCTGGATCAAAAGACGGAATTTGTAACATGCATCGAAGAGACGTTAACGGAACTTTCCCGTCAGGGAATTGATAAAAAGGCACTTCGTGCAGGCTTGAATTTCTATGAATTCCGTTACAGGGAGGCTGATTTCGGATCCTATCCGGCCGGGCTGATGTATGGACTCCAGGTTATGGACAGCTGGCTGTATGATGAAAGCAAGCCTTTTATCCATATCGAAGCGGGAGAAACCTATAAGGCCCTGCGGGAAAAAGCGGAAACCTCCTATTTTGAAGAACTCATCCGGGAATGTATGCTGGAGAACACGCATAAGGGCATCCTCACCTTAGCCCCGAAAAAAGGGCTTGCGGAAGAAAGGGACAGACTGCTAAAGGAAAGGCTTGCCGCTCTGAAAAAGGAACTCAGCAAGGAGCAGATAGAGGCTGTTGTTGCCCAAACCCATGCACTGCTGGAATACCAGGAGACGCCGGACACCAAGGAGGCGCTGGCGACCATCCCCCTTCTTAAGAGAGAGGATATCCGCAAAGACGCGGAACCTCTGGTGAATGAGATACGCTCAGCCGGCTCTACCACTGTGATGTATCATGATATTTTTACGAACCATATCAGCTATTTCCGTTTCCTGTTCGATGTAAAGCAGGTTCCGGAGGAGTTATTCCCGTATATCGGTATCCTGAAATCGGTCCTCGGCTATGTGGATACGGAGAATTTTACCTATGGGGAACTGTTCCATGAAATGAATATGGAAACCGGCGGTATTACCGCAGTCACTAATTTCTTTACCAATGCCCGTAACCTGTCCGAATGTCTGGTTACCTTTGAGATGAAGGCAAAGACGCTGGAGGACAATCTGCCAAGAGCCGTGGAGCTGGTGCAGGAAATCATGCTGAAATCCCGGTTTGACGATGGGAAACGGCTGTATGAGATATTGGCGGAATTAAAATCCAGGCTGCAGTCCAATCTGATCTCTTCCGGCCATTCCGTGGCGGCAAGCCGCGCCATGTCCTATTTTTCACGGCCGGCGGCTATTCAGGAGCAGATAAACGGCATGCCTTTTTACCGGCTTATCGATCATCTGGAAAAGAATTTTGAAAGCTGCAGAGAGGATTTACAGCATAAGCTGCAGTCTCTGGTGGCCTATATTTTCCGACCGGAAAACCTGCTTTTGGATTATGTGGGAACCGAAGATCATTACGGGGAATTTATTTCACTGGCTCAACATGTTAAAAATGCGCTTTATACAGAGCCTGTGGAAAAGAAAGCGTTTACGATAGAGCCGGTTAAGCTGAATGAGGGCTTTTTATCCGCATCCCAGGTACAATATGTGTGCAGGGCCGGTAATTTTGTCAGCAAAGGACTGCCCTATACAGGTGCGCTGAAGGTGCTGAAGGTCATGATGAGTTATGAATATCTGTGGCAGGAGATAAGGGTAAAGGGAGGCGCCTACGGCTGTATGTGTGCTTTTGGAAAAAGCGGGGACAGCTATTTTGTTTCCTATCGGGATCCGAACCTGAAAAGTACGGTGGAAGCCTATGAAAAAGCCGCCGGTTTTGTGGAAGCCTTTGACGGTGATGAACGCACGATGACCCAGTATATTATCGGCGCCATCAGTGAACTGGATACTCCTCTTAATCCGGCGGCCAGGGGCCTTCGTGCCATGAGCTCCTATCTGACCAACCAGACCTATGAAGATTACCAGAGGGAGAGAGATGAGCTTCTTGGAACGGATGCGGAGACTATCCGCTCTCTTGCCGCCGTAATCCGGGCTTTTATGGAGGATGATTGTCTGTGTGTAGTGGGAAATGACACCAGGCTGAAGGAAGACAAAGAATTGTTTGATGTACTGGAAAACCTGTATTGACAAAAGGTGCGGGCATATCGGGCATTGTTTTTTCCCGGATCCGGACCAGGCGCTGCGGCGCCGTTTCCGGATCCGGGAAGTGCCTTAACGGCGCGCAGAAAGCCCGATAAACAGGGCAGGAGGGTATTATGAAGAAAAAGACGGCGATCACCGGTTTACTTATCAGTTTTTGCCTGCTTGCAGTGATGCTGGCCGGCTGCGGGGGCAGTTCCAAATCGTCCTCCCAGAATTCTTCCCCCGCGGAGGCGGCTGTCGCCTATGATTCCGGCGGGGTGTATTCCGAGTATTCCTATGATACGGCAGCGGCGGCGGAGGATGCGGAGGCAGCCGGCGGGGAAAACGGCGCAGCAATGGAGAATACGGCGGCTTCCGGCAGAAAACTGATTAAAAATGTGGATATGACCGTAGAAACAGAGGATTACGGCACTCTGGTAGCTGCCATTCAGGAAAAGGTAAATACATTGAACGGCTATATTGAGCAGTTCGCTTCTTATAATGAAAACAGTATAGGCAGTAGAAGCGCCAATCTCACACTCCGTATCCCTGCGGAAAACCTGGATGCCTTTGTGGATCAGGTGGACGAGATTTCCAACGTGGTATCCCGTCAGGAATCCATAGAGGATGTCACGCTGCAGTACGTGGATCTGGAAAGCCATAAAAAGATGCTGGAGCAGGAACAGGACAGACTTCTTGAACTGATGGATCAGGCGGAAACCATGGAAGATATCATTTCTATCGAAAGCCGCCTTACAGAAGTACGCTATCAGCTGGAAAGTATGGAAGCCCAGCTGCGGACCATGGATAACCAGGTAAATTACAGTACTGTATATCTGTACATAAACGAAGTGACACGCCTGACGCCTCCGGAGGAAAAGGGAACCTGGGAACGTATCCGGATTGGTTTCTCAGAAAATCTGTATAATGTAGGGCATGGCCTGAAGGAATTCTGTATCGGTTTCATAATTTCCTTGCCGGTTCTCTTTGTTTTTGCTATTATCATTGGTGTTGCCATAATAATTATGAAACTTATTATCCGTGCCAACCGAAAACGGGAAGAGGAAAACCGGAAAAAATACGGTGTTCCCTACAGGCCCTCCGGAAGGCCGCCTTTCGGCCCCGGTTACGGCCCCCAGGGACCGCCGCCCATGTCCGGTTCAGGAGAAACGCCGGCAGGAGGAAACCCGGCAGGCGGGATTCCCGTTGGTAAGCCGGAAATGCCCGGGCCGGATGACAGAAAAAAACCGGAAAATACAGAATCCCCAAATAAAGGAGAATAACAATACATGGATATGGAAGCAAAGCGTTCCATGGAAGCAAAGCGTTCCATCGAAGCAAATCGTTCCTTAGAGGAACTGCTCGCCGCCGGAAGACCGTTGAATGAAAAATATAAATCGGGCTTTGCCACATTAATAGGACGGCCTAATGTGGGAAAATCCACCTTGATGAACCGTCTGGTCGGCCAGAAGATTTCCATCACGTCCAATAAACCGCAGACGACCCGCAACCGGATCCAGGCTGTCTATACGTCCGAAGAGGGCCAGATTGTATTTTTGGACACCCCGGGAATAAACCGGGCTAAAAATAAACTGGGAAACTATATGCTGAAGGCGGCCGAAGGGACCCTGCAGGATGTGGATGTCATTTTGTGGCTTGTGGAGCCGACCACCTATATCGGAGCTGGTGAAAGGCATATCATCGAGCAGCTGAAAAAGACAAAGACGCCGGTCATTCTCGTGATTAATAAAACCGATACCGTGAAAAAGGACGAGGTGTTTCCCTCGATAGATACCTACCGCAGGGAACTGGATTTTGCAGAGGTAGTGCCTGTTTCCGCCCGCTGCGGAACCAATACGGATACGTTGATTTCCTGTATTTTCAAGTATTTTCCTTATGGCCAGCCTTTTTATGATGAGGATACCGTAACGGATCAGCCGGAGAGACAGATCGTGGCGGAGTTAATCCGTGAGAAGGCTCTGAGATCCCTGGATGAGGAAATCCCCCACGGGATAGCGGTCGCTATTGAAAGTATGAAGTACAGGAAAAACATTGCGGATATCCAGGCCACCATTATCTGCGAAAAGGATTCCCACAAGGGAATTATCATTGGCAAGGGAGGCCAGATGCTTAAGACGATCGGCAGCAAGGCCCGTCCTGAAATTGAGGACATGCTTCAGTGCAAGGTAAATCTGCAGCTTTGGGTCAAGGTAAAAAAAGACTGGCGTGACAGCGATTTCCTGTTGAAAAATTTTGGCTTCAATCCGAAAGAGTCCGAATAGAAAAACCAAAAACGCGAACCCTAATAGTGTACTTCTTTCAGGTACGACTGAAAAAACAGAAGAGGACTGGGTGAAGGATGAGCGATTTAAACAGCTGGAAACAATTTTTGAAGACGGGAAAAGTGGAAGATTATCTGAAAATTGCCGCACAGTATGCGGATGAAGACGTAAGGGAAGGGCAGGAACCAGACAAGAATGCAGGATTTGCTCACAGTGACAGGACTCATACTGAAGGCGGAACCTATCGGGGAATATGACAGAAGGGTAGTTATCCTAACAAAAGAACGAGGCAAGATAACGGCCTTTGCCAGGGGCGCAAGGAAGCAGAACAATCGTTTCCTTGCGCCTACGAACCCTTTTTCCTTCGGTGAATTCCGGCTGTATGCCGGCCGTTCTTCTTATACTCTGGCGGAGGCTTTCATCTCCAATTATTTTGAAGGCCTGCGTACTGATTATGAGGGGGCTTATTACGGGATGTATTTTCTGGAGGTGTGTGACTTCTGCACCAGGGAAAATAATGACGAAAGAGAGCTGCTGAAGCTTTTATACCAGTCATTGAGGGCCCTTACCGCAAAAAGCCTGGATCATAAACTGGTGCGCTACATATTTGAAATCAAAACAGTGGTGATAAACGGGGAATTTCCCGGAATCCCTTCCGGGGAAAAGCTGCTGGACTCTACAGTCTATGCCATATCCTTCATTGCCGGCTCACCGGTGGAGAAGCTGTATACCTTTACGGTAACGCCTCCTGTCCTCCGGGAACTGGGCCGTCTGGCGGGCCTGTATTGTAAAACCGCTTTGGACGGTCATTTTAAAAGCCTGGAAATTATAAACAGCCTTTGCTAAGTTTATGTTGAAAATCAGGGAAAGGTCGGATATAATGTTAAAGATATGTCAAGGCACAGAGGTAAGGAAAATGAAGAAAATCAGTTTATTCCTTCTGGCTGTATGCGGAGCGGCCCTGCTCATGGCAGGCTGCGGTTCCAAAGAGACAGAGGAAGATGTAAGTACATTGGAATTAAAGAAAAACGGTGAAATTGTCCATACGATTGTTGAAGATTTTGGAGAGACTTATTACGATCTGGATGAATTAAAGTCATCCACGCAGGATTTGATAACGGCCTATAACGAAAGTGCGGGCACAGATAACGTAAAACTTAATTCCGCACAGATGGAGGATGGTGTTGTCAGGGTGATGATGACTTTCCGTAATTCGGAGGACTATTCGGGATTTTACCGTCAGGCGCTGTTTTCAGGGACGGTAAAGGAAGCATTCAGCGCCGGATATGATTTGGATGTGACACTGAACAGCGCAAAGGAAGAAGGAACGACTATCAGCAAGCAGGATATTCTGGACATGGGAGACAGGCATGTGGCTATTGTACGGGAGAGCATAAGCATCAGGCCGTATGGTGATATCCTTTATATGAGCTCCGATGTGACGCTGGGTGCGGATGGAAAAACGGCTGTAGTTACCAATGGGGAATCACTTTCCTACATCATATTTAAATAGAATAAACGGAACAAGCAGGAGGAAGGCAAAATGGAAAAGACGATGGAAAAAATTGTGGCGCTGGCCAAAGCGAGAGGCTTTGTATATCCGGGGTCTGAAATTTACGGAGGTCTGGCAAATACCTGGGATTATGGAAATCTGGGCGTTGAACTGAAAAATAATGTTAAGAAGGCCTGGTGGCAGAAGTTTATCACCTCCAATCCTTATAACGTGGGTGTGGACTGTGCCATACTGATGAACCCGCAGACCTGGGTGGCCAGCGGTCACCTCGGCGGCTTTTCGGATCCTCTTATGGATTGTAAGGAATGCCATGAGCGCTTCCGCGCGGATAAGATCATTGAAGATTTTGCCGCAGACAATACAATCGAACTGAACGGCTCCGTTGACGGATGGTCCCAGGAACAGATGATGGGCTTTATCGAAGAACATAATATTCCCTGTCCTACCTGCGGTAAACATAATTTTACGGAGATCCGCCAGTTTAACCTGATGTTCAAAACCTTCCAGGGTGTTACGGAGGATGCCAAAAATACGGTTTACCTGCGTCCTGAAACAGCGCAGGGTATTTTTGTAAACTTCAAAAACGTACAGCGTACTTCCAGAAAAAAAATCCCGTTTGGAATCGGACAGGTCGGCAAATCCTTCCGGAATGAGATTACCCCCGGTAACTTTACCTTCCGTACCAGGGAATTTGAGCAGATGGAGCTGGAATTCTTCTGCGAGCCGGATACCGATCTGGAATGGTTTGCTTATTGGAAACAGTTCTGCATTGACTGGCTGCAGACGCTGGGGATTAAGGAGGAGGAAATGCGCGTGAGAGATCACGACAAAGAAGAGCTTTCCTTCTATTCTAAAGCCACTTCGGATATCGAGTTCCTGTTCCCCTTCGGCTGGGGTGAACTGTGGGGTATTGCGGACAGAACGGATTACGATCTGAACCAGCACGCCAATGTATCCGGACAGGATATGAGTTATTTTGACGATACAAAGAATACCAAATATATTCCCTATGTAATCGAACCTTCTCTGGGAGCGGACCGTGTGGTTCTGGCTTTCCTCTGCGCAGCTTACGATGAGGAAGAAATCGGGGAGGGGGATGTCCGGACCGTACTTCATTTCCATCCGGCCCTGGCCCCTGTTAAAATCGGTATCCTTCCGCTCTCCAAAAAGCTGAATGAGGGTGCGGAAAAAATTTATGAACAGCTGGCTAAAAAATACAACTGCGAATTTGACGACAGGGGAAATATCGGAAAACGTTACCGCCGTCAGGATGAAATCGGAACTCCTTTCTGTATTACCTATGATTTTGATTCGGAAGAAGATCATTGTGTGACAGTGCGTTTCCGTGATTCCATGGAACAGGAAAGAGTGGCTATTGACCAGCTTGATTCCTATTTTGCAGATAAATTCGATTTTTAACTGTTTAAGCAATATGCTGCCATAACCTACAAAAGAAGCCTGCCGGGTGACTCCGGCAGGTTTTGTTATTGGGACAAAGTCACAGAATGCGGCATCTGTTTTTCCTTTCCGCCGGGTTGTGGGAATGACGTTCGGACAGTGTTTTGATGTCGTTTCCGGCAGGGGGCAAGAGCGCTACAACGAATCTGTGTGGCGCGGACATCCGAAGCGGAAAAAGACGAAACCGGTTGCAGAAAAATGCAGAAAAAGCCACATAAAACATCTCCAAAAACAACATAAAAATTAATTATTCATTCTGATAAATGCATGATTTGTTGGGAGTTAGATTAAAATATTTATATTTTATTTATAAAACAACAAAAATTAACGTGCGTTCCAGAAAGAGTTGTGATATAATGGAAATACGAGAGCGAAGCGCAGAACCAGACAGTATACGGACGCTTCGCAAACCTATACCAAATACTTCGTTCAAAGGGGGAACAAATTAGATGGCAAAATGGGTTTATTCATTCAAGGAAGGCAATGCAGGCATGCGGGACCTTCTTGGCGGAAAAGGAGCCAATCTGGCAGAAATGACCAATCTGGGGCTGCCCATTCCGCAGGGCTTTACGGTGACAACGGAAGCCTGTACCGACTATTACAACAACGGGAAGCAGATATCGGAAGAGGTAAAGAACCAGATCTTTACCGCGCTTGCTGAACTGGAAGAACTCCAGGGCAAGAAGTTCGGAGACACCGAAAATCCGCTGCTTGTGTCCGTCCGTTCCGGTGCCAGGGCATCTATGCCGGGCATGATGGACACCATTCTTAACCTGGGGCTCACTGATATTTCCGTGGAAGGTTTTGCAAAAAAGACCGGAAATCCCAGATTCGCGTATGATTCCTATCGGAGATTTATCCAGATGTTCTCGGATGTAGTCATGGAGGTTCCCAAATCGTTATTTGAGAGGGTCCTTGATGAAATCAAAGAAGCAAAGGACGCTCATTTCGACACGGATCTGACGGCGGACGATATGAAGGAAGTTATCGCACGCTTTAAGGCCATTTATAAGGATAAGATGGGACAGGATTTCCCTCAGGATCCCAAAGTACAGCTTATGGAAGCTGTAAAAGCGGTTTTCCGTTCCTGGGATAATGATCGCGCCATCATATACCGCCGTATGAACGATATTCCCGGAGACTGGGGAACCGCGGTTAACGTACAGTCTATGGTATTTGGAAATATGGGAAATACCTCCGGCACCGGCGTTGCCTTTACAAGGAATCCTTCTACCGGAGCCAGGGGGATTTACGGCGAATACCTGATTAATGCACAGGGGGAAGATGTTGTTGCGGGTATCAGAACACCCCAGCCCATTACCCGTCTGGAACAGGATTTGCCTGACTGCTACAAGCAGTTTATAGAGATTGCCAACAGACTGGAATCCCACTACAGGGATATGCAGGATATGGAATTTACCATTGAAGAAGGAAAGCTGTATTTCCTGCAGACAAGAAACGGTAAGAGAACAGCGCCTGCCGCTTTACAGATCGCCTGTGACCTGGTGGACGAAGGTATGATAACCCCTGAAGAGGCTGTCCTTAGAATTGAAGCCAAATCGCTGGATCAGCTTCTGCATCCTACCTTTGAACCGGATGCACTGAAGGCAGGACATGTGATCGGACAAGCTCTGCCGGCTTCTCCCGGCGCCGCTGCCGGTAAAGTATATTTTACCGCTGAGGATGCCAAGGAAGCGCATGAAAAGGGAGAACGTGTTATTTTGGTACGTCTGGAGACTTCTCCGGAGGATATTGAAGGCATGCACGCTGCGGAAGGAATTCTCACCGTGCGCGGAGGGATGACCTCCCATGCCGCCGTGGTAGCCAGAGGTATGGGAACCGCCTGTATATCCGGCTGCGGTGATATTGTTGTTGATGAAAATGCCAAGGTGTTCAGCCTGGGCGGTAAGACTTATCATGAAGGGGACTACATCTCCCTTGACGGTTCTACCGGCAAGATTTATGACGGAGACATCGCAACCGAGGATGCCACCATCAGCGGCAATTTCGGCCGTATTATGGACTGGGCGGATTCCTTCCGTACGTTGAAGGTACGTACTAATGCAGATACTCCCGAGGATGCCTCAAATGCTCTTAAACTGGGAGCGGAAGGAATCGGCCTGTGCCGTACGGAGCATATGTTCTTTGATCCGGAGCGTATACCGAAAATCCGCAAGATGATCCTTTCCACTACCTGTGAAGCGAGGGAAAAGGCCCTGAATGAGCTGATTCCTTTCCAAAAGGGTGACTTCAAGGGTATCTATGAAGTGATGCAGGACAACCCGGTTACCATTCGTTTCCTTGATCCTCCGCTTCATGAATTTGTCCCTACAGAAGAAAAAGACTTCGAGGATTTGGCAAAGGACATGAACCTGACAGTGGCTGAAGTGAAAGCTACCTGTGAAAGCCTTCATGAATTCAATCCCATGATGGGGCACAGGGGCTGCCGTCTTTCGGTTACTTATCCTGAAATTGCCCGCATGCAGACTAGGGCCGTTATGGAAGCGGCTATTGAAGTGAAGGCGGAGCACGGCTATATAATCGTTCCGGAAATTATGATACCTCTGGTAGGCGATAAGAAGGAATTAAAATTTGTAAAAGAAGTTGTTGTGGAAACCGCTGAGAAGGTAAAAGCGGAAATGAATTCCGACATCAAATACCATATTGGTACGATGATTGAGATTCCCCGTGCGGCTCTTCTGGCGAATGAAATTGCGGAGGAAGCGGAATTTTTCTCCTTCGGTACCAATGATTTGACCCAGATGACCTATGGCTTTTCCCGTGATGATGCCGGTAAATTCCTGGTAGATTATTATAAGAGCAAAATATACGAAGCGGATCCTTTTGCAAAACTGGATCAAAACGGTGTGGGACAGCTGATCAAGATGGCGGCCAATAAAGGACGTAAGACCCGTCCGGACATCAAGCTTGGTATTTGCGGCGAGCATGGCGGAGATCCTTCCTCCATTGAATTCTGCCACTCTATAGGGTTGAACTATGTATCCTGTTCCCCGTTCCGTGTACCCATTGCAAGACTGGCGGCGGCGCAGGCGGCTATTTCCAACAGGTAGCATATCATTTTCCCTGTAGTGCATAACAACTGTATCATGATAAGCGTGCCATTTGTAATAGTGGTACGCTTATTTTTTTCCTTTATTCCGCAAAAGAAATCGGCATCCCCACATTCCTCATGCGATGTTACTGTACAAAAAAGAATGTCTAGGTTATAATTAAGTAATTCACTTGTACGTACATATGCAAGCATTGTAAGACGATAATACATTTACCCCGAGGAATGCAATGAGAACGGAAAAGAACCTGAAAAGACAAATTTCCATCGCTGTGGTCACAGCCGCCGGCATTTTTGCTGCTCTGGCCGTCACGGCAGTTATGGTTTTTGCAACCCTGAGCAGGGCACAAAAAAATGAAGCGGAAATCTATTTGAATGAGGTAACACAGCAATATAAAAGCACGATTGTGATGCAGATGGAAGGCTATCTCCATGTGCTGGAGGCACTTTCGACCATAATTGGGGAAAATGATATGGACGAAGGTGAGATTATGGATATTCTGGAGACCGAAAATTACCAGAATGATTTTATCCGTATGGGCTTTATCGGTCCCGATGGAACGGGGGAACTGGTTGATATGGAAGGGGTCCGCTATAAGGAGGTTAAGCTGGGGGAGGAAGCGTTCATACAGGAAGCCCTGGACGGCAAGTCTGCCGTTTCGGATACAATGCCGGACCGGTTCGCAGAAGGGTCCATTAATTGTTATGGGGTACCTGTTTACAGAAGGGGAGAGCTGAAAGGTGTTCTCACCGCCACCAGCAAATCCGAAACCTTCGGAACGATCATCAGCCGTCCTATCTTCAATGGGAATGCCTATCTGCATATCATAGACGGCGACGGTGATTTCGTTATCCGTTCCAGTCATAAACTCATTGAAAGTGAGGATATACGGAATATTTTTGATACGGATCTACTGGGGGCCGGACTGGAGAAAGAACTACTGCCCCTGCTTGAGAAGGGAGAAAACTTTTTTTCCGCTTTTTCTTACAACAATACAAAGTACTGGATGTACTTTGCCCCAATCGAAAGAAACGGCTGGTATCTGCTGTGCATGATTCCGCAGGAAGCGCTGAACGGGAACTTTAACAGAATGACCCAGGTGACCATCGCCGTTTTTGCGGTTATTATTCTGCTGCTCGTCATTGTGTTCGGCTATATCTATACCCTCATCCGCAACAACAGAAATGCCATGCGCAGGCTGGCATATTTCGATCCGCTTACCGGACTGTATAATAAGACACGGTTTACGGAGGAGGTTACATCCCTGTTGAAGCAGAAGAGCGGGTATGCGCTGATCCTTCTGGACATTGCCAACTTTAAATTTGTAAATGAGCTGTTCGGCTATGCAAAAGGGGATAACCTGTTGAAGCATGTGGCACAGGTGCTTCTGGAAACAATAGGAGGATCCGAGCTCTGCTGCAGAGATAATTCCGATAAATTTGCCCTCCTTTTATTCTGTGGGGAAAAACGGAAACTGACGGAACGTGTGACGGCTATGATGGAAAATATATCGCTCTGTCAGCTGGATCCGGTCCAGGAATATCATATTCATTGCAACTGCGGGGTGAAAATAATAGAGGCCTGCGGAGGCCGGGGGGATTTTGATGTTTTCTGGGACAATGCAAACCTGGCATTGAAAAATGCCAAGGGAAACCGGGACAGCAGTATCCTATATTATGGAAACAGTCTGCATGAAAAAGAATTGAAACGCAATGAGATAGAACGTATTATGTACGCCGCGCTGGAGAACAGGGAATTTTGCATGTATTTACAGCCGAAGGTAAGCATGGAAACCGGAAAGATCTGCGGGGCGGAGGCGCTGGTGCGCTGGGTGCGCCCCCAGGGAGGCATCATCTATCCGGATGATTTTATTCCGGTATTCGAACAGAACGGTTTCATTACCAACCTGGATATGTACATGCTTGAGGAAGCCTGTATTTACCTGAACGGGCTTTTGAAAGCGGGGATCTCCGGTATCTGTATTTCTGTGAATCAGTCAAGAATCCTTTTTTACAAACAGGATTATTTAAATCAGATTGAGAAGATAATAAGAAAACACCAGATTGACCCTTCCCTTATTATCCTGGAGGTTACGGAAGGGATTACAATGGAAAATCTGGAGGAAATGAAAAAGCTGGTCGGTGAGCTTCATAAGATGGGGTTTGCCGTATCCATGGATGATTTCGGCAGCGGCTATTCCTCACTGAATATACTGAAGGAACTGGATATTGATGAACTCAAGCTGGATAAAGCCTTTCTTGCCGGTACAGGGGAACAGGAAAAGAGAGATATTATTATGAAAAATATTATCAATCTGGCAGGAGAACTGCATATAAAAACAGTGGCTGAAGGGGTGGAAAATGCATCCCAGGCGGAGTTTATCCGTTCTATCCATTGTGATATCGGTCAGGGCTATTATTATGCGAAGCCCATGCCGGAAGAGGATTTTGGCATATTCATGACAGGAAAGGCCTGATACGGAAATGAAATTATTATTAATTATTGACCAGTACGACAGAGGGAATAACGGAACTACAATGACGGCGCAGCGGCTGGCGCACACCCTGTCGTCCCATGGACATGAGGTGCGTGTGGTGAGTACGGGAAACTCGGGCAACGGGAAATATCTGGTAAAGGAATATTTCCTTCCCCCTGTGGTTCACCATATTGTGACAAAGCAGGGGATGGTTTTCGCCAGGCCGGACGAAGAAGTATTGAGGGAAGCGATTGGATGGGCTGATCTGGTACATTTCCTGCTGCCTTTCCTGCTGGGAATGAAGGGGCTGGAGATCGCCCGTGAGCTGGGGGTGCCTCATACGGCGGCTTTCCATGTGCAGCCGGAAAACATTACCTATACGCTGCACCTCGGAAAACAGCAGGCCGTGAATGCCTGGCTCTACCGTTTTTTTTGGGAGCGGTTTTATAAATATTTCCGGCATATCCATTGTCCCAGCAGCTTTATCGCGGGGGAATTGCGGGCAAATAATTACAGTTCAAAGCTTCATGTCATATCCAATGGCGTGGATCCGGATTTTATTTACCGCAAAAGGCCGAAACCGGCTAAACTGAAGGATAAATTCATAGTACTCATGATCGGGAGGCTTTCCAACGAAAAAAGGCAGGATATCCTCATTGATGCCATAGCCAAGTCAAAATATGAATCCCGTATCCAGCTGGTGCTTGCCGGGCAGGGGCTGAAATACGGAAGCTACCGGTATCGTTCCAGGAAGCTGACCAACAAGCCTGTTATGCGTTTCTTTTCCCATGAAAAGCTTCTGCATCTGCTTTCCATAACCGATTTGTATGTCCATGCGGCGGATGCGGAGATTGAAGCGATATCCTGTATTGAGGCATTTTCAAGCGGTGTGGTCCCCGTGATTGCCGACAGCCCGAAATCGGCAACGCCGCAGTTTGCCTTGGATGAAAGAAGCCTTTTTAAGGCAGGAAACAGCGATGAACTGGCTGCAAAAATCGATTATTGGCTGGAAGAAGCCGGCGAACGCAGGCGGATGGAAAAGAGATACAGTGAACACGGCAGGGAATTTGCGCTGGAGGACTGTGTACGATGGATGGAACAGATGTTTGAGGAAGAACTTCAGGATTACCGGAAGGAAAACCGCCGTTTGGAAAACCGGAGAAAGTTCGCGGAAGGGAAACGGGAGACGGCCGGTGTTGTTTACGAGGAAA
Source organism: uncultured Lachnospiraceae bacterium (assembly GCA_900548905.1). GTDB lineage: Bacteria > Bacillota > Clostridia > Lachnospirales > Lachnospiraceae > Eisenbergiella. The sequence goes on along the minus strand of URMK01000002.1, from coordinate 205,591 downwards.
AACATATAGTGAAACTGTGGACCCCTCTTTCTTTTCATGTGAAGGATTCCTATCGTTTCTTCCCTTCCAACCCCTTTTTCCTGTTGTGCGGAGGACTGGTAAGGCTTCTGATATATTTGCTGGTTGTTTTATTTATCAAACCGGTCTGGGGGCTGAAAATAGAAGGGCGTAAGAATCTGAAAGCCGTGAAAGGCGGTGCAGTCACAGTCTGCAACCATGTCCATTTGCTGGATTGTGTGATGGTTTCTTATGTCCTGCGGTGCAGGAATGTATGCTTCCCCACATTGGAATCTAATTTCCGGATCCCCTTTATCCGGCATATCATCCGTCTTCTGGGAGGAATCCCCATACCGGAAAGCGGCCAGAGCTTCAGGCGTTTCCTGGAGGCAACCGGAAGCTGGGTATCGGGGGGCAATTGGATCCACTATTATCCCGAAGTGGTGTTACATCCGTATTACCAGGGAATCCGCGGATTCAAACGAGGCGCCTTTTTAACCGCCTGTGAAGCCGGGGTGCCGGTAATCCCCATGGTGATTTCCTACAGACATCCGGGAGGCGTGTCAGGCCTTATGAGAAGGAAGCCCTGTCTTACCCTGAAGATACTGCCGCCGGTCGAGCCGCCCGCCTGTGAGAACAAAAGACAGCAGACGATAGAACTGATGGATACGGTATATGAAACCATGAATCATGCATACTGGGAGTGAGAGAAGGAGAGATATGATAAAAACAGAAAAAACAGTGACAGACCTGGCCGGAAGGCTGAAAATCGTGGACAGCTGTGATATGTGCAGGCTGGGGCTGACGGACGGGAAACGGGTATCCGTGATTCCGGTTTCCTTTGGATATACGTTTCTGAACGGGAAATTCACCTTTTATATGAAAGGGGATTTGGATGACAGGGTAATGAAACTGTTGCGGGAAGCAGAGGAAATTGCTTTCCAGATGGACTCGGATCATTGTATGCTTCCTGTGGAAAACGGGGAATATACCATGTTTTATAATTGCGCAGAAGGCTATGGAAAGCCGGTTTTCCTGGAGGATACCGAAGAAAAGAAAACCGCAATGAAGCATCTTCTGGCCCACTATCTTCCCCGGGAAGATACGGCAACCGATATACCGTGGGAAGAGGACTGTATGCTGAAGCTGGAGGTTACAAAACTGGACTGTAAAGTCTGCAGATAAGAAAACCCGCCTTCCGGTGCGGAGCCTGTCAGGAGGACAGTTCCGTTCGATCAGAAGGCGGGTTTGTTTTCGTGACGGATTTATTCCGAAGGCACGGATTCCGAAGGCGTATCAGTCCCTTCCGGTTCCCCATCGGGATCCCCCGTATTTCCCGAGTCATCCTGGGAGTCTTCCTTGAAACCGGGAGCATCATTTTCCGTTATGATGGTAATGGAAGCATCAGTGGGCATTTCTCCCTGAAGTATCTGGGAGATATAATCCAGACGCTTTACCGCACGGTTATAATATTCCAAAGCGGCGGAAGCTACATTATCGTTATATTCTTCCCCGCCGTAAGCTTCCCGGTACAGGCTGGCGGCCTCCGTCATATATTCTCCGGCCTCATCGGCCAGATCTTCCACTGCGGAGAACTGCCGGGGGACATCAATCCCGGCGAGCAATGTAAATTTGGCCGCGAGATCGTCCATGGCCGCAAGCATGTCCTCCACACTGGTTTCCGAATCCGGATCCACACTGTTCAGGGTATCAAAGGAGGCGTTGACCTGTGTGGTAAAATCCTCCATTTCTCCATAAAACTTATCTAGTTCCGCGTTTTTTCCGCAGCCTGCCAAAAGAGCGGAAATGAGCAAAACAGCGGGAAACAGGTATTTTTTCTTTTTCATCCTTGCTGTACCTTTCTGTCCGCCGGCCGTATCAGGTGCCGGCGCCTCTATTCAACTTACCATATTATCCTGTTGAAATCAAGTGAGTGAACAGTAACAGGAAAGATTTCTGTGGCAGGCGCTTTCTTTTTGCCCTGTTTCATGTTAGAATGTAACATATTTAAAAACGGAGAACAACTTATGACAAAACAGGAATTCAGAGACTATGTAAAAGACAGGATGATTTTTCTGGATGGGGCGACGGGATCCAATCTGATGCTCAGAGGCATGCCCGGAGGAGTCTGTCCGGAAAAATGGATTATGGAAAACACACAGGTGCTGATCGGCCTACAGAAGGAATATGTTGCCGCTGGCACCAATATTTTATATGCGCCGACGTTTACCGCGAACCGGTGCAAATTAAAGGAATATGGTCTGGAGGACCGGCTGCAGCAGATAAATACCGCTCTTGTGGCAGCTTCCAAGGAGGCCGCCGGAGGAAAAGCCCTGGTGGCAGGTGATTTGACTATGACAGGGGAGCAGCTGTCCCCTGTGGGCAGTATGGACTTTGAAGAACTGGTCGGTATATATAAAGAACAGATATGCTGCCTGGAAGCGGCGGGGGTGGATCTTCTGGTGGTGGAGACAATGATGAGCCTCCAGGAATCCCGGGCGGCCCTGCTGGCGGCAAAGGAAGCCGTTCCCGGGCTGCCGGTAATGGTCACCATGACCTTTGAAGGGGACGGCAGGAGCCTGTATGGGACAGATGCCGTGACGGCAGCTGTGGTATTGGAGAGCCAGGGGGCGGCGGCTGTTGGTGCCAACTGTTCTACCGGACCGGATCAGATGGCCGGCATAATCCGTCAGATGGCCGCTGTTACACACATACCCGTGATCGCTAAGCCCAATGCAGGGCTTCCGTCCCTGAACGAAGAAGGGAAAACGGTTTATGAGATGCAGCCCCGGGAATTCGCGGAGGAGATGCAGGCGATCTATGAAGCCGGAGCAGCGATAGTGGGCGGCTGCTGCGGTACCACGCCGGAGCATATTGCATGCCTGTATAATAAATTCGGTAAAATACCACCGGCACAGGTCGGCAGAAGGCCTTCCGGTATCCGCTATCTGACTTCCGAACGGAAAACGGTTGCCTTTGGGCTGGACGATCCGTTCCTTATTATCGGAGAAAGAATTAACCCTACCGGTAAGAAAAAGCTGCAGGCCGAACTGCGGGAAGGCAGCTTTGAAATGGTTACCCGTTTTGCAGAAGAACAGGAGGCCGGCGGGGCGTCCATCCTGGATGTGAATATGGGGATGAGCGGCATCGATGAAAAAGAAATGATGCTCAGTGCTCTGGAGGAGGTGGGAGGCGTAAGCCAGCTGCCTCTGTCCCTGGATTCCAGCCATGTGGAGGTTATGGAAGCCGCCTTGCGCCGTTTCCCCGGCAGAGCCCTGATCAACTCGGTTTCCCTGGAAAAAGAAAAGTTTGAAAAGCTGATTCCCATGGCGAAAAAATATGGAGCCATGTTTATTCTCCTTCCGCTTTCCGATGCAGGGCTGCCCGAAACCCTGCAGGAAAAGAAGGATATTATCGAAACAATACTGGAGCGGGCTTATTCCTGCGGCCTGGCCAAAGAAGACATTATTGTGGACGGACTGGTTGCTACGGTGGGAGCCAATCCCAAAGCGGCTCTGGAGACGCTGGAAACGATCCGTTACTGTAAGGAAAAACAGCTGGCCACTGTCTGCGGGCTGTCCAATATATCCTTTGGCCTTCCGGAGCGCAGCTATGTGAATAGTGTATTCCTCACGATGGCAATCCAGGCAGGGCTGACAATGGCGATTGCCAATCCTTCCCAGGAACTGCTGGTAGCCAGTGCGTTTGCTTCCGATATGCTGTTGTGTAAACCGGAAAGTGCCCTGCGGTATATTGAATATGCGGGAACCTGCACCGGCAGTAAGCCTGCGGCGGCTGTCCCCCGGACAGCGGAGGGCGCGGAACACAGCAGGCAGACACCGGATTCTGCAGGGCAGGCCGCCGGGAAACCTGCTGCCAAAGAGGATACCCCTTCCTCCGCTGTTTACGAAGCGGTTCTGAAGGGGAACCGAAACGGGATTGAACAGCTTACCCGCCGTGCCCTGGAGGCCGGCGCTGCAGCCAGAGAGCTGTTGGATACGTATTTACTGCCAGCCATTAATCAGGTAGGGGAGCTTTTTGATAAAGGGAAATATTTTCTGCCGCAGCTGATCGCCAGTGCGGAAGCGATGAAGCTGTCCATCAGCGTGCTGGAGCCTCTGCTTTCCGCCGACGGGAAGCAGGAGCAGATGCCGGTGGTGGTGATTGCCACTGTGGAAGGGGATATCCATGATATCGGTAAAAACCTGGTAGCTCTTATGCTGCGCAATTACGGTTTTCAGGTTATCGATTTGGGAAAAGACGTGCCCAAAGAGAAAATAATCGAGGCGGCAAAGGAAAACGGAGCGAGTATCATCGGACTTTCCGCCTTAATGACCACCACCATGCAGGAAATGCGGCATGTGGTGGAACTGGCCCATGAAGAGGGGCTGGATGCCAAGATCATTATCGGCGGGGCTGTGGTTACCCGGGAATACGCGGAGGAAATCCATGCGGATGGTTACGCTTCCGATGCGGCAGATACGGTAAGGCTGGCAAAACGGCTGCTGGGTCTTGACAGGGAAGCAGAGGGAGACAGCCATGGAAAGGAATGACAATACGGACCAGACCGAAGCGTTGTGGGACGATTTACCTGAGGACAGCCGGCATGAATCCCTGTGGGAAGCCGAAGGAACTGAACTGGCGGTCAGACAGCTCATGGAACAGCTGAAAGCTTCGGAAGCAAAGCAGCAGAGTCTGATGAAGAAGCAGCTTCTGTTTACACGGATATTTGCCGTCTCCAATTGTGTCCTGGTGCTGCTGCTTCTGGTTTTTGTGGCGGGGGTGCTGCCAAGGCTTACAACTGCCCTGGATAAGGCGTCGGAAACACTTGTCAAGGTGGACGGGGCGCTGGAGGATTTCGGAGAGGTGTTTAACAATGTGAACTCTCTGGTTGATTCCAGCAGCAAGGCCGTGGAACAGACTATGGATAAGGTAGAGCAGATGGATATCGAAAGTCTGAACGAAGCTATTTCCGATTTGAATGACGTAGTGGCTCCCATGGCTGAATTTTTCGGCAGATTCAGGTAGCCGGAAAGATGAATAGATTAACGGAGGGATTGGAAGATGAATGGTGCGGATGCGATTGTAAAGTGTCTGGAATTAGAAGGAATAACGGAAATATTCGGTTATCCCGGCGTGGCTATCTGCCCTTTTTATAACAGTATTCTGGATTCCGATATCAGTACTGTTTTAATCAGGACGGAACAGAATGCGGCCCATGCAGCAAGCGGACTTGCCAGAGTGACGGGAAAGGTGGGCGTATGTGCGGTAACTTCCGGCCCCGGGGCCACAAACCTGATCACCGGTATTGCCACCGCTTTTGCCGACAGTATTCCCCTTGTCTGTATTACCGGGCAGGTGAACAGCGAGCTTCTGGGAAGTGATGTGTTCCAGGAAGCGGACATTACAGGGGCGGCGGAGTCCTTTGTGAAATACAGCTATCTCATAAGAGACGTGAACGACATTCCCCGTATTTTTAAGGAAGCTTTTTATGTGGCCAATACCGGGAGAAAAGGCCCTGTTCTCATTGATATTCCCATGGATGTCCAGAATGCCCAGATTACTAAATTCCGTTATCCGGAAGAGGTTAACATGAGGACCTACAAACCCACCGTCAAAGGGCATATTGTCCAGATAAAAAAAGTAATGCGGGAACTGGAAAAGGCAAAACGGCCGTTGATTTATGCGGGTGGCGGCGTTACACTGAGCGGTGCCTGTGAGGAACTGCGGAAGTTTTCGGAGAAATTCCGGATTCCTGTGGTTTCCACGATGATGGGAATCGGTGTAATGCCCACAGAGCATCCCATGTATTTCGGTATGGTGGGAAATAATGGGAAGCCTTATGCCAACCGTGCCATGAACGAATCGGATCTTCTGATTATGGTAGGGGCCCGTGTGGCTGACCGTTCCGTGAACCAGCCGGATCTGATCACCCATGATAAAGTGCTGGTACATATTGACGTGGATCCCGCTGAAATCGGAAAAAATGCCGGCCCCACCATTCCTCTGGTGGGAGATGCCAGACATATTTTTGAGGATTTCGAAAAGCAGGAATTTGATTGCGAGCATGAGGAATGGCTTGAAACGCTTGATGGCTACCGGAAAAACATGAAGCTGGCCCGCCGGCCTAATCCGGATTATGTGGATCCGGAAGAACTGATACACAGGATTTCCTATAAAATGCAGCCGGATGGTGTTTATGTTGCGGATGTGGGTCAGAACCAGATTTGGTCCTGCGCATTCCATGTTGTCCGGGAAGGACGTTTCCTTACCTCCGGAGGGATGGGGACCATGGGTTATTCCATTCCGGCCGCTATGGGTGCCAAGCTGGGAGACATGACCAAACAGGTAATTGCAGTCTGCGGTGACGGTTCCTTCCAAATGTCCATGATGGAGCTTGCTACGATTCAACAGTATCACATTCCTGTTAAAATCGTGGTATTCCGGAATAATTATCTGGGAATGGTGCGGGAATACCAGCACTATTCCTATAAAGACAGCTATTCGGTGGTGGATATTTCCGGTGCTCCCCGCCTGGATAAGCTGGCTGAAGCCTATGACATCCCTTATATCCGTGTTTCCCGGAATGAAGAAATCGATGGGGCTCTGGAAGAATTCCTGAAGGATGACTGCTCTTATCTCATGGAATGTATGATAGATCCCATGGATCTGGTAAAATAAACGGAAAGAAAAGAGGTTTGGCAATGAAAAAAATATATTCTGTTCTTGTTGAAAACAGATCCGGTGTTCTGTGCAAGGTAGCCGGCCTGTTTTCCAGAAGATGCTTTAATATCAATTCCCTTGCCGTGGGGGAAACGGATGATCCTGCGGTGTCCTGTATGACGATTGTGAGCAGCGGGGATCAGCGTACGATTGAACAGATCGAGAAGCAGCTCAACAAAAAACTGGATGTCATCAAGGTGAAAACCTTTGATGAAACCTCCAGCATCAGCCGTGAACTGATGCTGGTAAAAATAAAATACAACCGGAATAACCGGAAGGATATCATGGAGAACTGTGCGATTATGCATGCCTCCATTGTAGATATGTCAAAACACATGATGCTGATTCAGATATGCGACGCCCCGGAGCGTGTCCAGCTTTTCCTCACCATGCTGCAGTCCATCAGCATTGTCGAGGTGGCAAGAACCGGGACACTGGCGCTTCCCAAATGTATGGAGAGCGATGCCTGAAAAGGGGAGGGCGGCTTTGTATAACACATATTACAGGGTTCACAGCTGATCATAACCTGAAGTTATAAAAACTATGACTGACTATCATACGTTGACAAGGGTTATAAATGTTGCTAGAATAATTGGAAAGACAGCACCGGTGGGACTTTAACGTCCCTTGTGCAGGAGGGGCGTGATACATATAATGCGTAAAAGAGTTTTTCAGCTTCTGGTGGATAATACCTCAGGTGTCCTGAGCCGGATATCCGGCCTGTTTTCCAGGCGCGGCTATAATATTGAGAGCATTACGGCAGGTGTGACCGCGGATTCCAGAATCACCAGGATCACTATTGTTGCCAATGGCGATGATGAGATCCTGGAACAGATCGAAAAGCAGGTTTCCAAACTTGTGGACGTAAGGGACATCAGGGAGCTTAAGCCGGATGAGAGCGTTTACCGTGAACTGGCGCTTATCAAGGTCAGCGTGTCCGTGGAAAAGAGGCAGGACGTTATCGCCATTACCAATATTTTCCGGGCCAATATCATCGACGTGGGGCCGGAAAGCCTGATTGTGGAGATTACAGGCAATCAGAGCAAGGTGGATGCCTGTATCAACCTTCTCAGCAATTATGAGATCCTGGAGCTGGCCAGAACCGGTATTGCGGGTCTCGGTCGCGGAAACGGCAATGTGGTGTATCTGGATCCGCTGGAATAATAATTTTAGGACTCTGAGGTTCAGCCATTCGCTGCGGCCTTTCAGTTATATAGTCATTCAAACAAACGGAGGAAAGAAAAATGGCAAAGATTTATTATCAGGAAGATTGTGACCTGTCATTATTACAGGATAAAACAATCGCAGTAATCGGCTACGGCAGCCAGGGACATGCACATGCCCTGAATTTAAAGGAGTCTGGCTGTAACGTCATTGTAGGACTTTATGAAGGTTCCAAATCCTGGGCAAGGGCAGAAGCTCAGGGCCTTACAGTATATACGGCTGCGGAAGCTGCCAAGAAAGCGGACATCATCATGATTCTGATCAACGATGAGAAGCAGGGTGCGCTTTACAAAGAATCCATCGAACCTAACTTAAGACCCGGTATGATGCTTATGTTCGCGCATGGCTTTTCCATCCATTTCGGACAGATTAAACCTCCCGCAGATGTGGATGTTGCCATGATCGCACCTAAAGGGCCCGGACATACCGTAAGAAGCGAATACAAGGCAGGCAAAGGCGTACCTTGTCTGATCGCAGTAGCCCAGGACGCTACCGGAAAAGCAAATGATCTGGCTCTGGCTTATGCGCTGGGAATCGGCGGAGCAAGAGCAGGTGTTCTGCGCACCACCTTCCGTGAAGAAACCGAAACAGATTTGTTCGGCGAGCAGGCAGTACTGTGCGGCGGTGTCTGCGCACTGATGAAAGCTGGTTTTGAAACTCTGGTGGAAGCAGGATATGAGCCGGAAAGCGCATATTTTGAGTGCATCCATGAAATGAAGCTGATCGTTGATCTGATTTATGAAAGCGGATTCGCCGGAATGAGATATTCTATCTCCAATACGGCTGAATACGGCGATTATATTACCGGACCCAAGATCGTTACCGAAGATACCAAGAAAGCTATGAAGAAAGTCCTTACCGATATCCAGGACGGTTCCTTTGCAAAGGAATGGCTGCTGGAAAACCAGGTTGGCTGTCCTCATTTCAATGCCATGAGAAAAAGAGAAGGTGCCCATCAGTTGGAGCAAACTGGTGCGCAGCTGCGTAAGCTTTACAGTTGGAACGATACCAACAAGTTGATTGATAACTAATCCTACAGCACAACTTAGGACAAGACAGGAAAGAGCTGCCGGTAAGGCAGCTCTTTTTTTGGATACAAAGCCGGAGCGGGAACTGCCGCAGCCGCTATATGGCTGCGATGGTTCAGGATACAGACGTAAACAGCATATGCTCTCTGCAAAAATCCACGAACTTTTCCATGGTAGCGGAACATGCCTGGGTTTTCATATAAGCGAAGCCCACTTTTCTGGTGGGAACGGATACCGGAAGGGGCAGGCAGAGGAGTTTGCCCGAATCCAGTTCCTCCTGTACAAAGCTTTCTATCACACAGGCAATCCCCAGATCGATTTTTGCAAAATCAATGAGAAGATCCATGGAAGTAATTTCAATAGTCTGTGCCGCAGAGATTTCTTCCATTACCAGATATTTTTCCATATACTGCCTGGTGATATTTTCCTTATCCAGCAGCATGAGGGTGGCATGGGAGATAATATCCTTTGAGGAAGGGCGGCCGGAAAAAGAGACTCTTTTGCACAGGTTATCCAGGTACCTTTGGGTGCAGACGAAAACGTCCCGTATCTCCTGAACCGGATGGAAAAGGAATTTTTCCATCCGGTCATTATCCCCTATCAGCCCGATATCCACCGTTCCTTTCTCCAAAGCCTCCATCGTCTGATACGTGGACTGACAGGAAATGGAAATCTGGATATGAGGGTTTTCACGCGTAAACAGGCTCAGATAAGGAAGCAGTACATATTTACACAGCGTCGTACTCACGCCTATGGATAAATGTCCCATACCCAGCTCCTGTACTTTACGAAGCTGTTCCTCTCCCTGGCTGATTGCCTGAAATGCGCTTTCCACCTGGCGGTAGAGAAGCTCCCCGGTTTCCGTAAGCCGGACCCCTTTGGATGAGCGCAGGAACAAGGTTGTATTCAGATTCTGTTCCAGCCGGGAAATCGCCTTGCTGATAGCCGGCTGGCTGATAAAAAGCTCCCTGGCCGCTCCCGATATATTACGGCATTTCGCAACCGTATAAAAAATATGGTATAAATTCAGATTCTGTTCCATATGGGATCCTCCTGCGGCTGTTGTGGCTATGCCCGTCGTGCCGAATACTGTTCTCCTATAACTACATTGCATTTTATAAAATTATACTATAACTTGTAATTATAGTAAACATGAAAGAAAAGTATTTTCCCAATAACAGGTGTTATGGTAAACTGAAAATATACAGGGGCCGGGTGCGGCCTGAATCAATGGAAACGGAGGAATAAAGAAATGGGTATGACAATGACACAGAAGATCCTGGCAGCCCATGCGGGCCTGGAAAAAGTGGAAGCGGGCCAGCTGATCGAGGCGGATTTGGATCTGGTGCTTGGCAACGATATTACCAGTCCGGTGGCGATTAAAGAAATGGAAAAAATGAAGGTGGACGGCGTTTTTGATAAGGATAAAATCGCCCTGGTGCCCGATCATTTTGTCCCCAATAAGGATATCAAATCCGCAGAACACTGCAAATGCGTAAGGGAATTTGCCTGCCGCAACCAGATTACCAATTATTTCGAAGTGGGAGAGATGGGAATTGAACATGCCCTTCTTCCGGAAAAAGGCCTTGTGGTAGCGGGGGATGTAGTGATTGGCGCGGATTCCCATACCTGTACATACGGCGCATTGGGCGCATTCTCCACAGGAGTGGGAAGCACGGATATGGCTGCAGGAATGGCAACCGGGAAAGCCTGGTTTAAGGTTCCCGGAGCCATCCGGTTTACTCTTACCGGGCATCTTTCCCGCTGGGTGAGCGGAAAAGATGTTATCCTGCACATTATCGGTAAAATCGGTGTGGACGGCGCCCTTTACAAATCCATGGAATTTACAGGGGACGGTGTTGAGAACCTGACGATGGATGACCGCTTTACAATTGCCAACATGGCGATTGAGGCCGGCGGCAAGAACGGTATATTCCCTGTGGATGATCAGGCTCTGCTTTATATGAAGGAGCATTCCATGAAAACGCCTGTTGTATACGAAGCGGATGAGGATGCGGTATATGAGGAAGAATATACCATCGACTTAAGTGCGCTGCGCCCCACGATAGCGTTTCCCCATCTGCCTGAAAATGCGAAAACGATTGATGAAATAACCGATGAGGTTACCATCGATCAGGTGGTTATCGGATCCTGCACCAACGGCCGTATCGGTGATCTCCGCTGTGCCGCCGCCGTACTGGAAGGCCGTCATGTAGCGCAGGGTATGCGCTGTATCGTTATTCCGGCCACACAGGCTATTTATCTGCAGGCAATGGAAGAAGGGCTTCTAAAAATATTTATTGAAGCGGGCGCGATCGTCAGCACCCCTACCTGCGGTCCCTGCCTTGGCGGTTATATGGGTGTCCTGGCTGCCGGGGAACGCTGTGTGTCCACAACAAACCGGAATTTTGTAGGCCGTATGGGACATGTGGATTCCGAGGTTTACCTTGCCAGCCCCGCGGTAGCGGCTGCGAGCGCTGTAACCGGGAAGATTTCCAGTCCTGAACAACTGTAATTTACGGCTGGTTTACAGAATACATAGCCTGAAAGGCGGAAGGTGAGGTTTTATATGATTAATGCAAAAGGAACCGTTTTTAAATACGGTGATAATGTTGATACCGATGTGATTATCCCGGCCCGTTATCTGAATTCATCAGATCCGGCGGAGCTTGCCGCACATTGTATGGAAGATATCGATAAAGAATTTATCAAAACAGTGAAAAAGGGTGATATTATCGTAGCTAAGAAGAATTTCGGCTGCGGTTCCTCCAGGGAGCATGCGCCTATCGCCATCAAGGCCGCGGGTGTCAGCTGTGTGATTGCGGAAACCTTTGCACGTATTTTTTACCGGAATGCCATCAATATCGGACTTCCTATCATTGAGTGCCCGGAGGCCTCCCGGGCAATTGAGGCAGGAGATGAGGTGGAAGTGGATTTTGATTCCGGCATGATTACGGATATTACCAAAGGAACCAGCTTCAAAGGACAGGCATTTCCAGAATTTATGCAGAAGATCATTGATGCGGAAGGCCTTGTGAACTATATTAACAACAAAAAGATGTAAGAATATTTGTATTGCATATAAATATACGTAAAAAAGTGGTATTTTAGGTTTCATACAGATACAACGAACAGGACCGCAGGAGTGCCCTATCAAGGCTCCCTGCGGTCCTGTTGTATGTAAACGGCAAAAACACAGGCCGTTAATTTTTCTTTTCTTCTCCATAATAAAGGATTCCCAGCGCTCCGGGGCCGGCATGGGTTCCGATGCTCGGGCTGATATCGTTGATAATGATATCCGTGAGCCCTGTAAGCTCGGTGATAAAGTCCGCTGCCATACGGGCGTCCTCCGGACAGTTCCCATGGACAACTCCTACCGGGACCGTCTTGTCAGTGGTATCGCCTAATGTATTTTTCATCCTTTCCACCAGTGTGCGGATAGATTTTTTCCTCCCCCTGGCGGTACCGTCGGAAACCAGATTCCCATTTGTTCCCACATATAGGAAAGGTTTGAGGTTTAAAGCCGTTCCCACGGCGGCGGCTGCACCGGATATGCGTCCCCCTCTTTTTAAATGAAACAAATCATCTACCGTAAACTGTACATGCAGATGTTTTTTGTATTCCTCCAGCAGGGATGCATTTTCATCCAACGTTTTTCCTTCCTGAAGAAACTGGTTCGCCTTGATTACCAGGATCGTTTCCGCAAGGGAAACATTCAGGGAATCCAGAACAATTATCTTTCTGCCGGGGTACTCCTCACAAAGATCCTGTGCGGTAACATATACATTATTATAGCTGCCGCTCAGTGCGGAAGAAAAAGCAATGTGAAGGATATCCATTCCCTTTTTCAGAATCTCTTCAAACCGTTCCCGGATAACAGCCGGATTATTCGCCATGGAAGAGGGGAGCTCCCCCTTTTTCATCCGCTCATAGAATTCTGCCGGAGGCATGTTTTTCTCGTCTCCGTACACCTGATCGCCGAAGGCATAGTATTGGGGGATAATTACGGTTCCGAATCTTTCTCCATAGGAAGAAGGAAGGTCGGAATTGGAATCAGTGGTAATACAATAGTTTTGCATAAAAACTCTCCTGTATTTTTTGTTTTCAAATGTTTTGATTTTCAAAACAATATTGATTATACCGTTTTTCTCACCCGGTGTCAATGAACGCAGGGGACAGAGAGGCAACGATACCCGAAAATTTTTATAACGGCTCTGCCCTGTCTGAACGGTTGCCGATTTTTTTCATGACTTTTAGGACAAGATGGTGTAGAATAGGAGAGAAATGTTGTTTGCGGATTTTTTTGGAATCAGGAAGGACTGTTGCGGAAATGAGCTTTAAAGAGGATGTTTTTGCCAAGGTTATTACCTATATTACCATTGCCGTGCTGTTGGGTGCGATGCTGGTGGAGGCCTTTGTTATTTATACGGAACGCAGTGAGAAAAAGGATATGGAGGCGAGACTGGCCTCCGCGCAGGATACGATCGGCAGCCTGTCCCAGGTGAATCTGAACCTGCAGGAGGAGAACCAGGAACTGCAGGAATTCAAGAGCAACTGGGAAAATCTGGTAATCGTGGCGGATGATGAAATCTGCCGGATGCTGCGGGAGGATTTGTATGCCCGTCCGGAACTGATACCCCGGGAAGCGGCGGAAGCATCTCTGCTTGCACAACAGGAAGATCTGACAGATGACGAAGTGGAAGAACTTCTCGAAGAAGTACACTTTGCTTTCCCGTCGCCCGAAGAGAAAGAATGGTTCATTCCTCTGAACCTGGGAAACCAGCCTAGTGCGGAATATCTTTTTTACGCCAGGGCGGTGGACGAGGAGCGGGATCGGTATATTGATCTTTTGTATGAGGTACCGGTAAGAGGAGAAGATGAAAAGCCCCTTACGGATGAGGACGGAGAGATTATCTGGAAATGCATGGCCTATGACGCGGGTCTTGGCTGGCAGCTGGTTACAGAGGAAGAGGAATAAATGAGGACAATTGACGGCATATTTGAAGAACTGAAGGAAATAGTGGACGGGCAGAAATGGGAAGCGGTTGAACCCTTTCTGACAAACTGTCTTGAGGAAGCCCGGGAAGAGGAGAATTACGGTATTTATATCGGAACCGGTAATGAACTTCTCCGGTTTTACCGAGAGACAGAACAATTTAAAAAAGCGTTTGATTTGTCGGAGGATCTTCTGTTGCTGATGGAAGAGCTTGCGCTGGAGGAAACCGAACATTTTGCCACGGTGATGCTTAATGCGGCGGCGGCCTGTCAGGCGGCCGGAAAGGCAGAAGAGGCCCGCCGTTATTATGTCCGGGCTCTTAAAATCCTGGAAGGAAAGCCGGAAACAGAAGAAGTGAGAGCGGATGCGTTTACACAGATGGCGCTTTTGTATCTGAATCAGGAAAATTATGAGGAGGGAGAAGCCATGCTGAAGAAGGCGCTTCCTCTTTATGAACAGCTGGCGGATGAGCCGGATGCGGACCAGGAACGGAAGATGAACCGTCTGGTGCATTATTCCACCGTGTTGTCCGGCCTGGGGGAAGCCTCCTTTCGCAGAAGCGATCTGGAAAATGCCCTGTCCTATTATGAACAGGCTGCTGCACTGAGCCAGAAATGCTTTGGAGAGGCGGAGGGAACCAGGCTGCTGCGGGAAAATTGCGCCTCCATAGCGGGCCGGCTGAAAGATGCGGAAAAAGCGGCATATTATACCGGCCTGAACAGGAAGGAGGCACCGCTTTCTTGAAACATATGTTCAGGCATGATATAATGACAAAAGCGGATTTTGGGCTTATTGCTGCAGTACTGGTTCTGGCATGTGTCATTCTGGCCGGCAGGCTGTTCGGACGGACGCAAGCGGGCTGGGTGGTGGTGAGCCGCAGCGGCGTAGAGGAAGAACGGCTTCCTCTTGAGGAGGATACCAGACTACTCCTCCGGGATGAAAAAGGACAGGAAAACCTCCTTGTGGTGGAAAACAAGAGCGTATGGATGGAAGACGCCGGCTGCCCGGACGGATTGTGCATCCGGCAGGGGCATATCAGCCGTTCCGGAGAAAGTATCATATGTCTTCCCCATAAGCTGGTGGTAACAATAGAAGCAAGGGGTTCCGCGGAAAAAGAAAAAAGGGATTCCGCCCCGGATGCGGTGGTTAACTAAAGTGATGGTTCAGGCTGGCCTTAACAGTTACACACTGAGGAATGTGATATGAAAAAAACGGCTTTGCTCAGTATGCTTTTGGCATTTGCCCTTATTTTAGGCTATGTGGAGGCCCTGATTCCCCTGCCCTTCGGGATGCCGGGAATGAAGCTGGGCCTGCCTAATCTGGCAGTGCTGATTACAATGTATCGTTTCGGAAATAAAGAGGCGCTGACAGTAAACGGAGCGAGAGTACTGCTGAGCGGCTTTTTGTTTGGAAATTTTTCTGCGATCCTTTACAGCCTTTCCGGTGCCGCAGTCAGCTTCCTTGTAATGGCGGGCTGTAAAAAGCTAGCCTGCTTCTCTGTGACAGGGGTGAGTGTGGCGGGAGGAACCGCGCATAACTGTGCCCAGCTTCTGGTAGCCATGCTGGTAGTACGGACATATCAGACCGTCTATTATCTGCCCTATCTGCTGGCAGCCGGGTGCGTGACGGGCCTTTGCCTTGGCCTTATAGCCGGACAGGTTATGAAACGGCTTCCGGAGGCCAAAGGCATGTCATAAAACATGCTTGTAACTGTAAAGATACGTGACAGTAATGAATGCCGGGTAACTGGAACAGTTACAATGCCGGATAATAATACAGGAAAGCGCGGCTGAGAGGCCCGCGCGGACAGGAGAAATAATGTTTGCTTATTTGAAAGGTAGGATTGCCGATGTTTCCGAGGATAATCTGGTGCTGGAGGTAAACAGCATCGGTTTTAATATCAAGATACCGTCCAGTCTCCTATCGGCCCTGCCCGGACTTGGGGAAGAGATAAAAATACATACCTATACCTGCGTGAGAGAGGATTCCTTCCAGCTGTTTGGGTTTTTGACAAAAGACGATCTGGATATGTTCCGTCTTCTTATAACGGTAAACGGAATCGGGCCGAAGGGCGGCCTGGCGGTTCTGTCCGTTCTGAGCGCGGATGATATCCGTATGGCCGTGCTGTCCCAGGATGCCAAAACGATTGCAAAAGCTCCCGGAATCGGAGCCAAAACGGCCCAGCGGGTCATTCTTGATTTAAAGGATAAGGTTTCTCTGGAGGATACCTTTGTGGCCAAGGAGAGCGTGGCCTATTCGGCAAGCCTTTCCGGATTGACCGAAAGCAGGAATGAGGCGCTGGAAGCACTTACCGCTCTTGGCTATTCGGCCACGGAAGCCCTTCGTGCCGTAAAGCAGGTGGAAAATGCAGAAAATATGGATGTGGAAGAACTGCTGAAGGCTGCGTTGAAGCATATTTTATAGGGATACCCCGGACATAAAAGCGAAGCATTTCACGAAAGGTGTGGAGGAAACAGATGCCGAGAGTAATAGAAACGAATATTACGGAAGAAGATATCCGGATCGAAGGGACGCTGCGTCCCCAAAGCCTGGATGATTATATCGGACAGGAAAAAGCAAAACAGAACCTGAAGGTTTATATTGAAGCGGCAAAGCAGCGGGGGGATGCCCTGGATCATGTACTGCTTTACGGGCCGCCCGGCCTGGGTAAAACCACTTTGGCAGGTATTATCGCCAATGAAATGGGCGTGAATATGAAGGTGACCAGCGGGCCTGCAATTGAAAAACCGGGAGAAATGGCTGCCATCCTGAATAATCTTCAGGAAGGGGATCTGCTGTTTGTAGATGAAATCCATCGTCTGAACCGTCAGGTGGAGGAGGTCCTTTATCCGGCGATGGAGGATTACGCCATTGACATCATGATTGGAAAGGGCGCTTCCGCCCGTTCCATACGTCTTGATCTGCCTCATTTCACATTGGTGGGTGCCACTACAAGGGCCGGTCTGCTGACGGCGCCTCTCCGCGACCGATTTGGCGTGATCCACCGGCTGGAGTTTTATACGGTAGAGGAACTCAAAAGCATTGTCATTCATTCAGCCAGGATCCTTGAGGTGGGTATTGATGAGGGCGGAGCCAGGGAACTGGCCCGCAGAAGCCGTGGAACGCCGAGACTGGCTAACCGGCTGCTGAAGAGAGTCCGTGATTTCGCGCAGGTCCGTTTTGACGGTGTCATAACAAGGGATGTGGCCAATCAGGCATTGGATCTGCTGGATGTGGACAGGATGGGACTGGATCATGTGGACCGCAGTATGCTGGATACCATGATTTACAAATTCGGCGGCGGACCTGTGGGATTGGATACTCTGGCGGCTGCTATCGGTGAGGATGCGGGTACCATTGAAGAGGTTTATGAGCCGTACCTCATAAAAAATGGATTTATTAACCGGACGCCGAGGGGCAGAGTGGTGACGGATTTGGCCTATCATCATTTAGGGCTTGAAATTCCGGAGTAGTTTGTCTATAATTAGTTCTATATAAAATGAACAATACAATTCCAGATATTGTATGAAGGAGCAAATAAATGGCCGTTAAGACAGATACGGAAGTAATCATAGGTGGCAAGGTATTTACTCTGAGCGGTTATGAGAGTGAGGAATATCTGCAGAAGGTGGCCTCCTATATCAACAACAAAATGACAGAATACAGTAAGCTGGACAGCTTCAGAAGGCAGCCGGTGGACAGGCAGAATGTTTTGCTTCAGCTCAATATCGCGGACGATTACTTCAAGGCCAGGAAACAGATTGCACTTTTGGAAGAGGACATCCGTGCGAAGGAGAAGGAACTGTATGATTTAAAGCATGAATTGATCGCTTCCCAGATTAAGCTGGAAACTTCAGAGAAATCCCTGAAGGGACTGCAGCGTGATTTGAATGAAAGCTCCAAGAAGATCGTACGGCTGGAAACGGAACTGGCTGATAATAATAAGAAAAAAGGAACCGGAGATCCCCGGCAGAAATAAATGCCGGCAGTGGTATTGAAAAAGATTAATATGTGTACAAAGGCTGTCTATACAGGACAGCTTTTTTATATCCATGTTACAGGGAAAGGAAGGCAGATGGAAACAGCGACGAAAAAACCGGAGTTATTGGCACCCGCAGGAGACTATTCCTGTTTTCAGGCAGCTTTAAAGGCGGGAGCCGATGCCGTTTACATAGGAGGCCAGAGGTTCGGTGCAAGAGCTTTTGCAGGGAATTTTAGTGATGAGGAGGTAGTGGAAGCGCTTCGGGAAGCGCATTTTTATGGAAGAAAGATATATCTTACCGTAAATACACTGCTTAAGCAGGAAGAGATAAAACAGCTGCCTGAATTTATATCGCCCTTTTATGAGGCTGGGCTGGATGGTGTTATCGTGCAGGATATGGGGGCTCTTTCCCTGCTTGTGTCCTGTTTCCCCGGGCTGGCGCTTCATGCCAGTACCCAGATGACAATCACCGATGTAAGAGGGGCGGTATTCCTGAAAAAGCTTGGTGTATCCAGAGTGGTTCCCGCCAGAGAACTGACGCTGCCTGAGGTGGAGGCTTTGTGCCGGGAAAGCGGTATGGAGGTGGAGGCCTTTATCCATGGCGCAATGTGCTATTGTTACTCCGGACAATGCCTGTTCAGCAGCCTTTTGGGGGGACGCAGCGGTAACAGGGGAAGATGCGCCCAGCCCTGCCGTCAGCATTACCGGATTCGGACAGATATAACAGGGGCGGAATGCTATCCGCTGAGTCTGAAGGATATGTGTACCATACAGTTTCTTCCGGATCTGATCAAGGCAGGCATTGATTCCTTTAAAATAGAAGGCAGGATGAAAAAGCCGGAATATGTGGCCGGAGTCACCAGTGTATACCGGCGCAGGATTGATTCGTATCTGCAGGATCCGGAAAAGGACAAAGGGGTGTCAGATAAGGATATGCATATCCTTTCCTCCCTTTATATACGGAGTGAAATCAGCGGAGGCTATTATCACCGCCATAACGGTAAAGAGATGGTTACCCTAAAACAGCCGGGTTATGCGGGATGCGATGAAGAAGTACTGCAGATGGTGCGCACGGAAATCCTGGAAAAAGAGCTGTCCGTCCCGGTAGTCCTGAAGGCTTATTTGTATCCGGGCAGTCCCCTGCGTCTCGAAGCGTGGGAAGGGACATCGCCGGAACAGGCTGCTACAGTCTTTGCCGAGGGACAGTTGGTGCAGACGGCTTCCAACCGGCCTCTTGTCGCTGCGGATGTGATAAAACAGCTGGGAAAAACCGGAGGAAGCGGATTTCAGGCGGAGAGTATCCTGGTGGATATGGCGGACAACGCATTTCTTCCCATAAAAGCTCTGAACGAGGCCCGGAGACAGGTTCTGGAGTTATTGAAGGAAGAACGGACGGCGAAGCAGAAGCGGAAGGAATCATTGCCGTCCTGTCCATCCTTTGAAGGAAAAGAAAAAGGGAACGTAAAGGAACTTCAGGCGGTTCCGGGAAAAACACGGTTTCATGCCTCGGTGCGGACGCACGAACAGCTCCGGGCCTGCCTGCAGGAAGGTGTGGAACGTATTTACCTGTCTCATTCCCTCTTATACAATATTGATGAAGCGCAGCTATGGGACAGAAAGAGAAAATGGAGCAATACGGAATGGTTTCTTTCTCTTCCTGCCGTTGTGCGTAGAGGCGATGAACGCAGGCTGGAGAGCCTGGCGGAAATCCTGAAAACAGGGATTTTTGAGGGCGTACAGATCGCCGGGCCGGGTGAAAAGCAATGGCTGGAGGAGATTGACTGGCAGGGAAAAACAGCTTTGGATCACCGTGTATATATATGGAACAGGGAAACCTACGATTTCTGGGCGGATCGTATGGATACCTATTGCGCCCCTCTGGAGCTGAACCGCAGAGCGCTGTTTGAGCTGCCGGGAGAGAAGCAGGAGCTTCTTGTTTATGGGAAAATACCTATGATGGTTACTGCGAACTGTATCCGCAAAACGTCGGGCAGGTGTCCGAAGGAAAAGGGAAGCACAGGTGCCGGCGCGCAGAACAGGGTATGTCTGCTGGACAGATACCGGACAGAGTTCCCGGTGGAAACAGACTGCGCCTATTGTTACAATATTATTTATAATTCCGTCCCTCTTTCCCTTCATGCATATATGGAGGAAATAGGAAAACACAAAGTCGGAGCTGTCCGTCTGGATTTCCTGGATGAGGAGGAAGAGCAGACCAGACAAAGAATTGCTCTTTTCCGCGGACTTTCGGGAGAGGACGCAGAGTCCGGGCTGCTTTCAGGCATCGATTGGAAATTTACGACAGGGCATTACAAAAAAGGAGCTGAATAACGGAAATGGAGCAATATATTATTGTCTATTCCAAATATATAATCACTCTGTTCATGGTATTGTATTCGGTCCTGGCCTTTATCCGGATTTTTTCCCCGGAGAAGCAGGGACGTAAAAAAGCACCATTTTCAGGGCTTGACAATATACAGAGCATTCTTATTTTCCTGATACAATTTGCCGCTTTTTTAACCATCTGTGTGGAAAAAGGGGATGTGGATTATCTGTTTTTTTACGCACTGGCCCAGATAGCCCTGTTTTCCTCAATGATGATATTTTCTATGGCGTATCCGGAAATCAACCGCCTTCTGGTAAATAATATGTGTCTGCTTCTGGGGACGGGTTTTATAATACTTACCAGGCTGGACATCGGCAAGGCGGGCAAACAGCTGCTCATTGCATCCGCATCCCTGGCATTGGGCATGGCGGTACCGCTTGTTATCCGCCGGTTCCGGTTCTGGAAGGAACTGACCTGGGTTTATGCCGGCGTGGGGATAACGGCTCTGGGGGTTGTGCTCATCCTGGGGCAGGTTACCCATGGATCCAAGCTTTCTTTTTCCTTGGGCGGAATCACCTTCCAGCCGTCGGAATTTGTAAAGATCCTGTTTTTGTTCTGTATGGCGGCCATACTCTGGGAGGACGCCTCTTTGAAAAATGTGGTAATAAGCGGTGTGACGGCGGCGGCCCATGTGCTCATCCTGGTCATATCCAAGGATTTGGGGAGCGCCTTGATTTTCTTTGCCGCTTATGTGTTCCTTGTATTTTTTGCCACGGGTAAAATAAGATATCTCCTGGCGGGAGGAGCGGGAGGCTGTGCGGCTTCCTATCTGGCGTTCCTGCTGTTTTCCCATGTCAAAGTAAGGGTACAGGCATGGAAGGATCCTTGGAGTGTGATTGACAGCCAGGGATATCAGATTACTCAGTCGCTTTTTGCCATGGCCAGAGGAAGCTGGTTCGGGCTTGGTATCGGCCAGGGGACACCAAAAGATATCCCCTATGTGGAAACCGATTTTATATTTGCCGCTATTACGGAAGAACTGGGGATAGTGTTTGCCATATGCATGATCCTGATATGTATTTCCTGTTTTTTTATGATTCTGAAAATTGCAGCATCTTCCGCAGACTCGTTTTTCCGGCTTGTGGCATCCGGTTTTGGTATAATGTACATCTTTCAGATTTTTCTTACCATAGGAGGCGGTACTAAATTCATACCGCTTACAGGGGTAACCCTCCCGTTGATCAGCTATGGGGGAAGCAGTGTTATGACCACACTGATTCTGTTTTCCATTATACAGGGGATTTGGCTCCGGGAACAGGATGCCCAGGAGTCGCGCTCAGAGAACAATCCTTATGTTCAGGAAGGACGCAGGAGACGGAAGAATTTGGGGTTTCGCGGATCTTATGAGGATGAGGAGCTAGACGAGGAAGAATTTGAAGAAGAAGGCTGGGACGGAAATGAGTACGAAGAAGAATACGAAGACGACTTTGAAGAAAGCTACGACAACGGGCCGGAAGAAGAAATCATCTGGGATGGCGAAGAGGAAGAACTCCTCAGGCGCGGAAGCAAAAATATACGATACCCGAAAGGGAAATAGGAACCTGATCGGGAGTGCGGTATTTTTCTGCTGTCTGTTTGCAGGCCTGATTGTGTATCTTTGTGTGTATGTTTCTTCAAACTCCGAGGCTTTGTTTAATAACAGCTATAACAGCAGACAAAGTGTATTGGCGACAAAAAATGCAAGGGGGACGATTTACTCCTCCGGAGGAGATATCCTGGCCCGGACTGTGACGGGAGAAGACGGAAAAGAGGTGAGGAGTTATCCTTATGACAATATGTTTGCCCATATTGTCGGCTATTCCACAAAAGGAAAGACAGGCCTGGAAAGCCTGGCAAACTATTATCTGATCAATACCTCCGCCACCGTAGCCCAACAGGCCGAAAACTCCGCTGCGGGACGGAAAAATCCCGGTAACAACCTGTATACCACACTGGATTTTGACCTCCAGCAGACGGCTTACAATGCCATGGGCATTTATAAGGGGGCGATTGTAGTTATGGAGGTGGATACCGGAAAGATACTTGCCATGGTATCAAAGCCGGACTTCAATCCTAACGAGATTGCGGAAATCTGGGATAAGGTGACTTCGGATACGGAAAATTCCAGTCTTTTGAACCGGGCGGCCCAGGGTATCTATCCTCCCGGATCCACCTTTAAGATTGTTACCGCTCTGGAATATATGAAAGAGAATCCCGATACCTTTAGGAGCTACAGCTACCAGTGCAGCGGAAGCTTTACCCACGGGGATAACACCATCCGCTGTTATCACGGCAGCAAGCACGGACAGGTAAGCTTTGAACGGTCCTTTGCCAAATCCTGTAATTCCTCCTTTGCCAACATAGGTATGTCTTTAAATAAGACGGAATTTATCAGCACCATGCAGGATTTGCTTTTTAATCAGGAACTTCC
The DNA here is from genome assembly GCA_900548905.1 of uncultured Lachnospiraceae bacterium. Lineage (GTDB taxonomy): Bacteria > Bacillota > Clostridia > Lachnospirales > Lachnospiraceae > Eisenbergiella. Next base: position 182,845 of record URMK01000002.1, on the reverse strand, counting down.
TGTGGATATCCCCTATTCCCAAAGCCATATCCAGCTGACACAGGACAGTGATGACGAAGACATGATTCAGACGGTTATCGGCCAGGGCAAGACACAGATTACCCCTCTGCACCTGTGCATGATCACCTCCGCTATTGCCAATGACGGAATTCTCATGCGGCCTTATGAAATGGAACGTATTGAAAGCGCGGAGGGCAAAATTATAAAACAGTTTCAGGCGGAGCCGTATGGAAGCCTGATGACACAAGAGGAGTCGGCCGCCTTACGTGAGCTAATGACCGATGTGGTGGAGGAAGGAACCGCTTCCAAGCTTTCCGGCCTTTCCTACACAGCGGCTGGCAAAACCGGTTCTGCGGAATTCAATACGGTAAAAGGGGATTCCCATGCGTGGTTTACCGGTTTTGCCCCTGCGGACAATCCGGAAATCGCCGTGACGGTAATCATTGAGGGGATCGGTTCCGGCGGTGATTATGCTGTCCCTATTGCAAAAAGAGTTTTTGACGCCTACTTCGAATCCGGTTTTTAAAAGAGCGTTCCCCATCCCGCCGTCCTGCGCCTGCCCACCTTCGGGCTGTGGTTACCGGAAGCATGGTAACCGGAAGCATCAAATTTATACTTGCCTTACCTTCTCTTTTGGGATATACTTGAACTAGTTTATGTATATGCTGCCGCAGAGCGGCATTCACACCATACAGGAGGAATTGCAATGATAGAAGCAACTAGCTGTGGCGGTGTGGTTATTTTCCGTGGGAAAATTCTGCTTTTGTACAAGAATTTCAAGAATAAGTATGAGGGCTGGGTATTGCCCAAGGGAACGGTAGAGGCAGGAGAGGAATACAAGGATACGGCGCTCAGGGAGGTTCTTGAAGAAAGCGGTGCGAGAGCATCGATTATCAAGTATATCGGAAAGAGCGAGTATAGCTTCAATGTGCCGGAGGATACTGTGGACAAGGAGGTCCACTGGTATTTGATGATGGCCGACAGTTATTACAGTAAACCACAGCGTGAGGAGTATTTTGTTGACTCAGGATTTTACAAATATCATGAAGCTTACCATCTGCTTAAATTTGCCAATGAGAAGCAGATTCTGGAGAAAGCCTATCATGAATATCTGGAATTGAAGAAAAAAAATTTGTGGGGAAACAAAAAGTATTTTTGAGATTTCCGGCTGGGGCCGGAAATCGGTACAAAAAGGAAGGTGAGGCGGAATGGACATATTCCATGCCGCCTTTTTATTAACATAAGAATTGCCGCAGAGCGGATCCGTGCTGTTTCTGCAGGGCCGCGGGCCTGCAGACGGTTCATAAAAATAAGTCCTTGTTATGAATAAAAAAGGTAAAATCAGGCAAATTTTAAGATAGCGGTACCATGTGGCTGCCTGAGGAAAGAAAGTGATAGGCATAATGAAGTTCTACAGACATTTGTATGTCAGCGACAGTATCCGAAACCTGGAAAAGGTGAAGTGGAAGCTGCGCCATAATGCCGGACAGATTACGGTCTATATTATTGCACTGGCAAAATCCGATGATCAGCTGGATATTTTCCATTGTGCCCTTCTGCAGCAGAAATTCTATGAAAAGAAGGATCTGTTTGTGGTGGGACTGGCTTCCGGTTATGGGGAAGCGGTTGATATGGTGGTGGCTATGACGGAAAAGGTAGTCGCAGAAACAGGCGGGGCGGATATCAAAAAATATATTTTGGAGCACAGGTAACAGGAGCTGGGTAGCCTATGGGATTGGTAATAAGCATTTTAAAAATACTGGGCATGATCCTGCTCGTCATACTGGCCGTTCTTCTTTTGCTCCTGCTCGTTATCCTTTTTATTCCTGTCAGATACCGGGCAAAAGGAGAAATCCCTGCAGAAGGCCGGCCGCACGGCATGGTAAAGGCCACATGGTTTTTCCATTCGGTCAGCTTCCGTCTGGAATATGATTCCGGTAAATACAAGGATATCCTCCATTGGGAGCTTCGGATTCTGGGAATTTTGTTCCGGTTCAGACAAAAGGTGCGTCCTCCTGAAAAATCGCAGGAGGAAGAAACGGAAAAAGAAAAAGAAAGCAAAGAAAATACAGTTTCCGACCGGAAACAGCAGCCGGATAAATCCGGTGAAGCCTCGGTGGAGAAGCCGGAGGAAGAGAAGAAGCAATTCGGTAACAGCCTGGAACAGACGGAACCTACGGAGAAAGACCGGAAGCCGGAAGAGGCGGGCACCGCCCGGCAGGAGAAAAAAAAGGAGCAGGGGAGCTTTTCCGAAAAACACAATTTTTTTAACCGGCTTTACAGGAAAATTTATGCTTTCTTCATTACTCTTAAGAAAACTTTTCAGAATATCAGGTACACAATTGCCCGGCTCTGTGATAAAATAAAGCGGATCCTGGATAATCTGGAATATTATAAGGATGTTTTAACCCGGGAGGAAAACCTTCTGGTAATCGGCAAAGTAAAAGGACAGACAGGAAGGCTTCTCCGGCATGTACGGCCGCAGAAGGCCGATGTGAATTTTATTGTCGGAACCGGGGATCCCGCTTCTACGGCGCAGATTCTTGCAGTACATGGAATATTATATCCTGTGATTGGCGAGACTGTTCATATCAGTCCTGATTTTGATGACATCCGTCTGGAAGGGGATTTTAATATCAGGGGAAGAGTTCGGATTGCAGTGGTGCTGGATGTGGTGCTGCGTATTATATTGGATAAAAAGACCTGGAGATTTATCAGACAGCTTAAAAAGGAGGAAATGACAAATGGCAGATAATAATAACGGTATCAATTCCGTAATGGAATCCCTTCTGAAGGGGGCAAATGCGTTGATGTCGACAAAGACAGTGGTAGGAGAGGCAACGAAAATTGATGATACCATTATTGTCCCTCTTGTTGATGTGAGCTTCGGAGTGGGTGCGGGAGCCAGCCGCAGCGGCGGCAAGGACGGAGGTGCCGGCGGGCTTTCCGGAAAAATGACGCCAAGTGCCGTTCTTCTTATTAAAAACGGGCAGACAAAGCTGGTGAATATTAAAAACCAGGACAGCATAACAAAGATTCTTGATATGATTCCGGATTTGGTGGATAAATTCACCACCAAGGAAGAGACTATGATGAGTGATGAGGATGCCGAGAAAGCGGCATTCCCGTCCGGTGACGAAGATATTGTGGACTGACCGTTAAACAGGAAAGGGCCGTCCGATTCATACAGCCTGAGGTGTTGTATGAATCGGACGGCCCTTTCCTGCATATGATAATAGTAAAGCCGGCAGGAGTAAGCAGATGCGTGAGATGTGGAAAATAGTAGGAATTGTTGTATTCAGCATCGCCTTTGGTATGGTCCTTACGGTTCTCATTTCCAACAGGCTTGCCAGCCTGATTGTGGCAATTATCCTGCTGCTGGTCAGCTATAATATTATTTTCTGTGAAAGATAGGCACAAAAAAAGACTGTCTGTAAATTCTCAGTGAATTCTGGCAGTCTTATCTTTGTGTCAAATTTTGCAGCAGAAGCAAAAAGAGGGGACACATCCCCGATTATACTCTTTCTACTCTGCCGGATTTCAGACAGTTGGTACATACATGTAATTTCTTGGATGCGCCGTTAACCTTGCATTTTACATTTTTAACGTTCGAATTCCAGATATGATTGGATCTTCTATGGGAATGGCTTACGTTGTTTCCAAAATGAGCACCCTTACCGCAAATATCACATTTTGCCATCTTCGCACCTCCTAAACCAATAAAATTTTCAGACCACAACATGTGTATAATACCAGAAAAGTCATAGTTTGGCAAGCAAAATTTGCAGGCGGTACATAACTTTATTTTAACCGCATAATTTGCCGCTTTAAATTCCGCAGTACGCAGGCATTCTTTTTTCCGTTCCGGACGTCCCTGCTTCCGGCCTGCGTCTGTGCGATACCTGAAAATGAAATAAGACTTCCATTTTTTTCGGAAAGCGGTTATAATAAGCATATATTTTTCGGTAAGAAAGAAGGAGGTACTACATGAAGGGCTCTTCTATGAACACCCATATGGGCAATATAACCATCGATAAAGAAGTTATTGCACAGTATGCGGGTACCGTGGCCACGGAATGCTTCGGTATTGTCGGCATGGGAATCACTGTGAAGGACGTAGTAAAGCTTTTAAGAAAAGATAATCTGACGAAGGGAATCACCGTTACGATTAATAACAATAAACTGACGCTGGACTTCCATGTCATTGTTTCCTACGGTGTAAGCATTCTGGCTGTCTCGGACAACCTTATAGATAATGTGAAATATAAAGTGGAAGAATTCACCGGAATGGAAATTGAGAAAATCAACATCTTTGTAGAAGGTGTGCGAGTGATTGATTAAGGAGGACTTTAGTTGTGAGTTTAAATACGATAGACGCTAAGGTATTTGCGAAGATGTTCTTAGCAGGCGCCAAGAATCTTGAGAGTAAAAAAGAATGGATTAACGAACTGAATGTATTTCCGGTTCCTGACGGTGATACAGGCACTAATATGACGCTTACCATCATGTCTGCAGCCAAAGAAGTGGCGGCAATGAAAGAACCCGACATGATGACTCTTGCAAAAGCAATTTCTTCCGGTTCCCTCCGCGGTGCGAGAGGGAATTCTGGTGTTATCCTTTCCCAGCTGTTCCGCGGTTTTACCAAAGGGATCCGGGAAAATGAAGAAATCACCATTCCCATTCTTGCCGCTGCGGGAGAAAAAGCGGTGGAAACTGCTTATAAGGCGGTTATGAAGCCCAAGGAAGGTACGATCCTCACCGTTGCCAAGGGTGCGTCGATGAAAGCCCGTGAACTGGCGGACGCCGGAGAGACCGATATGGCTGTTTTTATTAAGGAAGTGATTGAGCATGCGGAGTATGTGCTCAGCCAGACACCGGAAATGCTTCCTGTATTAAAGCAGGCGGGTGTTGTGGATTCCGGCGGACAGGGACTGATAGAGGTGCTGCATGGGGCTTATGATGCATTTATGGGAAAAGAGGTGGATTTTTCTCTCAATGAGCCCGCCCGGGAGACCTCCAGGCAGACACTGGTAAACGCCAGTCTTGAAGCGCAGGCCGGCATGGAAATCAAATTCGGTTACTGTACCGAATTTATTATCATGCTGAGCAAAACTTTTAATATCAAGCAGGAAATGGATTTTAAAGCTTACCTGGAATCTATCGGTGATTCCATAGTTGTGGTTGCGGATGAAGATGTGGTCAAGGTACATGTACATACCAATGACCCTGGTCTTGCAATCCAGAAGGCATTGAAGTATGGCGCACTATCTAATCTGAAAATTGACAATATGAGGCTGGAGCATCAGGAGAAGCTGTTTAAATTGTCGGAAGACGCGGCAGCGGCGGGTGCATCCCCGGCGGCGGAGGAAGCTCCTGCAGAACGTAAGGATGCCGGCTTTATAGCGGTTTCCGTCGGAGAAGGGATCGACGAGATCTTTAAGGGCCTGGGCGTCGATATGATCATTGCAGGCGGACAGACCATGAACCCCAGCACCGAGGATGTGGTAAATGCCATCAATCAGGTGAATGCGGACACGGTCTATGTGCTTCCCAATAATAAGAATATTATTCTTGCCGCCAACCAGGCGAAATATTTGGTGGAAGACAAGAAGGTAGTGGTAATTCCCTCCAAGACAATCCCGCAGGGGATTACGGCGGTCATCAATTATGTGCCCGACATGGGGTGCGAAGAGAATGAAGCCGCCATGTCGGAGGAAATCGGCCATGTGAAAACGGGCGAGGTAACTTATGCCGTAAGGGATACCATGATTGATGATAAGGAAATCAAACAGGGCGATTATATGGGAATCGGCGACGCCGGTATCCTTTCCGTCGGAGCGGATATCGAAGCGGTTTCCTTTCAAATGGTAGAAGCCATGATGGATGAAGATCTGGAGTTGATCAGCATTTATTACGGGGCTGACACTACGGAAGAGGCAGCCCAGAAGCTGAAGGCCAGAATTGAAGAAAAATATCCTTCCTGTGATATTGAACTGCAGTACGGCGGACAGCCTATTTATTATTATATTATTTCAGCTGAGTAAAAATGGAAATCAATACGGAATTAACTGCAATAAAAGGAATTGGAGAAAAGACGGCAGGTCTTTTCTCCAAACTGCATATAAGGACAGTGGGACAGTTGCTGGAACACTATCCGCGGGATTACGAAAAAATGGAGCCTGCGGTAACGGTTTCTGCCCTGTGCCCGGGGAAAATCAGTGCGGTGAAGGCCTCCGTAATCGGGATGCCCTCCACCAAACGGGTGCGCAATCTGTTAATCACTACCGTTCAGGCCGGGGATGCAACCGGCCTTTTTCGTATTACCTTTTTTGGAATGCCCTATCTTAAAAATATACTGAAGCCCGGAATGACCTATGTTTTCCGCGGCGTCTGCCAGCACGGAACACCCTTGCGCATGGAGCAGCCCAGGCTGTTCCGGGTGGAGGAATACGTGCCGCTCCAGGGTACTCTGCAGCCCAAATATGCCCTTACCCAGGGCCTTACCAATAACGGTGTGAGCAAAGCGATGCGCAAAGCACTGGACAGTGCGGCAGAATGGGATAGACCGCTGGAGTTCCTTCCGGAAGAGATCCGGGAGGAATTCCAGCTGCTTTCCCGGGGGGATGCCCTGGAAAAAATCCATTTTCCGGTCAGTACCCAGGATTTAATCGCCGCCCGTAAAAGGCTGGCCTTTGATGAATTCCTTGAATTTTTTCTCGCACTCAGGAAATTCAAGGAAGAAAACCAGGTCCGGAAGGTGGACGAGCCTTTAGAAAAAGTGCCGGATACGGACCGGCTTCTCGCCAATCTCCCCTACCGGCTTACCGGGGCCCAGCAACGGGTCTGGAAGGAAATAGAAGAGGATCTTCAAAAAGAAAATGCCATGAACCGCCTGGTACAGGGGGATGTGGGCAGCGGAAAAACCATACTGGCTTTTCTGGCCCTGCTCATGTGCGCCGCCAACGGCAGGCAGGGCTGCCTCATGGCGCCTACGGAGGTCCTGGCCAGACAGCACTATGAGGCTTTGCTTCAGATAGGTATGGAAGCCGAAGCAAAGCATTCCACGGAACAGGGGGTGTGCATACGCCCGGTACTGCTCACCGGTTCCCAGACGGCAAAAGAAAAAAGGGAGATCTATGCCCGGATTGCAGATGGGGATGCCAATGTAATAATAGGGACACATGCGCTTATTCAGGAAAAGGTGGTTTACCGCCGCCTGTCCCTTGTGATTACGGATGAACAGCACCGGTTCGGTGTCAGGCAGAGAGAACTTCTCGCGGATAAAGGGACCGGCACCCATGTCCTCGTCATGAGTGCAACGCCTATTCCCAGGACGCTTGCCATAGTGGTATATGGGGATCTGCATGTGTCTGTTCTTGATGAAATGCCTGCCGGACGAAAGCCGATTAAGAATTGTGTGGTCAATACCTCCTACCGGCAGACTGCGTATAATTTTATCCGTAAGCAGACAGAGGAGGGGCGTCAGGTTTATGTAATCTGCCCTATGGTGGAAGAAGGGGAAATGGACGGTCTGGAAAACGTAATGGATTATACTGACAAGCTGAAAGCCGTACTGCCGGATACCATCCATGTCGCCGCTCTCCATGGGAAAATGAAACCTGCAGAAAAAAACAGTATCATGGAAGCCTTTTCCCGTAAGGATATCGACGTGCTTGTTTCCACGACGGTAATCGAGGTGGGAATTAATGTTCCCAACGCAACGGTTATGATGGTGGAAAATGCGGAACGCTTCGGACTGGCACAGCTTCATCAGCTGCGCGGACGGGTGGGAAGAGGCGATTCCCAGAGCTATTGTATTTTTGTCAGCGGAAATGATAATGAACAGACAATGAAGCGCCTGAATATACTCAATACCTCCAACGACGGTTTCCATATCGCCAATGAAGATCTGAAGCTGCGCGGTCCCGGCGATTTGTTCGGGATACGGCAGAGCGGCCTGCTGGATTTCAAGGTGGGAGACATCTACCAGGACAGTGATCTGCTGCTCACTGCCAGCAGCCTTGCTGAAAGGATCGCTTCTCAGGATCCGGAGGAAAAACAGGAAAAGTACAGGCGTCTGTATGAGAGAATGAAAGAGAATGGGAATTCCATTGACTTTAAGACTATCTGACTGTAGAATAATTTTAACCTATTTTTATTGATAATAAATAGCAATAAACGGACTGACACATGAAAAGACATTCAGAAGGAGCGTAATTATGTCAAAGGTTGCAATTGTCACGGACAGTAACAGCGGCATCACCCAACAGCAGGCGGAGGAACTGGGTATCAGCGTATTGCCCATGCCTTTTATGATAGAAGGAAAGACCTATTTTGAAGGGATCAACCTGAGTCAGGAAGAATTTTACCGGAAGCTGAAAACAGGTGCTGCCATCTCTACCTCCCAGCCATCCCCGGAATCCGTTTTGCAGCTGTGGAACGAGCTCCTGAAAAGATATGATGAGATTGTACACATCCCTATGAGCAGCGGACTGAGCGGTTCATGCCAGACGGCGCACATGCTCGCGCAGGACTATGAAGGAAAGATACAGGTGGCGAATAACCAGCGTATTTCCGTAACCCAGCGGCGTTCCGTCCTGGATGCCGTTTATATGGCGGATCAAGGAATGGACGCGGTGGAGATTAAGGAGTTCCTGGAGAAAGATAAGCAGAATTCCAGTATTTATATTATGGTGGATACCTTGCTTTATCTGAAGAGAGGCGGAAGGATTACCCCTGCTGCAGCGGCCCTGGGAACCATCCTTAAAATTAAACCGGTGCTTCAGATACAGGGGGAAAAGCTGGATGCTTTTGCCAAAGCAAGGACTACCGCCCAGGGAAAGCAAATCATGGTTAATGCCATAAAGAATGACCTGGTGAAGCGTTTTGGCCGGCCTTTGGATCAGGCGGATATGTGGCTGGATGTGGCACATACTAATAATGATGAAGCGGCATATGCCTTCCGGGATGAAGTGTTAAACAACTTCCCCGGAAATGAAAGCTATGTGGATCATCTGTCCCTGAGTGTTGCCTGCCATATCGGTCCGGGCGCCCTGGCTGTTACCTGTACCGCCAAAAACCGGGAATAAGCAGGAGCATCTGTTCTTATGTCTAATCAAAATACATGATGTGGAAAAATCCCGGTTACGGTTTACTCCGTGAACCCTGACCAGGCAGGAGGGAAAGTTCCATGTCATGTATTTTTTGCCTTTTCTTACCCAAACATTTGTGCTACAATATCCCGGGAGGATCGGCGGCTGACCTGTTTTTCCCCCTGAACATAAGGATGGCCCGCAAAGCGCGGCATCCCTTATTTTCTGCGCAAGATAAGTTTTCAAAGTTCATAATGCCGTAAAACGGCAGAATGCGAGGTTTACATGACTAAAAATAACAGCAATTATGACGCTTCCAGCATAACCGTTCTGGAGGGGCTGGAAGCGGTACGGAAAAGACCCGGTATGTACATCGGCAGCGTATCCACCAAGGGTCTGAACCACTTAATATATGAAATTGTGGATAATGCGGTAGATGAGCATCTGGCAGGCTATTGTGACCGGATCAGGGTTACTCTGGAAGCGGACGGCTCCGCTACGGTGGATGATAACGGCCGCGGTATCCCTGTGGGAATGCATGAAAAGGGAGTGAGTGCGGAACGGCTTGTATTTACCACCCTGCATGCAGGAGGTAAATTCGATAACTCCGCTTATAAAACGAGCGGCGGCCTGCATGGCGTAGGCTCTTCTGTGGTAAATGCCCTCTCCACCCGGTTGACCGTACGGGTCAGAAACGGGGGACTGGTGTATGAGGACAGATATGAACAGGGAATCCCTGTCGTGGAGCTGGAAAACGGCCTTCTCCCTGTTATTGGGAAAAGCAGGGAAAGCGGTACCTGGGTTAATTTCCTACCGGATGATACCATATTTGAAAAGACCCGTTTTAAAGAGGACGAGGTGAAAAGCCGTCTTCACGAAACAGCTTATCTGAATCCGCAGCTCACCATTATTTTTGAGGATAAAAGAAAGGATACGCCGGAAACAAAAGAGTATCACGAGCCCGACGGAATTGTCGGTTTCATCAAGGATTTGAACAAATCCAAGGAAACGGTGAGCGATGTTATCTTTTTTTCCGGAGAAAGCGAAGGGATCTCTGTGGAGGTGGCCCTGCAGTATGTCAATGAATTCCATGAGAACGTGCTGGGCTTCTGCAATAACATATATAATGCGGAAGGCGGAACCCATCTTACCGGCTTCAAAACCATGTTTACCAGCGTTATCAATTCCTACTCCCGGGAGCTGAATATCCTGAAGGAAAAGGACGCCAATTTCACCGGTGCGGATGTTCGCAACGGTATGACGGCGGTGGTTTCCATCAAACATCCGGATCCCCGTTTTGAAGGACAGACCAAGACAAAGCTGGACAACCAGGATGCCTCCAAGGTGGTCAGCAAGGTGACCGGGGAAGAGATCACCCGGTATTTTGACCGTAACCTGGAAAACCTGAAAAATATTATCGGCTGTGCGGAAAAAGCCGCCAAAATCCGTAAAACGGAAGAAAAAGCAAAAACAAACATGCTGACCAAGCAGAAATTTTCCTTTGATTCCAACGGAAAGCTTGCCAACTGTGAATCCAGGGACGCGTCCCGGTGTGAGATTTTCATCGTGGAAGGGGATTCCGCCGGCGGCAGCGCAAAGACGGCGAGAGACCGTTCTTATCAGGCGATCCTTCCTATCAGGGGAAAGATTCTGAACGTGGAAAAAGCCAGCATTGACAAAGTGCTTGCCAATGCGGAAATAAAGACCATGATAAATGCGTTCGGCTGCGGGTTTTCCGAGGGTTACGGAAATGATTTCGACATTACCAGGCTGCGTTATGACAAGATCATTATCATGGCGGATGCGGATGTGGACGGCGCCCATATTTCCACCCTTCTTCTGACGCTTTTTTACCGTTTTATGCCGGAACTGATATTTGAAGGCCATGTATATATCGCCATGCCGCCTCTTTATAAGGCCATGCCTTCCAAAGGAAACGAAGAATATCTGTATGATGATAAGGCGCTGGAACGTTACCGGAAACGGCATAAGGGGCCTTTTACCCTGCAGCGCTACAAAGGTCTTGGAGAGATGGATGCCCAGCAGCTTTGGGAGACAACACTGAATCCGGAAACCCGTATGCTTAAGCTGGTGGAAATCGAAGATGCCAGAATGGCCTCTGAGGTGACGGAAATGCTGATGGGTACGGATGTTCCTCCCAGAAAAGCTTTTATTTACGAATATGCCCCGGATGCGGAGCTTGATATTTAAACAGGATTGTAATCGTTAGAAAGGAAGCAATACAAATTGGAAGAGAAGATTATAAAAACAGAGTATTCTGAGGTCATGCAGAAATCCTTTATCGATTATGCCATGAGCGTTATCGTGGCCAGGGCCCTTCCCGATGTCAGGGACGGACTGAAGCCGGTACAGCGCAGAACCCTGTATGATATGCATGAGCTGGGCATCCGTTATGACAGGCCTTATCGGAAGAGCGCCCGTATTGTGGGAGATACCATGGGTAAATATCATCCCCACGGAGACAGTTCCATCTACGACGCACTGGTGGTAATGTCCCAGGATTTCAAAAAGGGCCTTCCCATGATTGACGGGCACGGCAACTTCGGCAATATCGAAGGGGACGGCGCCGCTGCCATGCGTTATACGGAAGCCCGTCTGGAGCAGGTGACACAGGAAGCGTTTCTTGCGGATCTGGACAAGGATGTGGTGGATTTTATACCCAACTTTGATGAAACGGAGAAGGAGCCAAGCGTCCTTCCTGTCAAATTTCCCAACCTGCTGGTAAACGGTTCGGAGGGGATTGCGGTAGGTATGGCTACAAGCACGCCGCCCCATAACCTGATTGAGGTTATAGATGCCACCAAGGCCTATATGAATAATGAAAACATAACTGCCAGGGAGCTGATGCGTTATATCCAGGGGCCGGATTTTCCTACCGGCGGAATTGTGACCAACAAGGACGATCTGCTGTCCATTTATGAAACGGGAGCCGGAAAGATCAAGATCCGGGGCAAGGTGGATGTGGAAAAAGGGAAGGGCGGAAAAGTAAATGTAGTCATTTCCCAGATCCCGTATACGATGATCGGGTCCTATATCGGCAAATTCCTTACCGATGTGGCGGCTCTTGCGGAAACAAAAAAGACCCAGGATATCAGCGACATTTCCAATCAGTCCTCCAAGGAGGGGATCCGTATTGTCATCGAACTGCGCAAGGATGCGGATGTGGATAACTTTATCAATATGCTCTACAAGAAAACCAGGCTGGAAGATACCTTCGGAGTGAATATGCTTGCTATTGCAAATGGCAGGCCGGAAACAATGGGTCTTAAAGAAATCATAAAAGCCAGCGTGGATTTCCAGTATGAAACCACTACCCGGAAATATGAGAACCTGCTCGCAAAGGAAAGCGCAAAGAGGGAAATCCAGGAAGGGCTTATCAAAGCCTGTAATGTGATCGATTTAATCATAGAGATCCTCCGCGGATCCAAGGATCGGGCTATGGCAAAAGCCTGTCTGGTAGAAGGAAAGACAGAAGGGATCCGGTTTAAATCCAAGGAATCCGGAATTATGGCCCAGCAGCTTAAATTTTCGGAAAACCAGGCGAATGCGATTCTGGAAATGCGTCTGTACAAGCTGATCGGATTGGAACTGGAAGCTCTTATTAAAGAACACGAAGAAACGGTGGCTAATATTTACCGGTATGAAGATATCCTTGCCAGAAGGGATTCCATGGCCCAGGTTATTATCAACGAACTGGATGCCATCAAGAAAAAATTCGGCCGCAAACGCAGGACTGTGATTGATAACTGCGAAGAGGCTGTCTATGAAGAAAAACGGATCGAAGAAATGGATGTGATTTTCCTCATGGACCGTTTCGGATATGCGAAGACAGTTGATCTTTCCACTTATGAAAGGAATAAAGAAGCGGCGGATTCGGAAAATAAATTTGTATTCCCATGCAAAAATACGGGAAGAATCTGTATGTTTACCAATATGGGCCAGCTTTATACCGTGAAGGTACAGGACCTGCCCTTCGGAAAGTTCCGTGACAAAGGGATTCCGGTGGATAATGTAAGCAATTTCAATTCTTCGCAGGAAGAGCTTCTTCTGGTAACCGCTCAATCTGAGCTGAACCTGTACCGGGTGATCTTTGCCACACGAATGGGTATGGTAAAGATAGTGGACGGCGGAGAGTTTGATGTGGCCAAACGAACGGTGGCGGCCACGAAGCTGCAGGAAGGCGACTGTGTGGTGAGCGTTGTGGTTATGAAGGAGCAGAAAAATATTATTCTGCAGTCCAAAGCCGGTTATTTCCTGCGTTTTGCTGTGGATGAGATTCCGGAAAAGAAAAAAGGAGCGATCGGTGTCCGCGGAATGCGCCTGAGTGAGGGCGATACCATTGAAGCGGTTTATTACACCCGGCTTTCAGATGAAGCATCTGTCCCCTATAAGAGCAGGGAGCTTGTTTTGAACCAGATCAAGGCGGCAAAAAGAGATGGGAAGGGAATAAAAGTACGGGCCTGATTCCCCGGATAAGATTTATAAAATATTTCATATGGGATTGCCTTTTTTTTCACAAGCAATTATAATGTGAGACAACGGATGCCTCGCTGCGCGGGCCATCCGTATGCGCAACAGAATCCATATGGCTGCGGCAGTCCCTGCGGCGGTACAGGAAAATCAGATACAGTCAGGAGATATTATGAGAGTTATTGCAGGCGAGGCGCGAAGCCTTCCGTTAAAAAGCCCGGAGGGGCAGGATACCAGACCTACCACCGACCGGATAAAAGAGACGTTGTTCAATATTCTGCAGGGGGATATCCCCGGCAGTATCTTTGTGGATTTATGCAGCGGCAGCGGTTCCATCGGCATTGAAGCTGTCAGCCGCGGCGCGAAAAGGGCCTATTTTGTGGAAAATGCGGCGAAAGCGGCAAAGTGTATCCAGGATAATCTGAACTTTACCAAATTTACGGACCGGTCAGTCCTTCTGAAACAGGATGTGGTATCCGCATTGGGAAGTATTCATGAGAAAGAGGTGGATGTAATTTTTATGGATCCCCCTTATCAGGCCGGACTGGAGGAGCCTGTCCTTTCCGCCCTGGGACACGCTTCCTATGTGACGGAGGATACGCTTATTATTATTGAAGCAGAGCTGCATAAGGATTTTTCCTTTACGGCAGAATACGGCTTTGAAGCGGTGAGAGAGAAAAAATACAAGACGAATAAGCATGTTTTTATAAAAAGACAGAAGGCGGAGTAAGATTATGAAAGCAGCGATTTATCCCGGGAGTTTCGATCCGGTTACCTTCGGACACCTCGATGTCATCCGTCGGGCAGCGTCGATCTTTGACGAATTAACAGTCAGTGTGTTGAACAATACCCAGAAGACTCCGTTGTTTTCTGTGGAAGAACGTGTTAGAATACTAGAAGAAGCCACAAAAGAGATGCCCAATGTCAAGGTGGACTCTTTTTCGGGATTATTAATCAATTATGCCAGGGAAAAGGACGTGCATGTCGTTATCCGGGGGCTGCGTGCCATTACGGATTTCGAATATGAATTGCAGATAGCCCAAACGAACCGCAAGCTTTCCAATGGAGGGCTGGATACGATATTCCTTACGACCAGTCTGGAATATGCCTATTTAAGTTCCTCCAGTGTTAAGGAAATTGCGGAATTTCATGGAGATATTTCTCAGTGTGTACCGGATTTTGTGGCAAGGCTTGTATATGAAAAATATGGACATGAGTATAAGCAATAAGTCTTCATACCGGCGTATTGCTTGTGAAGGAGAAAAGGATGAGCAGCAGAATCGAACAACTAATTGACGAAATCGAAGAATATATCGACAGCTGTAAATACCAGCCCCTTTCCAACAGCAAAATCATTGTGAATAAGGAAGAGCTGGAAGAGCTGCTTCGGGAACTTCGGATGAAAACCCCCGATGAAATCAAACGCTATCAGAAAATCATTAACAATAAGGAAGCCATTCTGAATGATGCCCGGGAAAAAGCGGAAGCCCTGATCAATGAGGCTACCGTACATACCAGTGAGCTGATTAACGAGCACGAGATCATGCAGCAGGCATATGCCCAGGCAAATGAAGTGGTTTCTCTTGCCACCCAGCAGGCGCAGGAGATTCTGGACAGTGCCACGGTGGAGGCGAACAGTGTTAAAGCATCCGCTATCCAATATACGGATGATATCCTTGCTAACCTGGAAAGCATCATCGGACATGGTATCGATATTGCCGGTGAGCATTATGGGCAGCTTATCAACGATCTGAATAATTGTTTGGGGGTTGTGCAGTCCAACCGGATGGAGCTTCGTCCGGATGAAGAGGATGATACCTCCTCTCTTCCTAACCTGGGAGGGTTGGATGTTTCCGGAGGGGATGGAAGCGATCTGAATCTGGATATCCTGTAATCCCCGCGATTCCTTTTGTCCCTGCGGGAAGCAAGTTAAACGGACGCCTTCTTTAGGAAGGCGTTTTTTTGCTGTCCGGGAGGGGGATATCCATTGTTTTCCATCTGGAAGATGCACATTTTTTATGGTATGATAAAAAAGCCGGTATTCCTTGCGGGATTATGGCTATACGAAAGAAGATAAAGGCAGGTACGAAAAGTGAAGAAAAAGACGGCAATAATAACATGTTTCTTGGCGGTGTGTATGCTGGCGCTGCTGCCCGGAGTACAGGCGGATGCGAAGGAACCGGTAATCGTGGTTATCGATCCCGGACATGGCGGTGAAGAAAACCGGGGAGGAGAGGTGCTTCCCCACTATGTGGAAAAAAATCTGACGCTTCAGGTGGCTCAGGCCATGAAGCAGACACTGGAACAGTTTGAAGGCGTGGAAGTATATCTGACACGTACGACGGATCAGGAACTGTCTCTGGAGCAAAGGGCGCAGATAGCCAGGTCCTATAATGCGGATTTTCTGTTTTCCCTCCATTTTAATATGTCCGCAGAACATAATTTGTACGGGACAGAGGTCTGGACTTCGGCCTTCGGCAAATATTATTCCGCAGGACAAACCTTTGGTAAACTGCAGCTGGCGGAAATGACACAGTACGGTCTGTTCAACAAAGGGATTAAAACAAGGCTGAACAGCCGCGGGACGGATTATTATGGTGTAATCCGGGCTTCCCGTGCCCTGGATGTCCCCTGCGTTATTATCGAGCATTGCTATATGGATCACCCTATAGACAGCCCTCAGGCCAATTCCCCCCAGAAGCTGGCTTCTTTCGGAGTCAGTGACGCCATGGCGGTTGCCAAGTATTTTCGGCTGAAATCCCCCTCTCTAGGACTGGACTTCAGTAATTATCCATATGAATTGGTTGCCGCGCCGGCGGGCGGAATTTCCGTACCGGACTCCACACCTCCGGAAAACGTTGCCATGGCGGTTACATATGCCGATCTGAATACCGGGAAAGTGGATATTTCCCTGAGCGCTTCGGATCCCCAGTCCGGGATGCTGTACTACAGCTATAGTATTGACGGCGGTGCGACCTGGTCTGTATTGACTCCGTGGACAGGAGGAAATACCATACAGTTTTCCATCACGGTGCCGGGAGGGAGCCAGCCGGTCATCATGTGCAGGGCTTATAACGGTTATGATTACCATACGGACAGCAATTTCGTCATTCCCGGCGTTTTTTCCGCCAGATAGATTATATCTAAAAGGCGTATAAAAACGTATAATATACGAATGCCAGAGCGGTCTGTATGACCTTATGGCCCACATAGCAGCGAAGGGAAAGATCGGTTTCCCGGATCATGCTGTAGGTCTGTGCGATGCAGGACAGACCGCCGAAGGGAAGGATAACATAACCCCAAAAGGCCATGGAATGAGGCAGGCGTGACAGGCCGCTGGTGATTTCCAGCAAACAGCCGATGATATCCTGTACGGCGGTCATTTTTGAGGGAAGCAGGATTTCAGGAATCAGGTTCAGCAGATTAAAAAGAATCATATATCCGCCCAGGGAAGCGATGGCGCACAGGGAGGATACAATGGAATCCTGCATTTCTTCAAACAAGGAAGGATCGCCAGGCCGTTTTTTCCGTTCCGGTGAAGGCGGAGTTACTGCCGGCGAAGGCGTCTGGGCCGCGTGAAGGCTGTTCAGCCTGCCGGAGGCCTGTATGGTTTCTTTCAGCCGGTTCCCTGCCAGAGACGGCTTCGGAATATCCCGGTAGGAGGTGTACCGTAGGAATAGGCCATAGAGCAGAGGCAGCAAATACATGCCTGCCAGGAAAGCCCATGGATGGTCTACCGGAAACAGGAGGAAGACAAAGCCTGTAAAATAAATCGGACCGATGTTGTTGCAGAATGCCAGCAGCAGCTCTGCCTCCCGGCGGGAGATTTTGCCCCGCTGATAGCTTTCCGCCGTTACGCGCGCGCCCATGGGAAATCCGCACAGGAAGCCGATAACCAGCACATAAATGCAGGAATCGGACAGGCGGAATAAGGGTTTTAACAGCGGTGAAAATAAGCGGGCAAAGCTGTCGGACAGATTCATACGGATAAGGATACCGGAAAGTATCATAAAAGGAAGAAGCGTTGGAATCATTTTCTGAAACCACAGGTTCAGGCCTGTCAGGGAAAGGACCAGCGCTTTTTCATTTTCCAGAAGCATCGCTGTGGTAAGGAAGGCAAACAGGCAGAGGAAAAGTACTTTTTTCAGGTATTTTATTCGTGCTTCTTTCTTTCTCGAAGAGTACGGATTCGGGTTATAATCGTGCATCAGGCAGCCTCCTTTGGCAACTGTTATAAGGGAACCTTGTAAGAACTCGGGGGATCATGTATACTTGACTTGACATGAATATGCTTGCTTCTCATTAGTAAATGCTATGTTCTTCGGAGGCGCGGAATGACTGCGGAATGGATTTTTCGTCAGAATACTGTCTGCCCGGGAACGTTGGAAGGAAAACAGAATGCTTCGTTTGGATAAATTTTTATGTGAAATGAAAACCGGGACAAGGAGCCAGGTGAAGGTATTTATCAGAAAAGGGCTTGTAACGGTGAATGGTACAACGGTGAAAAGCCCGGAACAAAAGATAAATGAAAAGGCCGATACAGTCTGTGTAAACGGAAAGATGGTAGCTTATCAGAAATATGCCTATTTCATGCTGCATAAACCAGCCGGGTATGTCAGCGCCACCAGGGACAGCCATGATAAAACCGTACTGGATTTGATGAAGGATCCCGGAAATCCGCTGCTTGACAGGGAACTGTTCCCGGTAGGGCGGCTGGATAAGGATACGGAAGGGCTGCTACTTATAACGGACGACGGCGAACTGTCCCACCGGCTGCTTTCCCCGGCCATCCATGTACCCAAGACTTATTATGTGGAGATTGACGGCAGCCTGTCAGCCGGCCGGCAGGAATGCTTAAGGCAGGGGGTGGATATCGGGGAAAAGCATGGGAAAACCCGTCCCGCCGTGCTGACGGAGGCGGAAAAGGGCGTTTTTTGCTGTGCGGAGGCGGAATCGGCCTGGCTTCTTACGATTACGGAAGGAAAATTCCATCAGGTAAAACGGATGATGCAGGCGGTGGGAAGGAATGTGGTGTATTTAAAGCGTCTCAGCATGGGGGCTTTGCAGCTGGATGAGACGCTGCCCAGGGGAGCCTTCCGCCCCCTCACGGAGGATGAGCTGGAAAAGCTGCTGAAGGAGGAAAGCAGGCTATGATGATGGATGGAATGGCAGCGGTAATCTTTGATCTGGACGGTTCCCTTGTGGACTCCATGTGGATCTGGGAGGATATAGATATCGAATATCTGGGACGGTTCGGCCTGGAACCGCCCCGGGAACTGCAGCGTGAAATAGAAGGAATGAGTTTTTCGGAAACGGCGGTGTATTTTAAGGAACGGTTCGGGCTGCCGGATTCCCTGGAACAGATAAAAGAGACCTGGAACCGGATGGCCTGGGATAAATACAGGAACCAGGTGCCTCTTAAGGACGGCGCGCGGGAATATCTCGCCTGGTGCCGGCGGCACGGGATAAAAATGGGGATCGCAACGAGCAATTCCCGGGAACTGGTGACCAGCATAGCCCGGGTTCATGGGCTGGAACGGGATTTCGGGTGTATTATGACCAGCTGCGATGTGGGACGGGGGAAACCGGCCCCGGATATTTATCTTGCGGTGGCGGACCGACTGCAGGCAGACCCGAAGGCCTGCCTCGTTTTTGAGGATATCGTTCCCGGCATTCAGGCCGGAAAGGCGGCGGGGATGAAAGTCTGTGCCGTGGAAGACGCATATTCCCTGAACCAAAAGGAAGAGAAAAAAACACTTGCCGATTACTATATCAGGGATTATACAGAAATCCTGCAGGATATGCAGACAGGAGGATTACAATAGAAATGACAGCCAACGGATTTTTACCGGTAACAAGAGAAGAGATGGAAGCCCGGGGGATTACCCAGCCGGATTTTGTGTATGTGACAGGAGACGCCTACGTGGATCATCCATCCTTCGGACATGCCATTATTACCCGTATCCTGGAGGCACACGGCTACAGCGTATGCATTCTGTCACAGCCGGACTGGAAGGAGGAGGACAGCATCCGTGTGTTTGGCTGCCCCAGGCTTGGCTTTCTGGTTTCCGCCGGAAATATGGATTCCATGGTTAACCACTATTTTGTATCCCGGAAGCGCCGTCCCTCAGACGCCTATACCCCGGGAGGGGAAGCGGGGAAACGCCCGGATCACGCCACTGTGGTTTACTGTAACCTGATCCGCCGGGTATACCGTACAGCCCCGGTTATTATCGGGGGAATTGAAGCCAGCCTTCGACGCCTGGCCCATTATGACTATTGGAGCGATTCCTTCAAACGTTCTATTCTTCTGGACAGCCAGGCCGACTTGATTTCCTACGGCATGGGGGAAAAATCCATTGTGGAGATAGCAGATGCCTTAAACAGCGGAATCGCGGTGAAGGATCTCACGTTTATCCCCGGAACGGTTTATAAAACGAAAGATATATCCGGCCTTTATGATTATCATATTCTGCCTTCCTACGAAGAGATGAAGGAAGATAAGAAAAAATATGCGGAAAGCTTTATGGTGCAGTATTCCAATACCGATCCCTTTAACGGAAAAGCCCTTGCGGAAGGGTATCCGGGAGGGCAGTATGTGGTGCAGAACCCGCCCCAGGCACCTCTTACCATGGAAGAGATGGATGCCGTTTACGCCCTTCCGTATATGAGGACCTACCATCCCTCCTACGAGGAAAAAGGCGGCGTCCCCGCAATCAGTGAAATCAAGTTTTCCCTGATCAGCAACCGGGGATGCTTCGGCGGCTGTAACTTCTGTGCATTGACTTTTCACCAGGGACGTACCGTACAGGTACGGAGCCATGAGTCCATTCTGGAGGAAGCGGAGCTGATCCGTAAGGATCCGGAATTCAAAGGCTATATTCATGATGTGGGAGGACCCACAGCCAATTTCAGGGCGCCTTCCTGTGATAAGCAGCTGACCCACGGCGTATGCAAGATGCGGCAGTGTCTTTTCCCGAAGCCCTGTCCTAACCTGAAAGCGGATCATCAGGATTATCTGGAGCTTCTGCGCAGCTTGCGGGCCCTTCCCGGTGTGAAAAAGGTTTTTATCCGTTCCGGCATACGTTTTGATTATCTGCTGGCTGATAAGGACGACACCTTTTTCCGGGAGCTGGTAAACTACCATATCAGCGGCCAGCTGAAGGTCGCCCCGGAGCATATTTCCGATGCGGTACTGACCCGGATGGGCAAACCGGAAAACGCCGTGTATGAGAAATTCCGCAAAAAATATAAAAAGCTGAATGAAGAACTGGGAAAAAACCAGTTCCTCGTCCCTTACCTGATGTCCTCCCATCCGGGCTCCACACTGAAAGAAGCGGTGGAGCTGGCGGAATATCTCCGGGATTTGGGATATATGCCGGAACAGGTGCAGGATTTTTACCCTACCCCCTCCACCATATCCACGGTGATGTATTATACGGAAATCGATCCGAGAGACGGCCGGCCGGTATATATCTGCAAAAACTCTCATGAAAAGGCCATGCAGCGGGCCCTGATCCAATACCGGAATCCCAGGAATTACGATTTGGTATACGAAGCCCTGACCAGGGCGGGAAGAACGGATTTGATCGGATTTGATAAAAAATGCCTGATCCGGCCCAAAAGCGCGCCATATAACCGGGACGGCGCCGCTGCCGGTGCAGGGAAGGGTACCGGCAGGACAAAGGGGAAAGCGGAAGCGAAACCAACGAAAAAAAAGACAATCCGCAACGTACACAAGAAGAAATAGAGAAGTAACTGTGAAGATACGGAACAGTTATAGAGGGAAAACATGGTTAACCGTCTGTTTGGGATCTGCTACCAGCTGATGCAGCGGGATAAAATACCGGCAAAAGAGCTGGCGGAACGATATGAGGTATCGGTGCGTACCATTTACAGAGATGTGGATGTGCTCAGTATGGCAGGTGTCCCGGTTTATGCCAGCCAGGGAAGAAGCGGAGGCATATCCCTGATGGATCACTGCGTTATCGATAAGATGTTCCTCAATAATGAAGAAAAGTCACAAATCCTCGCTGCGCTGGAGGGGCTTAGAGAGGCCGCTCCTTCCGACAGTCCCGAGCTTTTGCGCAAGCTTGGGGATTTTTTCCAGACTCCGGGCAGCAATTGGGTGTCTATTGATTTTTCCGATTGGAGCGGAGGACAGGAAGCCTTGTTCTCCCTGTTAAAACATGCCATCCTGCAGTCCCATGTCATTGCCTTTGATTATTATGGCAGTGACGGGAAAATGGAGCGCCGCACCGCGGAGCCTGTCCAGCTATGGTTTAAAAGCCATAACTGGTATCTGCGCGCATGGTGCAGGAACCGGAAAGCGATGCGTACCTTCAAGGTACTTCGTATCAAACGTCCTGAAATCCTGGATGAGACTTTTACACCCCGCAGTTTCCCCTGCGGGGAAGAGGATGCCGCCGCAGCCGGTAACGAAGAGGATAAAACGGCCGCAGACGCGGAATTGACCCCTGTGGTTCTGGAAGTGGACGGCTCTCAGGCATACCGGATTTATGACAGCTTTGGGGAAGAAGAAATTTCCCGCGGGGAAAACGGGAATTTTCTCATAAGGACAGCTTACAGTATTGATGACTGGGTATACGGAGTGATTTTGTCCTATTGTCCATATATCAGGATCCTTGAGCCTGTGTGGCTGAGAGAAAAGATACATTGTATCCTCCGGGAAGCAGCAGAACAAATATGACATACTGTTGTCAGCTTTTAGGTGCTATAATATAAAAAGTAACCATTCAGACAGGTCCGTGCATTTGCAGAACAGACCCGTGACGGCAGAAAAGGGAGGACAAGCCTATGCTTGAAATACCGGAAAGCTATGTACTGGCAAAACAACTAAATGAGACAATACAGGGAAAAATCATTTCTTTTGTCCAGGCAGGACATTCCCCGCATTCCTTTACCTGGTATTCGGATAATCCGGACGGTTACGATGAGCTTTTGGCCGGAAAACAGATAGGGATATGCCGAGGAGTGGGCGGGATGCTGGAAATAGAGGTGCAGGACAGCCGTATCCTGCTGGGGGACGGCGTTTCCCCTAAATATCATGAAGATTGTAAAAAGGCTCCCGCCAAGCATCAGCTGTACGTGGAATTTGATGATAAGACGGCAATAACCTGCACCGTCCAGATGTATGGGGGGATCTGGGCCTACCGGGAGGGAACCAACGACAATCCTTATTATCTGGCGGCCTGTGAAAAGCCTTCACCCTTATCGGAAGAATTTGATTATCCCTACTTTTTATCACTGAAGAACAAAGAGGACGATAAGCTGTCCGCCAAGGCCTTCCTGGCTACCAAACAGAGGATTCCGGGACTGGGAAACGGGACTTTGCAGGATATTCTATTTACCTGCGGGATACATCCCAAATGTAAGATGGGAGAACTCAGGGAAGAAGAATACCGGTGCATGTATGATGCAGTGAAATCAGTTCTCCGGGAAATGGCGGACACGGGCGGAAGAGATACGGAAAAGGATCTGTTCGGCAGAAAGGGCGGTTATGTCACCATTTTAAGCAAAAATACGCTCTGGTCCCCCTGTCCTAGCTGCGGTTACGAGCTTCGTAAGGGAAATTATCTGGGAGGTACCATTTATTACTGTGAGCACTGTCAGAAGCTGCATACCTCATAAATCCGGGATAAATTCTATAATTAACAGTTGAAACCTTCCGTCGGCATGCTACAATAGGGGTATGTTGGCGGAAGGTTTTTGCGTAGGAAAGGATTGCGGATAGGAGGTGCTTATGGAAGAAAAAACAACTGTAACAGGGAGCGCCAAGTACATGAGGCTGCTGAAGGATAAACTTGCCTTTATCGGGAAAGGAATGAAAAATACGTTTCTTTATTTCCCGGTTACGCAGGGAAGCATTTGGCTGTTTACACTGTTGTGCACGATATTGGTCAGCTGTTCCGATTCCGTTGTCATGAACTTTGGGGAAAAGCTTATGTATTTCCTGATTTTTTACGGCACGGGAAGCTTTTTTGCAGAAGCCCTGTATCAAAAAAACGGAAAGCCGTGGCTGCGTTTTTCCCTGTATGCGGTGTTTATCCTTCCGGCAGTCCTTTTTACACGGCTGCTTTCGCTGAAGTACGGCACCATGGTTTTCGGATGGGATTATGATAGTGTGCAGTCTGTCCTTCCTCGGTATATTGCCTGCTACGAACTCGTGCTGTTTATTCTGGCGTTTTATTTCTGCTTCCGTAAGACGCGTTTTTCCCTGGAAGCATATTTTGTCCGTTTTTTTGCCTGGGCTGTCCGGATCAGTATCATGTATTTTGTCCTTATAGTGGGCGTCAGTATGGTTCTCGGAATTTTTGTGGAACTCTTTGAAGCGGACTTTGAAATATATATCCAGGCCCAAGTGCTTCTGTTTGGTATCTTCTATGTATCCTCCCTTCTGCGGGGTATACTGCCCGGGAAAGGGGAAGACGGCCGTTTCACGGAGGCTTTGATAAAATATGTGCTGACAGGACTGGTAGTCAGCGCATTTGCCATTATCTATGTGTATATTCTGAAAATAGTATTGTTCCGGGATATGCCCTCCAATGCGGTATTCCGTATCCTGTCGGGATTGTTTCTGGCAGGCCTTCCCATATGGACGATGAATTCCTTTTATACGCAGCGCAATCCCCTTTTGAAAATCAGCCGGATTCTGCCGTATCTGTTTTCCCCCCTTATTCTGCTGCAGGCGTATTCCATCGGCATCCGTATTTATGAAAACGGGATTACACCCATGCGGTATATCTGTGTCATGCTGCTGGTTTTTGAAATACTTTACATCACACTCTATTATTTTCGAAGACAGGCTGTGGGCTGGCTTTTTCTCGCAGCTGCCGGCTTCGTTTTTACTGCCTGCTGTATGCCGGGCATCAATATGTACCGCATCTCTTTCCTGGATCAGAAGGGGGCCATCCAGAAGGTCATGACAGCGGCGGATCCCTCCCTGCTGTCACAGCGGGAACGCGACAAAGCGGCGGGGGCCTATTGGTATCTTAAGGAGGATATGCCCGGAAACTCCTATCTGGCGGGGCTTACGGCAGAAGAAGAGGAAATGCTGCAGTCTGTAAAGGGGGAAGCATTTCCTGATTATCATGATACCTTTGACTTTTATCAGACGGAGTATATTACGGCTCTGGATGTTTCCGGTTACCGGTATTGCTATCCGGTCCAGGATTCCTGCAGAAGCGGCACCGATACGGCTTTATTGACGGAATATCCTTTTTCCTACGGAGGAGGTAAAAGCATAACGTTTAATCTGAAGGAGTATCTGGACGGTTTCCTGGGAAAAGAAAAATATGAGGATGAAAGCGGTGAGTATTTCCGGGCGAACCAGGAAATTATGATCAATACCCGCATTAAACTGTACCTGGAGTATCTTTCCTTTGATTATGATCTTGTAACAAAAGAATATACCCATATATCCCTGCGCGGATACCTTTTGGAAAAATAGAGGAGGAGAAGAATATGAATATTGTTATTATCACCGGAGCTTCTTCCGGTATGGGGAAGGAATTTGCCCTGCAGATGGACGCGGGGCTTTACACTGTGGATGAATTCTGGCTGGTTGCCAGAAGAAAAGACCGCCTGGAGGAGCTTGCTGCCCAGTTGGATCATATGGCAAAAGTGATTCCTGCGGATCTTACCTGTGAAGAGGATATGAAAAAGTTCCGAAAGCTGCTGAAAAAAGAACAGCCTGTAATCCGGATGCTTGTGAACAGCTCCGGCTATGGGATTATGGGTAAGTTTACTGAGATGGAAAGGCAGGAGCAGCTGGGGATGCTGGATGTGAACTGCCGGGCACTGACGGATATGACCTGTGCCTGTATTCCCTATATGAAGAAAAACAGCCGTATGATCATGATGGCCAGCAGTGCCGCATTCCTCCCGCAGCCGGGGTTTGCCGTCTACGCTGCAACGAAGTCTTATGTACTCAGTCTGTCCCGGGCCCTGCGGGAAGAACTTCGGGAGAAGGGCATTTATGTGACCGCAGTCTGTCCCGGACCTGTCAGAACCGAGTTTTTTGACCGGGCGGAAAAGTATGCTGCCACGCTGGCAGTCAAAAAGTTCAGCTGTGTGGAACCGGAGGATGTGGTACGCGCGGCACTGACCGCCTCTGCCAGGAACCGTGCCATGTCCGTATACAGCCCTCTGATGAAGGGCTTCCGCCTTCTTGCCAAAACGCTTCCGCACAGCCTGCTGCTGGAAATTGCGCAGAAAATGAAATAGTGGGGAACAGATAAAAAAGATTGGCACCACCCGCCCCAGCTTCCCTGCGCGTCCTGCTGACCTGCAAGGATTCCTGTAAGGGGCGTTATAAGCACGCCGGTCCTTAGGCTGCGTACTTTGCAGCCTTAGTACCGCTGCGTGATTATCCGAGCGAGAGCGAAAACGACTAAAGTCGTCCCCCTGGAAGGAACCTTGCAGGTCAGCAGGATGCGCAGGGAAGCTGGGGCGGGTGGTGCCAATCTTTTTTATCTGTTCCCGAAATAGTGGATTTTCTTGACAGGCATACGTTAACGTGGTAGTATGAGAAAAAGTTTTCCGGACTTATCCGGAACTGACAAGAGGGAAAACATGAGTTGCTGCTTACAGACCGGCGGATGTAATATCCGTGCATATGTGCATAGCTATTTTTACGGAAGACGTATTCGCTTGTAGCCGTATGAAGGAGTCCTTTCTTTTATGAAAGCCCCTTTCGTGCACTGCATACAAGCCGGTAGGTCTTATATGTCTGTGCAGAAATGTAAGGAGCTGATATCTGTTTATCCATACTTCCTTTGCTTCTTTTCCGCATCAGACATATCCATGTCGGGTGCGGTTTTTATTTTATAGAAAGTACGTTCGGAGCAGACGGTTTCCTGCTTCCCGCGTGCCGTTCATTGTTTATCCCGGAAGGAGGAGAAATATGGCAGTTACAAAACGAAAGCCGGTACAATTAATTCTGGCACAGAAAAATGATGCACAGCTGATTCATCAGCTGAAAAAGGAGGCGTTTATGCCGCTTTATGAAACCTACCGGGATACCGATACCAATCCGGCCCTGGATCCGGTAGATAAGGTGGTCTGCCAGCTCGCCCAGGAAGAAACCGATTACTGGCTAATCTCCTATGAAGGCCGGATGGCGGGCGGGGTGAGAGTGGTACATAAAAAAGACGCGAACCTGATATCCCCCCTGTTTATTCTGCCGAAAGAACAGAATAAGGGTATTGCCACCTGCGTTATGAAGCAGCTGTTTGACATGTATCCGGATGTGCTATGCTGGAAACTTGTCACAATCAGGGAAGAAAAAAGGAACTGTCATTTTTATGAAAAGCTTGGATTTTGCAATACGCTGTCTGCGGAAGAGAGTACGGGGTATATGACATTAATCGGATATGAAAGATATAGTCGGGAAAGGAAAGGGTAATATGGAAAAGGAACTTATACTGCTGCAGCCGTTATTAAGCATATTGCCGGATACGCCGGATTACCGCCGCTGGGAGATTGAGATTATGGATTACCGCCGGGAATTCCTGGAAAAGGGCGATACGATAAACGGCAGCAGGGGACTCCATCATTATGAGGATATCGCCGGCTGGCTGGAACAGCTGCGGGACTGTACCTATGATAACAATTCCTATATCGGCGTTCCGGTAACCACTTTTCTGGCTCTGGAAAAAAGGGCTGCGCAACAGGATGGCCCCGGTTATGTGGTAGGTAACATTGAACTGCGGCATCATCTGAACCCGGCCCTGGAGGAACTGGGAGGACATATCGGCTACAGTGTACGCCCCTGTGAGAGGGGAAATGGTTATGCCTCCTGGATGCTGTCCAAGGTACTTGCGTTCGCCCGTTCTCTTGGCCTGGAACGCGTTATGCTGGACTGTGATGCCGACAATACAGCCTCTTTAAAAACCATCCTCAAAGGCGGCGGTGTATTTGACAGAGATACCATATGCGACTACCGGGGGAAAAAAATCCGGAACAGGCATTTCTGGATTTCTCTCATATAATGTGTTAAACTGTTACTAGTTGTGAAACAGGTTGGCGCATTTACTGGGCTGGCCATCAGAAGATGAAATTGTGAAGGTTCTGAACAGTTAAAAAACGGAGGAATTATCTGCTATGCATCGGATAAAAAAAGGACAGTACGGTTATATCAAAAGCCAGAGAAAGATAGAAATCATCAAGACAGTATCCCTTTTTCTTCTTTCCCTGGCAATCTATCTCGGTGGTTACTGGACTACCGGTACCAACAAAAATTTACTAACCATCGTAGCCGTATTAGGCTGCCTTCCCGCAAGCAAATGTGCGGTGAATATGATTATGTTTTTCAGGGCAAAGGGCTGCAGTGAGGAGCTTCACCGGAAAATAGAGCCTCATACCGGGGGGCTGCCCTGCCTTTATGACAGTGTCCTCACCAGCTATGAAGCGACATTTGAAATCCCTCATCTTGTGTTTAAGGGAAATAATCTGATAGGGATAGCTGTTAACCCGAAATGTAAAACGGCTGCCTGTGAAAAGCATCTGCAGAGCATGTGTTCCCAGAATAATATCAAGGATGTGAACATTAAAATTTTTCAGGATATTCCCAAATACCTGAACCGGCTGGATCAGCTCGGGAATCTGTCCTGTGAAGATACCCAGACGGAGGCCGTTCTGTCTCTGGTAAAGGCCATATCCATTTAAGGAGGCCCGTATGAAAGAGATAACGATAGGAACCAATGAGGCCGGACAGCGGCTGGACAAGTATCTCCGGAAATATTTAAAGGAAGCCGGCAGCGGCTTCCTTTATAAAATGCTCCGGAAAAAAAATATTACCCTGAACGGGGCCAAAGCAGACGGCAGCGAAAAGCTGAAGAACGGGGACAAGGTATGTTTTTTTCTTTCCGATGAAACGCTGGAAAAATTCCGCGGCCCGATACCGGCCGGCGGGCAGGAATACAAAACGGGGATCGGTACCGGATCCTCCGGTAAAAAAGGGACAAAGACCTTATTGCATGTACCGGTCATATACGAGAATGAACATATTCTGCTGCTGGATAAACCGGCCGGGCTGTTAACCCAAAAGGCAGTCCCGGAGGATTATTCGCTGAACGAATGGCTGATTGACTATCTGATCCTGCAGGGACAGATAACGCAGGAAGGCCTTCGTACCTTCCGCCCTTCCGTCTGTAACCGGCTGGACCGTAATACCAGCGGTCTTGTAATCTGCGGAAAGACCCTGGCGGGAAGCCAGAAAATGAGTGAGCTTCTGCGGGAAAGGACCGTCCATAAATATTACAGGCTCTTTGCCGCGGGAAGGGTGGAGCTGGACGGGATTACGGATGCATGGCTGAGCAAGGACGAAAAAAACAATCAGGTGAAGATTCTTCCCGCCGCACCTGCCGACAGCAGCAAGGCCTTTCATATCATAACCGGCTGTCATCCCCTGGCCTGTTACGAGGGATATACCTATTTGGAGGTGGAGCTGTTTACCGGGAAATCCCATCAGATACGCGCGCATATGGCGGCGTTGGGGCATCCGCTGATCGGGGACGGCAAATACGGGGATAAACGGATAAACGACATTTTCCGCAAACAGGGGATCCGCTTCCAGATGCTGCATGCATACCGGATAGAATTTCCGGAAATGGACGGCTGTTTTGCCGGACTGAGCGGCAGAGCGTTTACCGCACCGGAGCCGGAAGCTTTTTTACGGCTGAAACTCTAAACATAAGCGGAGGGAAACATGGCAACCTGGAATTCAAGAGGACTGAGAGGGTCCACTCTGGAGGATTTGATAAACCGTACCAACGAGAAATATCAGGAAAACGGGCTGGCTCTTATACAGAAAATCCCCACCCCGATTACCCCTATAAAAATAGATAAGGAGGAGCGGCATATTACGCTTGCTTATTTTGACCAGAAAAGTACTGTTGACTATATCGGCGTGGTCCAGGGCCTGCCCGTCTGCTTCGATGCCAAGGAATGTGCAGCCGATACCTTTGCCCTTGCCAATATTCATGAGCATCAGGTAACGTTTATGCACAGCTTTGAAAAACAGGGAGGAATTGCTTTTTTCCTTATCTTTTATTCCCACCGAAATGAATTTTATTACCTTCCTTATGCCCATTTGCGTTACTTTTGGGATCGGGCGAAGGAAGGAGGACGGAAAAGCTTCCGGCGCGAGGAACTGAATCCGGAATATTTCCTGCCTAAAAAACAGGGGATACTTGTTCCCTACCTGGATATGCTGCAGAAAGATTTGGAAGAAAGGGAAGAATAATATGAGAATTCCGGTAACAACACTTTGCTATATCGAACAGGATGATAAATACCTGATGCTCCACCGCGTGAAAAAGAAAAATGATCTCAATGAGAATAAATGGGTGGGGATCGGCGGCCATGCAGAGGAAGGGGAAAGCCCCGAAGACTGCCTTCTCCGTGAAGCCATGGAAGAAACCGGCCTGCGCCTTACCTCCTGGCAGTTCCGCGGATTAGTTACCTTTGTTTCCGATAAATGGGGAACGGAATATATGTGCCTGTTTACAGCAGACGGTTTTGAAGGGGAAATTACCGATTGTAATGAAGGGTGTCTGGAATGGGTTCTTAAATCGGAAATACCCGGGTTAAACCTGTGGACCGGTGATTTGATTTTTTTCCGGCTTCTGGAAGAGAAGGTGCCTTTTTTCTCCCTTAAGCTGCGTTATGAGGGTGATTTCCTGGCAGAGTGGCAGCTGAACGGAAAGGATATGACAGGGACTGTTTTATCCGGGGGAAAGTGGGAGAAAATGGAATGTTCCGATAAGTCTGAACGGTTACAAGGAAATACTTGACAGCCTGAGTCAGGTTTAGTATAGTATTGATAGTTTGCTTTGCTAATATGGTAATTGATTATCACATTAAAGCGGTAAAGTAAAGTGGGCAGAAGGAAACGAGTAAAATACCCCGCAGCAAACAACGGGGCATCAAGTCAAAAGGAGAGAAGCTGCAATGAGTAAACCGTTAGTACATACCCCGGAAGGTGTCCGCGACATTTATGGCGAGGAATATTTAAGAAAGCTGATGGTGGAAGAAAAACTGCATCAATCTCTGCGTTTCTTTGGCTATCAGGATATCCAGACGCCTACCTTTGAATTTTTTGACGTGTTCAGCCGGGAGATCGGTACCACGCCTTCCAGAGAGCTGTATAAGTTTTTTGATAAGG
Source organism: uncultured Lachnospiraceae bacterium (assembly GCA_900548905.1). Taxonomy (GTDB): domain Bacteria; phylum Bacillota; class Clostridia; order Lachnospirales; family Lachnospiraceae; genus Eisenbergiella. The sequence goes on along the minus strand of URMK01000002.1, from coordinate 152,074 downwards.
AGGGCAATACCCTTGTCCTCCGGCCTGATTTCACCCCGTCCATGGCAAGGTGTGCCGCCAAATATTTTAGGGATGAGACACTTCCCATACGTTTTTCCTATTTGGGCAATACCTTTACCAACACCTCCAACCTCCAAGGCAAGCTGAAGGAGGTTACTCAGCTGGGAGCGGAACTGATTCAGGAGCCTTCCGTGGAAGCGGACGGGGAAATGATCGCCATGATGGTGGAAGCACTGAAGGCTTCCGGGCTTGAAGATTTCCAGGTAAGTATCGGGCAGGTGGAATATTTTAAAGGGATTTGTTCCCAGGCGGGGCTGGATGAGGAAACGGAGGATGAACTGCGGGATTTTATTTCCAGCAAGAATTTTTTCGGTGCCCAGGAGCTGTTGGAGCGTAAGGCAGTCCGCCGGGATTATTGTGAAATCCTGCTGAAGGTGAACGATCTGTTCGGTTCAGCGGAAGCGCTGCAGAAGGCGAAGGAACTGGTGAGCAATGAACGTTCCCTTCAGGCGGTGGAACGGCTGGAGGATCTGTACCGGGTTCTGTGCGAATATGGTGTGGAACGTTATATTTCTTTTGATTTGGGCCTTTTAAGCAAATATCATTATTATACCGGCGTTATTTTTAAAGCTTATACCTATGGCGTGGGGGATGCGGTTGCCAAAGGCGGACGCTATGACAATCTTCTGAAGTATTTCGGAAAAGAGGCCTCTGCTATCGGTTTTGTCATTGTGGTGGATGATCTTCTGGAAGCATTGGCCAGACAAAAAAAGGTTCCTCCGATCCATGCGGACGGCGTTTTGATTCTTTATGAAGACGGGCGGTTCCGGGATGCGCTGGAAAAGGCCGGGACGCTGCGGGAAAAGCAAATCCCTGCGGAGCTGATCCCCGCTTCTTTGCATTCCGGTTCCTCCGGTGCCGGCGCTTTCCGGGAAAATGCCGGCGTGTACCGGGAGAGGGCCGTATCCCACAGACAGAAGGCGATTTACTACTTGCCTGCGGAAGGCGGCTGCATAGAGGAAATTCCGGACGGGCTGCAGAAAGCGTCGGATGCCGCGTGCCGCTGAAAAATCTTATAAACAGCCGGGTATGACGCTGTATTGGAAAGGAATCGAAACCATGGATGAAAAGAGATATTTAACCTTTGCCCTCGCCAAGGGCAGGCTTGCCAATAAAACGCTGGAGCTTCTGGAGGAAGTGGGAATAACCTGTGAAGAAATGAAGGACAAATCCTCAAGGAAACTTATTTTTGTGAATGAAGAGCTGAAATTGAAATTCTTTCTCTCCAAGGGGCCGGACGTCCCCACCTATGTGGAGTATGGAGCGGCGGACATCGGTGTTGTGGGAAAGGATACGCTCCTGGAGGAAGGGAAGCGGGTATATGAAGTGTTGGATCTGGGCTTCGGGAAATGCCGTATGTGTGTCTGCGGGCCTGTTAAATCCCGGGAATTACTGAAGCATCATGCGATGATCCGTGTGGCGAGCAAGTATCCCAATATTGCCAAGGATTATTTTTATAATAAAAAGCATCAGACTGTGGATATCATTAAATTAAACGGATCGGTGGAACTTGGCCCGATTGTGGGCCTTTCCGATGTAATCGTGGATATCGTGGAAACCGGAAGCACACTCCGGGAAAACGGGCTTGAGGTGCTGGAAGAGGTATGCCCGCTTTCCGCAAGGATGATAGTGAACCAGGTGAGTATGCAGATGCAGCCGGAACGGATTAAGGGGCTCATTAACCGGCTTAAGGATAAGCTGTAGGAGGAGTAACTATTATGAGAATATTGAAGCTGTCGGATAATACGAAAAAAGATCTGCTGAACGATCTTCTGAAAAGAAGCCCGAATAATTACGGGCAGTATGAAAATGTTGTGGAGGATATCATTACCCAGGTAAGGGAAAAAGGGGATGAGGCTGTTTTTTCCTATACCCGTAAGTTTGACCGCTGTGAAATCACTCCGGAAACGCTGAAAGTCACCAGGAAAGAGATAGAAGAGGCTTATGCGCAGATCGGCAGTGAGTTTGCGGAGGTTATGCGTAAATCGGCGGAAAACATCCGCCTTTTCCATGAAAAGCAGCTGCGCAGCAGCTGGTTCGATCCCAAACCGGACGGTACGATCCTGGGAATGAAGCTGCTTCCTATTGATACGGCCGGGGTCTATGTGCCCGGAGGGAAAGCAGCCTATCCCTCCAGCGTATTGATGAATGTGATTCCGGCCAAGGTAGCCGGTGTCAGACGTATTATTATGGCTACGCCTCCCGGACCGGACGGAAAGGTGGATCCGGGAACGCTGGCGGCGGCCAATATCGCAGGTGTGGATGAAATCTATAAGGTGGGAGGCGCCCAGGCGATTGCCGCAATGGCCTTCGGAACGGAAAGTATTCCCAAGGTGGATAAAATTACGGGGCCGGGTAACATCTTCGTAGCACTTGCCAAAAAGGCATGCTTCGGCTATGTCAGCATTGACTCCATCGCGGGGCCGAGTGAAATCCTGATCATAGCGGATGAGACGGCGAATCCCCGTTATGTTGCCGCGGATCTGCTTTCTCAGGCGGAGCATGATGAACTGGCAAGCGCCATCCTCATCACCACCAGTGAAGAGCTGGCCGTCAGGGTATCGGAAGAAACCGAAGGCTTTCTGGCTGCCTTAAGCCGCAGAGAGACCATACGCAAGTCTCTTGATAATTATGGATACATACTGCTGGCGGACAGCCTGGACAGCGCTGTGGACACGGCAAATGAAATCGCTTCCGAACATCTGGAAATCCTCACAAAGGATCCCTTCCCGGTCATGACCCGGATCCGGAATGCGGGGGCTGTTTTCCTGGGGGAATATTCCAGTGAGCCTTTAGGGGATTATTTTGCAGGACCCAACCATGTCCTTCCCACAAACGGCACCGCGAAGTTTTTCTCCCCCCTCAATGTGGATGATTTCATGAAGAAAACCAGTATTATTTCCTATTCCAGAGAAGCACTGGAGAAGGTTCATAAGGATATTGAATTATTTGCCGAAAGGGAAGGCTTGACGGCTCACGCAAATTCGATTAAAGTAAGATTTGAATAACTGTTAAGGAGGGCGGTCCCATGGAACAGGAGACAGGCGGATGCCGGCCGCTTAAGCGGAAGGCGTCCATTACAAGAACCACAAAAGAAACTGACATCACGGTAATTTTAGATCTGGATGGTACCGGAATGAGCGATATTCATACCGGAATCGGTTTTTTTGACCATATGCTGGAAGGTTTCGCCCGGCATGGATTGTTTGACCTGACAATAAAAGGGAACGGTGATCTGCATGTGGACGGCCATCATACGGTAGAGGATACCGGAATTGTTCTGGGACAGGCGATCGCACAGGCGGTTTCTGATAAACAAGGGATCCGGAGATACGGCTATTTTATCCTTCCCATGGATGATGCCCTGGCCCTGAGTGCCGTAGATTTATGCGGCAGGCCATACTTCGAATTCGAATGCAGCTTCCCAACCCCTATGATCGGCGGCCTGGACAGCCAGCTTATCCGGGAATTCTTCTATGCCGTTTCCTATAGTGCCGCCATGAACCTGCATTTGAAAATGCTGTCCGGTCTGAACAGCCATCATATGGCTGAAGCCATGTTTAAGTCCTTTGCCAAAGCGCTGGATATGGCAGTAGGCAGAGACGAACGGATTGACGGGGTATTAAGTACAAAAGGAAGTCTTTGACCAAATCGGTCAAGGAGAAAAAACCATGACCCATCGGGTCAATATACCATAAAATGCGGATGAAAGAGCGGGAAAGCCATGAACTCGAAAAAATTTTTGCCTTGTATTTATCTTTATCAGAAAAGAGCGGTATGCGGATTGGACGATATGCGGGAAGCCAGCATTGATCCGGTCGCCCTCGCGGTAAGCTACAGCGATAATAAATGTGACGGAATTTTCGTGTTTGATCTGTCCGGCACGGATAACGAACATGAAGAGAATCTTGATATTATTAAGGAAATATGCTCCTCCGTGGCCGTGCCGGTGATCGGTGCCGGCCATATCCGCCGTATGGAGGATGTGAAGAAGCTGCTGTATGCAGGCTGCCGGCAGGCGGTGCTGGATTATTCCCTGGAAGACAACGTGGAGCTCACCAGGGAGGTGTCCTTAAAATTCGGTGCCGATAAACTTTTTGCCATGGTTGACAACGGCAAGGTGGTGAAGGAGCAGTGCACGCTTATCAATCAATATATCAGCCGCCTCCTTGTTAAAGAACCTGCCATTTTGAAGGAAGTGGCGGAGGTGAGTCCGGTCCCTGTGATTACCACGCTTCCGGAAGTGTCCCTGGAGAAAATCATTGAGATTCTGAAGCTGGAAAATGTGGGGGGGATTGCCGGGAAGCTGGTGAATGACAATATACGGGAAATCCAGGCGCTTAAAGGTCTGTGCAGGGATAACGGAATTGAAGTGACGGAGATAACCGCTGCCTACCAGTGGGAGGATTTTAAAAAGAATTCCGACGGCCTGCTCCCTGTTATCGTACAGGATTATAAGACAGATGCTGTCCTTATGCAGGCATATATGAATGAAGAGGCCTACCGGGCCACTATACATACCGGGAAAATGACCTATTACAGCAGGAGCCGTCAGGAACTCTGGATAAAAGGAGAGACAAGCGGCCATTACCAATATGTTAAATCCCTTTACGGAGACTGCGATATGGACACCCTTCTGGCCAGAGTGGTACAGATCGGAGCTGCCTGCCATACCGGATCCTACAGCTGCTTTTTTAATGAAATCCTTACTATGGATGAGAAGGCCGACAGCCAGCATAATCCGCTGAAGGTGTTCGAAGATGTTTTCGCAGTCATTAAAGACCGCAAGGAAAATCCCAAAGAAGGCTCCTACACCAATTATCTCTTTGATAAGGGAGTTGACAAGATCCTGAAAAAGCTTGGGGAAGAAGCGACAGAGATCGTAATTGCGGCCAAAAATCCCAATCCCAATGAGATCAAGTATGAAATCTGTGATTTCCTGTACCATATGATGGTTCTCATGGCAGAAAAAGAGGTAACCTGGGAAGAGATCACCACCGAGCTGGCGAACAGATAGAAATCATAGTTTTTCTGTTACAGAGGAAGAAGGATAGACAATTCTTAACTTTTCAGAAAGGGCAGTAACTTTGACGGGACTGAACAGTTGACAATTCATCGCTTCCTCTGTATATTTATGTGTGGAATTAGTTCTTTTTAGAACAATCCGGATTAAGAAAGGGGATATTATTATGAAAGCAACACAGGAAAAAGAAGCGGATTTAGGGAACGGCGGCATAGGAAAGCTTCTTTTCAAGCTGGCGCTGCCGGCGATTCTGGCACAGATTATTAATGTTATGTATAACATGGTGGACCGCATGTACATCGGCCATATAGCAGATGTGGGGCCGAGTGCCCTTACGGGAGTGGGGGTAACCATGCCCCTGATTATGGCAATTTCCGCTTTTGCGGCGCTGGTCAGCATGGGCGGCGCACCGCGGGCTTCCATCATGATGGGAAAAGGGGATAAGGATACCGCTGAAAAAATACTGGGTAACTGCACCACCATGCTGGTACTGATGGCAGTTGTGCTCACCGCTGTTATCCTATTGTTCGGCAAGCCCATTCTCCTGATGTTCGGAGCAAGTGACAACACCATCGGCTATGCCTGGGACTATATGAGCATTTACGCCATGGGCACTATTTTTGTCCAGATCTCTTTGGGGTTAAACGCCTTTATCAATGCCCAGGGATATGCGCGGACCGGGATGCTTACCGTTGCGATCGGCGCGGTCTGCAACATTATCCTGGATCCTGTCTTTATTTTCGGTCTGGGAATGGGGGTGAAAGGCGCCGCACTGGCTACGATATTATCCCAGGCCGTATCCTTTGTCTGGGTGCTTCGTTTCCTCACATCAGGAAAAAGCTTCCTGCGCATTCGGAAAGGCAACCTGAAGCTGTCTGCAGCTATTATCCTGCCCAGTATCGGGCTTGGGGTTTCCCCCTTTATCATGCAGTTTACGGAGAGTGTCATATCCGTATGCTTTAACACCTCTCTGCTGAAATACGGCGGGGATATCGCTGTGGGCGCCATGACTATAATGACCAGCGTTATGCAGTTCTCCATGCTGCCGCTTCAGGGGCTGACGCAGGGGGCGCAGCCGATCATCAGCTTTAATTACGGTGCAGGAAGCATTGAACGTGTCAAGAAAGCCTTCCGGCTGCTGCTGGTGTCCTGTCTGGCATACAGTACGTTATTATGGGCCATTGCCATGTTCCTTCCTCAGATTTTTATCGCTATTTTTACCAGTAACGGGGAACTGGCCGCATATGTAACCTGGTCTATCCGTATTTATATGGCGGCCTCCCTTTTATTCGGCATCCAGATAGCCTGCCAGCAGACCTTTATCGCTCTGGGCAATGCGATTACCTCCGTATTCCTGGCACTGCTCAGAAAGGTAATCCTGCTGATACCGCTGATTTTCATTCTTCCCGCCCTGCTTCCGGATAAGGTGTTCGGCGTATTCCTCGCGGAGCCTGTCGCCGACACCATTGCCGTTACCGTGACAGGGATCCTGTTCCTGCGGGAATACAGAAGTCTGTCCCATAAAAAAGTAGGTATGGACTGACATTTTCGATCATATTTTTTACTAAGAAGGACTTTCCCTGAAGGCAAAGGCCCTGCGGGAAGATCCTGTTGTTAAATCAGGAGGTCGGAAATGAACCAAGATTCAAATACCCAGCGGAGGTTGGAGCTGATGCGCCTGATTCGTGAGGAAAATCATAATAACCAGCAGCGCATCCGCACCAGGGAAGAGATCCTTTATGGAAAAAGTGACAGCTACGGCGGTATTGATGAATATGGCTATCCGCTGAGCGCGGCAGAATACTCCCGTCCGGAAGAAGGGGTACATATGTCTTCTTTTGGCCTGCGGCTTGTTATTGCGGTCCTGCTGTTCGGTATATACTTTTTTTGCCGGGGGCAGGACCTTAGTATTGGAGGGATTACCACAGACCGGATCGAGGCGGCTGTTAATGAATCAGAAACGAAACTCGTCGATTTTATCAGCCAATTCTCCTATACTTTACATGATAAGCTGCCTTAATTAAAACTTGATGGAAGCCTGTACTGCGAGACAGACGATTGTGTATTGCTCTATAAAATGTTCTCCTTAATAAAGCAAATGAAATTTTACAAAAGCTGGAGGACAAAGAAGTACGTATTATTTACCTTCCGCCTATGACCGTAGCAGCAGCCCGCTATTCGGGGAAAGCAGAATATGGAGTGGGGCCGGAAGCGACTGGTATGATTGAAAAATTTGTGTACGATACGGAATTGCTTAAAATAAAACCCGATGCCAGGGGGATGGGTTTTGACTGTTCCAGAGAAGATCTAAGAGTGGAAGCAGGAGTTACATCAACGGCATATGAAGCATGGGTATCAATTCCTGAAAATATGGAAATCAAGCCTCCTCTGGTAAAAAAAACGTTCAGCGGCGGAATGTATGCCGCCCATGTATTGAGGGACTGGAATTTTCAGGATTGGCGTTTGCTTCGGGAGTGGGTCAGTGAAAGCGAGAGATATGAAGAAGCCGGCGGGCCATGCTTTGAGGAAATATTAAATTATTACAACCTTATGAATAATGGAGCGAAAATGGAAGATACACAGATTGATCTGCTGCTGCCTATTAAAGAAAAGACAACGTAAAGGGGGAGAAGATTGCAGCAGGCTATGGCTGTGACAGAAAGCTGCGTAACGAACCCTGCCAAGGCGGCTGCCAGGGGATCCGTATTCCTATGGATGATTCCGTTGTTTCCATGAGACGGTATATTGAGATATGGCTTGATCATGAGGTGCCATCTTCATAAATGGCATAACGGACAAGCACCTAAAACTTTATTATTGTTCGGATTATGGCATCCAAATAGAATCCGGCCCCGGAAAGGGCAGCACAGTGTTACTGGTCACGGAGTGAACAGTAACGGCACAGTTTTTCCGAATTATGTTCTGCCAAATAGTGTTGCTTAATACCGTGAAATGCCTTATAATTAGGCATTGCGGCATATTGTATTATCCTATGCTGTCATACCGGCCCTTAATGCACTTTATAAACACTATGCAAACATCACAATAAATAAGGAAAAACCATGAGAACACTAGCTTTAGATGATGAAATATTGTTAACGATAGACAAACCGGCCCGCTATATAGGCTGTGAAGTAAATTCGGTCATGAAGGATCCGGAAAAGGTGGACATCCGTTTTGCCATGTGCTTTCCCGATGTATACGAAATAGGCATGTCCCATCTGGGTATCCAGATCCTTTATGATATGTTTAACAGCTGGGAGGATACCTGGTGTGAACGGATTTATTCCCCCTGGGTGGATCTGGATAAAATAATGAGGGAGAAAGGCATTCCTCTTTTCGCCCTGGAATCCCAGGAACCGGTGAAGAATTTCGATTTTCTCGGCATTACCATCCAGTATGAAATGTGTTATACGAATATTCTCCAGATACTCGATCTGTCAGGTATTCCGCTGCTCGCAGAGGAAAGGGAGGAAACCCATCCTATTGTCATCGGCGGAGGCCCGTGTACGTATAATCCGGAGCCGATTGCAGATTTCTTTGATATTTTTTACATCGGGGAAGGGGAAACGATTTACCGCCAGCTGTTGGATCTCTATAAAGAGTATAAGAGAACCGGTATCACCCGGCGGGAATTTCTGATACAGGCGGCCGGTCTGCCGGGTATGTATGTACCCTCCCTGTACGAAACGGCCTATAAAGAGGATGGTACCATCGATTCTTTCACCCCGAAGGTGGAAGGCATTCCCCGTACTGTCCTGAAACAGATCCAGATGGATCTGACGGATTCCTATTACCCCAGGAAACCGATCGTTCCTTTTACCAAAATAACGCAGGACAGGGTGACGCTTGAAATACAGAGAGGCTGTATCCGCGGCTGCCGTTTCTGTCAGGCGGGGCAGTTATACCGGCCGGTGAGGGAACGGGATGTGGAAATGCTGAAGCAGTGTGCGGTACAAATGCTGGACAGCACCGGGCAGGAGGAAATTTCCCTGAGTTCCTTAAGCTCCAGCGATTATTCCAGGCTGGAGGAACTGGTAACCTTTCTGATGGAAACATGCCGGGAACGTATGGTGAATATTTCCCTTCCATCCCTGCGTATTGATGCCTTTTCTTTGGATATTATGGGAAAGGTGCAGGATGTAAAGAAAAGCAGCCTGACCTTTGCGCCGGAAGCGGGCAGCCAGAGGCTTCGGGATGTGATAAACAAAGGCCTGTCGGAGGAAGTGATCCTGAAGGGTGCCGCTATGGCCTTTGAGGGAGGCTGGACCAGGGTGAAGCTGTATTTTATGCTGGGGCTTCCCACGGAAACCGAAGAGGACATCCGGGGAATCGCAGAGCTTTCCAATAAGATTGCGGCGTTGTTTTTTGAAACGGTTCCCAAAGAAAAAAGGACCGGTCAGGTACAGATCGTGACAAGCACTTCCTTCTTTATACCCAAACCCTTCACCCCTTTCCAGTGGGCGAAGATGAATACAAAGGAGGAATTCCTGGACAAAGCCCGACTGACGAAAGCGGCGGTAAGAGAGCAGCTTAACCAGAAACGGATTAAATACAACTGGCATGAAGCGGATGTGAGCATGCTGGAAGGCGCATTTGCCAGAGGGGATCGCAGGCTGGGACAGGTTATCCGGAAAGCTTATGAAAAGGGCTGCCTCTATGACTCCTGGAGCGAATTTTTCAAAAACGATATTTGGCTGGAAACCTTTGAGGAATGCGGCCTGGATATTGATTTTTATACAGTCAGGGAAAGAGCGCTGGATGAAATCTTCCCCTGGGATTTCCTCGACTGCGGTGTTTCCAGGGAATTCCTGAAAAGAGAGTGGATCCGTGCCCAGGAAGGAATCGTGACCCCCAACTGCAAAAGACAGTGCCAGGGCTGCGGTGCGGCCCGTTTCGGCGGCGGTATCTGTTTTGAAAAAAGAAATACGGATGGGGAAATTGAAGACGGGGCTGCCCAGACCCTTACGGAATATGCCCATCTGCATGAAAATAAGGTTGGTGCAGATTGTCCGGCAGAAGAGAGCCTGATAGAAATGTGTGTGAATGACGGGGAAGGAGGTGCGCAGGCATGAAGGTACGTGTTAAATTTGCCAAATATGGCTGTATGCGGTTTATCGGCCATCTGGACGTGATGCGTTTTTTCCAGAAGGCGCTGCGCAGGGCCGGGATCGATGTGGCGTATTCCACCGGCTTCAGCCCCCATCAGATCATGAGTTTTGCCTCCCCCCTTGGGGTGGGGATGTGCAGCAATGGGGAGTATATGGATATTGAACTGCGTTCCACAGAACTTCGTTCTGCAAAAATGTGCAGACGTCTGAATGAAGCCTGTGTGCCGGGAATAGAAGTCCTTAGTGTGAAAGTGCTGCCGGAAACGGCGGGAAATGCCATGGCCAGCGTAGCAGCTGCCAGATATACCGTTCATTTTAAGGATCCTTCCTCCGATTTTCATTTTCTGGAAGGGGCGTTGGAAGGATTCCTGGAACAGCCGGGCATTACGGTCACCAAGGAAACCAAAAAAGGAAGCTCCCAAATGGATATCCGGCCCGGTATTTATGAATGCAGAGTAACTCCCGAAGGCCGTCTGGAATTTATGGTGGATGCCAGCAGCGGGGGCAATATCAAACCGGCGCTGCTTCTGGGTGCTCTCTGGGAATATGCGGGTATGGAACAGGAGCTTCCCCTGCTGAAGCTTCAGCTGACCCGGGAAGAGACTTACACAAATACCGGTACGGCGGAAAAACCGGTATTTGTGCCGCTGGATGAAGTGGGTGACGACTTTTGAATGATGCTAAACTTATCTTCCTTAAACAGGAGAGACATATTTTATCCCTGCTGCTGGAGGACGGAAAACTGCTGGAGGCCAATGCCTATCCGCTTCCTGCTTCCGGTGCGGACGCCGCAGCTGCGCCGGATCAGGCACAGCTGCCCTGTTCCCTGGGAAGTATCTATGTGGGAAAAGTAAATCATGTGGTAAAAAATATTAACGCCGCTTTCCTGGAGCTTGCAGGAGGGCAGCGCGCCTTTCTATCCCTGGATAACCGAAAAGCCCCCCGGCTGCTGAACCGTACTTACGACGGACGGCTGCTGGCAGGGGATGAAGTGCTGGTACAGGTGGAGAAGGAAGCGGTTAAAACCAAGGATCCGGTGGTTACTGCGGAGCTTTCCTTTTCCGGGCGGTATGCCGTCCTGCTTCCTTCCTTTCGGCCGGGCAGACTGGTCTTTTCCGGCAAGTTGGAAAGCTCCCGGAAAAAGGAACTGAAAGACTGGCTGGAAAGGAAAGACATACAGGCGGTTCTGGAACGGGCAACCGTCATTATCCGTACAAACGCATCGGAGCTGGCGGAGGCGGAGCCACTGGCCCTGGATATCCTGCGTTTGGACGCCCTGGCTGCTCAGATCCTTTCCGTTGCCGGCAGCCGGACCTGCCACAGCTGTCTGTACCGTCCGGACAGCGCCTATCTCACTGAAATCCGGGACACCTATCACGATCAGTATGAGGCTATCCTTACCGATGCTCCCGATTTGTATGAAGAAGTGAAACAATTTCTGGCACAACAGTGTCCGGGTGAGCTACATAAGCTGAAGCTATATCAGGATCCACAGGTTACTCTGATGAACCTGTACGGCCTGTCCGCCAGGCTGAAGGAGGCCACAGAAACGCGTGTATGGCTCAAATCCGGCGGTTATCTTGTTATAGAACCAACGGAAGCTCTTACGGTTATCGACGTGAATTCGGGCAAATACAGCGGTAAAAAGGCGGTCAGGGAAACCTTCCGCCTGATCAATCTGGAGGCGGCAGGGGAAATCGCCCGGCAGCTGCGCCTGCGTAACCTGTCCGGTATTATCCTGGTGGATTTTATTAATATGGAAGACAGCGAAGATAAGCAGGAGCTGCTCCAGGCCCTTTCCCGTGAACTCAGACAGGATCCGGTAAAGGCGGTGGTGGTGGATATGACGCCTTTGGGACTTGTGGAGATCACAAGGAAAAAGATACGCAGGCCACTGCGGGAACAGCTGGGAATAGAGTGACAGGAGAATGACGGCATGCGTTTGCTTCGTATGAAAAAAATCCATGAAGGGACCTATCTGAATAACTACGAACTGACTTATCTGAACAAGGGAGGCAGGGAAAAGGTGTTTGAGCTGGTAAGCCGCAGCCGCCTTTCCAGTGCCGGGGATATCGGACGTCAGGTAAACGGCGTAACCATTGTGGCGTTTCAGGAGGAGCGGCTGCTTCTCCTGAAGGAGTTTAGGATGAGCATCAATAAATCCATTTACAATCTCTGTGCGGGTATGCTTCAGGAAGGGGAAAGCGTGGAGGATTGCGCCAGGCGGGAATTATATGAAGAAACCGGGCTGTCTGTTTCCCAGTTTCTGGATATTCTGCCCCCTTCTTATTCCGCGGTGGGTTTCTCCGATACCAGCACCTATCTGGTGTTCGTGCAGACCGAGGGCAGCTTTGCGGATCATACATCGGAAAATGAGGAAATTCAGGCTGGGTTATATTCCAGGGCAGAAATCAGGGAAATGCTGCGGACAGAGGAATTCAGTTCCCGTTCCCAGACTGTAGCCTATTTTTTTGCCGGCGGCCTCACTCCCACAGGCTTGTACAAAGAGGATAATACCCTATGAAAACCCTGTACGTTACCGATTTGGACGGAACCCTGCTTCATTCCGACAATACTATAAGCCCGTTCACGATAAACGCCATAAACGGACTGGTTGACAAAGGGATGCTTTTTACTTATGCAACGGCCCGTTCCCTTGTTTCTGCATCCGTTGTGACCAGGGGGCTGTCGGCCCGTATTCCCGTCATCGCATATAACGGCGCTTTTATTTTCCATGCGGACACCGGCCTTCCCCTGTATTCGCTGTTTTTCACCCCGGAAGAGAGCGCGTATATCACAACGCTTCTGAAGCATTTCCGGCTTTACCCTTTTGTCTATTCTTTTCAGGAGGGCGTAGAACGGCTCAGCTGGATATCCGGCACGGAAAACGAAGGGGCTTTCCATTATCTGCGAAAACGCAAAGGAGATCCCCGGCTGAATCCGGTGTCGGATGAAAACAGGCTATATACAGGAGATATGTTTTACTTTACCTGTATCGGAGACAGGGAAATGCTTCTGCCCTTTTATGAAACAGTTGCTGCGAGCGGCCTTTTTACCTGTACCCTGCAGCAGGAACTGTATGAGACGGAGTACTGGTGCGAGGTCATGCCAAAAAAGGCTACTAAGGCCAATGCCATTGCCAGATTGAAAGAGCTGTGGGGATGTGACAGGATTGTCTCCTTTGGCGATTCGCTGAATGATATTTCCATGTTCCGTATTTCCCAGGAATGCTACGCGGTGGAAAATGCCGCCCCGGCGCTGAAGGAAAATGCCACGGGCCTGATTCCCGCATGCGATGAGGACGGAGTGGCAAAGTGGCTTCTGACCCATGTGTACCTTTGATTTTTTAGAGTCATCTTAGAGAATAGTCTGTTATCCTTTTAAGGAGCGTAAAATGTGCTGCGGGATAACAGGCTTCTTTTTTTCCCGCAGAAGAATACCTGAGAGAAAGGAAAGGAATATGAAAACTTACCGAGTAAAACGAGTCGGATACCCTGCAGCAAGCTATGGGGTATCTGACCCTCCCGGCAGTTGTCAGGTGGATAACAGAACTTTCAGTTCTATCCGAGTGCATCCGTTCGGCCCGTTGGCTTCGGGAATGAAAAACCTGTGGGGAAACAGGAAAATGACGGCCGCCGTGCTTCTCGCCATGCTGCTTCTGGCTGCCGCCTGCCTGAGCGCCTGCGGCGATTCCGGTGACATGTTTGTGCGGATTCCGGAGGAGACACTGCCTGCCGGGACGCAAGGCAGCCAGGAGGTTCCCCCGGATTTACAGGATACTGCGGAAACGCCCCCGACCGAAGATATTCCTGCAAAACAGGAAGGATCCTCTCCGGATGAGACACCTGTGCCTGCCGCTGAGAAGCAGCCGGAAGCAAAAGCTCCGGAAGAAGGAGACGTGGAACAGACTCCGGCCGGAAATACGGTCCCCAACAATACTTCCGACGCCCACCAGCTGAACGGTTCCATCCAATCTGTTGGTGACGCCGGTTTTACCGTATACCGGATAACGACGGAACAACAGGACGACGGAGGGATGATTGCCTATTCCTCCAAAGAGGAAAGTACATTGGTGGATGTCAGTTTTACGGATCAAACGGTTTTTACCGTCACCTCCTCCTCGGACGGCGGCATTACTTCTTCCAGCGCACCGGGGACCAAAGCCGATTTGGAAGTTTCCCGCACCGCGTTTATGACAGGACAGTGGGAAGGAGATCTTTTCCGTGCGGATACGGTAGTAATCTATCATTTTGGTTAAAACGGCCTGCCTCCCGCTTTTTGCTTGAAGTATCCATTGACCGCATATATAATGAAACCAGGATCCGGGAGGTGTTTTTATGCTGAAAATAGGAGAGTTCTCAAAACTGACAAGAGTGTCAGTGCGTATGCTTCATTATTATGATGACATCGGGCTGCTGAAGCCTGTTCAGACGGATCCATTCACCGGATACCGTTATTACTCAGTTTCCCAGATACCTGCCCTGCAGAAAATCATTATGCTGCGGGATTTGAATTTCCAGATAGCAGAGATTGGGAATGCCCTTAATCACTGGTCAGAGGATGTTTTAATGGAAGAACTCAACCGGAAAATACTGGAAATGAAAAGCCATATTGCAAAAGAACAGCAGCAGATTCAGAATATCCGGTCGGCTATAGAGAGCATAAACAGAAATCAGCTGGACCTGCATAGCAGGATTGCCATCCGGGAAGTGCTTCCCCGGAGGGTGATATCTTACCGGAAAAAGATCCCCGGGTATTCCTGGGAAAATGTCCTCTGGAAGGAATTATTCCGTTTTGTAAAGGAGGAACATATAGAAATATCGGGGCAGAATGACAATAACATAACTATTTTTCATGAAAGCGGTGTGGAGGGGACCGGAGTGGATGCGGAAGTATGCCTTCTGGCAGCGGAAGAAGGGCAGTCCTTTGGCCCCTTCCGTTATCGGACAGTGGACGGCGTTGAAGCCATGGCCTGTATGATGGTCCGGGGAAGCTACGAGAAGCTGGACAATGCATACCAGATTTTCCTCCAGTGGCTGGAGGAGCATCCGCAGTACCAATGGTATGGGGAAAGCAGACAGATATGCCACCGGGATCATGCAAATGAAGAAAAAGAAGAGGATTATCTCACAGAAATCCAAATACCTGTAAAATTGCGGAGTGGCTGTTACTGAATCAGCCACTTTTTTTCTTGACCCTGACACACTGTCAGGGTTTATTCTCAGATCAGACACTGCAAATACGTATAAAAGAGGAGAGAAATGCAATGAACAGGAATCCATTTGAAATGAGGCCGATAGGGCTTGTCTATGAGGAGGATGGGAAAATAGTTGCGGAAATAAACGGGAATTTACGCAGGGGCCTGAAATATATCTCGCTGTTCAGCCATATCATCCTTCTGTACAGAAGCGATACGCAGCCCAATATATTATACACGAACCTTTCACAGATAACCGTTGCACTTGAAGCGGTTCATGAAAAGGAAGGAAAACTGCTGTTATGGAAGCAAAGCGTTCTATGGAAGCAAAGCGTTCCATGGAAGCCGGATGGGTTAGGAAGCGGCCGGAAGCTGCTCTATGATATCAAACCCTATTTCCCTAATGAGGATCGGATCCCAAATGCCCTGTCCCCTGCGCATGCGCCCTGTGTGAATCCCGCTTTCTATAAAGATACCTTAACCCGTCTGGGAACGATACGAAAAGAACAGGGGAATTTTTTCCTTGAAATCTCGGAAGATTTTGGAACCTGGTGCAGCATGCTTCAGGGCTATTCCCATATCCGGATCCTGTGGTGGTTCCATAAATTCGAGAAGGAATGCTTCCGTAATACGCTGGAATGCGATCCGCCTTATGAAAATGCACCCAGAACCGGTGTCTTTGCTTCCCGTTCCCCGGTCAGGCCCAATCCGCTTGCTTTGACCGCCGCAAGAATCATAAAGATAGATCGGGAAGCAAGTCGTATACAGGTTTCTCCTCTGGACTGTTATGACAGGACTCCTTTGCTGGGGATAAGCCCCTATCTGCCGGAACGGGATTTTGTTCCCGGATACCGGCTGCCCAAGTGGCTGGAACATTGGCCCGAATGGCTGGATGACCGGGATTTTGGCATGGCGCAGGAACCCCTGCTTCAAAAAGACGGCGCAGATATACTGTACAGGTATGCCCAAACAGAACAGGAAAGCAAAACCGGCCCGGCCGTTTTCCCCCCATCCCTGCGGAATGCTCCGCTTTTATCGGATGAAGGAATTGTTGTGAAGGGAGCAAGGCAGAATAATCTGAAGAATATTGACGTGGTGATTCCCTACGGAAAGGTCACTGTAATAACCGGTGTCAGCGGCAGCGGAAAATCAAGTTTGGCCTTTGATACCATTTATGCGGAAAGCCAGCAAAGATTCCTAGCAAATATGACTCTGGCAGAACGTTCCCAGCTATCCCTTCTGGAAAAACCGGAATTTGATCAAATATCCGGTCTGCCGCCCGCTATAGCCATATCCCAGAACCGGATTAACCGCAATCCCCGTTCCACAGTGGGAACCGCCACGGATCTCTATAACCTGCTGCGTATTTTATTTGCCAATATCGGGATACGGCATTGTCCGGAATGCGGCCGGGTGGTCCGCAAAAGGACGGCAGAAGAAATTGCGGATCTTCTGACAAGCTGCAGGGCGGGTACGGTGCTGAAAATAAGGCCCTACAAAACCGGAAAAGAATTCCGGACATGTATGGCGGCGAAAGAAACGGAAAATGACTATGGGGAATATCTGCATACTCTGGAAAAAATGGCCGCTGAAGCCCTGGAAACGGGAAAAGGTGCCATGGAAGTGCAGGTGGCCGCAGAAGCCCCCTTCCTTTTGCAGACAACCGAGAAATGTTATCCCTGTGAACATGTGTTATTCGAAATGACTGCTGCCGATTTCAGCTTCAACAACCCGGAAAGCATGTGCCCGGTATGCAGCGGAATGGGCCGTGTCATGGATATCGATGCCGGATTGATAATCAGTGATCCGGATAAATCCATATTGGACGGCGCCTCTCCATTCTGGGGGAATCTGCGGAAATTCAGGGCATCACCTAACGCAAACTGGATGAAGGGTGAAATCCTTGCCCTGGCGGATGCCATGGGGATCCATCCCGACGCGGCATGGAAGGATCTCCCGGAAGATTTCCGTACACAGGCCATCTATGGCAGCGCAGGAAAAGAGGTTTCGTTTTCTTATGAAAATAAAAACGGCCGTGCCGGAACCATTACCCGCCCGGTGGAAGGCGCCTATAATATACTGAAGAGGCTCCTGCAGTCTGGCGGTTCAGAAAAACGAAATTCCATGCTGGAGCCATTTCTGAAGGAAAGACCCTGTGACTGCTGTAAAGGAGAACGGCTGAAGACGGAAAGCCGTCTGGTAACCGTGGCAGATACGCGTTTCCCTGAAGTAATCCGTATGAATATGGAGGAGCTCAGACAGTGGATTACGGGGCTGCCGGAAGCTCTGAACCCGGTCCGTACGGCAGCTGTCCGGGCAGCTTTACAGGAAATCAATATGAAATTATCCGATTACATTCACATGGGGCTGGGTTACCTGACGCTTGACCGGCCGGTTCCGACTCTTTCCGGCGGCGAATGGCAGCGCCTTTTGCTGGTCGGCCAGCTTAACAGCGGGCTGTCAAATATTCTTTATATCCTGGATGAGCCTACAGCGGGCCTGCATCCCAAAGATTATCATAAGCTGATGCAGATCATCAAACGGCTGAAAGCGCTTCATAACACGATTCTTATAGTGGAACATTCCCCTGCCGTGATGATGGCTGCGGACCAGATAATAGATATCGGCAAAGAGGCAGGCCCGGCAGGAGGATATGTAATTGCCCGGGGCACACCCCGGGAAGTGGCGGAAAATAAAGACAGTGAAACAGGGCTGTATCTGTCCGGGAGAAAGTCCATCGGCCGGGAGCATACCAAAAATGCCGGGACCGACAGACAGATTGCCATAACCGGCATCCACGGGAACAATCTTGACAATATCAGCATTGTGTTTCCTCTGCATGCCATGACCTGTATCACCGGTGTCAGCGGTTCGGGAAAAAGCACCCTAGTAAACTGTGGTATTCTTCCCGCCGTCCGTTCCTGCGTGGAACGGATTTCATCTGCAAATAAAAAATATGACACCATTACCGGAGCAGAGGATATCGACAGGATAGTGCATGTCACCCAAAAACCCATCGGCCGTTCTTCCCAATCAACTCCGGCTACCTACACCGGGCTTATGGATGAAATACGTTCCCTCTTTTCCGGGACACCGGCAGCTTCGCAGATGGGATTCTCCCCGGGAAGATTCAGCTATAACAGCAAAGACGGGCAGTGCCCTGCCTGCAGGGGGCTGGGGTATAAAACACCGGATGCCGCTTTTATGCTTTCTGCAAAAATCCGTTGTCCCTTATGCAAAGGCCAAAAATTCGGGGAAAAAACGTTACAGGTACTCTACAGAGGAAAAAATATAGCACAGGTATTGGATATGAGTATCCGGGAAGCCGCTGCCTTTTTTGACGATAACAGAAAACTCAGGGGAATTCTGCAGCTTTTGGATGAAATCGGACTTGGCTATCTTACGCTGGGGCAAAGCTCCCTGACCCTTTCCGGCGGGGAAGCCCAGCGGATTAAGCTCGCCGCACATCTACGGCAAAATGCCGGCAGCCATACCCTGTACCTTTTGGACGAACCCACGGCAGGCCTGCATTTCAGTGACATCCGGAATCTTCTCAACCTATTGGAAAAAATAATTTCCGCCGGCAATACCGTCATTATCGTTGAACATAATCCGGAGGTAATCCGCAGTGCGGACTGGGTGGTGGATCTGGGACCTGAGGGCGGAGACAGGGGAGGACAACTGGTGGTTCAGGGGACCGTATCGGATCTGGCCGCATGTACGGCAAGCCATACCGGCCGGATAGTAAAAGCTGCCCTGCAGACATACCGGTGTAATATGGAAAAAAATCGTATTTTTAGTTGACACCTGTCCGCCCCGATGCTATTATATATGAGTATGCCGCATAGCGAGGTAAAAGTATGTCCGTACGGACATCACCGCAGTTAGCGAGTTTTGGAAATAGGAGGTGCCCTATGTACGCAATTATTGCAACAGGTGGAAAGCAGTACAAAGTTTCCGAAGGTGACGTTCTGAAAGTTGAAAAACTGAACGCAGCAGAAGGAGATGCTGTTACATTTGACCAGGTAATCGCAGTGAGTGACAACGGCCTTAAAGTAGGCGAAGATGTTGCTTCCGCTACCGTTTCTGCTACTGTAGTAGGCGAAGGCAAGAGAAAGAAAGTCATCGTTTACAAGTATAAGAGAAAATCCGGTTACCATAAAAAAAATGGTCACAGACAGCCCTACACACAGGTTAAGATTGAAAAGATCAACGCTTAATCAGAAACCATGACGAAAATATTAGTCAGGAAGACAAGCACAGGAGCTTATATGGGTTTTACCTGTATCGGCCACAGCGGTTTTGCTCAGGCAGGCAGTGATATTGTCTGCGCATCCATTTCCGTCCTCGTAATTAATGCCATTAATTCCATCGAGCGCATCGCCGGGGAAAAGATGTCAGTAATTACCAATGAAGAGGAAGGTTTAATTGATGTCAGATTTGCAAATCCTGTTAATGAGAAGGCCACACTCCTTATGGATTCCATGATGCTTGGCTTACAAGAAGTGAAAGAACAATACGGTAGTAAATACCTGAAACTTCAATTCGAGGAGGTGTAGACCCAATGTTAAAAATGAACCTTCAGTTTTTTGCTCATAAAAAGGGAGTTGGTTCCACAAAGAACGGCAGAGATTCCGAGTCCAAGAGATTAGGTGCCAAGAGAGCTGACGGACAGTTTGTTAAAGCAGGAAACATTCTTTACAGACAGCGTGGAACAAAGATTCATCCCGGCATCAATGTAGGACGTGGCGGCGATGATACTTTATTCGCATTAGTAGACGGTGTACTGAGATTCGAAAGAAAAGGAAGAGACAAAAAGCAGGCTTCCGTTTATCCTGTAGAAAAATAAGTACGTATCTGCCGGGCTTCAAACATCTTTTGTTTGAAGCCCTTTCCATTATAAATTTATTGCCGTACAATCGGCATATTGAAAGGATTTTGTATGTTTGCAGACAGAGCGAGAATTTATGTCAGAAGCGGTAAGGGCGGGGACGGTCACGTTTCCTTCCGCAGAGAAAAATATGTACCCAACGGCGGCCCTGACGGCGGAGACGGAGGAAGGGGCGGAGATGTTATTTTCCAGGTGGATGAAGGCCTGAACACCCTGACCGATTTCCGGCATGTCCGCAAATATAAGGCCGTGGACGGGCAGGAAGGCGGAAAGCGTAACTGCCGCGGAAAAGACGGCGAAGATATTATTATAAAGGTTCCGGAAGGAACGGTTATCAAAGAAGCGGAAACAGGGAAGGTTATTGCCGATATGTCCGGGGATAACAGACGTATCGTACTGCTCACAGGAGGAAGGGGCGGTAACGGGAACCAGCACTATGCCACAAGCACCATGCAGGCCCCCAAGTATGCCCAGCCCGGCCAGCCCGCAAGAGAGCTGGAACTGTTCCTTGAACTGAAGATGATCGCCGATGTGGGACTGGTTGGTTTCCCCAATGTTGGTAAGTCCACCCTTCTTTCCCGTGTTACCAATGCACGGCCCAAAATCGCCAATTACCATTTCACCACTATTGTCCCCAATCTGGGTGTGGTGGATTTGGATGATGCAAAGGGGTTTGTCATTGCGGATATTCCGGGGCTGATAGAAGGAGCATCTGAAGGCGTGGGTCTGGGTCATGAATTCCTGCGCCATATCGAACGGACAAAGGTGATCATTCATATGGTGGATGCGGCCGGAACGGAAGGCAGAGATCCGGTAGCGGATATTTATGCCATTAACAAGGAGCTGGAAGAATACAATATCGAGATCGCTTCCCGTCCTACCGTTATTGCGGCCAATAAGATCGATGCCATAACCGATACGGAAAACAATCCCATCGATGTCATCAAAGCGGAATTTGAACCAAAGGGAATCCGGATTTTTCCTATTTCAGCCGTAAGCGGACAAGGGCTGAAGGAGCTGCTTTATCATGTGAGCGGTCTGCTGGATAAGGCCGATGATAAACCGGTGGTTTTTGAACAGGAATATTTTCCCGAGTTTGAAAACAGTTATTCCAATGAACCCTATACCGTGGAATACAACGAAGAGGACGACGAGTATGTGGTGGAAGGCCCCCGTATTGAAAAAATGCTGGGGTACACCAATCTGGAGTCGGAAAAGGGCTTTACCTTTTTCCAAAACTTCCTAAAGGAAACCGGCATTCTGGAACAACTGGAAGAGCTGGGAATCCAGGAGGGGGATACGGTCCGCATGTATGGTCTGAAATTTGATTACTATAAATAAACCGAATACGGGAGGAATAAACAAATGACAAGCAAACAGAGAGCTTATCTCAAAAGCCTTGCCAGCAGCCTGGATCCTGTTTTCCAGATTGGAAAGGGAAGCCTTACCCCGGAAGTGACGGAAGCTATTTCCGAGGCATTTAATACAAGGGAACTAATCAAGGTTGCGGTATTGAAAAACTGTTTTGACGATCCGGACGAAATCGCACGGATGATCGCAGAACGGACAAAGTCCCAGGTGGTACAGGTCATCGGAAAGAAAATCGTTCTGTACAAGGAAAGCCGGGAGCATAAGAAAATCGAGCTTCCCAAGTAAATATCCGTGCCCGGTTCTTTGGGCAGCACCATGCATGAAAGCAGTCAGGCCGAATGGTCATCCATACTGTGGAAGCGGAGGAACAATATTCCATGGAAGATAAGAAGCGCAGAAAAATAGGAATTATGGGCGGAACCTTTAATCCTGTCCATGTAGGCCATCTGCTTCTGGCAGAAAATGCATATTCTATGTTTTCGCTGGATGAAATTCTTTTTATCCCCAGCGGATGCCCCTATATGAAGGATCCGAAGGAAATCCTGGACGGAGCCACAAGGCTTCGTATGACGGAGCTATCTATCAGGGATAATCCGCATTTTTCCCTGTCCTCTATGGAGATTGACAGAGGGGGATATACCTATACCTGTCAGACGCTGGAACAGTTGGAGAAGGAGAATCCGGACTGTGATTATTTTTTCATCATGGGTGCGGACAGCCTGTTTCAGATGGAGGAATGGAGAGAACCGGAAATTATTTTCCAAAAAGCCGTAATCCTTGCCGCAGTGAGGGAAGGCCGGGGAACCCGGGATTTGGAAGAGAAAGCGAAGCAGCTTACGGAGAGGTTCCGGGCGAGGATACATCTGGTCCCGGCGGGCAATATCGCTATTTCCTCCTCCGATATCCGCCTCCGGATACAGGAGGGCCGTTCCATACGGTATATGGTTCACGACAAGGTAAGGGAATATATCGAAGACAATCAGCTTTACCGGAGCGGCAGCGCCCCGGTTTCACAGGAGAACAGGCATGAAAAACGAATCAAAAAACTCCATGGAAACCCAGGAGATCCTCACGCTGCGCAAATCGATGGAAAAAGCGCTGGAGGGGAAACGGTATGAGCATACTCTTGGGGTCGCTTATACCGCTGCGGCGCTGGCTATGTGCTACGGGCAGGATGTGCATAAAGCGCAGATAGCCGGACTTCTCCATGACTGCGCCAAGAATTATACCAATGAAAAGCGGATAAACATCTGCAGGAAAAACGGTATTCCCATCAACGAAGCCGAACAGAAAAACCCGTTTCTTCTCCATGCCAAGGTTGGCAGTTTCCTCGCCAGGGAGAAATATGGAATCAAAGATAAGGAAATCCTGGATGCTATCACCTATCATACAACGGGACGTCCGGATATGGGCATGCTGGATAAAATAATTTATATTGCAGATTATATAGAGCCGGGGCGCCGTCAGGCGCCGGGACTGCCTGAAGTCCGGCGGCTTGCATTCGCAAGCCTGGATGACTGCCTCTTCCGTATCCTGAAGGATACGCTGGATTATCTGGGCGCGTCCAAGATGGAAATTGACATATCCACCCAACAGACTTACGATTACTATAAAGCGCTCCGATGCGAACAGAAAGGCAGGGAATCCCTATGACAGATAACCGTTCCAAAGAAATGACCAGCTGGCTGTTTCCGCTCTGGAAGACAAGAAAGCGGAGGACATCAGCATTATCGATATCAGTGAAGTTTCCGTCCTGGCTGATTATTTTATTATTGCCGGCGGAAGTAACCACAGCCAGATCCAGGCTCTGACCGATAGTGTAGATGAGAAGCTGGGACGAGCAGGCTATACGAGAAAGCAGATAGAAGGCTATGATACCGCCAATTGGGTACTTATGGATTACGGCGATATTATTGTCCATATTTTTGACAGGGAAAACAGGCTCTTTTATGATCTGGAGAGAATCTGGAGAGACGGTAAAAGAGTAGGGCTGGAAGAATTTAAATAGGCTGTGTAAGAACTTTCCTGATAAAAAGAAGGAACGCCGTTTATGTGAATTGCATAACCGTGTTCCTTCTTTTTTCCGTTGTATATGAATATCTTCAGATGATATTGCCGGAATGTTTTGGGGTGGTACCGAATTTTTTCTTAAAAGCACGGGAAAAGGTGGAATAGTCCCGGAAACCGCAGGCATAGCAGGCTTCGGTCACGCTCATTCCGTTCTGTATCTGTGTTTTGGCGGACAACAGACGTTTTTCACTGATATAAGAGCCGATGGAATAGCCTGTTTCCGCTTTAAAAAGGTGCATCAAATAAGAACGGCTTATAAAAAAACGCTCCGCCAAATCGTCCACCGATACTTCTTCCCGCAGATGGGAATTGATATAATCCACTATGGCGGCTATTTTTTCATTGGAAACTTCATTTTCCAGGTAATTCACATGATTGTTTATCAATGCGCGGTTCAGCCAAATCATGAATTCCAGAAACAGAACCTTCTGATACAGCTCATTGGCATATTCATTTCCCGAAAAAGAACGCTCCAGTTCCCTGCATACCGAGAAGAGACTGCTCTTTTCCATATTATCTATACGGAGTACATTTCCGCGGAACACTTCGCTTCCGTGAAACGCTTCACTTTTATGGAATGCTTCGCTTCCGTGGAACGCTTCGCTTCCATGTGTAGCCTTTGCTTCCCTGAAACAGCGGGTCAGATCGTTGCTTTCGTCCTTATATTCCTGCATAAAGCGTGAGGAAATATAAATGATAATTCTCTCATAGGGCTGACTGCTGTGGATGACCGGCCGATGGATCTCTCCGGCATTTACCAGGATGATATCATAAGGCTTCAGCTCATACTTCCTTCCCTCAATGGAGTAGGTGACATCACCGCTCAGAAAGAGGACAATCTTATCAAAATCATGGTAATGGTAAGAAAATTCCATTTGCTTCGTATCGCAAAGATGAAAGATACGGAAATCATTCTGCAGGTATCCTGTTTTCTTATAGGCATTGTTTTCCATAACCAAACCTCCATTTTACTTATGGATCAGCCCACTTTCCTGTAAGGGTATGGGTTACATTAATTATAAAGCACAATTTGCAAGATTGAAAGCACCAATTCTGTTTTTTGTAAGGAAAATGCCGTGTAAAATAGATAATAGTAGAGGAGGCCTGTAATATGAACTTTGCAGCATTACGCTATGAAGAGCTTGCGCTGAATGCATTCCCTGTTTTGCATACCGAGGTATATGATGGTTGGATTCTTCGTTTTTCCGAAGGAAAAGGCTATCAGGGTAACTGCATAAGCCCTCTTTATCTATCTACAAAATCCTATGAAGATAAAATAGACTATTGTGAAAATAAATTCAAAGAAAAGGGTCTTCCCTGTGTATTCAAAATGACTCCCAATGTCCCGTCCGCATTGGATCAGCAGCTGGCTATGAGAGCGTATGAACAGGAGGAGAAAACCTATATAATGGAGCGCAGCCTTCTGGAAGAGACGCGGTTTTGTCCGGCTGCCGACAGGAGCAAAACGGAGTCAGGAACCCAGGAGAGCACCATTTCAGCCAAAACCGAAATCCGCCTCAGCCGTGAAATAGACGAAGACTGGCTGGAAGCCTTCATAGGAATGCGTTGTTTCCATTCCCTGGAAGGTACGGATAAAGATATGTGTCCGGATACCGCAAGAGCTATGCTTACTGCGATACGTAACCCGGTTTACTGTGCCGCATTGTACGAAAAGGACAGCCGGGAGTCTCACGGGAAAATAGTGGGCTGCGGCCTTGGTGTTGTGGAAGATAATAAAATAGGTATTTATGATATCCGCGTTGACAGCAGCTTCCGGCAGAATGGAATTGGCGCCCGTATACTCCGCGCTATCATGGAAGAGGGGCGTAAGGAAGGGGCCGGCAAAGCGTTTCTTAATGTAGCAGCATCCAATTACCCTGCTGTCAGACTATATCAGAGCCTGGGCTTTAAAGAGGTGTATACCTGCTGGTACCGTGTTCAGAACGGGGAACGTACGGTATAAAAAGCAGGGCTGCCTACGGTTATCTGGTGAAAGACAATAGTAAAATCTGGTATGAAAGGTTTATATTTCCTGAAGCCGGGAATACTTATGGTAAAACCCGGAAAGGAAGAAATGCCTGTATGCTAAGAAGTTATCGACTGAACCATTTAACGGATGCCGGTAAGGCGGAACAAATCCTTCAGGAGATGGACGGCCTGGACGGAATGCGTTCTGCAAGGATATCGGAGGATTTGAAGGAAATGGATGTGGAAGCAGAAGAAGGGAAGTTCAGCTGTATCATGGATCATACGGTAAACATCTGCCGGAAAGTAGCGGACGGATGTGAAATTACCTTCATGTTCCGTTCCTGAGAGGAGCCGCGTTAGAGAGTATTTGAAAATTCATTCCCGCAATTTTCAAATACTCTCTGGTGCGGCGCTTTTTCTCTCCCTTTTATTCCAAAACAGTGATAGAAGATCGATAAACGCCTGTTGGTAAGGGGCACCTTGGTATCATACCATTCATAACCCTTTCCCAACAGGCGTTTCCTGTAATATGTATCAGTTATAAATACGGAATACTCCGAAAACCTTCCCCAGAATCTTGCAGTCATTTACAATGATGGGATCCATAGTATCGTTTTCCGGCTGCAGGCGGATATGCCCTTTTTCCCGATAGAATGTCTTTACCGTGGCAGAATCGTCAATCAGGGCCACGACCATATCACCGTTTCTGGCTGTTGCACAGCTCTGTACAAATATCTGATCTCCGTTGTTGATACCGGCATTTACCATAGAATCCCCGCGTACCTTCAAAATGAAAGAAGGATCGCCGCCCGGTATGAATTCTGCCGGGATAGGGAAATAGCTTTCGATGTTTTCTTCCGCCAGAATAGGCTGCCCTGCGGCCACATTGCCTACAACCGGAAGGCTTACCATTTCCGTCCGTACCATCTGAAAACTGTCGTCACAGATTTCGATCGCCCGGGGCTTCGTAGGATCCCTCCGGATATATCCGTTCTTCTCCAGTGTCTCCAGATGAGAGTGGACGGAAGAGGTGGATTTCAGATGGACGGCCTCACAGATTTCTCTTACTGCCGGCGGATATCCCCTTTCCAATATTTGTTCTTTTATGTATTCCAGGATTTCTTTCTGCTTTGCAGTAATTTTGCCCTGTGCCATATTTCATCCTCCTTAAAAAGCCCCGTTGGTGTTTTTATTAGTATATCATAGCAGGTTTTAAAAAGCAAACATATATTCCGAATGGCTGTTCGATTTTATGCCTATATTTCAGGCAAAACTATTGACAATCGAATCTATGTTCGATATAATGAAAAACATAAAGAACATGTGTTCGAATATGTCTGGAGGGGCGGAAAATGTTTGAAGAAAGAATCAAACGCAACAAAATCAGAAGAGAGCGGGAGCTGCGGCGGCATATCCTTATTTTTACAGTTTCCGCCGCTGTTACCATTATTCTTACCATTGCAGGGGGAAGCCTTATTTCCAGGGCTCAGGAGCCGGGCGCTCCCGTCTTTTATAAATATTATACCAGTGTCCGGATTGAAGCCGGGGATACCCTGTGGTCATTGGCGGATTCCTATGCCGATGAGAATTTTAAATCAAGGGAAGAATTTATTAAAGAGGTAGTCAGAACCAATCATCTGCTGGATGAGACAATTTGTGAGGGAGATTATCTGATCGTTCCCTATTATTCTGCAGAGTTCAAGTAAATGCTTATACCAGGTTTAGCGGACAACTATTCATATAAAAGCAGCCGGGCCGATGAGCGTTTGTGCTGTGAAAGCTTTACTTTCACGGCAATACATCCATATGGGAATAAGGAATATCATGTTCCTTATCTATAAACTTCACACACTTAATTTCCAGAAAACCAAAGGGTTTCTTAAGAAATTCTTTGGTTTTTTCTGTGCCCAATTTTCAGCTTTCGGAGCTATTCTATTTGTAAACCTGATTATGGCGGCTCTGTCTGTTCCGACTTGCCGGGACTGTTACCGTTACTGTTCACTCCGTGATCAGTAACAGTTACCACTGATTACCTGTCTTATGTTTTTTATTTAGAAGAAAAAAGGGGGAAAGTATGCTATAATACTACAAGGATACGGCTCAGACACGCCGTAAATTATACATGACAGCAGAGGGAGGAAGTTTTAAAGTGGAAGCAAACCGTATTTTAGTAGTGGAAGACGATAAGGATATCAGAGAAGGAATTGAGATATATTTGAGGAATCAGGGCTATATGGTGTTCCAGGCCGGAGACGGGGTAGAAGGCTTACAGGTCATTGCGCAGGAGGAAATCCATCTTGCCATAGTTGATATTATGATGCCCCGGATGGACGGCATTACCATGATGATGAAGGTAAGGGACAAGGGCTATGATTTCCCTGTTATCATGCTTTCCGCTAAATCAGAGGAAGTGGATAAGATCATGGGGCTTAACATGGGTGCGGATGACTACGTTACAAAACCCTTTACCACTATGGAGCTGTTAGCCAGGGTTAATTCTCATCTCCGCCGTTACAGCAGATATCTGGACGCCGTTAACAAGGCTTCGGAACCGGAAAACGACACTTATCACTGCCTGGGAGGCATTGAGGTCAACGAGGAAACCGTAGAGGTTTTCGTAGATGGCAGTCCGGTTAAACTGACCCCTATTGAATTCAAGATTCTGCTTCTTCTCATTAAAAATCCCGGACGGGTATTCAGTGCAGATGAAATTTATGAACGTATCTGGAATGAAAAAGCGATCAATACAGATACCATTATGGTCCACATACGTAAAATCAGGGAGAAAATCGAAATCGATCCGAAAAATCCTAAATATTTAAAGGTGGTGTGGGGTGTTGGATACAAAATGGAAAAACAATAAGAAAAATTCCTTTTTTCTGCCGGCGGTTGCTATCAGTGCTGCCGTCAGTATTCTTTTCATGTCCCTTTTCCCCCTCTTTCAGAAGAAGGCGGAAGAGAGCTATATCGATCCTCTTACGGAACAGGATTTCATCAGCGATTTGTTTGCTGTAAATCTGGTTCAGTATAAATATCTGCGGGAAAAAGCGGATCAGAAGCAGTACGAGTATTCCGAACTTTATCTTGATGCAGAGATCCGGAACACTAACGGTCAGTTGGGGGATTATGGGGAGGAATCAGCAGATTTCTCTGATTCCTATACCGGTATGGCTATACAGAGCTTCCTCTCTACGCAGAGAGATTCCGTTAACAGCCAATGTACACAGTTTGAAAGCATGCTGGCCTCTTTGGGCGAAATGATGGATTACTATGTGGAAGATCTGAACAGCGGAACCATCCTTTCCAACAGCGGAACGAGTCTGCCGGATGCTTTGAACGAAGACCAGTCCCAGGCGGATTCCGATAAAAAATCAGATTATCTCTATTACCTGAATCTGCAGTATGACAGCGCCGGCAATATCTCCAATGTTAACGTGAGATGCCGGGATAATGCCAAACAGTTTCTGAGCCGGGTTCAGAACGCCGGCCACGAGTTTCCTTTGAAACTGGAGGAAAGTGTGCCGTCAGGATATTCTTATAATTATGAAGCAAACGGGCGTGCGGCGGATTATACCGTCTATGATGAATACGATGATACGCTTGCTGAGGCATCCGTCCATCTTTCCCTATCCGCTCCTTCCAACATGCGGGTTATTTATGGGCTTACCCAGGCCCAATATGCGGAGCTGATGAAGCCGGACAATTATTATATCTATACCAATAATTTCCAAAGCCTGCATTATGCAGGAAGAAACAGCTATTATGACGCAGGAATTGCCCCGGCATACCTTTTGTTTCTTGTGGGAGCCTTATTTATCGGGTTTTTCCTGTGCCGGAAACGGATTCTGCACGGTGAGGAGACCATAGCGAAAATAGGACGGATCCCATTGGAATTTACGGCTGCGGCTGTCGTCCTTCTGTTTGCCTCCGCTTCCCAGATAATACAGTATGTCTACGAATACCAGAACGACCTGTTTCTGCGTAATGTGAGGGCCGGAATCGGGGCTAATGGCAAGATAGGTTTTCTCCCGCTGGATAAAACAGTAATGTTCCTTTTGCTTCTGGCTGTTTTTCTGTTTGCTTTTCTGATAGGTACTAACCTTTCGGGCTTCGGAAGAGGATATCTGAAACAGCACAGCCTGATCTGTAAATACTGGACCCGTATTATCGGCAAAATCCGGGAAGTTGTGCATGCTTTTTATATTGATCTGGTTACCTATGATATCGGAACAGATGCAAACCGGATAATTCTGAAGGTCATTGCGGTAAACTTCGGTATACTGTTGATAATCTGCTGTTTCTGGTTTGCAGGGATTTTTGGGCTGGCGCTTTATTCCGTTATTATATATTTTATCCTGAAAAGATATGTCAAAGATATTCAGTCCAAATACAGGAAGCTGCTCAATGCCACCAGTTCGATTGCCCAGGGAAATCTGGATACGGCGTTATCCGAGGATTTCGGCATTTTTGAAAGTTATAAATCCCAGCTGTGGCAGATTCAGGCGGATTTCAAACGCGCTGTGAACGAAGAGGTCAAGAGCCAGAGGATGAAGACAGAGCTTATCACCAATGTGTCCCATGACCTGAAAACGCCGCTGACTGCAATCATCACTTATATTGAACTGCTCCGGGATCCTTCCCTGCCGGATGAAAAAAGGAAAGAGTACCTGGATATTCTCCAGCGTAAGGCAAACCGCCTGAAGGTGCTCATCGAGGATTTATTTGAAATCAGCAAGGCCAGCAGTAAATCCGTTACGCTTCAAATCGTGGACGTGGACATCTGCAATCTGCTGCGGCAGGCTTATCTGGAACAGGATGACCGGATTTCTTCCGCCGGGCTTGACTTTAAATTCAATCTTCCGGATGAAAAAATAATCCTGCCTCTGGACAGTCAGAAAACCTACCGTATTTTTGATAATCTCTACAGCAACATTGTGAAATACGCCCTTTCAGGCACCCGGGTTTATGTTCTGTTAAAGAACGAGGCCGAATATGTGAAAATCGAGCTGAAAAATATATCCGCCACTGAATTGTCCATGGCTGCAGAAGAACTTACGGAACGTTTCGTCCGGGGCGATGATGCCCGGAATACGGAAGGTAGCGGCCTTGGTCTTGCCATTGCCAAAAGCTTCGCCGAACTGCAGGGAGGTTCCATGAAAATCGATATTGACGGGGATTTATTTAAAGTGACCCTTCGCTTTAAAAAGAAAAGTTCGGATATTCCTTCTTCCGCAGAGGGTACCGGAATACCGGCCGAATCTATGACGTTCGGGGATAATACCCAAACCATGCAGCAGCCGGGGACCGGATTCCTTCCGGGAAATAACGGATATCCTGTCATGCCGGGCTACGGGCCGCAGGGAGGCAGTCCGCAGGGAGGATACGGCGGCCCCAATTACTATGGCAGCCGTCCGGGAATGCAGGGAAATACAGGCAGAAGCTTTGGAACTCCCTATCCCAACAATTACAGCGGCTATCCGGGTAATAATACGGGCCGCCCGCCGTACCCCTATCAGACCAATGTTCCTAACATGGAATGGCAGAATCCGGGTGCCCCCTATCCCCGGGAAAACAGAACCCCGTCTCCGGGAATGCCTGCCAATCCGGGAAATCCCCCGGAAACCGACAGTATACAGAAGAATACGTTTCTGAGAAAACGTTCAAGAAGGGAACGGAAGAAAGATATGAAAGAGGAGTAGCTTGAAAACGATATTATTGGTGGAAGATGATGAAAATCTGAACAGGGGTATTTCCCTCAGGCTTCAGAGGGAAGGATATGACGTACTGCAGGCGTTTACAATCCTGCAGGCGGGGGAACTGTTCCGGGAGAAGGAAGTATCGCTGATTATCAGCGATATTACTCTCCCGGATGGAGACGGCACAGCTTTCTGCAGGGAAATAAGAAAAACAAGCAGTGTCTATTTTATCTTTCTTACTGCCTTAAACCAGGAAATCGATATTGTAAACGGATATGATTATGGTGCGGATGACTATATTACAAAGCCATTCAGCCTCATGATTCTGCTTTCCAAAGTAAACGCCCTTATGAGAAGAGTTGAGACAGCAGATGTCTGCCGGCTGCGCTCCGGTAATATCAGTCTGGACTATCATGAAATGAAAGCCTTCAGGGACAGCATACCTGTCGTTCTCAGCAAAAAGGAGTGGCTGCTGTTGGCGTTCTTTCTGGAAAATCCCCGGCGTATCCTTACCAGAGAACAGCTTTTAGAAGCCGTATGGGGCCAGGACGGCCAGTTTGTGGATGACAATACCGTTCCGGTCAACATCAGCCGGCTGCGGAATAAGATAGCTGCAGAAGAAATACAGACAGTGAGGGGGATGGGATATATATGGACAAAAGCAGTTACAAAAGAAGCCTGAGCTATGCCGGGCTTCTTTTTATACTTTTCCTTTTCGTTCTGTTATTTGCAACGATGGGAAAAGAGCTTCAGAAAAAGGAATATTTGCTGTTGGGCTATTTGTCGGCATCTTTTCCCGGAATGGAAAGAGAACTCCTGGCAGCGGTAAACGAGCCGGATCTCTATGATACAGTTGCTGCCTTCGAAACCGGCAGGGCGCTGGAAGAAAAATATGGTTATGACGCAGGAAACAGGGAGGCCTCACGCCTCCTGACCCGTTATTTCCTGCTTTTCTGCGGCCTGATGGCCGGGGCCGGCTTACTGCTGCTGTATACCGGGAAAAAGAACCGGGGCCGTTATCAGGCGCTGGAAGACAAGTACGGCCAGCTGCTGCTTTTATCCCGGGAAGAAGGAGAAAAAAATGAGATAATCCAGGAACGGCTGAAACAGGAGGAAGGAAAAACAAAAGCTATGGTGACCGATATATCACATCAGCTGAAGAATCCCCTTGCATCCCTGAAAATGAGCTATGAACTGGCCGATACCGGCTGCCTGACACCGGAAGAACAGCAAAGCTTTCTTCGGCAGGGGCTTGCGGAAATCTTGAAAATAGAACATCTGCTGGATGGTTTCCTTCAGGTCTCCCGCCTGGAAGCGGGTATGATACACCTGGAGCCGAAAATGGCAGGGCTGAAGGATACTATTGTCAATGCGGTAAACAGTATCTATATGAAAGCTTTTCAAAAGCAAATATCCATAGAATTAAACGACTTCCCGGATTTCCGGATATCCCATGATCCCCACTGGACGCAGGAGGCACTGGTTAATGTCCTGGATAATGCAGTAAAATATTCTCCGCCGGGAAGTCCTGTTGCTATACGGGTAACCCCTGCTGTCAGTTATTTGTTTATTGAAGTGGAGGATGAAGGGATTGGCATACCTACAAAAGAATATACACGAATTTTCCAGCGGTTCTACCGCGGCGATATCCCACGCGTACGCCAGGAGGAAGGCACAGGCGTAGGCCTTTATCTCACAAGGAAAATCCTGGAGGAACAGGGCGGCAGTATCCGGGTAAAAAGAGGAAGGAAGGGAACCATATTCCAGATGGTCTTACCCATGGAATATCAAGGCGGCTCCTCCTGAGCCGGAAAAAGTTTTCTTACAAATCTGTTATCTTTATTGCAATGTTCCTGTAAGAGTAGCAGGTTATCATTGAATTATCAAAGGATTGCAGAGGAAAGGAATACTTGATATGAAAAATCTTACTTCTATCTTAAATACCCGTGAGTTGGTCAAATATTATGGCTCCGGAGAAAATACGGTGAAAGCGGTGGATCATACCTCGCTGGAGGTGCAGAGGGGTGAATTCACGGCAATTGTAGGCCGTTCCGGATCCGGCAAGAGCACCTTGCTCCATCTGCTGGGAGGACTGGACCGGCCCGATTCAGGAAAAGTCTTTATGGAAGGCAGGGATATCTTCGCCCTGAAGGATGAAGAACTTGCCGTATTCCGGAGAAGAAAAATCGGCTTCATTTTTCAGGACTATAATCTGGTACCTTCCCTGAACGTCTGGGAGAACATTGTACTCCCCATAGGGCTTGACGGGAAAAAAGCGGACAGGGAATTTGTCTCCTCCGTTATCGAACGGATCGGCATAACGGATAAAATAAAAGCACTTCCCGCCACCTTGTCGGGAGGCCAGCAGCAGCGGGTTGCCATAGCCAGGGCCCTTGCTTCCAGGCCGGCCATCATTCTTGCAGACGAGCCTACCGGCAATTTGGATTCCAAAACGGAAATGGAAGTCATTTCTCTTCTGAAATCCTGTGTTGCGGATTATTGCCAGACCCTGATTATGATCACCCATGATGAAACCATCGCGCAGATGGCTGACCGTATTCTCATCATTGAAGACGGAAGGGTGGTGAAGCAATGAATACCGTTAATTCCACTGCCTGGGCTAATCTGAGAAAAAACAGGGGCCGGAATATGCTTACTGGCACGGCAATCCTGTTAACCGCTTTCCTCCTTTTCACGATTACCACTCTGGGCTTCGGCGTGATCCGTTTCCAGTTCCATGCCGCAAACCAGCTTTATCCGACCTATCATTTTATGTACCGGGGTGTAAGCGAGCAGACCGCTGCACAGCTGTCACACCATGCGGAAATCGCTTCCCTGGGACTGCGGCAGGATACTGCTGAAATCGTGCTGGATAATGCCAGATGCCGTCTTATTTATCTGGATGAAACAGGGTTGGAACTGGGACGGATTGATTTGGAGAAGGGGCGTTATCCATCCGCAACGGATGAAATTGCGGTATCGGAGGGAATGCTGCGTACCCTTGGGCTTAACGCCGGTCTGGGCGATTCGGTAACCCTGGACTACCAGCCCGTTGAAGCACATGGGTTGGGCTATGAGCAGCAGAAAACCTTTGTCATATGCGGAATACTTCCCACACCCGACACGGAGGATGAGTATCGTTTGTATTCCGCTCTCGTTTCCCGGGATTTTATGCTGGAAACCCTTGCGGAGCCTGACCGTTTATACAGAACCATGATTCGTCTGAAAAATCCGGAAAGTCTGACAACAGATGCTATTGTCAACAAAGCGGAGACGATTGCGCAGGCTTTTTCTATTCCTAAAGGGGAGATATCAGAAAATACGGCATATCTGATTGCCAATTATATCGATCCTTCCTTTTATGCAGCGATTGCCGGTATCCTCATGGTAACCATCCTGGCAGGGATCATCACTATCTACAGCATTTATTACGTATCAACGATGTATAAGGTACAGGAATACGGAAAGCTGAAAGCGCTTGGTGCCACCCAGCGCCAGGTGCGGGCCATCGTTTTCCGGGAAGGAATTTTCACTGCCGTTTTTGCCGTTCCTCCCGGACTCGCTTTGGGGACCGCTGCCTCCCTCGGCGGATTTTACATTCTCCTGAACAGTTTTGCCCGTGATGACGTCCTGGGAGATACCCTGCGATCCATATACAGAAGCAGAGAGCTTTCCCTGCTGCAGCTTTGGATCTATTTTTTCGC
Source organism: uncultured Lachnospiraceae bacterium (assembly GCA_900548905.1). Taxonomy (GTDB): domain Bacteria; phylum Bacillota; class Clostridia; order Lachnospirales; family Lachnospiraceae; genus Eisenbergiella. The sequence continues at coordinate 116,983 of URMK01000002.1, read as the reverse complement.
GGCAGCAGTGGCATTAGGCACCACCGCTATAGCCCTGATGCGCCCGGTTCATATTGCAGGCCGTATTTCCCCCATGGAAGCCATGCGCTACGATGGATTGGGTAATTCGGTCAAAGCCAAATTCAGAAAAGGGTATGAGGATGTTCATTTGTTTCGGCTCATGAAAGCAAATCTGGCACGAAATAAAAAAAGAACGGTGATTACATTGGCATCCTTGAGTATAACGGGCATCCTTTTCCTTGCGGTTTCCGCCATATTATCCTGTGCCAATCCGGATGAAATCGCTCATGACAGAATACTGCATGATCTGGAATTATCCGTTTATAGTATCAGCGGCGATAAAATGAGGCCGGAATATGACTGGAAGTCTATTCAGCAGCAAAATCCTCTAAATGAGGAGATGAAGCTGCGCATCGGAAATATGGCCGGTGTCTCGGCTATTATTGAACAGCCAAATACCAATGTGCTGCTTCCGGATGTTTATGACGGAGACGCCCTCTGGAGCACATCAATATCCGGAATTCCCCCGGTACTGGCGGATACCATGGAGGCGTCTGTTACAGAGGGCCGTGTTACCTATGAGGAGCTTCTCAGCGGAAACCGCATCATTGTGAATAAGAAATCATTTAACTGGTCGCCGGACTGGAAGGTCGGCAGTGTTATCCGCATGATTATCCAGGATGGTGAAAAGGAAATCCCCATGGAATTCCAGGTGGCTGCTATTGCGGATCCCCCTGCCTACCTGAGCCATTACGCCTCATTTATGCTTCCTTCTTCCGTACTGGAGGAAATCTGCAGCAATAACCAGACTTACTATTTGTCCATAGCTGCTGAAAAAGAGAACCTGGCAGATGTGGAGGAAAACCTTTTATCACTGACAAAAGAAAATCAGTTTCTTCGATTGCATACTTATGAGGAGGAGAAGGCGGAGAGGGCGGAATTAACTGTTTTTACTTCTGCCGTATGTTATATTTTCCTGGCTGTTTTGGGTGGGATCTGTATCATGAATCTGATAAATACCATGATAAACAGTGTTTATGTGCGCAGACGTGAGTTAGGTATGATGCAAGCGCTGGGAATGTCGGAAAAACAGCTGTTCCTGCTGTTTCAGATGGAAGGCCTTTTCTATACATTCGGGACATTGCTGTTATCCCTGCTGTTTGGAAGTGCCGCCGGCTACCGGTTTTTCCGGTGGGGGAAAGACAGCGGCTTCTTAGGGATCATCAGCTTCCATTATCCCTTTCTGCAGGCCCTGTTCCTGTTCCTCATCATTGCGGTTATACAATTTGGAATGACATGGCTTCTGGCCCGGAGTTTCCGGAAGCAGAGTATCATCGAAAGAATACATTATAATACCTGAAAAAATAAGGATCCTTTCTTTTCACGGAAAGGATCCCTTTTATGGAACGATTCGGATTGGCCCTACGGCTCCCTTAATTTAACAGCCTTGGCCGCTTTTCGCTTATTCTCATCCTGCATGGCCGCATAGTGTTTTCTTGTAGTATTAACATCCTTATGGCCCAGGACATCGGCTACCAGGTAAATATCGCCGGTTTCCTGATACAGGTTTGTGCCATAGGTACTGCGCAGCTTATGAGGCGTAATTTTTTTCATCGCAGTTACTTTGGACGCATATTTCTTTACCAGGTTCTCCACGCTGCGAACCGTTAATCTGCGGTTCTGCATGGAAAGGAAGAAAGCATTTTCATGACCGGTGAGAGGGATGATCCGTTCCCGTTCCTCCAGATAGTCCTGCAGCGCCTGGGAAACCTCCTCACCGAAATATACAATATCCTCATAGCCGCCCTTCCTGCGTACTTTCATACGCTGGTTATCAAAATCCACATCATGGATATCCAGGCCCACACATTCCGATACACGGATTCCTGTTCCCAGCAGGAGAGTAAGCAGCGCCAAATCCCTTAGGCGGGTCTTATCATGATAACGCTGCTCATTTTTGGTAAGCTTGTTCCCTTCCTCCACCTCATCCAGAAGCACCGCCACTTCATTGGGCTCCATCCGGATGATTTCCTTATCATGAAGCTTCGGAAGAGGGACAAGGACAGCGGGATTATTTTCAATTAATTCATTCCGGTAAAAATAATTATAGAAGCTCCGCAGCGACGCCAGTTTTCTTTTTTTTCCACGTTCATCATTGGTATATTCCACACCATCCTTCCTGTAATAGGAGAGGTATTCCATATACTCCTCAATATCCTCCCTGCCGATTTCATCCAGGATGGAAAGCGGAAAATCAACAATATCTTTTTTCCGGTATACGCCGTTGGTTTCATGGATAAACTCAAAAAATACCTTTAAGTCATACGCATAAGCTATCCGGGTCCTGGAAGCGGTAGTGTCCTCGATTCCGCGGAAAAACTGTTTACAGAAAGGCGGGAGGCCGGCCAGTAGTTCCCTGAGCTTGAGAATATTTTTTTTGTTTAATTCATCATGATAATTCTTATTTTCGGACATTTTATTTCCTCCCTTGTAACGGTTTGATGCCTGTACACCACTTCTTATCCTTTACCTGCGCATGGTATCCGGCGGCGGCCAGCCAGCCATGCTGCCGTCCTGTATGGCGGTAAACATCCGCTCCTTTACACCGGGATTTTCCTGATTCAGTTTTTTCAGAAGCTGCTTCACATATTCCCTCTTGGTATATCCGTCGGCAGGACAGGGGCTTTTGACTACCGGAACCTGGTTTTTATTTACAAAGCCGATGACATCCGCTTCATTCATATACATCAGCGGCCGGATTACCGTCAGATCCATCCGATCCAGGTAGGTCACCGGGCTGAAGGTATGGAAGCGCCCTTCATAAATCAGGGACATGAGCATGGTTTCCACCACATCATCTTTATGGTGGGCGTAGGCTACCTTGTTGCAGCCTTCTTTTTTTATGGCTTCATTCAGAGCCCCCTTTCTCATTTTAGCACAAAGGGAACAGGGATTGGACTCTTTACGCTGTTCAAATATAATATTGGCAATATCCGTTTTTACAATTGTATAAGGGATCTGCAGCTCCTGAGAGCAGATTTCTTCAATGCGGCTTAAATCCAGATTGCCGAAGCCCAGATCCACGGTAACCGCATGGATATCAAAATGCAGCGGATAAAAACGGCGGAGACTGTGAAGCGCATAGAGCAGGGTCAGGGAATCCTTTCCCCCTGAAATCCCCACTGCAATTTTATCCCCTTCTTCAATCATATGATAATCATCCACCGCTTTCCGGACATAGCTTAAAACCTGTTGCAGTCTCATATGTAATCCTTTCTTCCGTAAAATTTGCTGTTAATAAATACTGAATCATTATTATACAATTATTTTAGAATTATTTCATTAATTTTGCTTAATTTTTTAAGTGCTCTGGTATATAATGTTCTTACTGACCTACATAAAACTAAAAGGAGACCATTTTATATGAAATTCCGCTGGGACAAAAAATACCTTTATTGGGGCATCACGGCCCTCCTTGTCATAGGAGCGAGTATATGCCTCTTTTTCTTGATGTTCCGGGGCGCCAATTTCAAAGACGGGGTGACCAAAATCATAGCCATCGCAATGCCGATTATTGACGGCCTGGTTCTGGCTTATCTGCTGACCCCGGTTCTGAACTTTACAGAAAATAAGGCCCTCAAATACATTTTTAAAAAGGAACGGCAGGATCTGTCGGACAAACAGAGAAAATATATGCGTATGTCGGCCGTAACGCTGACCCTTTTGTTTGTTTTTTTTATTATCTATGCTTTTTGTTCCATGGTTCTTCCCCAGCTGTTTAAAAGTATCCAAAGCATTGTATTTCAGTTTCCCGTATACGTGAATAACCTGACGGAGTGGCTTCAGAAGGTTCTGGCCGATAATCCGGATGTGGAAACCTATATCAATGACCTTATTAATACCTATACGCCGGAACTCAGAAGCTGGATGAATGATACCCTGCTTCCCCAAATGAACGCCGTTCTCAAGGTTGTTTCCAATTATGCCTTTAACGTCCTTAAAGCACTGTGGAACATGATAATCGGTCTGATCATATCCGTATATATCATGGGCAGCAAGGAAAAATTCATCGGACAGGCAAAAAAAGCCATTTATGCGGCATTTGACATCAAACGGGCCAATTCCGTTATTGAAGATATCCGCTTTGTGCACCGTACCTTCGGCGGTTTTATCAGCGGAAAGCTGTTGGATTCTTTAATTATCGGAATCCTTTGTTTTGCCGGGACCAGCATCATGGGCACTCCTTATCCGGTGCTGATCAGCGTTATCATAGGTGTTACCAATATTGTTCCCTTTTTCGGACCTTATCTCGGAGCGATTCCCAGTGCCATCCTGATATTGATGATCAACCCTATACAATGTCTCTATTTCCTGATATTTATTCTCGTTCTACAGCAGTTTGACGGCAATATACTCGGCCCTAAAATCCTGGGCGATTCCACTGGGCTTTCCAGCTTCTGGGTTATTTTTTCCATAACCCTGTTCGGCGGATTTATGGGGGTGCCGGGTATGGTAATCGGGGTGCCTACCTTCGCAGTTATTTATGCCATGTGCAGACGCCGCATCAACCGTAATCTGAAAAAGAAAGATCTGCCTACGGAAACCGATGAATACAAGGAGCTGGGCAGCATCGACGTAGTGAGCAAAGAATTCATACCAAACCATCCGGTTCCGGAAACAGGAAAAGAAACGAAAGAAAAGAAAAATAACTGATCCATTCAGGAGAACAGGAGACTAATTTTCATGAAGTTTGTTATTCAAAGAGTGACCCGGGCAGCAGTCACCGTGGAGCAGGAAACCGTTGGGGCCATTGATAAAGGCTTTTTGGTGCTGATTGGCGTAAACAATACGGACACGGAAGCGATTGCCGACAAAATGCTTCATAAGCTTCTGAACCTGCGGATATTTGAGGATGAGAACGGTAAGACCAATTTATCCCTGAAAGAAGTAAACGGCGGTTTACTTCTTGTTTCACAATTTACTCTGTACGCAGACTGCAGGAAGGGCAACAGGCCCTCCTTTGTAAAAGCTGGTTCTCCGGAGCATGCCGAGCTGCTGTACGAATATATTAAGAAATCCTGCCGGAAAGAAGGATTCCCTGTGGAATGCGGCATATTTGGGGCACATATGAAGATAGACCTTCAAAATGACGGGCCTTTTACCATTGTGCTGGATTCAGATGAGATCATGTAAAGGGTAGGGGATATAGTAAAGGAACGGGGGAACTATGATTATGAGACCATTGCCTATTGGAATAGAGGACTTCAGGAAACTACGAGAAAAAGATTATTATTATATTGATAAAACAACATTCATAAAAGAACTACTGGACAATGGAAGTGAAGTCAGCCTGTTTATGCGTCCCAGGCGCTTTGGAAAAACATTGAACCTCAGTATGATAAAATATTTTTTTGAGAAAACTTTCGACCAGGATGGTAAGGAAGAGAATAACTCGTATTTGTTTGATGGCCTCAACATTATGGCATCCGGTGAAACGTATAAGAGTCATATGGGGCAATATCCGGTAATCAGCCTATCGCTAAAGTCGGCAAAGCAGCCTGATTTTCCCAGAGCTTATACTATGCTCAAACGTCAGATTGCTAATGAATTTCGCAGACACCTTTATATAGCTGAAAAATTAGAAGAAAGTGATCGTGACAGATTTTATTCCATTATGAGAGAGACAGGGGAAGATTCGTTATATTTGGATGCACTTGCATTTCTTTCTCGTGTTCTGAAAGACATATATGGGAAAAAAACGATTATTTTACTGGATGAATATGATGTTCCTCTTGAAAATGCCTATTTTAAGGGATTTTATGATAAAATGACAGATTTTATCCGTTCCCTGTTTGAGTCTGCATTAAAAACAAATCCCAATCTGGAGTTTGCGGTAATTACCGGTTGCCTGCGGATAACAAATGACTTCTGTCGAATTCATTCAGAAAGTATTTTTACTGGTTTAAATAATCCCAAGATGGTTTCAATTCTGGATGCAAGTTATTCTGAGTATTTTGGATTCACCCAGCCGGAAGTGGAAAAAATGCTGCGGGATTATGATATTACCGGCAGGGAGGAGGTAGTCAAAGCCTGGTATGATGGCTATCTGTTCGGAAAGACGGAGGTCTATAATCCCTGGAGCATACTGATGTATATTGACAGCCTGCGCCAGGACCGGGATGCAAATCCCAAACCGTATTGGGCAAATACGTCATCGAACAGTATTATCCGGGAACTGATTGAACATGCCGACAACTCTGTTAAACAGGAAATGGAAATTCTAATAGAAGGAGGCACAATAGAAAAAACGGTTCATGAAGAAATTACCTACGAGGATATCTATAAAAACGCGGATAATCTCTGGAATTTTTTATTTTTCACCGGGTACCTAAAAAAAGTGGAAGAACGGCTGGAGGATGTGACTACCTATGTTACGCTTGCTATCCCTAATATGGAAATAAAATATATATACCAGAATACAATCCTGGATTGGTTTGGTGTACAAATAAAACAGAAGGATCTGTCCGGAATTTATAAAGCACTTCTGCAGAAGGATACGCAGCTTCTGGAAAAAGAACTCTCTAAAAGTCTGATGGAAACGATCAGCTTTTATGATTACCGGGAGGACTATTACCATGGATTTCTGGGCGGCCTTTTAAAACTGATGGAAGGATATACAATTAAATCTAACCGGGAAAGCGGCCTTGGGAGAAGTGATCTTTTGCTGTTGTCGGCACCCTATGATGGGATTGCTATAATAGTTGAGATTAAAGTGGCGGATACCTATGCTCAATTAAATAAAAAGGCTGAATCAGCGCTGGAACAAATTGAGCAAAAACAATATGATGCCGAATTGAAACTGGAAGGTTACCATGAATTTATTAAGTATGGAATTTCCTTTTATAAAAAACTCTGCCGCGTTTTATGCGTATAGACAACACTGTAAAGCGGCGGTCAGGTTACCATGTACTTAACAACCTGGGCCGCCGCTTTGCAAAAACCATTAACTATTCGTTAAAGTTCCTATGTTTCGCGAATGGCGTCAGAAGCGTCCAGTGGACGGTTCGAAGCCCGTCAGTGGAAAGGGATTGAAAATCCCAACCACTGACGAGCTTTTTTGTTTCCATAGTTCCGTGGTACGGAACTTTAATTCAGGGAAAAAAGCACTAAGGGGGATTTTCAAGCCCTTGGAACGTAGAGTTGCCACGAAGGTGCGATTCACTCGTGCCGTAGTGTCTGGCAACTATTTGCGAAATACCAAGTTTAACGGGCGGTCAGCCTTTAAATAGTTGGCGAACGGGGAAAGCCAGTACCTAAGAACAGGAAGTGGAGCGTAGCACTTCTGAACCCCCTTCAGGGGGTGTCTTTCTGTCGGAGCGGAACTGACTCTTCGATGGCCTGAAACAAAGAAGCTTATCTTTTTTAACCGAAGCCAGAAACTTATATTTTGAACCGACACAACGTATAATACCGTATAGAGAAAAGTTTGTGGAGGAATTGCCCCAAGGGGGCTGTATAAAACCTGTTTTGTCACTGGGGGCTGTATGTTGATCATACAGTCCCCTTTTATGTTTGTCGGAAAAAGAAAAAAAGTGTTATAAAGTGTGGCAAAGTGCGATAGAATACATTATAATACAGAAAGGAGTTGATAAGAGTGAAAAAAGGAACCACCTTAAAACAGACGGTAGCCTATGTCAGTGAAGAAGATTATGCTTTCCTCAAGGAACTGGCAGAAAAGGAAAACAGAAGTATTTCCAACTGGATAGGGAACCTAATAGAAAAAGAACTGCGTTTTCAGAAATGTAACGGCTGATTCAGCCCGAGGGCGCAGGGGTTAGTATTACCCTGCGCCCTGTATTTGTGCAGCAAAGTGCGCAAAGCCGCACAAACACTGGGCTTGAGGGCTGTACAGAAGCTGCACACATTTAAATGTGTGCAGTTTTTGCCTGAATGTGTGCAGTTTTTCAAGGCCATAACAACCATAAAGCAATAAGGAGCAAACGGAAATGAGTGACAAAACAGAAACAGCCAGAAAGGCTGATAAAGGAAAGGCAGGAAAAAAGCCATCCGAATCGCGTTCCAGAGAATGGCAGGTTACCATAAACAATCCTCTTGAGAAAGGCTTTTCCCATGAAAAAATCGTACAGGCGGCAGAACAGGTGGGAAAGATACGCTACTATGCCATGTCGGATGAAATCGGGCTGAAAGAGGGAACGCCCCATACCCACCTGTACGTCTACTACCAGACCGCCAAGTCCATGAGCAGTATCGTAAGGGCTTTTAAAATAGCCCATGTGGAGAAACCGTACGGGTCGGTTACCGAGAACGTGGACTACGTTTTTAAACAGGGCAAATGGGCGGGGACGGAGAAAGAAGACACCCGTGTGGACGGCACGCAGGAAGAATGGGGCAACAGGCCACGGAATTATGCCACCAAAATGAACAGCCAGATGGAGGAAATCACCGCACGGATTGAGAACGGGGAGCCTTTAAACGATATACTGCTTTCACTGGGGGCGGTAAACCAGAAGACAGTAGAAGCGGCAGAAGCCTACTACGAGCGGCTGAAAAGCCGCGAGGTAGGCATCCTCAAGAAACAGGAAGTGTATCTTCATTTCGGGGAATGCGGCGATTTCGTGAAAGGGACAATCAAAAGCAGACACCTTACGGATGATGATTTTTATGCCGTCAGGACGTACAGCCATCCCTTTGACAACTACAACGGGCAGAAAATCCTTTTCCTTGACAGGTATAAGGGACAGCTCCCTTACGGGGATTTCATCGCGGTTATCGACAACCTGAAAACCGAGCTTGATGCAAGATACCGCAAGAAACAGTCATTGTGGACGGAAGTCCACGTAGTCTGCAACTGGGACTTTGAAAAAATCCTTTGTGAAATGTCCAATAAGGACAAGGATATGTACGACCTGAAAGAAGTCCTTGAAAAAGTAGACTACATGGTATACCACTTCACAAAGAACGGTCAGCCGTGTAGCTATCTCCTTAACTCGATAGAATACATAAATGACAGTATTGTCATGGAGAACATAGACTTTATCATAAATGACAGTGATGCATTAGAAAAGTGGCAGATGGAAAACCCCCCTGACTGGGTGGATGAAACAGACAGCGGGGAAGAAATGTAACATTCTGTTGTGCCGACAAAAAAAATAAAAAAAAGTTTTTTAAAGACAGGGGCTATCTGGCACCTGTCTTTTTGTTATATTAAGCGGACTGCGTAAGCAGGCCCGAAGGGAACCGACAGGTTCCAGAAACGGTTGTCCCTGACAGGGAAACATGGTATTATAAATGTGCTCAAAATACTACTCATAGGGGGTAAGGAAAGATGAAGAAAAGGAAATACTTATTATTAACAACCGCCATAATGGTTTTGGGATTAGGGAGTATAACAGTGAACGCCCAACCCAAAACCATGCCTGACGGGAATGTTTTTGACGCGGAGTTTTATGCCAGTACCTATGCGGATGTAAAGGCGGCTTTCGGTACGGACGAAAAAAAGCTGTATCAGCATTACCTTGATTTTGGAGCGGCCGAGGGGAGGATGGCGGTGGCATCCGAACAGCCCCCTGTATCTGCATCTACGGTATATGCCCCTGGCAGTGTAGATTTAACTCAAAGTGGACTTGCGGGGCAGGCGGCTTCCATCAATCAACAGCTTGCAGAAAGGGTTCCTTCTGAATATGGGAGTGCGTTTGTCAACATGAACAAAAATTCCATTGAATATGCCGCTTACAGTGGCGGAGCAGGCAGTTATACCATGTATCTCTTAGGCAGAGAAGACTGCTGGGATCTGATGATTGCCAACCGCCTTGTTGATACTGGCAACGGATTTTCTGCTGTTGCAGATATTAATTGTCTGGTGCTGAAAGGTATGTGCAACGCCATCTGCTCTGACGGTGGAACGCTTTATTCCGTCATTTATCAAGATGCAGAAGGAGAACTTAATTTGCCTATAGACAGTTGGACGCAATATGATAGCTTTCAAATTAAACCCTGTGTTGTAAGTAATACACTTCATTATTATATAAAGTAGCCCCAGAGCGTCAAGGCGAAGCCAGACGCAAAGGGAAGGTCAAGGAAACCGCAGGTTTCATGGCGAGTGGTACTAAGCGAAGCTTAGTATAACGAGCTATACTAAGACAAAAGGTATAGAAGAAAGTATATACCTAGAATAAGCGTTGTGGATTCGACATAGCATAACAGAAAACGACGAAGGAGTTTTGTGTTATGCACGTAGCGAAATATCATGCAGGCGGGGGACTGGGAAACCTGTATGCTCATTACGAAAGAGAAAACAATGAGGAACGCAATTACAGCAATCAGGACATAGACAAAAGCCGTACGGAACAGAACTACAACCTTGCACCAGTACACGAAGAAGGGCTATACGAGTTTACCAAAAACCGTGTCAATGAACTGGGGGTTGTCAGAAAAACGCAGGTGTGGTCAGCCGACTGGGTGGTTACTGCACCATGCGAAATCAAGGAGGACGGCACGAAGTGCCAAGAGTTCTTTGACAAGGCCTATCAGTTCATGGAAACCCGATACGGGGCGGAGAACACGGTTTCCGCATACGTCCACATGGATGAAACCACACCCCATATGCATTACTGTTTTGTGCCAGTGCAGAAAGAGAACGTATGTTCTCTTGACAAGGCCACTGGCACGCTGAACAGTGAGACAAGGGAAAAGCTCTGCGCAAAGGAAGTATTGAACCGAAGGGAGCTAAGAACCATCCATAAGGACATACAGGCGTACATGGACAGGGAACTGGACTACAAGGTGTCTGTAACCACGGGGAAAACGTCTTTAAAGGGCAATGTAAGCCTGAAAGAACTGAAAGAGCAGAAAGTGATTGCCGAGCAGAATGAATCCCTTAAAACAGCCCAGAAAGCCCTTTTAAGGCAGTATGAAATGATTAAGCGTAGCAGTAAGCAACTGCATGAAGAAACGGAAAAACAGGCCCATATGGCGGAGGAAATCGCCAACAGTTTACAGAATGAAATCCTCAATAAGCTTGACCAGTACGACGCATTCCATGTCATACCCAAGGGAAGGGAAATCACCGAACAGCTTTACGGCTTCGTAAAGGCCAGCGAGGAAACCGTAGAACGAACGGACAGGCTTCTTGAAAAGACTTACGAAACCGATGATTTGGAGTTCTAGCCAAAGCCTGACGGAGGCAACCGAGAGCCAACGAATCAGAGCCGACTATTCGTTAAACTTGTGTTTTGCGAATAGTCCTAACTCCATGCTATGATGCTATCCACACAGTTTATCATTGTCAAGGGCAAATAATAAACCTCATATATATACACCCTTATCGCTCATGATACCGTCTGCGGTACTCTCTTGGCGAACATCCCTTTATCCGGCGAAATACCTTGGAATAATAGTTGGAGTCCGTAAAACCAACCCGGAGGGCAATTTCCGTCAGAGTATCCTTTTCTGCCAGAACGTCCGGCAGACTCTGTTCGATTCGGTATTTTAAAAGGTAATCGAACAGGGATTCCTTCATGTAACTTTTAAATATTCTGCAGCATTCGCTTTTACATATATGAACATGGCGTGAGATTTCTTCCAGTTCCAGCTTTTGCGCATAATTTTCCTGGATATAGGAAAGCATCTGACGAATCCGTTCATAATTTTTTTCATCCATGGAATGTTTTGCTGACAAGGAATGCATCGCCCCCTTCTCCTCTCCGTCCGTGCCTTCAGAGAGGCCATGCTTCAGCAGGATAAGCCATAAATGTAGAAGAAGCTCCTGTATCCTCACTTCATAAAAGGGCTGTTTTTCCTCATCTTCCTTTATTATCTGCCGGAGTCCCTCTACAAAATCATTATGCCAGCTTTGGGAACCATCAAAATGAACTGCAGCCAGGGTACTGGGACGGAGGAAAGGTTCTGTATATTTATTTTGGATAAGGCTTCCCTCGTATCCATAGAGAAGCCTGGGGGCGAAGGTAACGGAAATATATGCGCAGTCTTTTCCATCCGCCATATGGGCAGAATGCAGCGTGGAGGAATTGCCGAACAAGGCATCTTTCTCCTTCATACAAAATTGCCGATCATTAATCTGGTATATCATGTTTCCTTTGGTTATCAGAGTCAATTCAATTTCCCTGTGCCAATGCCATAAAAAAGAGCCGGATTCATAACCGGAAAGTCTTTCATAGCTCACAAGAAAAGGAAACTGGTAACTTCCGTGTTCCTTCAGCTCCCGCTGAGAAGGGCCGGTTATAATCTGTGTTTTCCCATTCTTTGCTTCCTTCATACTTCCCTCATCTTTCCTCTTTCTGCCGGATAAAAACAGAATGCTCTTTGTTGAATACCGATTATTGTAAATAAGCGTACCATGTTTTATTGGAAAGCGCAATTCCTATCTTCCTCACCAATAACACAAAACATAATATATTCCTTATAATCCGCATAATTTTTAAGGTATAACTTATTTTCAGGAGTATAATTAAAAATATCAGAGGCGCCGGAATAACAAAAAACTATAACACAATTTCGTGAAAGGAAAGAAAAAATGCCTGAGAATACGGAGAAATTAAAAAACAGTCTACACAAAATATATGGGGAAAGTGAAAAAAGTTACGCACGCTATACGGCGTTGGCACAGAAATACAGGGAATACTTTCAAACAGAAGGAACAGAATATTTTACTTCTCCCGGCCGTATGGAGCTTATTGGTAACCATACGGATCACAATGGCGGAAAAGTCCTTGCGGCAAGTATTCAAATGGATACTATTGCCGCCGCATGGCCGAATCAGTCAGAAAAAGTGACCATCGTAAGTGAAGGCTATGATAAGCCTTTTGTACTTGATTTGGAGGATTTAGGGAGCATTTCCGTAAACAATGGGACTCTCGCCCTTCTGGCCGGGCTTTTCCGGGGCTGCCGGTCATTTGGATTCAGCATACACGGATTTAACGCCTGTATCTCCACGAATGTTCTCAGCGCTGCCGGAGTCAGTTCCTCAGCCTCGTTTGAAATGCTCCTATGTGCTGTAATTAATTATTTCTTTAATGATAACAGAATGACCAGCATTGACTATGCCAAGATCGGCCGTTATGCAGAAAATCATTTCTGGAACAAGCAATCCGGATTAATGGATCAGCTGGCCTGTGCCGCCGGAGGAATGATCTTCCTGGATTTTTCCAATTCGGATTTCCCCTGTGTGGAAAAAACGGATCCTGCATCGATGCTGGAAGGCTATGACATTCTTCTTGTAAACACAGGAAAAGGGCATGGTGATTTAAGTGCGGAGTATTCCGACGTCCCTTTGGAGATGAAAAATGCGGCGAAACAGATGGGAAAGAATCTGTTATGCGAAGCAGAGCTTCCGCTTCTGTTGGATAAGCTTCCCGAGATCAGGGCACACTGCGGTGACCGCAGTTTCTTGCGTTCTCTTCATTTTTATGAAGAAAATGAAAGGGTGCAGACAGCAAAAGAAGCTATCAGGAATGGAAATACGGAGGAATTGCTGGCACTTATCGGAGATTCAGGAAATTCCTCCTGGAAGTACCTTCAAAACTGTTATACTCCATCCGATACCAGGGAGGAAAGTGTCTGTACCGCATTGGCGCTGACGGAGCTGTTCATAAAAAAAACGGGCCGGGGTACCTGCCGTGTGCACGGAGGCGGTTTTGCAGGAGTCATCCTCAGTATATTGCCGGCAGAAGCCACAGAGGAGTATATCCGCTATATGTCCCGTTTTACGGAAAAAGAGAATATCTTCCGGATTTCCCTGCGCAATACGGGAGCGGTACATGTAAAATAATTATCCAGGATATTGACGCTGGACATATGATGCATTAGACTGGAGATCAGTAAATACGATTAATGAATAAGGAGAAAAAAATGATCAATACCAGTTCTCGTCATCCGGCCCGTACAATTTATCAGAGGATTATGCTGACCCTGTATGGGATTGCTCTTTTAACCTGCTTTATCTGCAATCTGGCCGTTTCCCATTCACTGTCCTGGTTTTTTATTGTATTCTGCTCCGTTGCCCTTGCTTTTTCTGTAACAAACTTGCCTTTACTTCTTCCCGGGCACAAGCTTTTGGGATCTGCTTTTGCGGTTACTGTGTTCCTATATCTTCTGCTTTATGTATGTAATCTTTATACCGGAGGAGGCTGGTTTGTCCGCTATGCCGTTCCGATTGCCTCTTTTTCAGTTGCTTTTGCCTGGCTTATGCTGTTAACCATAGCGGCCCGACGGATTAACTGGTTTTACAGATCGGCGGTGCTTTCGCTTCTTTCCGGAATCCTGATTCTTACACAGAATGTGTGGGTGAGTATGGTTATCGATGGAAGGCCGGAAAGCTTCGGGGCGTTTTTTCAGGCTCAGTTTTCGGAAAAAGGGGCCGGTTATATTGGAAATGCCATCCTGGCGGCCTGCTTTTTTATTTATTTTCTGATAGGGATTCTATTAGGGATTCTTGCCTCTTTACGGCACAGTGCAACGAAAAACAGGGCACATTAGAATATGTTCAGATCCCCAGCCTGCGGAAGCTTTCTTTCAGTGTAAGCGCTTCTTCCAGCGTGTTATGCCAGCCATATTTTTTTAAATCCACCCTGCCTTCCCTCACTTCCACGCCTTCTTCCTCCAACAGACATTTCTGCATATCCGGCGTATCAAAGGCAGGGGCTCCGGTAAGGAACCCCTGAGAATTAACAACACGGTGAGCCGGCAGGTTTTTGCCAGCCAGTCCACGGTTCAATGCATATCCTACCTGTCTGGAATTCCCGGGCTTGCCGCAAAGAAGTGCCAGCTGCCCATAGGTTGCCACCCTACCGCAGGGGATCGCTTCTCCCGCCAGGGCCAGTCTTTTGTAAAAATCTATCATATCCTTGTTATCCTTCTCTGTCAGTAAATGGTACCAAAATATAGGAGGCTTTTTCGTAACGCATGCGCACCCAGCAAATAAATCATAGTGCATGCCGTACCGATTCCGAAAAAGGTATAAAGCAGATAATTTTGTTTTTTTTCCATAATGTACTCCCGGATGAAAATAGGGTGAACTGGTTTACCTGCATTTATTATTCCCCGGTCTGGATGAAACATGTTTTATTTTGGAAGCCTAATTTTACCATTAGTTTACATAATTATATTATGTAAACCCAAGCGGCGTAATAAGAAAGAGAAGCCTCACTTATCAGGATCCGCTTCCCTTTCTTATTCTTCAGCACCAACATCTATGCGTTTGCTGTACCGCCATTCAAAGCTTCAAAATCTTCCACGATCTGGATTATCAGCTTCACGGTGCCATCCACACCAAGTACGGTACTGTTCAGGCAGAAATCGTAGCTGTCTGCACGGCCCCATTTCTTGGAGGAATAATAATTGTAGTAACTCTGACGCTGTTTATCCTTTTTCGTCATCATGTCGCGGGCTTTGTCTTCGGTCAAATTGTATTTGCCCATAATACGTTTCACCTTTACATCCTCGTCTCCATAAATAAAGAGGTTAATGCAGTTTTTAAAATCATGGAGCGCATAATCGGCACAACGGCCTACGATAATACAAGGGCCCTCTTCCGCTACCTTCTTGATCGTATCAAACTGGGCAAGAAATACCTTATGGCTGATTGGCATATCCATAAAAGAAGATGCGTTATACCCAAAGGAATAGGTATCCATAACCAGATTATAGAGGAAGGAGTTAGTAGGCCTCTCATCGTGGCTCTTAATCATCTCCTCACAAAAGCCGCTTTCCTTTGCCGCTCTTGTCAGAAGCTCCTTGTCTAAACATTTGATGCCAAAATATTCTGCTAACTTCTCGCCGATTTCTCGTCCGCCGGAGCCAAACTGACGGCCTATTGTGATGATTGTATTCATACAACTACCTCCTTTTTCAAGGTAAGCACGCTACCTTTTATAAATCTAATTATATATAAAAATTGTCAAAAATTCAATGTCTTATTTATTCAGGGCCAATCTTTCTTCTTCAAAAATATTCTGTAAGAGCGGGCGCTTCTTTTCAGCGGCCAAACTGCAGGTGATTTTCCGGTCCTCCATGCTAACCAAAACCAGCCGGCCCGTACAAAAACCTCTCAGCCTAAAACGGTATTCTTTTTCAAAAGAATATCGTTTCACCGCTTTTACCGCATCTTTGTCCGGCGGATATTGGCTGATAAGTATGACCGTAAGAAAACTGTACATATGTTTTTTTTCGGGCACCCTGCCGTCTTTCCGTACCAGTACGGGCTCCATATAATCAGAAATAATTATCCGGGCATTATCCACCTGTGTTCGCATGACTTTGTCTGCGGTCAGGAACAAAATATGTTCATAGCTGTGGGATGCCCATAAACCGGCGCTTTGTTCCATTTTCCGCTCTTTGAGATCTGAAAAATAATATCCATATGCGGGATATTCCTTCCCGTCCATATAATAAGGCTTATATATGTCAAACGTTCCCTCATATTTTGACAGCAGCTTTTCCAGATATTGTGATATTTCCATAGCAATCCCTCTTCCGTTTCTTTCTGCGGCAAGGCGTCAGGCGATCCCCGTATTTCTTTTCTATGGGAAAGCAGCCTCCGAAAACGGCCGTGCCGTTATGTAATTCCTTTTATTTTGGAAGGACCTCCAGTAAATGCAGGAAATATGCAGGCAGAGGTGCCGTTGTTTCCACATATTCCCCGGAGGACGGATGGATAAAACCAAGAGTCATAGCATGAAGAGTCTGCCCCTGCAGCGCCATAGCGCTCTTCGGCGGTTTCCGGTTCCCGTAAACCGTATCTCCCAGCAGCGGGTGACCGATGGAATCCATATGGACTCTGATCTGATGGGTTCTTCCGGTTTCCAGACAGCATTCAATGTAGGTAAAAGACTGAAAACGTTCCAGCACCTTTACATGGGTGACGGCTTCCTTTCCGTTCCGGACGCCGGCGGCCATCTTTTTCCTGTCCGTAGGATGTCTTCCGACAGGAGTGCTGATATCTATTTCCTCTTCCCGGATAACACCATGTACGATGGCCCGGTAACGGCGGACAATGGTATGTTCCTTTAACTGCGTTGCAATGGATAAGTGAGCTTTATCATTTTTACACACAATCAGACTGCCTGTGGTATCACGGTCAATACGGTGGACAATACCGGGACGCAGAGTTCCGTTTATTCCGGAAAGGCTGCCGCGGCAATGATACATGACGGCATTTACCAGAGTGCCGCTGTAGTGCCCCGCCGCCGGATGAACCACCATCCCTTTAGGCTTGTTTACCACCAGAACATCCTCATCTTCATAAAGAATATCCAGAGGAATGTCTTCCGCCCCGATATCCGGTTCAATGGCTTCAGGAAGGGTAAAGCAGATATCATCCTCCGCCTTCAGCCGATAATTGGCTTTTACAGGGCTGCCATTGACCAGCACCTTTTCTTCTTTCAGCATTTTCTGGATAAAGGAACGCGACAAAGAATCGATAAGCGACGCCATATACTTATCGATTCTTTCCTCTTCATATTCTTCTGTTACCTGAAACCGAAACAGATCCGGCATATATTATATCCCCTACTCTTCTTCTTTTT
Organism: uncultured Lachnospiraceae bacterium; assembly: GCA_900548905.1. Classification (GTDB taxonomy): domain Bacteria; phylum Bacillota; class Clostridia; order Lachnospirales; family Lachnospiraceae; genus Eisenbergiella. The sequence goes on along the minus strand of URMK01000002.1, from coordinate 99,422 downwards.
CCGCCGCTTCCTGCTTCCGGTTACCGTTTCCCTTCGATTTCCAGGAAAGGAATCGGAAGTCTTCATCCTTATATTTATTGCTGAATAAGATCAGAACGGCCCCCACCACACAGGAAATGGAAACAAACATATCTGCAACATTAAAAATCGGAAAATCAATCAGACTGATATAAATAAAATCCACAACATAATCCAGCCGGATACGGTCTATCATATTCCCTACCGCACCTACCGCCACACAGTCCAGCAGAATATGCAGCACCCGGTATTTGCCGTCCGAAGGCATCTTAACCAGGGCATAAATGACAGCGGCCAGGATGATAGGGGTGATTATCAGGAAGAAGATCTTTGCTCCCTGCATCATGCCGAATGCCGCCCCGCGGTTTTCCAGATAACGCAGTTCAAGCACACCGGGTATCAGGGATATGGGAGCATTTCCCTTAAGATAAACCACCGCCAGATGCTTGGTAAACTGATCAAGCAGGATACCTGCGAGAACCAGAAGGATGTCAGGATACCATATGATTTTCTTTAGATTATTCTGTTCCGTTTTATTCATGCTCATCCTCTTCCGTAAAATTAATTTCGTCTATGGCTGCCAGGATCTCTTCTTCCGTCACCGTAGTATCCAGCACAGCTTTGCCGATCTTCTGGAGGAGTACAAACTTAATATGTCCGGCTTCCATCTTTTTATCCGACTTCGTCAGCTCCAGGATCTGTTCCCGGTCCAGATCATCTACGGAAATCGGGAGGTTGAATGGAACAAACATATCCCTGATTTCATAATACTCTTCCATGGAAAGGAGTTCTTTTTTCCAGGAAATAAAAGCGGCGGCCACACATCCAAGCGCCACACACTCCCCATGGGTAAGTGTAAAGTCCCTGGCTTTTTCCACAGCATGGCCAATGGTATGTCCTAAATTCAGCAGAGCACGTTCCCCTTTTTCTGTGGGATCGTTTTCTACGATCTTGCGTTTGATGTCACAGCTTCGGCGTACCATCTCCTCCATGACATCAGGATCCCTGTCACAGATTTCATAGAGGTTGGCAACCAGCCATTCGTAATATCTGGCATCCCTGATAAGCGCGGATTTCATGGCTTCTGCAAACCCGCTGTAATACTGGCGGGGTTCCAGTGTGGAAAGAGTGGAGAGGTTCATATACACGAGTCTTGGCATATGAAACGCCCCCACCATATTTTTATATTGATCAAAATCAACGCCTGTTTTTCCGCCGATGCTGCTGTCAACCTGGGATAATAAGGTTGTGGGAATCTGTATAAAATCGATGCCCCGCAGATAGGTGGCAGCCGCAAACCCGGTTAAATCGCCGGTTACGCCTCCTCCCAGCGCAATAAGACAGTCTTTTCTCGTATAATGCTTTTCTATCAAAAAGGAATACAAGGCCTTTACCGTATCCAGGTTTTTGTTTTCCTCCCCTGCCGGAAACGTAAAAATATCCGTACCCGCACATACACAGGAAACAGTCTTTACGACTTCCTCCCCATAAAGTGCACCTACCCTGGAGTCTGTAACAACACACAATTTTTTGTGTGATATATCCAGCGTCTTCAGTTCTTCCGTCAATCCTTGGAAATCTCTTTCAAATACAATATCGTAACAGGGCTTCTTCTGATAGGAAACTGTCATTCTTTCTGCCATTATGCCACCTCATTTACATGGTATTTTTATCCTGTTTTCCGCCTAAAAAGCGCCGCCTCACGACGACGCTTCTGAAAACCGTTTTTCTTTTTTACTCAGCTTGAAAATCCCGGAACATCTACGGAGCCGCTGAATATTTCCTGAAAATCACCGGAAATGTCCACACTGGCCGGTGTGATAATAAATATGTATTGGGAAATTTTCTGCAGGTTTCCGCTGATTGCAAAGCAGGAACCCGAAGTAAAATCTATAATTCTCTGGGCAATATCCACATCCAGGCCTTCCAGATTCAGCACAACTGTCCGGTTGGCAAGCAATGTCTCCGTAATTTCTCTTGCATCCTCTATACTTGTAGGCTTAATCACACATACCTCCATCCCATTGCCGACAGTACGGCGGGGCTGTCTCATAGGAGTAACCTTAGGGGAAGTTTTCTTGGGCTTGTCCTCCTCCATGAAAGGTTCCGCTTTCGCTTTAGGTGTCATTTTTGAGATTTTCTCTACCGGTTCATCATCGTCATAATAATCATCATCGTCGTAATCATCATACTCTTCATCGCCATTCAGCTTCATATAACTCAAAAACTTGTCCATTACACCCATCGTGCTCAATCTCCTTTATGATTACCCGCAGGTAACCTAATCCGTCACCTGATAGGATCTTTCACCAAATATTCCTGTTCCCACGCGTACAAAGGTGGCGCCCTCTTCTATTGCCACCTCGTAATCCCCGGTCATTCCCATAGAAATATAATCCATACGTACATTATCAATGTTTTTGTTAGTTATGTCAACACATAACTTTTTCAAGGCACTAAAAAATATCCTGTTATCCTCTGCATTTTCGACAAAAGGTGCGATTGTCATCAATCCTCTTACCTTCAGTCCGGGCAGACATGCGATTTCACGGACAAGCTCCGGTGTCTCCTCCGGGGAGACGCCGAACTTGCTTTCTTCTCCCGCAACATTCACTTCTATTAAAATATTGACGGTTACACCCTGCTTTACCGCTTCCCGGCTGATTTCTTCAGCCAGCCTAAGTGAGTCCACACTGTGTATCATATATACCTTGTCAACTATATATTTGACCTTATTTCTCTGGAGATGCCCGATCATATGCCATCGGATATCACCGGGCAGCTGTCCGGCCTTGTCCACCAGCTCCTGTACTTTATTTTCGCCGAAATCCCGCACACCCAGGGCATATATTTCCTCAAGCATGGGAACAGGCTTCGTTTTGCTCACCGCTATAAGCGTAACATCACTTTCCGCCCTTCCCGCCCTGCCGCAGGCATTTTTCATATTCCTTTGTACCTGGTAAAGATTTTCTTTCAGCATGTCTATCTCCTTTTGGATGAGGTCAATCAATAAATTCGTTTCCGGTTACGGTTTCCGCATCCAGAACAATACGATCAAAAGCGCTTAAACCGTAAGACGTGTTGGATTTAATAATCGCATACTCATCATTTTGGGAAAGAATCTGGATTTCCTTAAAATCCGCATAACCCTTGTTTATATTATACACACCAATGAGAGTGGCGCTCCGGGATATGGTATACTTATCCGTGGAATCCGGCTTGACCAGGTTGTTTCCCAATTCCAGAACGGAATTGTCAATATAATAATCGTCCTCCGTCTCAAAATAGATAGAGGTGGCGATAAATTCCGTGGTAGCCTCACCATTTTCCGTATACGTTTCCTTGAGAACACCGTTTTCGCTGCTGTTCCCTTTCGTGACATATTCCTTAGGTACCAGGAAAAATTCTTTTTCCGCAATGGCGGAATTCGGCACCTTCAGTCCCTGCTCATCCTTAGTGACAAGTTCAATGTCAATGTAGCGGTCCGTGCAGAAGGATATCATGGAATTGTTAAAATCCAGCTTAACGTATGTATTTCCGTCTTCATTATTAAGTACATTTACTTTCGCCCAGGAAGTACACTGGTTTTTCAGGAAGCGTACCTGCACATATTCCTCTTCCAGCAGTTCCTGTGCCCTTTCAGGGTCGGACTGGATGACAATGGACCAGTTCTCATCCGTAGCAAGTTTATACAGGGTATCACCGGAAGCCACCAGTTCATTGTTAATCAGCTGTTTCTTCGTATAATTTTCCTTTTCGTACATATCCTGGGTAATCTGGTCCGCCGTAAGGCTTTCATAACCGTCTGTGGAATAAACCACGATTCCGGAAACCGGAGCGCTGCACAGGGATATCAGAGATGTCCCCGAACCGTTCAGTGCCTGTAAATCCTGAAGCACATTGATATTAGCCAGCTTCAGAGCCGTACCCTCAAGAGAATATTTGAAATCATACACACCGGAGAACTGTTTCTTGTCGAAACCGCCCATATACCCTGTGATCTCACTTTTGATGTCTGACAGATTACTGTCCGACAGCTGGGTATCTTCCGCTTTTCCGGCATCGAACATCTCCTTCAGCTGCCCGCTCTCATCGATGCTGCACACCAGCTTCCCGGATCCAACCCGTTCTCCTTCCCGGGCATAGTAATTAATATAACCGGAGTCATCGCTTGTAACTATAGTTTCATCACGCAGTGCAATTCCCTGGTAAACATTCCCTATGGAAAGAGAACCATTTTTCACTTCGTATCCCATTATATGCTTTTGTGTAAAATATAGAAAAACACAGATAACCACATATACGAAAATGACACTAAAAATAATAATCCCAAGATTAATATTCAGCGGTCTTCTGTATTGTCTGATTTTTCTATTGGAAGAACCGTTTTCTCTGCCAGCCAATCTACATACCTCCGGGTAAAAAACGATGAAAATGATGCGATTTTTTTCCGTCCAATGCATTAAAAAGCCCCGGAAAGCATCCGAGGCTCTTTTCCTTTATTTTTAAAGAGATACAATAATCTTCGATTTCAAGCTTTCCGGCAATTCTTGTTCATCAAGGGAAATGCTTAGGATGAAATCAACCACGAACATTTCGCTGATTTTTTCCAATTTAGTGATAACAGGAAGGATATCACAATCATCCATATGAGCAATCTTCAGGAAGCTGTCCAAATACATTTTCTCAAGATCTCTATCCTGAGAAACAATACCACAGATAAAACCTAAAAATTCCGAACTGTTTTCAACCATGAATTCGCTTACATCAATCAGCCTGACTTTGTTATTCAGTTCATACATATGCTTCGAACTTTTGTCCAAATAGACAATATTTCCGGAGACTTCTTTTACTTCGGTGTTTACTTTATCCAATAATTGTTTTGTCTTGCCTTTCCCCTTCTTGCCTACGATTAACTGAACCATTGTAATCCCTCCTAAAGTAAATTGGCGTTTATAAGCGCCTTTTAGATATGATATTATTATAGTTGATATCTGTTTAAAAAACAACCTTTTTAATGAATAACATTCAAAAGCTCCGTCATCTCCGTATAGAGGATTTGTTTCTCTTTGGAACGCAGAATTACGGAAATATAGGGACTGCCGGAGGTATCTTTACTGAGCAGAATCAGGCAGTTACCGGCTGCACTGGTCGTACCGGTTTTTCCGCCGATAATGGTAACCTGCTCCGGAGCTTTGTAATTGCCGTTCAGATACTGGTTCGTCGTTTTCAGGGACATGGATTTGGAATTCCCGTCTTTATCCATATATACCGTCTCATAGCTTGTCATATGAATGATTTCATTAATCAAATCTTTTTTTAAAGCCTCGTTAAATATTAAATAGAGATCATAAGCCGTTACGTAATGGTTGTCCGCAGTCAGCCCGTGAGGATTTACAAAATGGCTGTTCGTGGCGCCTATAGCAACAGCTTCTTTATTCATCATTTCAGCAAAGCCTTCTATGCTCCCGCCGATATGGACCGCTATCGCCGCTGCCGCATCATTGGCGGAATGGATAAGAAGCGCATGCAGCGCCTGGTTCAGCGTAAGCTGATCACCCGTTTTTAAGCCGCACAGCACGGCTCCGGACTCTGTTATGTTGGCCTCATCGGTAACCGTAATCATATCATCCGGATTTCCGTATTTAAGAGCGACCAGAGCCGTCATGATTTTGGTAAGACTGGCCGGCTGAAGCCGTTCGTGGACATTCTTGGCATACATTACGTTATTCTTGTTAAGATCAAAAAGCCCGGCGGCCGTAGCCTCCGACATATCCACCGTATCAACTTCTGTCCCCACATCTTCCGTTACCACACAGAGATCATCGGCAAAGGAGTCTGCCACAACACTGGACACTTCGTTGACCACACGATAACTGGATACTTCATAATCCGGATCGTAAGCAAAGGGCAGTTCCTCTTTTCCGCAGCCGGTCAGGGCTCCTGCCGACAGGGTAACGATCAGGCAGACAGCCGCAGCCTTGGAACGAATTCTAAGTTTTTGCTTATTTGTACATTTCACGCCATTCCAAATCCCCTCTGTCAAGTGATTTGATTAACAGTTCAGCTGTCGCAAGATTGGTCGCCAATGGAATATTATGGATATCGCACAGACGAACCACATTATTGACATCCGGTTCGTGAGACTTAGGGGTAAGCGGGTCCCGCAGGAAAATGACCAAATCGATCTGATTATGCTCAATCTGGGCACCTATCTGCTGCTCGCCTCCCAGATGCCCGGCCAGGAATTTGTGGACATTCAGGTTAGTCACCTCTTCTATCAGCCTTCCTGTCGTACCAGTGGCAAAAAGTACGTTTTTGGTTAAAATTCCTCTGTAAGCGATACAAAAATTCTGCATCAGCTTCTTCTTTGCGTCATGCGCAATCAATGCAATATTCATAGCAACCTTCTCCTATACTAGTATAAATTTTTTCTCTGCAATCGCACATTCAGTACAAATCCCATACCGATAAACAGGCTGACAAGGGAAGTCAGGCCATTGCTTACAAACGGCAGCGGGATCCCTGTATTAGGCATAATCATTGTGGTTACCGCTATGTTCATAAAGCTCTGGAAGCCTATTACAGCGGCCATTCCGGCAGCGATAATCATTCCGGAAGTATCTTTTGCAGTTCTTGCAATGGAAATGCACTCAAGAGCAATGAGCATCAACAGCACAATTACCGCACAGGAACCCACAAACCCCATTTCCTCCCCGATTACGGCAAATATGAAATCCGTCTCCGGTTCTGAAATGAAATTGCCATTCTTTACTGATGCTATTACATTATTATTCAGGCCTTTCCCCCATAATTGGCCTGAACCAATCGCCATCACTGAATTGAGCTGCTGATAAGCCTCGGCATCCGCATATTTTTCCGGATTAAGCCATGCCAGGATACGGGTCAGCTGATAATTCTTAATCAGCTGCTGTCCCGGCTGCATTACCAAATAAAAAGCAACCGCCAGAGACGGAACAATTACAGCTAAAACGCCTCCTATAATCTTGTAATTCAAACCGCCCACAAATATCAGCACGCAGAAAAGAATGCAATACAGAATCGTGGTGGACAGGTTCGGCTCTTTGTATACAAGAATTACAGCCGGCAGCATCAATCCCACACACAGGATAAGTATTTTGAATGTGTTCAACTTCTCCTTATACTTCATAATAAACTGTGCATAGAATAAAATCAATAATATTTTTGCAATTTCTGACGGTTGGAACTGAAACAGGTGGGGAATATTAATCCATCTTGTTGCCCCGTTTACCTTTTCTCCCCAGATTAAAACAGCGATCAGCATACCGATGGAAAAAATATAATAAAACCAGTAAAGCCTGAGAAGCTGGGAATAGTCGATCAATGATATGATAATCATAATGACCATTCCCATTGCAACACCGGCGATCTGCCTTTCCTGCAGAGATTCCTTCGCACTGCCCACCGCCATAATACCGATAACGGATATGGCAAGAACCAGCAGAACCAGCTTGAAGTCGTAATTCCTTAATTTGTATCTTTTCAGCATTCTTTCCTCCAACTGCGGCAGCAGTCTGCGTGTAAGCACTTTCCGCCCGGAGCCGTTTAACGCTCTTGGCGGCAACGCATGTAAAAACTAATTATGAAGGTCCAGAATGGGGATATCCGCGTACAGGGTAGGGTTTTTACCTCTTCCCCGTGCCGTGGATTTGCTGATCTGTATCTCCATATTGTTTGTATCAATCTTCATGTATTTGGATATGACTTTTGCAATGTCCTGCTTGATCATTTCAAGCATTTCAGGCGAACAGCCCGCCCGATCGGAAATCAGCAGTATTTTCAGTCTGTCTTTGGCAATTTCCCTGGAAGTTTTCTTTTTGAATAAATTTGGTAATCTCATGATATCCGCCCCTCCTGACTCTTATGAAATATTCCGGTAAACCTTGCCCACAAGGAGACCGGATGTTCCAGATCCAGGAATGGCACTTCCTTTCCCAGGACTCTGAGGCAGATATTCTGATAAGCTTGTCCCGCCAGCGTATTATTCCCTACAAGAGGCTCTCCCTGGTTTGTGGCAATAACCACGTTCTCATCATCAGGTACTATGCCGATAAGAGGAATGGACAGGATATCCACCACATCCTCCGGCGTCATCATATCCCCGCGTTTTACCATATCAAAGCGCATACGGTTGATGACCAGTTCAATCTGACTGAATTCATGTGCTTCCAGCAGCCCTACAATGCGGTCTGCGTCGCGGATGGCCGAAACCTCCGGGGTAGTTACCACCAGAGCATGATCCGCTCCGGCAATGGCGTTCTTGAACCCCTGTTCAATGCCTGCAGGACAGTCCAATATAATATAATCAAACTGATCCTTAAGATGATCGATTAATTTGATCATCTGGCTTTCATTTACGGCTGTTTTATCCCTTGTCTGTGCGGAAGGGAGCAAATACAGGCTGCTGTATCTTTTGTCTTTAATCAGGGCCTGCTTCACCCTGCAGTTTCCTTCCACCACATCCACCAGATTATATACAATCCGGTTTTCCAGTCCCATAACCACATCCAGGTTGCGAAGGCCTATATCGGTATCGATTAAGACAACCTTCTTCCCCATGGCGGCGAGACCTGTGCCCACATTTGCAGATGTGGTTGTTTTCCCCACACCGCCTTTTCCTGATGTAACTACAATTACTTCACTCATGCAAATACCTCCGGTTAGAAATATTTGTCCCCTGAGCGCTCCTGGAACTTACTGAACGTTCAGTAATTCATTCGTAATCGGTTTCAGGACTATGCGTTCTTTTTCCACATAAGCCGTCTGCGGCTGTATTTTAGGCGGATGGCCCGCAGAGCGTGTCATCCGTTGTTTTTCATTGGTAATATATTTGAAATCCCCGATTTTAATTTTTTGCGGGGCCATTTCAAGCGCTGCCACATAATGTCCGGGACGGCCGTTTCCGCCTGCGTAAGCATTTCCCCGCAGGCTTCCCAGCACAACGATATCTCCGGCTGCAATCACACTGGAACCGGGATTAACATCCCCCAGCACAATAATGCTGGATTCCGTTTCCAGGATCTGCCCCTTGCGCAGGGTTCCCCGGTAGAATTGTCCCACGGACTCCTCTTCTTCCCTTTTTCGCCGGTAGTCTTCCAGAGCTTTGCCGTAAATACGGCTTTTCTCTTCATCCTCACCAACAATACAGGTTATATTCAAATGGGAATTCACCCGGACGGCTTCTATCAGGCGGTCCTCCTCCTCAAAGGATAAATCCCGCCCTTCAAAAGAAACCGCCACAGTGGCATCCCTGAAGAATTCTTTCGATTCTTTAAACTTGTCCGCCACTTCTTCCAGCAGCTGTTCGAATTCCATATTGCCGTCCAGATACAGGGCAATCCCGTTCCGGAAACTTTTTACAATTACCGCATTTCTCATATCTGCTCCTGTCCCGATATCATCTGACAATTCCTGACGGAATCCGTTAATCTCCGGTATTGGTAACAGCTTCCAGATGGCTGGCCGTACCGCCCAGGATTTCTTCCTCATTGTCCGGATTGAAATAATACTGCATTACCTTACAGGATATCTGTGCAGCATAGTCGGAAGCATATCCGTTACCGATTCTGGTTGCAATGGCTATTTCCGGGTTGTTATAAGGCGCATAACCCACGAAAAGGGCATGGGCGGGGCGCAGCTTATTTTCATCTGCCGTACCTGTCTTACCTGCGGCAAATACGCCTGCATCGGCAAAATACTTTTTGTTTTCCACGACGCCTCTCATCCCGCTGTGAATAGCATCCCAGTATGCGGTTGGCATTTCTATGGTATTACGGACCTCAGGAGTAAAATCCTCCAAAAGGTTTCCATTGCGGTCGGTTACACGGTCCAGCAGGCTTAAATTATAACAGGTACCGCTGTTTGCCACGGTTGCCACATATCTGGCTAGCCCTACTGTTGTATAGTTATGCTCCCCCTGCCCGATTGCCGACTGGGACGGGTTTACCATGGAAAACTGCGGGGTGGATTCTTCGATTTCTATTCCTGATTTTTCCGTCAGTCCATAAAGATCCGCATATTCCCGCATCCGGTTATTGGCGAGTTCAAAATTAGTGCCGCTGTCCGAATCTCCGGAAAGGCCGAACCGGTAGCCCATTTCATAGAAGAAATAGTTACAGGAATGGGTCAGGGCCTGGGATACATTCAGATTCCCATGGCCGTAGATATTCCAGCACCTGAAAACAGCATCGGAATAACGGGTAAAGCTTCCCACACAGTCCACCGTACTTCTGGTATCAACGATCCCTTCCATCAGGGCGGCTGAAGCAACCACCATTTTGTAGGTGGATCCGGGGGCACTGCGCATCTGTGTGGCATAATCCCACAGGGGCAGGGACAAATCGTTCTGCAGGCTGGCGTAATAATCGGCATCAATGCCGTTGGCCAGCTTATTATTGTCATAACTCGGATAGCTGACAAGCGCCAGCACTTCTCCGGTATTCGGATCTACGATAACACAGGATCCGGAAAAAGGATCCAGAGCCAGCTGTGCAGGTGTAATCTGAAGGTTTTCAATCAGGCTGCGCATAAAGGAATAGGCGGAGACGCTGCCGTTTTCCAGGCCCGCCTTCTCCTCTTCGGAAACAGATACAAGCCCCTGTTCCAGAAGCACCAGACATATCTGCCTGCCATTGATGGAATTATCACGGATCATATATTTATACAGCTTCTTATGAAATGCCGTTTTGTCAAGTTCCAGGCTGATATATTCCACAAGCCTGTCGAATACTTCCGAGGAATCCGCATACTGGGTATCCATATCCAGCCTGCTCACATCCACCCAGTTCCGGGAGATGGCATATTCCAGAAATTCACTTAAGGAAATACTCTCTTCTTCCGACCAGGCCTTATAGGTTTCATCTTTGCTGTCTACCGATAGCACTTTGGTATCGTTAATCAGAAGATTGGTCACAATGTAGCTTTCATAACTCTGGTATTCCTCAGACAGCTGGTTATAAGGGGTTCTGCCGTTATAAAGTTCTTCGGTAATCCAGTTCCAAACCTGTTCTTTTTTCCGTAGAAAAGCCTGCTGAACCGCGCGTTCATTTTCACCCGCTTCACCGGCGGACAGATGCTCCAGGCTGATTACATTGTTATTAAACAAAGCGAAATAAACATCGTCGATAGGAATTTTGATTGTAGAGGCTTTTTGATTAGGCCCCAGCTTAAATTCTTTAATATTCTCTATCTTATCCAGAAGCAGGCCGGCAATACTCCGTTCCAGAATATTATAAACCGCTTCCTGCAAATCGGCATCCAGTGTGAGATATACATCGTTTCCGGCAACCGGATCCACCCGGCCCTCCGAATCGATTTCTTTACCCAGGTTATCCACATAGATGGTTTCACTGCCCTTTTCTCCCTGGAGATAGGTTTCCATAACCTTCTCGATTCCGGATTTACCTACCGTATCGTTCATCTCATAGCGCTCCGGTTCCTCATCCCCCCGGTTGGTTTCCTCATTCAGGCTCTTGAGTTCCTCTGAGGAAATTTTTCCGGTATAGCCGATGATATGGGAAAAATAAGTTCCGTTTATATAGCGCCTTATGGTATCCTCCGCAATATCGATCCCAAGAAGTTCCTCGTTGTTTTCTTTAATGGCGGCTACCGTTTTTTCACTTACGTCCGTAGCTATGGTTGTGGGTATGTATTTCTGAAAGCTGTTTGCTTTCATGGCATAGCGGATCGTAATCAGCTTAAGGACTTCCGCTTTCGTATACCCTTTGCCGGGGACAAAAGTTTCCTTGTCATCAGGATCCGTTCTTTCCCCGATCTCATAGGTTTTCGCCATGGAGTCGATCACATCCTGGGGCGTTGCGTTTTTTTCTTTTTCTTTCAGGTCATCGATGGAGGCATATCCATAGACATCCGCCAGAAAACGCAATAGCTTTGTATCCGATACACTGAAGGCATATTCCCCGTTTTTATCCAGGTAGATATTAAAATCACTGATAACACTGTCACCGTTGCTTTCAATAATATGAATGGTTTCCAGCAGGGTGGCGTTCAGATTCTTGTTTTTATTTTTGTTTGATTCATACACATCTTCTATCGTTACGGAATAAGCCAGATCATTATAAGCAAGCAGCTTTCCGTTCCTGTCAAAAATCTTTCCCCTGGAACTGGAAATGGAACGTTCCTTCTTGATCTTCAGGGAAAATTCATTCAGATAATTTTCTCCGTTGACGATCTGCAGGACAAAAACCCTGTGAATCAGGACGCCGCCCATAAGAAGAACAACGAGAGTGAGTACGATCAGCCTGGAATTTATGAAGTTGACAAAATTATCTCTGAATCTCTCAAACAATTATTCGTTACTCCTTCTTTCCGCAGCTTCCAGTTTTTTATGTATCAACAGGAGCAGCGGATATACAACAAAAGCAATTACAATCGTATACACGGTTTCCGGCAGAATTACATGGAGGAAATAATATCCGATATCCAGCCGGCTCCTCAGAAGGAACAAAAGCACATAGCATACGAAATTATAGCCAATATCACTTACTAAAATCAGAATCAACGGCAGTTTGATATCCTCCGGATAAAACATCCTCTGGAACGTGCCGTTGACATAACCCACCATCATATAAAGCAGCGCATAAAATCCAATGACATCCCCGCTGAAAATATCCACCAGCAGGCCGCAGAAAAAACCGATAAGCAGGCCGTTCTTTTCCCCGTTCATAAAACCGCAGGACGCTACCAGAATGATAAGCAGGTTCGGCATGATGCTGCTGAATGCAACTGCCGGCAGGACGCTGGTCTGCAGGATAAAACAGGATAGAACCAGAAGGACTGAGATCAGAATCCTTTTCATTAAATCTCCTCCTCCCTATTCGTTGTCCGTGGTCAGATCCGCTTCCGTAATCTGCTGCTTTAACTCCATAATAACCAGGACCTCCTGGATATGCTGAAAATCCACTGCCGGTGTAATATAACCGAATTTGGTCATATTGTTGGAAGATGTATTGATCGTGCTGATAAAACCAACCGGTATCCCCGGAAGATATTTACTGCTTATGTTTGAGGTGACTACCTTATCACCTTCCGAAACCTTATTTTCTTTATCATACAGCTGTTCAAAGCGTATGACTCCGCTGGACATAACGGACTGCAGGTCCCCGGAAACCATCAGGTTCCCCGAAGTGGAAAGAACTGTTCCGTACATATTGGAATTGTCGGCTATAATGGAAAGCACCCGGGAATAATTGGGCCCCACGCTGATCACCCTTCCCGCCAGGCCGCTGCCGGCAAGGACGTTCATATCCACCTGTATGCCGTCCTCGGAGCCTTTATCTATAATAAAGGAATAAAACCAGTTGCTGGAATCACTTGCGATTACCCTGGCGCCGGTTTTTTCGTATTCCGATGTGGCTTTGTCAATATCGTAAAGCTCCCGGAGGCTGGCGAGTTCATATTTATCCTGCTGGAGCTGGGCGTTTTCCATGGTAAGGGAATCCACCTGCTCCTTCAATGCCTGATTTTCGGCGAGTACCTCCTTCAGCTGTCCCATTTCCTCCGCCCGGTCGTAGATGTAACCTCCTACGGAAGCGATCCCCTTTTGGAAGGGAACCACCACGTATCCGGCCACCGCCCGCAGAGGGCCTTCAAACAAATTTGTTTTAAAGGTGACAAGCATCAGAAGGACACAAAGCCCTGACAAAATCAAAAGCAGATATTTACTTGGCAGGGTGAATTTATTTCTTTTTTTCTTGATTACAGGACTCATTTACCCATCCCTTCAATCGCATAGGCAACTGATTTATAATTTTCTTCATTGAGGACCTTGGAAAGGCCGATTACAACGCTTTCCACCGGTCTCTCGGCCACATTTACGCGAAGCCCTGTATTCTTCCCCAGCTTCTCCGCAAGATGGCTGATCTGGGACGCGCCGCCTGTCAGGTAAATTCCATGACGGTATATATCCGCTCCCAGTTCCGGAGGCGTACGCTCCAGAATAACCTTTACACTGTCAATAATGGTATCAAAATGCTCTTCCAGACAGGATACCACCAGTTCTGTGGGAATCGTACGTTCCACAGGCAGCCCTGTCACAATATCCCGGCCGAACACTTCCGCGCCGGCGCCGGCTTCCTCCAGTTCGGAAAGGGATTTTTTAATTCCTTCCGCAGTTTTGCCGCCGATGAGCAGTCCGAACTCCTTACGCACCGTGCTGCGGATGGCCTCGTCGAATTTAAGGCCGCCGGTCTTAATCAGACGGCTCAGCACAATGCCTCCCAGGGAAAGGATAGACACTTCCGTAGTATCATAGCCCACATTCACCACAAGCACGCCCTGGGAATTTTTAACGTCGATATCGAGTCCCAGGCCGTCTGCCACAGCTTTTTCCACCACCATGATTTTACGGGCCTTAACATTGGCATCGCGGATCAAATCATAAAACGCACGTTTCTCCACCTCCGTGATATCCGTAGGCACCGCAATATAAAAATCAGCCGGTTTGATATTCCCTCCGGACATATCCGTAACAAAGAAACGGATCAGGGTTTCCATATTTTTGATATCCGCGATGACACCATTGCACAGAGGATAAGAAATATGGATGTTTCCCGGGGCCTTTTCATACATCTCATAGGCAGAATCCCCGTAAGCAAAGACGGTTTTCTTGTTCTGTACGGCTATCATGTTCTTCTCAATCATGATCTTATCATCCGCCGCACTGTAAATCTTGATATTGCTTGTACCTAAATCGATTCCAAAAGCATTCGTAGACAAAATGATTTTCTCCTTCCTTATTTCAACAGGCCGGATTCCCTGAAGCTGACATAGCAGTTATCCCCCACGATAATATGGTCTATCAGAGGAAGCTGCATCATGCTGCAAAGCTCAGCCAGATGGTTTGTAATTTCAATATCCTGCCTGCTGGGCGATGCGTCGCCGCTGGGATGATTGTGTATCAGCAGGATATGTACGGCATGGTACTCAAGCGCCACCCGGAATACCTCACGGGGGGAAACCAGGGAACAGTTCACGGTTCCCCTGGATAATACCCGGTCACAGATCATGCGGTTCTTATTATCGGTCATAACAAGAATCACTTCTTCTGTTTCCAGATACCGCATCCTCTTCATGTAATAGTCTGCCACAGTTTCCGGTTTGGTAAACTGCAATCTGTCACGTGTGTCCGCCATGGACAGCCTTCTGGACAGTTCTATGATGCATTTGATTTTTACCGCTTTGACCTGTCCGATACCATTTACCCTGCACAGATCAGCTACGGATAAATGCTGTATCCCCAGAAGCCCTTTATCCCTTCCCTTCGGGAGGGAAAGTACCTGCCCTGCAAGCTGCAGGGAACCCATACTTTTCGTGCCGGTCCGGATAATAATAGCCAGCAGTTCCGCTTCGGAAAGAGACTCCGGCCCTGTTGCAAGAAATTTTTCATAAGGCTTCATCTCTTCATAGCATGGTTCTTTTTCTTTCTTTTGATTCATTTTTTACCCCGTTTCTTCACGTATTCCGAACGCTCCTCACGGGTACCGCCGCCTGTATGTACACGTAAAAGCCGGTTTTATACCGGCCTTACAGCTTATAGAATGCGGTAAATCAGCAATGCAACCACTATCCCCAGTATGCTTGCGATTGTAATTTTGATTGTCAGTGCAAAAGTGATACTCAGAATTCCGAAATCCAGGATAAGAGGGTTCGTCAGCCCAAAGGTCTGTCCAAAGTTCATAAAACTTGAAGGAAACAGGTTTCCGATAAAGCCTCCCAGTACCACCCCGGCCAGAACGAGTATCAGACAAGTCCATCCGTTTTTGCTTTTCATTTTCTTCATTCATTCATCCTTTGTATTTACTGCCATTACCTATATTAGCATACTTCCAAATCCATGTATAGAATCTAAAAGTAAAAAATTTCGCCCTATCCGACAGCGATTGACACCTTCCCGCAGGAATCGGCAGGAGAAGATCTGCTTAATTACGGCAATTGGACGGCTTTCGCCTCGACACAATGCTGAAGGGACTTTAATATGCCGAATTTTGCATGCGGCCAAGTCAGTCCTCCCTGGAAATACGCGGCATAGGGCGGCTTTAAAGGCCCGTCCGCGCTCAGTTCAATGGAGGATCCGGATACAAAGGCCCCTGCCGCCATAATGACCTGGCTGTCATACCCGGGCATATCCCAGGGTTCGGGCCTTACATAGCTGTCAACCGGTGCCGCTTCCTGTATCCCTTCGCAGAAAGCGATAAGCCCCTCCGGTGTTCCAAAGGTCACCGCCTGTATGATATCGTGACGGCTTTCTTTCCCGTCCGGCACGACCTGAAGTCCCAGGCGTTCATAAATGTTGGCGGCAAAAACGGCTCCCTTCAGCGCACTGGCCGTGACGGTGGGCGCGAGGAAAAGGCCCTGGTAAAACTGGGGCAGGATTCCGAGGGAAGCCCCCACTTCCTTTCCCAGTCCCGGTGAAGTTAGCCGGCAGGCCGCATTTTCCACGCATTCCTTTGTTCCCGCTATATATCCTCCGATTGGGGCAAGGCCGCCGCCCGGATTTTTAATCAGGGATCCCACGCACATATCGGCTCCCACATCCGAAGGTTCCAGCCGTTCCACAAATTCCCCATAGCAGTTATCCACCATGCATACACAATCCGGTTTGCGTTCTTTGATAAAAGAAATCAGCTCCCCGATACGCTGTACGGATAAAGTGGGCCTTGTCTGATACCCCTTTGAACGCTGTATGGTTACCACTCTGGTCCGCTCATTCAGGGCGCCGGCTATTGTTTCATAATCAAAGCCGCCGTCCGGCAGCAAATCCACCTGCCGGTAGGTAATTCCATATTCTTTGAGGGATCCTCTGGAGGGACGGATGCCAATAACCTCTTCCAGCGTATCATAGGGCTTTCCCACCGGGGACAGCAGTTCATCCCCGGGGCGGAGGTTACTCATAAGCGCCAGGGCCAGGGCATGGGTTCCGCAGGTGATCTGCGGCCTGACCAGGGCATCCTCCGTATGAAATACGGAGGCATAAACCGCTTCCAGCGTTTCCCTGCCCAAATCATTATAGCCATATCCGGTGGTCCCCAGCAGACAGGCCTCGCTCACTTTATGTTCCTGCATGGCTCTGAGCACCTTCATCTGGTTATATTCCGCCGTTTCATCTATATTGTGAAAACGCTCCTCCAGCTCCTCCAGTATCTGTTTCCCAAAATCGAATACCCGGCGGGATATACCCAGCTCCCGGTAAAAATCAGTTAAATTGCTTTCGTTCATTGTATCTCCTTCTATATGTGTATCCCCGGGTTTACAGCAGAATCCTTCTTTCCCTGCATTTCTCCTGCATGAAAAGAAGCAGTTCCTCTTCGGAAGGAAATTCCGGCTTTTCCATCCAAATCACATCCCGTTCCCGCCGGAACCATGTCAGCTGCCTTTTTGCAAAATGGCGGGTGTCTCTCTTTATAAGATACACGGCTCTTTCCAAATCATATTCTTCTTCCAGATATCCAAGTATTTCCTTGTATCCCAGCCCCTGCATGGAAACCATATCCCTGCTGCAGCCTCGTTCCTTCAGCCGTTTCACTTCTTCTACAAGGCCTTCTTTAAGCATTTTGTCCACTCTTTTATCGATACGGTCATAAATGACCTCTCTCTTATCATCCAGGACAAAATAGCAGGCGTTATATGCAGCCTGCCTTTTTTTCTCCAGTTCATTATGCCGGGATATCTTCTCTCCCGTCTGCATATAAAACTCCAGGGCACGGATTACCCGTTTTACATTGTGGGCATGGATCTGCTCCGCCGACTCCTTATCCACGGCTGCCAGCATTTTATGAAGATATTCCGGCCCTTTTTCGGAAGCGGCCTGCTCCAGCTTTTCCCGGCAGGTGGAATCCCCCGGATTTTCCGTGAAATCAATATTATACAGCACCGACTGGATATAGAAGCCGGTCCCGCCTGCAATGACGGGAATTTTTCCTCTGCTTCTGATATCCTTTATGGCTTTTTTCGCCTGCTGCTGAAAAACAACTACATTAAATTCTTCTTCCGGCTCCATAATGTCGATCAGATGGTGGGGGATTCCCAGCATTTCATGGCTCCGTATTTTAGCGGAGCCGATATCCATATGCCGGTATACCTGCATAGAGTCCGCAGAAATAATTTCCCCGTCCACTCTTTGTGCCAGCTTCAGAGAGAGCGCTGTCTTTCCAACCGCAGTAGGGCCTGTCAGAATGATGAGAGGCTCTTTTTCTTCCATTTTCCTTCTCCTCCAGCTAGTGACGCTGTTAAACGATTCTCTTAAATTTCCTCTCCAGCTCATATTTGCTCATGGTGATGATAGTCGGTCTGCCATGAGGGCAATGATAGGGATTATCCAGCTTCAAAAGCTGATCCAGCAGCGCTTCCATCTCCCTGCAGGACATGGTATGGTTTCCTTTCACTGCGGATTTACATGCCATGGAAGCCAGTTTTTCTGCAATAACGGCAGGCGCCCCATGGGGCGGCTCCTCTTCCAGTTCATCCAGAATGGCCTCCAAAAAATCCTTTTCGTAATGACCGTATAAATCACAGGGGACCGAGCGCACTGTAAAGGCGTTTCCGCCGAAATCTTCAATTTCAAAACCCAGCGCAGCAAAATAAGAAGCGTACCGTTCCAGCAGATGCGCTTCCCGGGCAGAGAGATTGAGTACAAGGGGAGGAGTAAGCATCTGGCTGTCCACCGCACCATTTTTCATTTTGTTTACCAGGGCTTCATACTTCACCTTTTCGTGAGCCGCATGCTGATCGATGAAAAGCAGCTTATCTTCATACTGCGCCAGCCAATAGGTATCAAAAACCTGTCCCAGGATCCGGTAGCTTTGCACCGCCTCCTTTGTCAGGAGCTTTTCCTCGAAAAGCTCCATCTGTCTGGACTCCTGCACCTGGTATACCCCCTCCTCTTCCCGGAGCATACGGCTTAAGCGGCTGGTTTCAAAGGGCTGGGGGGCTTCCGGTCTGGTTCGCGGAGGATGGATTTTCCCTCCGGCGCTTCCGGCGGTATCCCCGCCGTTTAGCCGCTCTGCAGCAGCGCTTTCTTCTTCGGGAACCGGCGCTGCCGTTTCGTCCGCCGCCCGTGGGATACCGGATTCTGCTGTCCGTGTTTCCTTTTCAGAGGCAGGTGCCGGTTCCTTTTCAGGGGGAGATGACAGTTTATTTGGTGTGGTGTCTGACAGTTGGGAATCCGACGGTCTGTTTAATGCGGCGCCTGTCTGTTCCCTCGGCACAGTGCCCGAGGGTTTATTCACCGCTTCATCTGAAGGTTTACATTCCGGAACACTTTCTTCCGGTCGGGAGATCAGGCTCTCTGCGGTCCGTACCGGTTTTTCTTCCAATGTGACGTCCGGTATCATTTCCCTGCGTCTGAGGGCCCCCCGCACCTGTTCTTCCAGGAAAGCGTACAGGCCCGGCTGATCATGAAAACGGATTTCCATTTTGGAGGGATGGACATTCACATCTATCCGATCCGGATCAATGGCGAAATGAAGAAGGGCAAAGGGAAATTTATGCTGCATCAGATATGCCTTATACCCTGCCTCCAGCCCCTTGGACAACAGGGGGCTTTTGATGTAACGGCCGTTAACAAAGAAAAACTCAAAATTCCTGTTGGATCGTACGACGGACGGACTTCCAAGAAAACCCTGAATTTCCAGGCCCTCCGCAGAAGCGGAAAACGGAATCAGTTCTTTTATGATATCCCTGCCGTATATCCGATACAGGATTTCCTTCAAATCCCCGTTACCCGAAGTATGGAACCGAACCTGCCCATTCATCATGAACTGGAAGGCTACATCCGGGCGGGAAAGAGCCATGTGTTCCATCAGATCGGAGATATAGCTGCCTTCTGTGGCAGATGATTTCAGGAATTTTTTCCGGACAGGCGTATTGAAAAAGAGTTCCCGGACAATTATTGTTGTCCCCTCCGGTGCGCCCACTTCAGAGAATTCCCGTTCTTTTTCCCCCTCCAGACGGTAGTGTATCCCCGTTAACTCTTCTCTGGTTTTGGTTATCAGTTCCACCATGGAAACTGCTGCTATACTGGAAAGAGCTTCCCCGCGGAAGCCCAGGCTTTTCACCTGATATAAATCCTCCACCGAGCGGATTTTACTGGTCGCATGCCGGAAAAAGGCTTTTCTCACCTGTTTCTTATCGATCCCTCCGCCGTTATCCGTCACACGGATGAAGGAGCAGCCCCCTTCCTTTATTTCAACAGTCACTGCTCGGGCGCCCGCATCCATGGCATTTTCCACCAGCTCCTTCACGACGCTGGAGGGACGTTCCACCACTTCACCGGCGGCAATTTTATCAATGGTACTGCTGTCCAGCAGCATGATTTCAGCCATATTCCGCTTCCTTTCCGGTCAATCACCTGTCAATTCTCAGGAACTGTCTTAAAATAAGTTGTACACTTTACGGCAGTTCCTTACCATCGGTTCTTAAGTTTGTTCTGGAGCCGGTACAGCGTATTCAGGGCATCCAGGGGAGTCATAGTGCTGACCTCCACCGTTTTCAGTTCCTCCAGCACATCCGCATCCGTTACCGTATCAAACAGAGATATCTGATCCAGCTCAAGTTCATCATAATGCTCCTGTTTTTTTGAGGGCGCATTTGTTTCCGCGATGGATATGCTCTGTACCTTTTCCGTAATATCATTATCGCTGAGCTGTTCCACAATCTCCTTAGCCCGGTCAATAACCAGATCCGGGACCCCGGCTAACCTGGCAACCTGGATTCCGTAGCTTTTATCCGCACCGCCCTTGATTATCTTACGGAGGAAAACAATATCATCCCCTTTTTCTTTGACGGCGATACAATAATTGTTTACATTGCTCATTTTGCCTTCCAGCTCCGTGAGCTCATGGTAATGGGTGGCAAACAGGGTTTTGGCGCCCAAGAGCTTGCGGTTGCTGATATGCTCGATCACCGCCCATGCAATACTGAGTCCGTCAAAGGTTGAAGTCCCCCTCCCGATTTCATCCAGAATAAGAAGGCTGTTCCGGGTCGCATTCCGCAGGATATTGGCTACCTCGCTCATTTCCACCATAAAGGTGCTTTGGCCGCTCGCCAGGTCATCCGAAGCTCCCACACGGGTGAAAATACGGTCCACAATGCCGATATCGGCCTGTCTGGCCGGCACGAAACTCCCCACCTGTGCCATGAGGACTATGAGTGCGGTCTGCCGCATATAGGTGGATTTTCCCGCCATATTAGGCCCTGTAATAACCGCGATCTGACAGGAATTGTTATCCAGATGTGTGTCATTGGGGATGAACATATCGTGTTCAATCATTTTCTCCACCACCGGATGGCGGCCGTCTTTTATATGGATCAGTCCCTTTTCATTTAATTTGGGCCGGGTATATTGGTTCTGTTCTGCCACAAGGGAAAAGGAACAGAATACATCCAGTCTAGCCACTGCTTTTGCCGTTGTCTGGATTCTCTCGATTTCGCCGGCTATCTTATCCCTTATTTCACAGAACAAATCATATTCCAGTGTACAAAGCTTGTCCTCCGCGTTCAGGATGGTATCCTCAAGCTCCTTCAGCCGCGGAGTGGTATACCGTTCCGCATTGGTGAGTGTCTGCTTTCTGATATAATCATCCGGAACCATACCCAGATAGGATTTGGTCACCTCCAGATAATAGCCGAATACCTTGTTATATTTGACCCGCAGGTTCTTGATGCCGGTACGCTCCCGTTCCGTATTTTCCAGTTCTGCCAGCCAGGTCTTGCCTTCCGTCTTGGCTCTGCGGAGGGTGTCAATATCCTCGTTATATCCTTCCTTTATCATACCGCCTTCCCGAATGGTAACAGGAGGCTCTTCCTCGATGGATTCCCCGATCAGCTTAAATAAATCCTCCAGGCCGTCGATTTCCGATTCGATTTTCTGGTTTGCTGCACCGGGAAGCTCTTTGAGCACTGTCTTGATATGGGGGAGCATTTCCATGGAATTGCGGAAGGCAATTAAATCCCTGGGATTGGCCGTTTTGTAGCTCACCTTTCCCAGAAGCCTTTCCAGGTCATAAATAGGGTTCAGGTATTCCCGCAGTTCATCTCTCCCCAGGGGATTATTGCAGAAAGCCTCCACCGCATCCAGGCGTTCTTCCATCTGCGGCTTATGTATCAGGGGCTGCTCCAGGAAGCTGCGCAGCATTCGCGCCCCCATCGCCGTCCTCGTCTTGTCCAGCACCCACAGCAGGGAACCTCTCTTCTGTTTTTCACGAAGAGTTTCGGTGAGCTCCAGGTTTCTTCTGGTGGAACTGTCCAGAAGCATATAGCGGCTTGTCAGATAAGGCTCAATATGCGTGAAATGACTCAGCGGTATTTTCTGTGTATCATATAAATAGGAAAGAAGTGCTCCGGCCGCAATCACTCCATTCGGAAATTCATCCACCCCAAGCCCCGACAGGGAATTGACACCAAAGTGCTTCTGCAGGCATTTCCGGCACAGATCATCATCAAAATAATGCGGTTCCAGAGAATATATGGTTATCCGCAGCCTTTCCTTCAAATCCTCCAGTTCCACGCCGCTGACCAGAAAAGCATCATTGCAGATAATCTCCGAAGGCGCATATTTCATGATTTCATCCAGCAGCTTCCTGTTATCCTCAACCTCGGTTAACAGGTAATCTCCGGTTGTTACATCCGCTACGGAAATGCCGGTTTTCCCTGCAAAATAGGCAATGCACATCAGAAAATTATTTTTGTTTTCCTCCAGTGACTGAATATTCAGATTGGTTCCGGGAGTTACGATACGCACCACCTCACGCTTAACAAGCCCTTTGGCCAGCTTGGGATCCTCCACCTGCTCGCAGATGGCAACTTTATAACCCTTGCCCACCAGCCGGCTCAAATATCCTTCCACCGCATGATAGGGAACACCGCACATCGGCGCCCGCTCTTCCATCCCGCAGTTTTTACCGGTAAGCGTCAGTTCCAGCTCTCTGGATACCGTAAGCGCATCCTCAAAAAACATTTCATAAAAGTCTCCGAGGCGATAAAACAGAATACAGTCCCCATACTGCTTTTTCGTCTCCATATATTGCTGCATCATCGGCGTCATTTCTGCCATGTCTTCCGTTTCTCCTTTGTATTTCCCAATAAAATCCGCAAGCATACATCAATAAAATATAGCACAATTTGGCGAAAATGTAAATCGTAACTAACAGCAGGGAAAATGGGATAAATAAAAAACAGTTCTGCACAAATCGGCAAAACTGCTTTCTTTTCTAATCCCTGAACCCGTCGGCAATGTGGGGTTGTTGAGAATACTTGATGCATCCGTTCCGGAATAGATAATACATTTTGGGGGAATGATATCAAATAAACAATTTTTCTCAATTGTTACTCCAGCACATTCTGCACCAAATTCTCAACCCACAATATGCCGCATCCCTTTACCGGAATGCAACGAATGTATTATAACATACTTTTAGCTAAAATGGTGCACAAAAATAAATTTTATATCAATTACTACCAAAGAGTAGCGTTCCCCTGTAACGGACATATGTTTTTCTGTTACATATTATTTAGTTTTTCGGAAAACCGTCTATAATTATCATTTTCACACACAAGATTGTTTTTTGGGGTATTTTTTTCCAAGATAACGAGCAAATGTTTTGTGGAATTCTTCTTTTCGGGAACGGGAGATCGACAGTGCCGTTCCGTCCATAAGAACCAGCAGATTTCCCTCAACCTTTGCCACATGCTTCAGGTTTACAATATAACTGTTGTGGGCATAAGCAAAATCCTGTGTTTCCAGCGTGTCATACAAATCTGCAAGGCGGGAATTGCAGTTTACCGGATTTTCTTCCTTCTCCCGGCTGAACCATATCTGGCAGCCTCTTTTTTTCAGGGATATATATAGGATACTGTCGGAATCAATCTGCATCATTTTTCCTTTATAGACAGCTGTTACATAGACATGCTTCTGCCGGTTTACCGCTTCCTCTAAAATAGCGCTCATATCTTCTTTCCCTTTGGTGAGAAGTTCCTGCTTCATAAGATAGCGGTATGGGTAAACTTTAAATAGTTCCGGCGTGGGCATAGCCACTCCGGTGACAAAAGCAAGCACCGCTTTTCGGTTCTGGCTGCGGAACGCAAATGCCGTCTCCTGTCCGTCCATCCCGTCCATCTGGATATCCAGGAAAAGGATGTCATGCTCGGCAAGAATATCCTCCATCAGTTCTTCACCGGAAGCATATTCCATAATATGTATGGGAATGCCTGAATCACAGGCCGTCTTTCGCAGCAGCTGGCCCAGTATATTTCTGTCGGCCTGGGAATCGTCACAAACCGCAATTTTAAGTTCTATTTCCAAATCAGTCTACCTTCCCTTTTTCCGCCGCTCCCGTCCATCCGTTATATCGGTTTGGCACGGGCAGACATACCGTTACACAAAATATATCGGCATGGATATCAAAATCAATAAGCCCGCGGTTGTTTTCTATAAGTTCCCTCACATGCTTCAGACCGATGCCGTGCCTTGTCCGATCCTCTTTTACAGTCAGGAAGCTTCCTTTTCTGCAGATCGCTTTCTCCCCGCAGCTGTTTTCCAGCCGTATGACCGCATAATTGCGGTCGGTATCCATAAACATCCTGAGATCAATGCTCCTTCCGTCCCCCGGACAGCGTTCTGCCGCCTCCAGAGCGTTGTCAAGAAGGTTGCTCATAATGCTGATAAAATCATAGTCTTTTATCTCCCCTGCCCCAAATCCCGGCTCCACAAAAATATCCATGGGTATCCTTCCCGAATCCGCCTTCCGCTTCTTTTCATTTAATATAAAATTCAATATCCCGTTGGCGGAATAATGTGTTTCCTCCGCTTTGGATATATCCGCATGGATATCCCGGACGATTTCCTGAATTTTACCGTTTTGTTTTTCCCCCGCAAGATAGCTGAGGGTATTCAGGTACCTGTTTATGTCATGCAAAACCTGCCGGTAATTCTGGGTGACATGTTCCAGCTGGGCATAATTCTCCGTTTCCATACGGCTCTTCAGCTGCAGAAGCTTCTGTTCGGTTATCTGGGCCTGCATCTGTACATTCCTGTGGTATATCTCCAGCAGGATGATATTGAAAACGGCAAGCAAAGCGCAGATAACCGTAAGCATCAGCCTCTCTCCGGCAGAAACCTCCACATCCGCATACAGGGTTACCTGATATACGATTCTGATAAGGATAAGGGACAGGGCCGGGCACAGGAGAAAAGGAAGCGGGACGGAGGCCTCTTTATTCTGCAGCCTGCCCTGCATCAGTCTGATGACCACATATATCAGCAAAAGGGCAAACAGCTTGGCGGCAAGGAGCACCGCTATTTTCCCGGCGTCGATATCCGGTATGATATACGCTCCCCCATAGCCGGCGCCAATTACAATATCTTCACAGAAAATGACCAGAAGAATTTCGATGATGTTAAAGTATATAATCTGCCTGCGGTTCCCTTCGAACATAAGAAGGGCGGACATCATATATATGAAAACAGTCCCGAGAAGATTAACAGGAACGCTGCCCGCACAGTTGACAAGCGACATGAATAGGAGGATTACCCCTCCTATTCCAAGACGCAGGGCAGCATTTTTCATTTTATAATGAAAGAAACTTCTCATGAAGAGGTTCCATATATAACATTCCAGAATATTAGTCACTATAATGACGGACACTTCCTCCGGCCCCATAACTTATCCTTTTCCTTCCTAAATGTCTCCGGTTGCAATTTTTTCCCTTCAACCTGCATTTTTTTCCGTTCGGCTTGCTTATTTTCATATTATCTTTCATAATTCTATATATCTTATTACGTATGACTGAGGAGGAATTACAAGAATGAAAAAACTTTGGACAGTAACCGCAGCGGATGGGATGACCCATACCATTGAATACAAGGGACGCAGCCTGCTTGTTGACGGCCAGAAATACCCGCTGAAATCATCCAACTGGTTTATCCAGCTGATTGATTATGCCATCAACTTCGGAGAAACACAGTGCCGGCTTGTAGTGCTTGGAAGTAAAGTGGATTTGGCTGTCAACGGACGGTATCTGGGAAGCGGCGAGACTTATCAGCCTATCGCGAGCCTGCCCGTATATGTATCTGTCCTTGCAGGTATCAGCTGTGTACTCGGCTTTTTAATGAACAGCTGGCTGGGACTCTGTCTCGGCGTACTTATTGGTGTTATGTATTTCAATCTTGCACTGAAGAAGAAAAACGGCATTGTGGTTGTCGCTTTTATCATTGCCACAATTCTTCAGATTGCGCTTGGAATCGGCGTTGCTTTCCTTCTTGCCTGAGTCAGATAACCAACCGCAGGGGAATTAACAGGAGTATGATTTAATGGATAACTATAATTATCAGCCGGATAACAACCAAAACTACCAAAACGGATATCCTCAGGGAGTTCCCTATCCCGGCCAGCAGCCGGGCCCGGTACCGGGGCAGAATCCTAATCCGGGCTACGGACAGAATCCGAACTACAATCCCCAGGCCGGTCCCTATCCGGGTCAGGGCTACAATCAGCCTTACCAGCAGGGACAGGGCTTCAGCCATGGACCGGTAGTCATTAACCAGCTGGAACATAAAAGAGATAATCTGGCCGTTTGTTCCCTCGTATTCGGAATTATGGGCGGCATTTTCTGCTGGATACTCGGTATCCCTCTCGTATGCTGTATCGCAGGACTGATTATGGGTATTATAAGCCTGGTAAAGACAGGCCAGCATACCGGCCTTGCTTTGGGAGGCGTTATTGTTTCCGCAATCAGCCTTGTTATCAGTGTTTTATTTACATTGCTTTATATTGTTCTATTATAATGAATTAATTTGTTTGGTGCAATGTGGCCGGGAGCGAATGCTCCCGGCCGTTCTTATGTCTGCTTCCCTCCGGATATCTATTCCTGATGCCGCGGCGTCCTCGTCCTACCGCCAAGTATTCCAGAAGGGCTTCATAAAGGCATAAACCGCCAGAGGAATTACCGCAGAATTAATGAGGGAAATGATAATATCACTGCCGAACAATGTTACATTCACTGCAAACATAACGATTTCCGACAGACAGATGATGTAAAAGCCAAACTTACGCCTGTTAAATAACAGGATACTGATGCCCGCAATCTGCATAAGCTCCAGAAGCATGCCGGCAGCTGCAGCAGATGCATTTGCCAGCAGGAAGGTCCTTCCATAATACAGAAAGGTCATGATATCCATGATTAGAAACACCCACAGGCAGATTTTCAGGCCTTTTGACATTCACCCTCACCTCCCGCTCTTTCGCCCAGGAAATAAAAGCCTTTGTATTCCTTCAGATATACCGGTACCAGGTTACCGATCAGGGAAGCGTCTCCGGGAAAATGAACCAGTGTATTATTGGAGAGTCTGCCTGTGACCAGGCTGGGATCCTGTTCATTCTGTTCTTCCACAAGAGCCTCCAGAGTCAGTCCGGAAAGCTGTTTCACCTGTTCCCTTGCTGTTTCCTGTACCGTCTTTAATACCTTGTCAAATCCTGTCTTTATCACTTCCTCCGAAACCTGGTTTTCCATGGCAGCAGCCGGTGTTCCGGTCCGTTTGGAATAAATAAAGGTAAAGGCATTGTCAAAACGCACTTTTTTAATAACATCTATCGTTTCCTCCACATCCTCCGGGGTTTCTCCCGGGAAACCAACGATGATATCCGTTGTCAGCGCGATATCCGGCATGGCCCCGCGGATTTTATCCACCAGCTCCAGGTACTGTTCTTTGGTATACCTGCGGTTCATTGCCTGCAGGATCCTGGTGGATCCCGACTGCAGCGGCAGATGAAGATGTCTGCAGATTTTGGTGGATGCCGCCATCACCCGGATCAGTTCATCGGATAAATCCTTGGGATGCGAAGTCATAAAACGGATCCGCCTCAGGCCATCTATTTTTTCCACTTCCTGAAGAAGGCCGGCAAAGCTCATGGGTTCTTCCAGATTTTTCCCATAGGAATTAACATTCTGCCCGAGCAGCATGATTTCCACCACACCGTCCGCCACCAGACTTTCAATTTCTTTTATAATATCTTTAGGGCTGCGGCTTCTCTCACGTCCCCGCACATAAGGAACGATACAGTAGCTGCAGAAATTGTTGCAGCCAAACATAATATTGATGCCGGACTTGAATGGATATTTTCTTTCAACCGGCAGATCCTCTACAATTCTTTCCGTTTCCTGCCAGATATCCACCACCATTCCCTGCTGTTCCCATATGCAGGCAAGAAGCTCGGCAAATTTGTAAATATTATGGGTTCCGAAAATCAAGTCCACAAACCGGTAGCTTTTCTTGATTTTTTCAATGGTGCCCGGCTCCTGCATCATGCAGCCGCACAGTGCAATTTTCATATGGGGATTTTTCTTTTTCAGGCTGTTTAAATGCCCGAGCCTGCCGTATACTCTCTGGTCGGCGTTATCGCGCACCGTACAGGTATTATAAATATCAAAATCCGCCTCTTCCCTGTCTGTAAGCAGGTAACCGGCCTGTTCCAAAATACCGGAAAGCTTTTCCGAATCCCTGGCATTCATCTGGCAGCCGAACGTTGTCACACAGGCGGTAAGCTTCCTGCCAAGCTTCTTTTCCTCTTCTGCTACAAACATACGGCATTTTTTCAGAAAATAATATTGTCTGGCCGGCTCTTCAAGAGGCGGCTGGGAGGAAAGATCAATGCTTTCCAGTATATAGTCCAAATCTTTGTTATTCATCCTTTGTTCCTTACTTAATTTTCTAGTCAATGCCGTTCTCTGCATACAGGGCAATAATATTCAGTATGATTTCCACGCATTTTTCCATGGATTCTATACATACATATTCATATCTTCCATGATAATTCATACCGCCGGTACACAGATTCGGGCAGGGAAGGCCCATGAAGGAAAGCCTGGCACCGTCCGTCCCGCCCCGGATAGGGGCAATAAGAGGGGTAACCCCTGCTTTTTCCATGGCTTTCACTGCAGTTTCAATTAAATGGGCATTTTCGGGGTAGATCTTTTCTTTCATGTTATAATAGCTGTCCTGCATTTCCAGGGTAAATACTTCTTTTCCATATTTCTTATTCAGAAATGCGGCGGCTTCCCTGAAATAGGCTTTCTTCTTTTCAAACAGCTCCCTGGAATGATCGCGGATAATATAATCCACCTGTGCGCTTTCCACGCTTCCTGTTATTCTGTCGGGGTGATAAAAGCCCTCATACATTTCCGTAGAAGCAGGGTTCTCAAAAACAGGAAGAAGGGACTGGAATTCCTGGGCCAGAAGGATGGCGTTACGCATCTTATTTTTGGCACTGCCCGGATGTACACTGTAGCCATGGACATGGAGCCTGGCTCCTGCGGCATTGAAATTTTCATATTCCAGTTCTCCAAGGGCTCCCCCGTCCACAGTATAAGCGAAATCCGCCTGAAAGCCTTCCACATCAAAATGATCCACGCCGCTTCCCACTTCTTCATCCGGAGTAAAGGCGATGCGAATCGTGCCATGTTCTATTTCCGGATGTGCCAGCAGGGTTTGTGCCATTGTCATGATTTCCGCCACACCGGCTTTGTCATCCGCACCCAGAAGTGTGGTTCCGTCCGTTACGATCAGGCTTTTACCAACATAATCCGAAAGCTCGGGATTTTCTTCTGCCGGAAGGATAATCTGCTGTGCTTCATTCAGGACAATATCCCCGCCGTCGTAATTTTCCACAATACGCGGTTTCACATCTTTTCCGCTTACGGCAGGCGAGGTATCCATATGGGCGATAAAACCCAGAACAGGCACCTTTCTGCCATCTTCCTTCCGGTTGGAAGGAAGGGTTGCATACACATAACCATAGGTTTCATCCATCCTTACATCGGCAGCACCCATTTCCTCCAGTTCACTCACCAGCAGACGCGCCAAATCCTTTTGTTTTTCCGTACTTGGAAAGGTGGTGCTGTCTTCATCCGACTGAGTATCTATTTTCACATATCTTAAGAATTTATCTACAACTGCACTCATTTTAATCTCCTTTAATAACGGTTCCAGCCACTCTTCTTTTTCCTGTTCCCGCCGCCGTCAGGGACGGATTTGGCCGTTCCCGCGGATCGCATATTTATAGGTAGTAAGCTCCTTCAGGCCCATCGGGCCTCTTGCATGAAGTTTCTGGGTACTGATCCCGATTTCCGCACCGAAGCCGAATTCAAAGCCATCGGTAAAGCGGGTGGATGCATTCACATAAACACAGGCGGAGTCCACTTCATTCAAAAACCGTTCCGCACTTTCCCTGTTTTCCGTGATGATGGAATCGGAATGCCCGGTATTATACCGATTGATATGGGCGATTGCCTCATCCAAGGTATCTGCTGTTTTCACGGAAAGGATATAATCCAGATATTCCTTCCCATAATCCTCCTGTGCTGCAGGAACCGCTCCGGGAACACAGAGAAGCGTCCTTTCATCCCCTCGTATTTCCACCTTTTCCTGCCGGAGGGCCTTGGCAAGGACGGGGAGGATTTTCTCTCTTACTTTTTCATGGATTACCAGGGATTCACAGGCATTACATACCCCGATGCGCTGGGTTTTGGCATTTATGATAATGGGTACCGCCTTTTCCGGATCCGCATATTCATCCACATAAATATGACAGTTCCCGGTGCCGGTTTCTATAACCGGGACCGTACTGTTTTCCACAACGGCGCGGATTAGGCCGGCGCCGCCTCTGGGAATCAGCACATCCACATAGTCGTTCAGTTTCATAAAACGGGCAGTGGTTTCCCTGTCCGTATCCGTAATCAGCCCAATGGCATCCGCACAGGCACCGCTGAAGGAAAGGGATTTCCGTATGCTTTCCGCTATGGCCGTATTGGAGGAAACGGCATCGCTGCCTCCTTTTAAAATACAGGCATTTCCGGCCTTAAAGCAAAGGCCGAAGGCGTCTGCCGTAACATTGGGGCGGGATTCATAAATGATGCCGATAACGCCCAGCGGGACGCGGCGTTTTTCAATTTCCAGGCCGTTGGGACGGGTAAAATGTTCCAATACTTCTCCCAGGGGATCTGGCAGCCCGCAAATCTGAAGAAGTCCTTCCGCCATTGCGTCCACCCTTGCTTCCGTCAGCTTCAGCCGATCCACCATTCCCGGATGCATTCCGCCCTGAACCGCCCGTTCCACATCCTGTCCATTGGCGTCCAGTATAGATTCCCGGTCACGGATCAGGCCTTCCGCAACAGCCTTCAGGGATGCGTTCCTGCCCGCAGTATCCATTTTCTGTACTTCATATTTCGCGGCAACTGCCGCTTTTCCCATATCAGTCAGATTCATACGTCTTCCGCTCCTTTACCTCATGGCATTTTTCTATCCAGCCGTTTTCCGTTACAATACCATCCGGACGCACATCTGTTACTTCCTCCGGCAATTCCGGCAGCACCTGACAACTAAAACAAAGGGCTATTCTCACCCCATGGGGGGTACTTTTGAGAAATCGATCATAATAACCGCCTCCATACCCCAGCCTGCGCCTCTCCCTGTCGAAAGCGGTCCCGGGCATAAGAATCAGATCGTTTCCTACACGGGGCACTTCTTTTCCGTTATATTTTCTGCCCTCCGTTACGGAAGGCTCCGGAATGCCGTGGAATCCTTCCTGCAGTTCATCTCTGTGAAATATCCGATAAAATACCATTGTCATGCGTTTCCCGTCAGGCTGCTTTTCTATTTTGGGACAAAAAACCTGTTTTCCGTCCTTCCAGGCTCTTTCCATCACCCCATAGGTGGAGACCTCATCCAGATAGGAAGCATAAACCAGTATACGGCCTGCCTGCCGGTATACATCATCTGAAAAAAGCTGTTCTGCAATGCGCCGTTGGGCCGCATCCCTTTCCTCCAAAGAAAGAGCGGACCGTCTGCGGAGCGCTTCTTTCCGGCATTCCTGCTTAGTCCACATGCTTTTCACCCAGATGAGTGACGGAACCGTCTTCCTTTTCTATGGAGATAGAATTCAGCTGGGAACGAAGGTTGGCCTTTATGCTGTTAATATACTCCTTACGAAGTCTGGCCTGTTCATCCTTTTCCTCATTGTCAAGACCCTCTGCCTGGGATTTGTGATACAATTCGTTGATTCTTTTTATCTTTGCGTCCATATTTACAGGTTCTGTCATAGCCGTTCCCTTTCTAATCTACTTGTTCAGTCTGCTCACAAAGCCGGGGAGGTCAAAATCTTCATCCCTGTGGGACACAAAAAGGGTCCCGTAATTTCTGCCGTCCATCAGCCTATGTATAATCCGAATATCCCTGCTGTTGGCAATCAGCATATCCGCTCCTGCCTTGGTGGCTATCTTGGCAGCCGTCAGTTTGGTATTCATACCTCCGGTACCCACGCTGCTCCCGGTGCTTCCTTTGCCCATATCCATATAGGCATCGGTAAGCTCCTCCACTGTCTCCACAAACTTTGCCCCGGGGTTCTTCCGGGGATCATCGGTATACAGACCGTCAATATCAGAAAGCAGGATAAGCAAATCGGCTCCAATCAGCGCAGCAACAATCGCAGAAAGCGTATCGTTATCCATTTCCAGCTCATAGGTTGCTACTGTATCATTTTCATTGACAACAGGGATCACTCCCATCTGCAGCAGCTGGGAGAAGGTATTGTGGGCATTGTAGCGGTTCAGGTTATCCACAATCGTATTTTTTGTTATGAGGATCTGGGCCGTTACCTGGTTGTATTCGGAAAAAATACGCTGGTAAGTCATCATCAGCCGGGACTGGCCGATGGCGGCACAGGCCTGCTTCATGGCTATCCGGTTATGATCGTTGATATCCTCTTCCTTCAGGTTCATCGCTTTTTTCCCCTGGGCAATGGCACCGGATGTGACAAGGACCACTTCTTTTCCCTGGTTTCTCAGATTACATAATTCCCTGACAAGAACCTCCAGCTTGATATAATCCAGTTCTCCGGTCTCCGGGTGCTGTAGGGAGGAAGAACCTATTTTTACCACAATTCTTTTTTTATCCTTTAGTTTTTCACGATACTGAACCACTTCATTATCCTCCGTATGCATTTATCTTATATAATTTTAAAGCGTTTCGCAATAGCTTCCGCAATTTTCATACCGTCTATGGCGGCTGAAGTGATACCTCCCGCATAACCGGCTCCCTCTCCGCAGGGATACAGCCCTTTAACCTCCGACTGGAAATCCTCCTGCCGGTGAATACGAACAGGCGATGATGTCCGGCTCTCCACGCCGGCAAGGCATACGGCATCATCGGCAAAACCGGGAATTATTCTGTCAAAGGCTTCCATCCCTTCTATAAAGGCTTTCCTTATAGAGTCCGGAAGCAGGGACCGCAGATCGGCAAAGGTATACTGCCCTTTTATACAGGGCAGGAAATCGGAAGGAACCCTCTGTGCTTTCCGTCCTTCCGGTTTCCCTGCAAATTCACCGTACCGCTGTACCGGGATCCGTCCTCCGCCGAGCATCCAGGCTTTTTCCTCCAGGGCGCGCGCAAACGCAATACCCGCCAGCGGCCCCCGGCAATCCCCAAAATAAGCTTCATAATCTTCCGGCGTAACCGTAACAATAATGGCACTGTTGGCATTCTTTCCGTCCCGCCTGCTATAGCTCATGCCGTTAACAGCCAGTCTTCCTTCCTCACTGCCGGCATTGACCACATATCCTCCCGGACACATACAGAAAGAATATACCCCTCTGCCTTCCCCCGTACGGGCCGTCAGCTTATACGATGCGGGAGGAAGGTATTCCGGCCATTCACTCGCATATTGGGAAAAATTGATCAGTGACTGGGGGTGTTCCACACGCAGGCCCACGGCAAACGCTTTCGCCTCCATGGGGATGTTCTTTTGTTCCAGCATTTCAAACGTATCTCTCGCGCTGTGGCCGACGGCAAGCACCACGGTTCCGGAGAGGAATTCCCGGCTGCCGGCGCATTTTACACCGGTCACTGTACCGTTGTCTGCCAGCAGCTGTTCCACACGGGTGTTGAAATGAACTTCACCGCCCCAGGCCAGGATTTGCTCCCGCATATTCTTCACCACTTCCGCCAGAATATCCGTTCCGATATGGGGCTTATTTTCATAAAGGATACAGGAAGGGGCCCCATGCTCCACGAGTATGCGCAGTACCTCACCGCCCCTTCCCTCTTTATCCTTAATCAGGGTATTCAGCTTGCCGTCCGAAAAAGTACCGGCGCCGCCTTCCCCGAATTGGACATTGGAATCCGGCAGACACGGCCCGCCTGCCCAGAAGGTTTCCACATCCTTTACTCTTGACTGCACGTCCTTCCCCCGTTCCAGGAGAATAGGACGGTATCCGGCCTTTGCGAGCATATAACCGCAGAAAAGGCCGGCGGGTCCCATACCTACTATGAGCGGGCGGTGTGTCCCTGTTTCCTTTCCCGGTTCCGGGAACCGATAGGAAGCAGGGGTGACACAGGATATATTGTTATCGCGGCATCTGCGGACTATTGTTTCCTCACTTCCGCTTTTCAGTTTCACATCCACCACATAGGAAAACCATATTTCCGGCTTTTTTCTGGCGTCTATGGACTGTTTTACCACATGGCAGGAGGCTATCTGCTCCGGCGGAACCCGCAGCACTTTGGCGGCCTTCTCTTCCAATGCCTCCGCTGCATGCCCCGGTTTTAATTTCATCTGTTGTATTCTGATCATATTCCTAATTCCTCTCAGTGCCCATTGCTTGCGGCTGGGTATTTGACTATAGGGAAAGTCCGGCCGCCCGGCCCGCCAGATATCCGCTGGTCCAGGCCCACTGCAGATTATAGCCTCCGCACCGGCCATCCACATCCAGCAGTTCTCCTGCAAGGTACAGCTCCTGACAGCAGCGGGATCGCAGCTGTGAGTCCACTTCCGTCAGCGGAACGCCTCCGGCACATACCTGGGCGTTGGCAAACGGATTGGATGCCGTCACGGTCACTTCGAAACGCCGGAGCATGGCAAATACTTTTTTCACGGACACAAGGGTGCCGGAGGAAACAATGTCCTCCCCATGAAGGCCATTCAGTTTCCATACGGTCTGAATAATTTTTTTGTTTACCAGGCCATTAAACAGGACCTCCATGCTTCTGCCATGGCAGGCTCTGCTTTTTTTCTCAATAAGAGAATTCCATATTTCTTCCTTTCCGCAGAAGCCGGGCAGAAAGTCAAGAAAAGCCTTCACTCTGCGGCCCTCAGCCAGGGCTGCAGATGCGAAACGGCTCAGTTGGAAAACGGGAATACCGGAGATACCGTAATCGGTCAGCTGGAGTTCGCCCTGCTCACCGTATTCTTTCCCGGAAACTTTGCCCTCTCTTTTTTCTTCCACAATCAGGCGGATTCCGGCATCACAGCGGACCCCGGCAAGCCCCTTCCAGAAGCTGCCCGCACAGCGAAGCTGTACCAGCGCCGGAAAAGGGCGGATCAGGGAATGCCCAAAGCTTCCGGCAAGCTCATAGCCCCCCATATCCTCCGTTTTTTCGCCTGCCGTACTGCCGCAGGCCAGAATAAGACGCCTGAACCAATAGCTCTCTCCCTGCGCCTGTATATAAAAACCGGTGTTACGGCCTTCCCTGCGGTATTCGGCATGCTCCACCCTGCATTCGGTAATTGTCCGGATATTCCGTTCCTCCAGAGCAAAACGCAGGGTGTCAAGTACGGTGGCCGCCTGTCCGGAAAGCGGATAGACATACCCGTTTTTATCCGTCACAAGCATACCAAGCCTTTCGAACTGGCGCAGCGTGTCCTCTACCCCAAACCGGGCAAAGAAAACAGAAAGCAGTTCCGGATTCCTGCTCCGATAATAGCTGCCGGGATTTTCCACGGAAAAAGACAGGTTGGTTAAATTACATTTCCCATTCCCTGTCGCAAGAAGTTTTTTCCCCACTCTATCCTTTTTTTCCAGAATCACGATTTCACACGGCCGTCCCTTCATACTGTCCGCCGCCGCTATTGCAGCCATCATCCCGGATGCGCCGCCGCCTATAATACCGATTTCTTTTCTCTGCATGGATACCGATTCCTGCCCTCAAATTATGTAATAATTCAGGCAAGTCTTAACTGCAGTAAATGTGCAGACCTGCCTGAACCGTTACCAAATTATTTTCATTATAATACTAACTGGAATAAGACTCAAGGAAATTATACAGTTCGGCTTCACTTCCCACATATTTAAACTGGAGGATTTCCCTTGCCAATTTGTCGGAAAGGCTCTGTATGGGAATTCCCGTGGACATATATTTTGTCTTTTTATCCACCTCATAAACCACTACATAGTTATTTTCCACCGCAAGATAGAACTCCGTACATTTCTTTTTGCTCTCATAATTTTTCTGGATGACTACCTCCTGTGCGGAAAATTTCTGTACATCCAAAGAAAGGAAACCCTTGTTCAAATCATTCAGTGACGGGGAGGACGCATAGCTGTTCATCGCCGACAGGAATTCCTCTCTGTCCATGCCGATATATTGTTCCGGTACCGGGCTTTCCTCTTCTTCTCTGCTGGAATCGGTCAAATCCAGGCTTTTTATAACAAAGCGTGTATCACAGGTGATCACGGCTCCGCCTGTCCCCAGAGCCTGCATACTTTCCTGGATGTCCGCCGCAGCCCCGGAAACGGAAGTCCCGTCGGAACCGTCATCTTCCCCGGAAGCAACATCCTGTGCAATGGGCTGCTCCTGTCTGGAATTCTGGCTGGGATAAAAGAAATCATGTAATTTAACAGATGCCAGAAAGCCTACAGCAAGCATCAGAATAGGATAAATAACAAATATGCTGATTTTTTTCCACAAACGCATAAGAACCTCCTGCTCTTACTGTCCCTTTTGTATGAAGTATCCGCATATTTTTGATTATTTATACAAAAAACAGCCGCCATTACGCGACTGTCCTCCGAATTTTCTTTTCCGGCCGGATACCCTGCAGCCTGCTGCAGGGTTATTTGCCCCTCCGGCTTACAGCAGCCGGAGCGCTCTTCCAAGAACGATTATAATCTCACCGCCGGGAATTTCCTTTAATTCCCTCTCCGAGATTCCATGAAGAGCCAGTATCAGAATGACATAGATCAGTATTCCCACAAAGAAGCAAATCCATGCCATAGCACTGCTGGCAAGCTTTTCAGCCAGCAGCCTGTTAATCAGGAAAATCACCACGCCCGCCACACCGGATGCAATGACGGGAATCCCTATCATCCGCCCCCAGTCAATGCGCAGTGACAGTCGCCTCTGAATGGAAACGAGGTTGAGTATTAGCAGAAGCGCATAAAGTATAATGGCGGCAATCAAAACACCTGTAACATCCATTTTCAGCTGGCCGATGAGCACATACACAGCAACTACATGGACCAAAAAAGAAACTGCGGAATTGATCAATACATTTCTTTCCCGTTCCAGTCCCTGGAGCACGCCGGAAAGAGCCATGGACAGGGCCTGAAGTACTATGGTAATGCTTCCGATCCGTAAAAGCCTGGCAGCCAGATCCATTTCCCCCACTTTAAACAGTGCGGGGATTAAGGTGTCCGCCATCACGGCAAAGAAAACAGCAACCGGCAGGGCCAGAAGAACGGACAGGCGGATCAGCATCTGCGCCTTCTCCTTCAGCCTTCCGATATTCATGCTGGCGTTGGATACGGAAATGGCCGGTACAAGGGAAGCACATACAGCAGTCACCACGACTACCGGCATATTAGCCAGTATTCTGTACTTTCCGGAGTAGACGCCCCATTGTACAATCGTATCCCGGCCCGACGGACTCAGCTTCAGAAACATGATTTGATCCACAATTACACTTCCCTGTGTCACAAGGGCTATCAGTATGACCGGCAGCGTGGAAAGCATCAGGATCCGCACAATACGGCGGTAGCTTTCCGTACCTTTCCCCATATCCTTCCGTTCTTTTTTCCGGAAGCTGCTCTGGAACATGGCAAAAACCACCATCAGGAAAAGCAGCGGTACGGCACTGCCTGCCACGAGGCCTAGTATTCCTCCCGCAGCTCCGAAAGCCTGTTCATAATTGCTGTTCTGGAGCAGCGCCCCTACCTTCCTGCCATAATCCCCCATAGAACCTGCCGCAAGCAGCATTACCGCAAGACACAGCACTTCTTCCAGAAACCGGGATAAGGAAGTAGGGACCATGGTGCCCATCCCCTGGAAAAAGCCGCGGTACATTCCCAAAACAGATGCCAGCAGAAGGTTAACGGCAAGGAGTTTCATGGCGATAGCGCTCAGCGGTTCCCCATAAAGGCTGCCCGTCAGGAAATCGGACAGGAACAGCATAAGCAGGGTACACAGCAGGCCGCTTCCAAGGGTCAGACCTATAGATGCGTTCCATACCCGGCGGGTATTCCGGAACTGTCCTTTCACACATCTGGCTGAAGTCATCTTCGCTGCCACAGCCGGTGCGGCATAGCCGCAGAATAAAAAGAAAAATGTGTAAGTATCAAAAGCCATGCTGAAATAGGCATTTCCGTTATCCCCTATAATATTGGTAAGCGGAATTCTTTTCACCATGGAAAGCAGGCCTGCCAGGGCCCCGCACAATGCAAAGATCGCGCCGTTCCCCCCGATACCTTCCTGTTTTCTCCTTTTTCTTTTTTTCTTATGGTTATCCATAGCCACTCTCATTCGTATTGTAATCCATTCTTCAAGTCTGTATGTCAGTCACTGATATCTCTGGTAATTCCAAGCCTGTCCAGTACAAGGTTCTGCTTTGCTTCCATTACGGCCGCTTCCTCCGGCTCCATATGATCATAGCCGCAGAGGTGGAGCATGCTGTGGGCAATCAAAAAAGCATATTCCCTGCGGATACTGTGGCCGAAGCTCCCGGCCTGTTCCAGAATCCTGTCACAGGACAGGATAATGTCTCCCAGTATCAATTCCCCGCTGTCCGGCTGAAAACAGTCTGCCTGAGCCTCCTCCGCCGGTGAGAAATCGGAAGGTTGTACAAAGGGGACATTGGGGAAAGACAAGACATCCGTCTCCCTGTCAATATTCCGGTATTCCCTGTTATATAACCGAATCCCCTCATTATCCGTTATCAGGATATTTATTTCTGTTTCATAGGGGCAGTTTTCTTCCTCCAGGACCTCTCCGGCGACCAGGGAGGCTGTTTCCATCGGATCAAAGGGAAATGTATATTCTGTTTCGTTTTCTACAAATATGGTCATCTTCCGAATCGTCCTTTCCCCTTTTTGCCGTAGGTGTTGTCCCGGTTATCCCGCTGCTGCGGTCTTGTCCGTTCCCTGGAAAGTTCTCTGTTCTCATAAGTTTCATAGGCTTTTACGATCTTCTGTACCAGCGGATGCCTTACCACATCCCTGCTCGTCAGGGTACAGAAGGCGATATCATCGATTCTTTGCAGAACCTTTGCCGCCACATCCAGGCCTGAATTCACACCGGGCATTAAATCCTTCTGGGAGGCATCCCCTGTAATGATTACTTTGGATCCGAAGCCAATCCTCGTCAGAAACATCTTCATCTGTGCCGGGGTGGTATTCTGTGCCTCATCAAGTATGATATAGGCATTATCCAGGGTTCGTCCCCGCATATAGGCAAGAGGGGCCACTTCTATCAGCCCCTTTTCCATATTTTTTACAAAACTTTCCGCCCCCATTATCTGATACAGGGCATCATACAGCGGACGGAGGTAGGGATCCACCTTACTCTGCAGGTCTCCCGGCAGGAAGCCCAGCTTCTCTCCCGCTTCAATAGCCGGCCTGGTGAGGATAATCCTTTCCACTTCATTGTTCTTGAAGGCAGTGATAGCCATCGCCATGGCAAGATAGGTCTTACCGGTCCCGGCAGGCCCCATACCGAATACAATCATATGGTTCCGGATGGCATCCACATACTGCTTCTGTCCCAGAGTCTTTGGTTTAATAGGTTTTCCGCTTACCGTATGGCAAATCAGATCCCCGTCTATTTCCAAAAGTGCTTCATTATTGCTTTCCATACTCATCTCAATTGCGTAATCCACATTCTGTTCCTGAATCTGGTTTCCCCTTTTCGATAATTCCAGAAGCTGTTTCAGTATGGCTTCCGTCTGTTCCACATGCTTTCGTATACCGGTTATCCGGACACCGCCGTCCCTGTCAACGATGGTAACATCCAGGTATTTCTCCAGCTTCTTCACGTATTTATCATATTCACCGAACACATTCAGGATATGCGCGGCATCCATTTCTATTATCTTTTCAAATTGATCCATATTGTTTACTGGCTGCTCCCGGATTCTGTCTCATTCTCAGCAGCAGGCTGTTCGGCTTCAATCCGCTGTGCTTTTCCGTCATTTCCCTGCACAGTCATATATCCATCCAGAACCAACGTATTGCCCGCTGTTTCTATTTTAACATCTTTTTCTATTATTTGTACCCCTTTTTCTTCTAAACTTACTATATTTTTTGAAAGCTTCTCATTCAGCATGGATTCTGCCTTATTTTCCTGGTATACGGCTTCCACCGGAAGATATTCCCTATGTACCACATAGCCATAATAAAACGGCAGGTAAATCTGATTCAGAATACAAAGCTGCCGGGTGTCCAGAATGGTATCATAATTCAGGAATTTGCAGTCGCCCAGCTTCAGCACATATCTTTTATGTCCCAATGAAAAGAAAACATCCTTCTTCTCCCGGTTGGTATAATTTTTGTATTCATACATGAGCGGCTGCTCTTCATGCACAGGGATCTCATATACCAGGGAAACATCCGCGTCCGCATGGCAGAATTGATATTCCTTCACTGTCCCGTCGTCCGCCATGACAGGAACTGCGCCGGAAACCAGCACATCACCCTTTTTCACAGGTGTTCCCTCCGTAACCAAAGGCACTCCCTGCCGCGTCAGTATGGAAACCACAACACCGTCCTGGGTAGCGATGAGATTGCTTCCAGGCCAGCTCTCCTTTTCGTCCGCCGTATCTTCCTGTACCAGATCATTTTCTTTTATTTTTACAATAAAATGGGTGCCCTCTATTCTGGCGGAGGTCCATGTGACAATATCAAAATTTTCACGCAGGCTGGCTTCCAGAGCTTCTATGTCGATTTTGTTTTTTGCCACTCCGTAATCCACGCCTTTTTCCGCAAGGAAATCCATGAGAACATCGTCCGTAATGGATACATTCCCTTCAAAATCAATGGCCCACACAAACTGGGACATGGCGATGAGAAAGGCCAGGCAGCAGGGAAGGCCCAGCGCAAAAATCTTTCGCTTTCTCATTTTCCGTATGAAAAAGGGCAGACCGTATCGTTCCAGAACGGCTGCCCTAGTTCCGGTTTTTCTCACAATCGGCCGCAGCTTGTAGAAATCGGACAGGCTGATATACATGGTATAGCAATCCTCCTGTCTGGCAATATCCCATAACAGGATATGGTGATTGCTGCACAGGTTCATAAACCGCTCAGGAGAATATCCCCATACTTTTATCTTCAAATATCCCTGCAGATACCGGAAAAATTCCCTCATGATTATTATCCTCCTAGTTTTGCGGAGCAAAATGCGAGTCTCTGCGAGCAGAGGATTTTCCTCCTTATTTTAAAGATACCGGATACACTGTATATTCCCGATTATCTTCATGTCCTCGTTGGTATAATAATCAATGACAAGTCCGCAGCCGCAGATGGAGATCTGTCCGGTCTTGGCCTGCAGGATTATGGATTCCCTCGTATATTCAATAATCCCCTTGTAATTTTCCACCCATAGCTCATGGTTTCCGGTCATGGTAAGGATGGAGGCGCCCAAAAGCATATCCTTCGGCAGCTTCAGGGAATCCACAAGCTGTTCTTTCGGGCTTTTTTCCATTATTTTTTTCTTTTTGGAAACACTGGATTTTCTACTCATATTGCATTATATGAGTGTTTTCTCCTCTTCATAACCGGATTCTTTCCAGGTCAAGCGGCACGTAAACCGTACCGCGGAAAGAAAGGGCGGCTTCCCGGCTATAGGACTCCTTCCTTTTTTCCAGGCAGGTATCCTCCGTGTGGTACAGCACCAGATTGGACACATGAAGTTCCTCCGCCAGCCTTCCTGCGTCCAGGGCCGTGCTGTGATGTTTTTCATAAGGATGGAATATCTCCTTGTCCCTGTCCAGACAGAAGGCTTCGCTCAACAGCCAGTCGCTGCCTTCCACATAAGGCCTGGTTATCTCTTTGTAGGGTTCATCCCCCAGACAGGATAGTACCATACCATCCCCAAAACAGGCACGGAAGCCATATTGCTTTGTTTTCGTGGAATGGATGTCAAAAAAGGTAAGCGTCATTCCTGCCGCTTTCTTTTCCCCGCCGTCTTTTACTTTCTTAATCAGGATCCGGTCTCCCAGAAAAGAGGTGAACTTCCTGACCAGGGTAAGCTTGCAAAGCTGCATGATGGTGTCTGCCAGCTCTTCATGACAGTATATCTTAAAATTACCTTCGTAGCTGCCGGCGCGCATCATAGTCGCCACTTTACGGATCACCCATACAACGCCAAGCACATGATCCGTATGGGCGTGTGTTACAAACATATGATGGATGTTATCCACCGGTATCCCTGCTTCTTCCAGTCTGCCCAGAATGCCGTTCCCGCCGCCTGCGTCCACCAGAAGATATTCCTCCCCGTTTTGGACCGCGAAACAGGTGTTATAGCACTTAGTCACCATTGCATTTCCTGTGCCAAGCATTATCAAATTGCGCTCCATCTTATGTGCTCCTTATCTCACTTATGATAGGGCTCCCCGGAATTAATCCGGCAGCCTCTGTAAATCTGTTCCAGCAAAATAACCCGCATCAGCTGGTGGGGGAAAGTCATATCGGAAAAGCTGACCTTTTCATCCGCCTTCTGAAGCAGAGAGGGGTGAAGCCCAAGAGAACCGCCTATCAGGAATTGGATATGGCTGACGCCTCTCACTCCCAGTTCCCCGATACGGGAAGCAAACTGTTCCGAATCCATCTTTTTTCCTTCAATGGCCAGTGCTATCAGAAAACCGTCCGTTCTTATATGGCGTTCTAAACGTTCTCCCTCTTTCCGTAGGATTTGTTCCTTCCGGACATCTCCGATCCGGTCCGGTGTTTTTTCGTCTTCCACTTCCAGTATTTCCAGCCTGCAGTACCTGGACAGCCTTTTTGCATATTCTGCGATTGCTTCTCTATAGAATTTTTCCTTGATCTTACCCACACATATAATTGATATTTTCATATATTTTTATTTCCAAATACATTTATACAGCCTCTGAATACGATTCAGAGGCTGTATAGGATCCTTTTCCTTTATACATCCGTATCTTCACCAAAGATATCCGGATAGATTTCGTCAACAAAGTTCTCCAGATAACCGGCCTCAAGATTCAGGAAATTATTAGCTATCATGCTACGGATTTGCTCCGTCCGTTTAAAATATCGGGCTTCTTCCGCCTCCGGAAGATCGGGGATGGCGGAATCCACTCCCGGAGCCGTAATATTTTCATCACACCATCTTCGGAGTTCTTCCTTCAGAGCGGATTCTTCCTTTGCCTTTCCTTCGAACTTCCTTGATGATTTCAGGGAAAGGATTCCCATTACGATAAATAACAGGAAAAGCGCTCCCATTACCCCTCCGGTGAGATAACGCATGGTACCGGTAAAACGAATAGGCAGGATCTCCGCATAAATACATATTAAAAGTATCATCCCCGCGATTCCTGCCACAAGAAGGGTATACGCCCCCGAACGGAAATTCTCCGCCTTCTGGGAAGCCGCTTCATAAACAGGGCCTGACACGGTGCTCTCTTTTTCCTGTTCTTCTTCCTCCCTATCCGAAAAGGCTTCCGCCCCGGTTTCGTCCTCATATTCAGGCAGGTAAGGTTCCTCCTGCACGGATGGTTCCTTCTGTGCTTTAAGGTTCTTTTCCTTTTGGAATACCTGAAGGTAACGGGAAGCCCTGACTTTCTCATCCGAAGCTATGAACAGTTCATACAGATCTTCCTTTTCGTCAAAGCGTAAATCCCCGCTTTTTATTCCATTACAGGAGAAGAAAGCAAGCAATTCCTCCATCTCCTCCTCGCTTCCGAAAATCAGGCCTTCTTTTTCCAGCTCTTCCAAAGAGTCTGTCAGTTCACAGCCGCAGTCCGCACAGGTCCTCACGCCTTCCACATATTCATTCTTGCACTTGGGACACCAGGGCATAACCTTACCTCCTTGTCTCTTTCCTTTTACCGGTGTAACGTTTCCGTACCTTCCCGGTTACTGCCGGCTTTCGTAATCAAAGCAGGCTCTGTCACAGGTCATTTCCTTTACGTAGGCACCAGCTTTTATATGATCCGGATGAACCTGATAGGCATTCAGCGCCTCCACTGTTTCAAAACAGGAAATCAGAGCAATATCTTTGTTGCTGGAAGCCAGCTCATTAACGGAAACCTCCAGGCTGATAACGCCCTCTGCTTTTTCCTTAATGGCCTCCAGGCTTTCTTTTATTATTCTGCCCGCTTCCGCCTTCTGTTCGCTGGTCAGTTCCGCCTTGAAATTCCACAATACAATATGGTTAACCATAATCAGCTCCTTACTTGGATAAGTATTCGTCGATTCCTTTAGCACCGGCTTTGCCTGCCCCCATCGCCAGAATAACTGTGGCGGCTCCGGTTACGGCGTCACCGCCGGCATAAACACCTTCTTTGGAGGTTTTACCGAATTCTTCATCGGCAACGATACATTTCCACTTGTTGGTCTCCAGTCCCTTGGTGGTGGAGGAAATCAGCGGATTCGGAGATGTCCCCAGTGACATGATAACGGTATCGCAGTCAATGACATATTCGGAATCCGGTATTTCCACAGGACGTCTTCTTCCGGAAGCATCGGGCTCGCCAAGTTCCATCTTCACACACTTCATTCCGCATACCCAATTGTTGTCATCTTCCAGGATCTCCACAGGATTGGTAAGAAGATCAAAAATAATTCCTTCCTCTTTGGCATGATGTACTTCTTCCACA
This sequence comes from uncultured Lachnospiraceae bacterium, assembly GCA_900548905.1. GTDB lineage: Bacteria > Bacillota > Clostridia > Lachnospirales > Lachnospiraceae > Eisenbergiella. Next base: position 54,477 of record URMK01000002.1, on the reverse strand, counting down.
CGGGCAGGGAGCTCTTCTTCGCTTCTTCTGTATACGATATGTACCTCAGCGCCCAGGCGGAGGGCTGTTCTGGCAGCATCCATAGCCACGTTGCCGCCGCCTACAACGGCGATTTTCCTGCCGCGCATGATAGGTGTTTCGGAATCCTCGCGGAAAGCCTTCATCAGATTGCTTCTTGTCAGATATTCGTTGGCGGAAAATACGCCATTGGCATTTTCTCCGGGAATACCCATGAATTTCGGAAGTCCTGCGCCGGAACCAATAAATACTGCGGAAAAGCCTTCTTCGGTAAGAAGCTCGTCAATCGTTACGGATTTGCCGACAATAACGTTGGTTTCAATCGTAACCCCCAGGGATTTAACATTATCGATTTCCTTCTGCACTACATTTTCTTTCGGCAGACGGAATTCAGGAATACCATATACGAGAACGCCGCCGGGCTCATGAAGCGCTTCAAAAATGGTAACTTCATATCCCATCTTAGCGAGATCGCCTGCGCAGGTAAGTCCTGCAGGGCCGGAACCGATAACGGCAACTTTTTTTCCTTTTTTCTCCTTAGCCCCTTCCGGCTTAATATTGTTTTGAGTAGCCCAGTCCGCTACAAAACGTTCCAGCTTGCCGATGGAGACAGGCTCTCCTTTAATACCTCTGATACATTTTCCTTCACACTGGCTTTCCTGAGGGCATACACGGCCGCACACCGCAGGCAGCGCAGATGCTTCGCTGATCACCTGATAAGCCGCTTCAATATCCCCTTCTTTTACTTTTTCAATAAAGCCGGGAATGTTGATGGAAACGGGGCAGCCCTTGATACACTGAGCATTCTTGCAGTTAATACATCTGACTGCTTCTTCCATGGCCTCTTCTTTATTATATCCCAGACACACCTCTTCAAAGTTGGTTGCCCGTACCTTTGCATCCTGTTCCCTTACAGGCACTTTATTTAACACGTCCATAATTATCCTCCATATTGTCAATCATCGGTAACTGTTCCGTACCTTCACAGTTACAATTGTCTTTCCATTGCCTTATAGGGTTAACCTGCGCAGTTACCGCAGCCGCCATGATGAGTCGCCCCTTCTTTGGCCTTCAGGAAAGCTCTGCCCTCTTCTGTTTTATAGATCTGCTGACGTTTCATCGCTTCATCGAAATTCACTTTATGGCCGTCAAATTCAGGACCGTCCACACAGGCAAATTTTACTTCGCCGCCTACGGTCACACGGCACGCACCGCACATTCCGGTTCCGTCCACCATAATGGGATTCAGGCTGACAACTGTGGGAATATTAAGGGACTCCGTCATTTTACAGGTAAATTTCATCATAATCATAGGACCGATGGCAATGCAGACATCATAGGTCTTGCCTTCCTTTTCCACCAGGTCCTGGATTGTCTGGGTTACCATTCCGCTTCTGCCGTAAGAACCGTCATCCGTGGTCACATAAAGATTCCCCGCCACAGCCTTCATTTCCTCTTCCAGAATAAGCAGATCCTTTGTTTTTGCCCCGACAATAACATCTGCCGCAATACCATGCTCATGAAGCCATTTTACCTGAGGATATACGGGAGCTGTGCCGACACCGCCTGCCACAAAGAGGATTTTCTTCCCGGATAGGGTATCCATGTCCTCTTCCACCAGTTCGGAAGGACGTCCCAAAGGACCCACCACATCATGGAAAGCATCTCCTGCCTTCAGGGAAGACATTTCAAGGGTGCCTGCACCAACGATTTGGAACACGATGGTAATCGTTCCGGCCATTCTGTCGTAATCGCAGATCGTGAGCGGTATCCGTTCACTTTCCGCATCCTTCCTTACGATAACAAACTGTCCCGGTTCACAGGATTTTGCAACCCTCTTCGCTTCCACTACCATCAGAAAAATGTTCGTGGTCAGTTCTTTTGCCTGTAAAATCTGATACATTTTTTCCCTCCATCTGCATATGTTTTTTATTTATGCCTTTATAATAGTTACTCCTCCGGATTGTTGGTTCCGGAATTTATATCTTGCAGCTTCAGCATGCTCCATGGGCCGGGATCCGCTCCCTGTCCCTCACTGCCTTCCGAATCCGGCAGAGCTTTCGAAGCATCTGCACGGGAGGCCTGAACACCTGATGCCGAAGTTTCCTTAACAGCCTGTACTGCTTTATAGCATTGTCCATCCATGATGCTTACCACATAGTCCGTGCCGGTACCGGCGCGGTTGCCCGCATCATCTTCATAATATTCCCGGTAAAGGTAGTAATCCACATCCCCCACGGTCACTGCATATTTGTAGCCATAAACATTGTGTCCCGTCCCCGTCTTAACACTCCCGCCCATATTCTGGATGATTCCGGCGTTCACGAGCTCATACAGCAGCTTGTTCCGGGCCGCCTCAATGCTGAGCGACGCATGCAGGTTCAGCGAATACTTTACCCTGGTTTCCTCCCCTGCCGCACCGGCAGCGCTGTAACAGATAAAACGGAACGTATTTACCCCCACAGGCATGGAAAAAGGGCCTGTATACTGTATGCTGTCCGCTGTGGGCAGCGTTCCGTCCGTGGTATAGTATACCGTATAATCCTCCTGGGTTTCCACCGTTATAAGGATGGGCCGGGTATATTCCCCCTCCTCCGGCGTAACTACCGGAGCCTCCGGTACTGTAACATCCACGTAAAAATGCTCCTGCGCCTCTTCGCTCTCCACGCCGTAGGCATTTATGAATACCGCACGGATATCATAGTTACCCGATTCCAGAAAAACGGGAGAGGAATATACCAGACTTTTTTCATCCGGATCGCTTCCGTCCATGGTGAAATAAATCGTTCCTTTGGTGTTGGCGAGCATTTTCAAGGAAAGCGTCTCGTTATATACGCCGCCTTTCAGGGAAAATTCCGGCGGTTTGGCAACATAGGCCGGATACTGGCTGACAATCTGTTCGTTTCCGCAGGAAAGAAGCAGTTCATTAATTATATCATAATCTTTTTGTTTCTCATATATGGATATCAGCCTTTTATAAGCCGCTTCATTGGCGTTATCCATTTCAATTATGGTGTAGCAGAGGCTGATGGTGCCTTCTTCATCCCCCGCCGCGTAGGAACAGCCGGCCAGCCTGACAAGATAATCCACATTATACGGGTCAAGCTCTACGGCCCGTCTGGCGTAAGTACATGCCTTTATATACTCTTTTTTATTTATGTATTCCAATGATTTGTTATACTGATAATCCGCACTGAAATGCCTGATACCCGCCACGGCAGCTCCTGCTGTTCCGAATACCAGCAGCAGGATGATTATCGTAACGATTTTCCGGTGTATGGATAACGACAGAAAACGCATCTTCATACTCCGGCCTTTCTTTTTCAGGAAAGGTTCTGCCCCGGAATAATTTTCAGTGGAAAAAACTTCCATGTCCATTTCCATTTCCGGTTCGAAATCCTGTACAATACGGATTTCTTCCCCGCAATGTTCACAAAACAGCATTCCTTCCTTAAGTTCATTTCCACATCTGGGACATTTCATATAATACCCTTCCTGTTACTTTCCCTGCAGCTTTACAGACTCCAGACAATTGTGCATCAACATAGCAATTGTCATCGGGCCGACGCCGCCGGGTACCGGGGTGATGGCTCCCGCAACCCGGGACACATCATCAAAATCTACATCCCCGCAAAGTTTATTATTTTCATCTCTGTCCATACCCACATCAATCACTGCCGCTCCGGGTTTCACGTACTCACTGGTTATCATTTTCGCCTTTCCCACGGCTACAATGAGAATATCGGCCCTCTTTGCCACTGCTTTCAAATCCTGTGTCCGGGAATGCGCTATCGTGACGGTTCCGTTTTCACGGAGTAGCAGGATAGCCATGGGTTTCCCTACAATATTGCTGCGGCCGATAACCACGCATTCCTTTCCGGCAATCTCTATATCCGAACGCTTCAGAAGCTCAATGATACCGGCCGGCGTACAGGATACAAAACCGGGCTGCCCGATACACAGCGCCCCTACGCTCTGGGGATGAAAGCCGTCCACATCCTTCAAAGGCGAAATGGTGCGTATTACCGCGTCCTCATCCATATGGGCGGGAAGGGGAAGCTGTACGAGAATACCGTTTACATCCTCCCTGCCGTTCAATTCCCCAACCAGGGAAAGAAGCTCCTCCTGTGTGGTCTCTTCCGGCAGCTCATATGCGAGGGAACGGATGCCTGTATATTCACAGGCTTTCTTTTTGTTATTCACATATACGGTGGATGCCTGGTTATTCCCTACCTGTATCACAGCCAGTGTAACAGTGATTCCTTTTGCCTGCAATTCCTCTACCTGCTGCTTTACCTCATCCTTTATTTCTTTGGAAACAGCTTTACCGTCTATCATCTTTGCCATTCGTAAACGCCTCCTGCCTGTTAATCTGTATCCCTGTCCTGTATTCGTAAACGCTCAAACCTTCCTGAACGGCCACTTATCCCCCTGCCTTAGACGCGGCCGGTTTTATCTTAGAAAAGACCGGTAATGCGCCCTTCCTCATTCACATCAATGGTAAATGCCGCAGGCGTTTTGGGAAGGCCGGGCATTGTCATCACCGCACCGGTAAGCACAACGACAAAACCGGCTCCGGCGGATACATAAGCCTCTCTCACGCTTATCTCAAAACCTTCCGGCCTGCCCAGCAAATCCGGATTATCGGAAAGGGAATACTGGGTTTTCGCCATACACACAGGCAGACTGCCGAAGCCCAGCTCCGTCAGCTTCTTAAGCTGCTTTTCTGCCGCCGGGGTATATACCACGCCGCCGGCCCCGTATATTTCCCGGGATACTGTGTTAATCTTGTCCTTCAGGCTCCGCTCATCCTCATACAATACATGGAAACGGCTCTCTTTCTTTTCCAGGGTTTCCAGAACCTTTTCCGCCAAAGCGATTCCGCCTTCCCCGCCTTTTTCCCAAACCTGGGAAATGGCGAACTCACAGCTGCGATCCTCGCAAAACCTCTTAACATAAGCAATTTCTTTTTCCGTATCGGAGATAAAAGAATTCAAAGTTACTACGACGGGCACATCATATTTCTGGAGATTTTCAATATGCTTCTCCAGATTGACAATCCCCCGTTCCAGCGCCTCCAGGTTTTCCGTACCCAGATCCGCCTTCGGTACGCCGCCGTTATATTTCAGCGCCCTGACCGTAGCAACAAGAACCACCGCGTCCGGTTTCAGGCCGGACATCCGACATTTGATATCAAAAAATTTCTCGGCGCCCAGATCCGCTCCGAAGCCGGCCTCCGTGATTACATAATCCGCCATCTTCAAAGCCGCTTTGGTGGCTCTTACCGAGTTGCACCCATGCGCAATATTAGCAAACGGGCCGCCGTGTACGATGGCAGGGGTATGCTCCAGCGTCTGGATCAGGTTCGGTTTCAGGGCATCCTTCAGCAGGGCCGCCATGGAACCCACCGCGCGGATATCTCCTGCCGTAACCGGCCTGCCGTCAAAGGTATAGGCAACCACCATGCGGGAAAGCCGCTCCTTAAGATCCTCCATATCCTCAGCCAGGCATAAAACTGCCATGATTTCCGTAGCCACAGTAATTACAAAATGATCTTCCCTCACGGTTCCGTCCATTTTGCTGCCCATACCGACAACAACATTCCGCAAGACCCTGTCGTTCATATCCAGACATCTTTTCCAGACCACCTGCCTGGTATCAATCCCCAACTCGTTCCCCTGTTGAATATGATTATCAAGAAGCGCGGCGCATAAATTGTTCGCCGAAGTGATCGCATGGAAATCCCCGGTAAAATGAAGGTTCAGATCTTCCATCGGCACTACTTGGGCATAACCGCCTCCCGCCGCTCCGCCCTTTATCCCGAAGCAAGGCCCCAAAGACGGCTCACGCAGGGCAATTACCGCTTTTTTCCCCAGTCTGCCGAACGCCTCTCCCAGGCCGACACTGGTAGTTGTCTTTCCTTCCCCTGCAGGAGTGGGATTAATTGCTGTTACCAGTACCAGCTTCCCGTCCGGGTTTTCACGGATGCTGCTGATATACTCATCGGAAATCTTGGCTTTATACTTTCCGTAAAGCTCCAGATCATCTTCCTGAATCCCCAGCTTTTCCGCCACCCTTACAATAGGCTCCATAACCGCTTCCTGTGCAATTTCAATATCCGTCTTCATTTGTTTCCTCCTAAAATTAAAGAGATTCCTCTATGTATTGTTCGAACTGCTCCGGACTCATCAATACCTTTCTGGGTTTGGTGCCTTCCTCTTCTCCCACAACACCGGCTTCAGCCAGCTGATCCATAATACGTGCCGCACGGTTGAAACCGATCTTGAACACTCTCTGCAGCATGCCGATAGAAGCCTTGTCTTTATCGATAATAAACTTTCCGGCCTCTTCGAAATAAGCATCCCTTTCCGGTCCGCCTCCTCCGGAAGCGCCGTTCATGCCTCCTCCTCCGGACTCCATGGTCTTGACTTTTTCTACAATCTGGTCATCATACACATTACCGATGACCTGATTTTTGAGGAAGTCAACCACATCGGAAACCTCACCGTCCGATACAAATGCGCCCTGGATACGCGCCGGCTTGGAATAGCCCTGGGGATAAAAAAGCATATCCCCTTTCCCCAAAAGCTTCTCTGCACCGTTCATATCCAATATAGTTCTGGAATCCACGCCGCTCGATACGGCGAATGCCACACGGCTGGGCATATTGGCCTTAATCAGGCCGGTAATGACATCCACGGAAGGTCTTTGCGTCGCAATGATAAGATGAATACCCGCCGCTCTGGCAAGCTGAGCCAGACGGCAGATGGATTCTTCCACCTCTCCCGGTGACACCATCATCAAATCTGCCAGCTCATCCACGATAATGACGATCTGGGGCAGCTTATCCGGCGCGGACATATCGCCCTTTGCGCGCATGTCCTCCGCCTTTTTATTATAACCCTTTAAATCCCTGACATTGAGATCGGCAAATTTCTGGTAACGATCCGTCATTTCCGCAACACCCCAGTGCAGTGCAGCGGAGGCCTGTTTGGGATCCGTCACCACGGGGATCAGCAGATGGGGAATCCCGTTATAAACGCTCAGCTCCACCACCTTGGGATCCACAAGGATAAGCTTTACCTCATCCGGCCTGGCCTTATATAAAATACTCATAATCAATGTATTGATACAGACGGATTTACCGGAACCGGTGGATCCGGCAATCAGCATATGCGGCATTTTGGCTATATCGGAAACAACCACCTTTCCTCCGATATCCTTGCCCACTGCAAAAGACAGCCTGGAAGGGAAATCGCGGAATTCTTTGCTTTCCATCAGTTCCCGGAGAGATACCATTGTATTTTCCTTATTTGGCACCTCTATACCGATAGCGGCTTTTCCGGGAATAGGGGCCTCAATACGGATATCCGTTGCTGCCAGATTCAGTTTAATGTCATCGGACAGCCCCAGTATTTTGCTCACCTTAACCCCCTGCTCCGGCTGCAGTTCATACCGGGTAACCGAAGGCCCCTGGCTGATATCCGTAATCGTCACTTTTACTCCGAAGGTGGCGAGCGTCTGCTGCAGCTTGGCCGCCGTATTCTTCAATTCCCTTACGCCGTCCCCCGCATTTTTGCCGCCCGGCTTCTGAAGGAGGGTGATAGGCGGAAAATGATATGGCCTTTCTTTTTTGGGCACTTCTGAATGCGCCGCGGCCTCTTTACGCATTTCATCCATGGCGGCCTGGCCTGCCGTTTTTGCCGTATCAATAGAAACGGGGATTTTGCCGCCGGGCAGGCGGTGTCCTTCTTCCGGCAGACTGGCTTTGGGACGTTCTCTCACAGGAGAAGGCGCCATATCTTCCGGCAGCCGTTCCTGCCGATAGGCCGCCTCCATATCCTCCCAAGGAAGTTCAAGCTCTTCTTTCCCCGCACTATCCCCGACAGAGGGTTCTTCTCTGTCCGGAAGGGGCATATCGAATACCGTACTGCGTGTCTCTCCTGCGGGCCTTGCCACAATATGTACAGGAGATACCTCTTTCATATCGCTGAACACATCGGAATTCCGATAGGCCTGCGCAAGGGGATCCTGCTCCCGGGCCGCTTCCGGCGCACCGCTTTCCCCGGTATTTTCAGTGGAATGTTCTCCTTCTTCGAACGTCGCCTGGGATGCGGTATGTATCTGAATCCTGTCAAAATCAATCACATTTTCCATCTTGGGAGCCACTTTGACAACTTCTTTGGAATGCATGGAATACTTTGCCTCCATATTTTCCGCCGCCAAATCCTCCACCGTTATCTCATGAATATCATTTCGGACGCGTTCCGGAGAATGCTTCGCTTCCATCCCGCCGCCGTTCTGCCCTGCGAGTGCCGTATCTATCATGACACCGGAAACACGCTTATCCATCCGAAGAATTTTCTCCGCATCCTTCCGGGCTTCCTCTTCTTCCCTGAGCCGTTGTTCCTCTTCCCTTCTGGCTTCCAGCTCTTTCTTCCGCCGCTGTGCCCTTTCCCTGCGTACCCTCGTCTCCTCACGGGCCGATTCATAAACCCTGCGGCTGCCGGTCTTCACGCCGCTGACAAAAGATTTTTCGGTTATGATAACCAGACAGATAATGGCAAGGACGATGACAAGAAGCACCGCACCCACCATTCCTAAAAAGTGATTCATCAGATAGGCTATGGAACCTGCCAATACTCCGCCGCCGGCCTTCGACTCCGCACTCACTGTATATAATACTTCCACGGAATATTTAGTCATGGAAGGGACCTGTCCGCCTATCAGTTCCAGCACCACGCCAATAAGAAGAATCAAAAGTACGGCCGCCGCAATTTTAAAGGCGGCGAACATATTTCCCTTATTGGAGATGCCGAAAGCAATGCCAAGAAATATCAGAACAGGAACCACATACGCCATCATTCCGAAAATGCCGAACAGCACATGGCTGACGGCATTTCCCACCGGGCCGATAATACCGAAATTACATAAAAAGAGCAGAATGCTTAACGCAAATACACCAATCAGAATAATCTCATTGGTGATTGCGCTTTCTTCTTCTGTTCGTATCGTCTGCTGACTTCTGCTCTTTGCATTTGTCTTATTGCTCTTATTATTGGAACTGCTTCTCGTTCTGGAAGAAGATGAAGTATTCTTTTTACCCGCGCCTGACCTGCTTCCTGAAGTTGATGCCATTTTAAACCGCCTCCAAAAATCTGTAAAACCACAGACTAAATCTAAATTAGTATACCACGAAATAGTTCCCTTGTCATCCTTAAATATTTCAGCCCTTAGCCAGCTCATGAAGCTTGGCGATGGCTTCACTGATTCCTCCGACCGCATTGATAAGGCCTGCATTGACCGCTTCCTCCCCCACCAGAATCGTTCCCAGATCCTTGGTGAGCACTCCGGTTTCCATCATCAGCTCTTCCATACGCTTTCTTGTCATATCACAGTGAGAGCATACGAACCCGGTTATCCGGTCCTGAATCTGTTTAAAGTAATCAAAGGTCTGGGGAGCGCCTATCACCGTGCCGCTCATTCGTACCGGATGTATCACCATGGTCCCTGAAGGAACAATAAACGAATAGTCCGCGCTGACCGCTATGGGGACACCGATGGAATGCCCGCCGCCCAGTACAAGGGATACCGTGGGTTTGCTCAGGGACGCAATCATTTCCGCTATGGCAAGCCCCGCTTCCACATCGCCTCCCATCGTATTCAAAAGTACAAGAAGGCCCTCTATCTGGCTGCTGTCCTCAATGGCCGCCAGCTGGGGAAGGATATGCTCATATTTGGTGGTTTTGGAAGAGCTTCCCAGATTGTCGTGCCCTTCTATCTCCCCTATTATGGTTATCATATGGATGGCTTTTTCATTTTCACCGTGCCGTTCCAGGGTGAGCTGGCCGGTCTGTTCAATCCGCTCATCTCTCTGCTGTTCTTCATCTGCTTTTTTGCTGCTCATAATATCTGCTCCTGTCCTGTTTTTTTTTGTATTGTCTGCAAACAGGACAGATTTTATACCGGAACCTGCCGCATACAGAAACCGCCAGCGGCTGAAAAACCGGCAGGAAGTAATTCCTGCCGGATCGTTATCCTTCGGTTCCCGCTGGCTATAGCAGATCAAAATCATCGGTTTCCTCCAGATTTTCTATATCATAGCGCATATCCGCCGCATCCGGTTCAAAGGCATAATCCATTTCTTTTGGGATATGCTTTTTAGGTCCCGGCAGGGGATTCGGAATCGGCTCTCCCGGCATAGGGAGAGATACTGTTTCCCGGACTGCCGTCTCTTCCCGGAGCAAATCCGGGGCAATCCTTTTCGACCTGCCTTTTTGTTTTTTCTTTTTCTCTCTGTCAAAGCAGCACATACTATGAACTCCCATTCCGGCAAACACCCCCCAGTAAAGAAGGGTTATTGTCTGTTTTTCCATTGTGGTCCCGAACAGCAGGTCGCTTACCAGCAGAAAGACAAAGGGCACAATCCAGATAATACCCAGATTACCTTTCTGTTCAAAAAAACCGAATACATAGAAGAAAGCAAAAAACAGAAGCGGCAGAAAATAAAAAAGTTCTTCCTGGTTGGCAAAACTCCCCCATCCTATGGACTGGGAAACCATATTCCTTGTAAACCACTCCCGGATAAGCGCCGCCGCTTCTCCTCCGAACAGAAAAAGCTGAAGGCCGGAAGCCGCACAGAAGCCGCATATCCCTGCTATCAGATAAGCCGCCGCCTCCCGGACTGCCGTCCCCTTCCGCGGCGTCCTGCGTTCCAGATACAGGATGCCCAGAAAACCGAGCAAAAAAACGCTGAGTAAAAAATAATCCACAAAGGCTGCAATTCCGGCCGCTGTCCCCGTCAAAAAAATAAGAAGACCGGAGGACGCGGACTTCTTCCCGCTTTTTTTCAGTTTCCGGAGCAAAACCCCTGTCAGAAGCAGAAGGAATGACAAGACCAGCATCCGCAGGCTTTCCGGGGTTGCCGCCAGACAATACTCCACATAGACCGGCAATAATGCGGCGGCCGTTACCGCAGCAACCGCAACAATTCTGCCCGAAATCATACGGACTGCGGGATATAACAAGGCAATGGCAGCAAGCTGCAGCCCAATCTGCAGTAGGATACAGGTATTTTCCCAGATACCAAGCCAGGCAAACAGTCTGGTGAGCAAAAACAAAAAAATGGCCTGGAAGGTAAATCCCTTCAGCCCGTCCCGGCTGCCGGCCGCGGCCGCCGCACTATCATAGAGTGTCCTGTCACCGAACAGCTCCGCCCCGCCGGCAGATGCCATCCATAACCGTAAAGCCAGAGCAGCGGCAAGCGCAAAAATAAGAAACAGACATTCCCAGAGCTGCGCATGCTGCATTTCCGTCTTTTCCCGGTTCTTTTTCTCCGCCAGCATCCGTATCGGGACATAAACCAAAAGAATGAGCAGAAAAGCGCAGCCTGCTGTACCCAGGAAATAAAACAGCCAGCCCAGGCCGAGCATGGAACAGACAAGGGAGGTCTGCACGGTAAAATAAATACAGATAACAAGACCGTATATCATCCACAATATATAATTAAATCTGTATCTGCTATACTTCATTGTCCCCCTGTCCGTTCCGCCTCATTCCGGCCTTGCTGTCAGATTGCTGCCAGCGCCTGTTCCAAATCCGCTATGATATCTTCCGCATTTTCAATCCCCACGGAGAAACGGATGAGATCCGGATTGACACCGGCTTCCTTCAGCTGCTCGTCATTCATCTGTCTGTGGGTATGGCTGGCGGGATGGAGCACGCAGGTCCTTGCGTCCGCCACATGGGTTACGATAGCCGCGAGCTCCAGCTTATCCATCATCACTTCGGCAGCGTTTCTTCCGCCCTTCAAACCAAATGAAATTACTCCGCAGGTACCATTCGGCATGATTTTCTGTGCCAGTTCGTAGTATTTGCTGCTCTTTAAGCCCGGATAATTTACCCAGGCAACCTTTTCATGGTTTTCCAGATAACCTGCCACCTTCAAGGCGTTCTCACAATGTCTGGGCATCCTCAAATGAAGGGTTTCCAGTCCGACATTCAGCAGAAAGGCATTCTGCGGGGACTGGATGGATCCAAGATCGCGCATCAGCTGCACAGTCGCCTTGGTAATATAAGCCTTCTTCCCGAACCGTTCCGTATATATTACGCCGTGATAGGAGTCATCCGGCAGACATAAGCCGGGGAACTTATCCGGATACAGGCTCCAGTCAAAATTACCGGAATCCACAATGGCTCCGCCCACGCACATCGCATGGCCATCCATATACTTCGTGGTGGAATGGGTTACAATGTCCGCTCCCCACACAAAGGGATTGCAATTGATAGGGGTGGCAAAGGTATTGTCAACAATAAGGGGGACCTGATGGGAATGGGCCGCCTTTGCAAATTTTTCAATATCCAGTACCACAAGGGCCGGGTTGGCAATGGTTTCCGCCAGCACGCATTTTGTGTTTTCCCGGAAGGCTTTGCAAAGGGTGTCATAATCCGAATCGGGATCCACTATGGTACAGGAAATCCCCATTTTTTTCATAGTTACCGCGATGAGATTAAAGGTTCCCCCATAGACTGTGGAAGAAAGAACCACATGGTCTCCCGCCTCACAGATGTTAAATACGGCATAGTAATTTGCAGCCTGCCCGGAGGAAGTGAGCATGGCCGCAACCCCGCCCTCCAGTTCACAGATTTTCTGGGCCACGCAGTCGTTGGTGGGATTCTGAAGCCTGGTATAGAAATAGCCGTCTTCTTCCAGATCAAACAGCCTTCCCATTTGTTCGGAGGTTTCATACTTATAAGTGGTGCTCTGATAAATAGGAAGAACACGGGGTTCTCCGTTGCCGGGCTTCCAGCCGGACTGGATGCATATGGTCTCTTTGGTATAAGGTTTTTTCATTTGTCCGCTCCCTTTGGGATTTATTCATCCCAGTTATGATATACAGCCTGTACGTCGTCATCGTCATCCAGCAGATCCAGCGTACGGTTCAGGTTCTTAACTGCTGTTTCATCGGTAAGCTCCACATAATTCTGAGGAATCATGGTCACTTCCGCACCTGCCAGGACAATACCAGCTTCCTCCAGGGCCTTCTGTACGGTTTCTAAGTCATCCGGTGCCGTGAGGATTTCAAAGCTGTCCTCTTCCTCCGCAAAATCTTCGGCTCCCGCATCAAGTGCCGTCATCATCAAATCGTCGGCTTCCATCTCGCACTCTTCTTTATCGATGATAATCTGGCCTCTTTTGTCAAACATGAAGGACACACAGCCGGGAGTCCCAATGCTGCCGTTTCCTTTGGTAAAGGCACTTCTTACATTGGCGGCAGTACGGTTTTTATTATCGGTAAGCGTATCCACTATAATGGCGATTCCGTTAGGGCCGTAGCCTTCATAGGTTATATATTCGTAATTTACATTTCCCATATCGCCGGCCGCTTTTTTAATCCCGCGGTCAATGGTATCGTTCGGCATATTGTTGGACTTAGCTTTGGCAATTACCTGGGCCAGTTTAAAATTATTGGCGGGATCCGGGCCGCCCTCTTTTACTGCGACTGCGATTTCCCTGCCAAGTATGGTAAAGATTTTTCCTTTTGCCGCATCGTTTCTTTCTTTTTTGTGTTTGATATTTGCAAATTTTGAATGTCCTGACATCTTTCTCTTTCTCCTTTTATCTCCTTTGTCCGTAACCGTTCCATTCCTACAGTTACTTGCAATAGTCCGTCATTTTTACTGCTTCAGAGTGTCAGCCGGCCTTTTCCTGGCCCTGGGAACGTTTTTCTTCCTCCCTGCCGGATACCTGCCTGCTGTTTTCTTCCATGGCTTCTTCTTCCGGAAGCTTTTTGACCAGGACGGTTTTTATCATCTTATTCTCAACGGAAAGCACCCGGAATTCATAACCGTCGATCCGGATGTCAAATTTTTCATCCGGTTCCGGGATGTGCTCCAGCTTGGCGATTATAAATCCGTTCAGTGTCTCAAATTCGCTCTCATCAAAGGATATGCCGAACCGTTCCTCCAGATCCTCAAGAGGCGTTTTGCCTTCAATGATATATTCGTCCTTGCATTTTTCGCGGATATAGGACTCATCCACATCATATTCGTCCAGAATATTGCCTACTATTTCTTCCAGTATATCCTCCATCGCTATCATACCCGCGGTCTGGCCGTATTCATCCAGCACTATAACCATCTGGCACTTGGTAGACTGCATGGTCTTGAAAAGCGCATCCACCTTCCGTGTCTCCGGTATGAACCTGGCTTCACGCAACAGTCCCGTAATATCCCTGATTTTCATTTCGGGATCGATCTGCGACTGTCTGCGCAGGGCATCCTTCATATGCAGGATACCGATAATGTGATCGATATTTTCTTCATATACAGGATATCTGCTGTTACGCCCGTTAAGCATGAACGCCACCGCATCCCTGAAGGTGCTCTCACAGTCAATTGCCACAATATTCGTGCGGTTGGTCATAATATCCTCCGCACGCTTATCTCCGAATTCAAAAATGTTGGTTATCATTTCCGCTTCACTGGCTTGTATAACGCCCTGCTCATGCCCTTCATTCACCATGGATATAATTTCTTCTTCCGTCACATCCATGCTGTCCTCATCCGGATGCATACCGAACAGTCTCAGGATTCCATGCGCGGTCACGGCAAAAAGCCCTGTGAGGGGGACAAAAACCGTCATAACGGCAGAAACCGGCCTGACCATACGGTAAGCCCATTTTTCCGGTGAGCGGGAAGCCATCTTTTTAGGGATGAGTATGCCGAATACCAGCAATATGTAAAGCAAAAGAATTACGGTAAGAATAAGGGAAGATACGGTAATCACCCACCCTGCGAGGGGAGAAAGGCCTCCTTCCCTTCCGGCAAGGGTCTGCAGCATCCTGCGTATATGCACACTCCATGCACGAAGGTAAACGCCTCCCATACAAAGGTTCAGGAGGGAAACCACAAGCTGGACCGTATTCACATACCGGTTCGGTTTTCCCAGCAGCCTGCTTAAGAGAAGGGATTTTTTATCCCCATCCTCAATCGCTTTTCTTTCTACTTCTTTTTCATTCAGTCCGTGGATCGCAGCGCCAAAGCCATAGCAAAAGGCTTCTATGAGCAAAAGCGCCAAAAATAAAGGTATACTGGCAGTAGGCCCACCATCGTCCATTCTATCAACTCCTTTTTCAAGGCGGTGTATACACTGACGCGTATACACCGCCTTACTCTCCTTAATATATCATCTCGGTAAAAAAACGTCAAGAAACCACGCTTAGCTTATGTATTTAATTCCAGGCTGACCTTCAGCGCCTGGTTTACCCTTGCCATAGTGGGATCATCCAGATGACAGACTCTGTCCTTCAGCCTCTGTTTGTCGATTGTCCGCAGCTGCTCCAGTAAAATGACGGAATCCTTGACAATATCGTACTGTCCCGCCCGAAGCTCAATATGGGTGGGAAGCTTTGCCTTGTTCATCTTCGAGGTTATTGCTGCACAAATTACTGTGGGGCTGTGTTTGTTTCCCACATCGTTCTGTATAATCAACACCGGCCGGATCCCTCCCTGCTCCGATCCGATCACCGGTCTTAAATCAGCGTAATAAATATCTCCGCGTCTCATTCCTGACTCTCCTTCTTCTTTCCTGATGGCAGCTTCTGATTTCGCCGCCTTGCAATATTATTGCCTTTTTTTCGGAAGGTATTCAGGTCAGATAATTTTCAGCGGAAATCCCGGAAGGAATCTTTGCTGTATACGGCTTTGCCGTCCCTCCTATATATTCTCGGGACCCTCTTATTCAGGCAGCAGGCAAGTTCATAGTTGAAACGGCCGGAAAGCTCACCAAGCTCCTCCATGGTTATGCTTTCTTCTCCGTCACAGCCGATCAGTGTCACTTCATCCCCCTGGGCTGCTTCCGGTATCCCGGTCACATCCACCATAAACTGATCCATGCAGACCCGGCCCAGGATCGGCGCTTTTTTTCCATGAATCAGCACATGGCCTTTATTGGAAAGGCTTCTGGGATAGCCGTCCCCATAGCCTACGGGTATGGTAGCCACCTGCATAGGTTCCTTCGCAACAAAGGTCCCCCCATAGCTGACCGCCATACCGGCCTCCAGCTCTTTTATGTATACGATACGGCTCTTCAGGGACAGGACCGGGTGAAGGGAAACGATATCCTTTTTCACCTCACAGGAGGGCCACAGGCCGTACAGGGTAATTCCCGCCCGCACCACATCCAGGTTTGCTTCCTTCAGTTCCACGATTCCCGCACTGTTGGAACAATGCCTGACAGGGATCCGGATTCCCAGCCGCTCCTCAATCTGTCCGGCAAAAGCCAGAAAGGTTTCCAGCTGCTTTTTCGCAGAAGTTTTATCCGCTTCATCCGCTTTGGCAAAATGTGTGAAAAGACCCTCGATTTCTATCCCCGGCGTTTCTGCACATTTCCTTACAAAGGCGAGGCCGCTCTCGTCCGGCCGGATACCGATACGGCTCATGCCCGTATCCACCTTAATATGTATTTTAACAGGCCGCCCGCAGGCGGTACCGGCCTTCCCCAATTCCTCCAGCATATCTTCCCGGAAGACTGCGGGGCGGATTTCCTCCCGGGCCATCTTTTCATAGCAATACGGAAAGGTATAGCCCAGGACCAAAACCGGTTTTCGGATTCCGCTCCCTCTGAGAATCAGAGCCTCTTCCACGGTAGCTACCGCAAAACCGTGAAGGAAAGGCATATCCTCGATTTCATGGGCGATAGGAACCGCACCATGGCCGTAGCCATCGGTTTTAACCACCGCTATGATTTTCGTTTCCTCTCTGATATTTTCTTTCATGTGAACCATATTATACTTCACCGCGTCCAAATCCACGGCTGCCCATACCCGGTCATAGTTTTTCATAATGTATGCTCCCATCTGTGCACAAATCCTTTTCCTCATTCCGCTGAGGCATGATCCTATCCAGCTCCTCAATCAAGGCTCCCGCCGTAACACCGTATTCGCTTTTCTTATGTGCGGCTCTGTCCCCGGCGCTGCCATGGAGAAAGACGCCGGTACATGCCGCCCGGAAAGCATCCATGCCCTGAGCCGTCAGCCCGGCAAGGATTCCTGTCAGTACATCGCCGCTGCCGGCTGTCGCCATACCGCTGTTCCCTGTCATATTCAAATACATTTCCCCGTCGGGGCTGCCCACAAGTGTCCGGGCACCCTTTAAGATCATGGCGGCATGCAGCTTTTTTGCCCATTCCCTGGTTAATGGTATGGCTTCTTTTTGTATTTCCGGGATTTTTTTCCCGGCCAGACGGCCGAATTCCCCCGGATGGGGGGTGAGGATCAGGGCTCTTCTTTGTTCCGGATCCTGCTGCATGGCCGTGAGTTTATCAAGCAGCGCCTCCTGTTCCGCCAACAGGTTCAGGGCATCCGCATCCACAACCAGCACTCCCCGGGCATGATCCACCGCCATTTCCAGAAGCCTGCAAGCGGCATCACTCTTGCCGAGCCCCGGCCCGACGGCGGTCACATCCGCCCAGGAAAAAACATCCAGCAGTTCCTTTTCAAAGGCTTCCGACCATTGGCTATAGGCAGTTATCATAGCCTCCGGCACCGCATTCTGCAAAACGACCCGGTTCCCTTCTTCCGTTACTACCCGTACCATACCCGCTCCCGTATGCAGGATCGCCGATGCGGACAACTGACAGGCTCCGGCCATCCCCCTGCTGCCGGCGAGCAGTGCAACCTTTCCAAAAGTCCCTTTATTCCCATCCTCCGGACGGGGAGGCAGCCAGGCGGCTTCCTCCTTCCCGCAGGTAAAAATCCGGGGCGGGGTTCCCAAAAAGCTTTCTTCCGTAATACCAATACCGGCACATACCACCCGCCCGGCATAACGGGTCCCCGGATATAAAACAAGTCCCAGCTTCCGGTACGCAAAGGTCACGGTAACATCCGCCTGTACCGCACAGCCCATAACTTCTCCCGTATCGGCATGAATGCCGGATGGGATATCCACGGAAAGCACATAGGCATTCCGGCTGTTGATAAAATCCACCGCTTCCGCGTACACGCCTTCCACAGGTTTCGTCAGGCCGATTCCGAAAAGTGCGTCTATGATTATATCATATTCCCCTTCCGGAAGTTTGCGCATGACCTTCTGCCCATAACGTGATAAGACAGACAGCTGGGTTTCGGTTTCTTCCGTATAGCGCTCCTTATTGCCGGGCAGGCAGAAATCTACCGGGAACCCGGCCTGATGCAGAAGCCTCCCTATTGCCAGGCCGTCACCGCCGTTGTTTCCGGTTCCCGCCACTACCAGCGTCCTCCTGCCGGCAGGCACATGCCCAAAAGGGCGCATCGCTTCCTGCAGCTGTCTGTCTCTGTCGAGCAGTTCCCGGGCACACGCCAGAGCCGCCCGCTCCATTAATACCATGGAAGGCATCCCAAAATGCTTTATCGTATTCCTGTCACACCGTTTCATTTCTTCTGCTGTTACCAGATATTCCATTTCTGTTTTCCTTTCCGGCCGGACAATATGCTGCAATACACATGCAGGTAAGCACTGTAACAGCATCCCGATGACAATACCGGCCTTCGCGGGACATGCGGTTTTTCATGCAAAAATGCGTCCGGAGTGAAATACTCTGACGCATTTTACAGACCCTTTACTGCCTGTCCTTTGGACTCTCTTCCCCGTTTATCTCCTGTTCATTTTCATACTGGTTAATCATATAGGACAGCTTGATCAGACTGTCGGAAAGATGTACGTTCTCAACCTGTACGCTGGCCGGCACATCCAGATCCACATGGGCAAAATTCCATATGGCCTTGATTCCCATACCTACCAGCTTTTCCGCAGCGGCGGCCGCGCCTTCCTTGGGTATGGTGAGAACGGCAATATCAATATTGTTGTCCTTGACGAATTCCTGCATTTCTTCCATCGGCCGGACCTTCATCCCGCGGATCATCCTGCCCTGCAGCTTTTCATTGATATCAAAAACGCCTGTAAAAATAAAGCCCCTGCGTTCGAAATTCATATAGTTTGCCAGAGCCTGTCCCAGGTTGCCTGCTCCGATTATAATCAGGTGATGTTTTTTATCCAGCCCGAGTATTTTACCGATTTCCGAGTACAGATACTCTACGTTGTAGCCATACCCCTGCTGTCCGAAGCCGCCGAAATTATTAAAGTCCTGCCGGATTTGTGATGCGGTCACATGCATAAGCCTGCTCAATTCCTGTGAGGAAATCCTCTCCACACCGCTGTCCTTCAATTCGCCAAGGTACCTGAAATATCTGGGAAGACGTGCTATTACTGCCTGAGAAATTTCTTTATCCAATTCATTACGCCTCCATTGTTAAGATTCAATTACTTTCCTATTTTATTATAGTCATATGTTAAAAAAATGTCAATGAATTAGTTCGGTTTGAATTGACAGTGCGTTCTTTCAACGGTAAACTTGTAACTGTTCAGGTTGTCCTGAACAAGTACTAAGCAAGAATAACAAAACAAAGAGGTGTTCCATGATACTATCCTGTCAGAATATTAATAAAGCATTTCATGAAAAGCAGGTTTTTAAGAATTGCTCCTTTCACATAGAAGATCACGAAAAAGCTGCAATCGTAGGAATCAACGGTGCCGGCAAAACTACTCTGCTGCGGATTCTTGTAGGCGAGCTGGAGCCCGACAGCGGGCAGGTGGTCTTCGGAAAGGACAGATCCTACGGCTACCTTGCCCAGAATGCCGAATCAAACAGCGAAAATACCATATATGACGAGCTGCTGGAGGTAAAAAGGGACGTTATCCGGCTGGAGGAAAAAATCCGCAGCTGCGAGCTGGAAATGAAGCATGTCCGGGGAGATGCCCTCACAGTCCTTATGGAACAGTATGCCCTTTACACGCATCAGTTTGAACAGGCGGACGGCTATAGCTATAAGAGCGAAATCACCGGTGTCCTCAAAGGACTTGGCTTTACGGAAGAAGAATTTACCAAAAAGGCGTCCACTCTTTCCGGGGGGCAGAAAACCCGGGTTGCCCTGGGGAAGCTGCTGCTGCACAAGCCGGATCTTATCATTCTGGACGAGCCTACCAACCATCTGGATATGTCTTCCATCGCGTGGCTGGAAACCTATCTGCTGAATTATAAGGGTGCTGTACTTATCGTTTCCCATGATCGATACTTTCTGGACAAAATTGCCAATAAAATCATTGAAATAGACAGCACGGAGGTCTCCGTCTTTCATGGGAATTACTCCGACTATGCGGTTAAAAAAGAACAGCTGCGTGCGGCCAGATGGAATGCCTATATGAACCAGCAGCAGGAAATCAGGCATCAGGAGGCGGTTATCGAAAAGCTGCGCTCCTTTAACCGGGAAAAATCCATCCGCCGGGCGGAAAGCCGTGAAAAAATGCTTCAGAAAATCGATGTTCTGGAGAAGCCCTCCGAAACGAGGGCGGACATGCGTATGGAACTCACGCCCCGGATTATGAGCGGTAATGATTGTTTACAGGTAGAAGGACTGGCAAAAGCCTTCGGGCCGGAAAAATTGTTTGACAATCTTTCCTTTTCCCTGAAACGCGGGGAACATGTGGCAATCATCGGTGACAACGGCACCGGAAAGACCACTCTGTTAAAGATTATCAACGGCATTGTGGAGCAGGATGCGGGAGAAATCAAGCTGGGTTCCAAGGTACATATCGGATATTATGATCAGGAGCACCATGTACTCCATCCGGATAAAACGTTATTTGAGGAAATATCGGATGAGTATCCCACCCTCACCAATACGGAGATCCGGAATGTACTGGCTGCCTTCCTCTTTACCGGGGATGATGTATTCAAACAGATCAAAATGCTGTCCGGCGGAGAACGGGGCCGTGTATCCCTCGCCAAGCTGATGCTGTCGGAAGCTAATTTCCTTATCCTGGATGAACCTACCAACCATCTTGATATCATGAGCAAAGAAATCCTGGAGGATGCTGTAAACAGCTACAGCGGCACCGTGCTGTATGTTTCCCATGACCGCTATTTTATCAACCGTACCGCTTCCCGTATTCTGGAACTGGAGGACGGTGCCTTTACCGGATATCTGGGCAACTATGATTATTATCTGGAAAAGAAAGCGGAAACCGCCCTTTCCTCCCCGGAAACCGGCGGAACCCTCCCTGCCCGGAATGCTTCGCTTCCATGGAGCGATTCCAACGTCACGCCCGGGATGAATGAAGGGGTCATCCGTTCCGGCGGCGAATCCAGTCTGAAACAGGACTGGCAGTCCCAAAAAGAAGCCCTGGCCGCACAGCGCAAAAAGGAAAATGCTCTGAAACGCTGCGAGGCAGAAATCGAACGCCTCGAAAAACGCAGTGCGGAGATTGATGAAGAAATGACCCGTCCTGACGTCTGCACCAACGTGGCACGGCTGCAGGAATTAACCAAAGAAAAAGAACAGCTGGAAGAAGCTCTCCTCCTTCAAATGGAGGAATGGGAAGGCCTGTCGGATTAACCGGCAGGCTTTTTGCCCGGACCATCTGAACGGCTACGGAAATACCGGCCCCACAAGCCTTCAGCGTTTTCTAATATTGAAGTTATAGTCCAGTAAAAGCCAGTTCGCACGGAACAGCTGCATAATCTGCCAATAGCCCATCCCCCTCAGCCCATAGCTCTTTATCAGATCAAATTTGGCCTGAAGGCTGCGCACATCCTCAAACCATACCTCATGTTCGGTTCCATATATACTATAACGGAACCAGGGAGACATCGCCGTCTCATCAAATTGGATATCCGCTCCGTTTTCTATGGCGATCTGCACAGCTTCCACATTCCCTATGGTTAATGCCCTGCTCTCCCCCCTCACGAAGGGTAACGTCCAGTCATACCCGTAATTGGGAATGCCCAAATCGATCTTTTGGGGCGGTATTTTGGTAATGGCATATTCCACCACTTCTCTCACCTTATTCAGCGGGGCCACAGCCATTGCCGGCCCATATGTATATCCCCATTCATAAGTCATGAGCAGCACACTGTCAGCCGCCTCCCCCAGCCCCTCATAGTCCTTTCCCTCATAAAGCAGCCCCGTCTGTGTGTCGGAGGTCTTCGGAGCCAGGGCTACGGATACCGGATATCCCAGCTTATTTACTTCCGAGCGCACCTGTGCCACAAAAGAGGTGAAACTGTCCCTGTCTTGTGCCAGGATAAATTCAAAATCTATATCCACTCCCTGGAAGCCCTTTTCTTCTATGGTATACAGAAGTTCCCGGATCAGGGTACTGCGTACCTCCCAATCATTCACAAGAACAGAAATCAGATAGTTATTAAACTGTCCGTCCGGGCCGAAGGGGGTCAGAGTCAGCACCGGGGCCGTTCCCGCTTCCAGAGCCGCCTGAATCATAGGCCCATCGTCCAGCGCCGGCGGGATTAAATATCCTTCGTCGGTAAAACCATAGGAGAAAACAGAAAGGGAGGTCAGATAAGGCAGCGTCTGTTCCAGTACATAATTCCCGATGAACGGATAAGCATAACCGTTGACATAGGCGTCATAGGATGCCGACGGGACATCGTTCAGCCCGGTAATGAGAAGAGACTGCCCGACGGCAAGCCGGTACGGATAAGGGATTTGGTTGTCATAAATAAGGCCGTAAATGTCCGCCCGGTAAGCCGCTGCTATGGAAGCCAGGGTATCCCCCTGTTCTACTACATATATCTGCATATAAAGGACCTGAACCTTTTTTATGTAGTTTATGCAGCGTCTGCTTTATTCTTTCCGGTTTCCTTGCGTTTTTGCTTCAGAGCGGAAAGAAAAGCTTTGGGATTATGCGTCTTTCCGCATCATAGAGGAAACAAAAAACGGAAGGCATGACTGTTACTGTCATACCTTCCGCTGAAATAACGGTTCTCAGTTTTTTTCCGGTTTCTTCTCGATGAATATTTTCCTGGTAATAAAATTATAGACCATAACCACTGCCGTAGCCACAATTTTAACCAGCATGTAAGAACGTTCCATATACTGATCCAGCCAAGAGGTTCCGCCCCACATAATCAGCTGGTTAATTCCCAGGCCAATTATGCTCAGGATAAGGAAAATAAGAAACTGCTTTGCCTTATTAGCCTCCTTGTCCGCCTCAAATACCATCGTAATACTCAGGATATAATTAACAATTACAGAAACGGAGAAAGAAATCCCGCTGGAAATAACGGATGGGATACCGCACAGCTCCGTTAAAGCGACCATTATCCCGTAATCAATAAAAAAGCAGAGGAATCCAACTACGCCGAATTTTAATATCTGTTGTATCAGTTTTTTCATTTTTTCTTATGCCCCTTACTTAGTGTTCTAAAGTACCAGTACGTAATACTGTAACATCTTTTTTGTAAGGAATCAAGCGGTTGTTTCATCTTACTGCCGTTTTTACAGGCTGCGTTTTTATAAAAAGGCGTTACAGAATGGCTTCCAGCTGTTTGCGGATTGCGGCTATAAAATCCTGGCTGTTCAGAACCGTCACATCCTTCAGTGTCGTTATCTGAGCCAGGTCTTTGGTCATCACCCCATTTTCGATGGTGGCAAGGGTTGCTTTCTCCAGCTTATCCGCAAATACTTCAAGTGCGGGAATAGTATCCAGTTCACCGCGTTTCCGCAAGGCACCGGACCATGCAAAAATTGTCGCAACCGGGTTTGTGGAGGTTTCTTCCCCTTTCAGGTATTTGTAATAATGTCTCTGGACGGTTCCGTGGGCTGCCTCGTATTCGTAGATTCCATCCGGGGAAACCAGAACGGAAGTCATCATAGCAAGGGAACCGAAAGCGGAGGAAACCATATCGCTCATTACATCTCCGTCATAATTCTTACATGCCCATATAAAGCCGCCTTTTGCCTTCATAATACGGGCAACTATATCATCGATCAGACTATAGAAATATTCCAGTCCGAGTTCTTCAAATTTTTCTTTATATTCCTTTTCATAGACTTCCTGGAAAATATCCTTGAAGGTATGATCATACTTTTTGGAAATTGTATCTTTTGTGCCAAACCATAAATCCTGTTTAGTGCTTACCGCATATTGGAAGCATGCACGGGCAAAGCTGGTAATGGAAGCTTTTGTATTATGTACGCCCTGAATAATACCGGCATCCTTAAAATCATGAATAGTCTCTCTGGTAATGCTGCCGTCTTTACCGGTGAATACAAGTTCCGCTTTTCCGGCGCCCTCTATTTTCATTTCCACATTTTTATACACGTCACCGTAAGCATGACGGGCAATGGTAATGGGCTTTTCCCAGTTTCTGACGCAGGGTTCTATCCCCTTTACCACTATCGGCGCACGGAATACCGTACCATCCAGAATGGAACGTATCGTTCCGTTGGGGCTCTTCCACATTTCCTTCAGGTTATACTCGCTCATACGGGCTCCGTTTGGAGTGATGGTGGCACACTTTACGGCAACACCGTATTTTTTAGTGGCTTCCGCGGAATCAACGGTAACCTGGTCGTTGGTTTCGTTCCTGTGTTCCAGACCCAGATCGTAATATTCTGTTTTCAGATCCACAAAAGGAAGCAGAAGCTCCTCTTTGATCAATTTCCACAGGATTCGGGTCATTTCGTCGCCGTCCATCTCCACTAAAGGGGTGTTCATCGCAATTTTATTCATTATTTACGTCTCCTGTTCCGCCCGGGAACTGTCCCCGGACTCATTTTCTTCATAGGCTTCGTAAAGTCCGCTTTTCACCATATTCTGGTAAGCCTTGCGGATATGGGCATTCGCAAGCTGTTCGGCCAGATCTGCATCCCGCAGTCTGATTGCCTCCATAATCTGGCGGTGTTCCGCATTGGACTGTACGCCCCTGGCATCATCCGACAATGTCTTTTTCCTGACACGCAATACATATTCATGGAATTCCCGCAGGACATGCTCCAGCATTTTGCTGTTGGATGCTTCGTAAAGAATATCATGGAAACGGTTGTCCAGCTCCGCCAACTGTTCCGCATGGCCTTTGCCGGCATGGAATTCGGAAAGGTAAATGTTCTCTTCCATCTCTTCCATCTGCTCTCTGCTGATATTTTCTGTTGCCCATCTGGCACACAGGCCTTCAAGAAGGGAACGGATAGCGTAGATATCCTTCACATCCTTCACTGTAATGCCGGTGACATAGGCTCCTTTGTTGGGTATGATCTGCAGAAGCCCTTCCAGTTCCAGCTGGCGGAAGGCTTCTCTCACCGGCGTACGGCTTACGCCCATTTCTTCACCGATTGCAGCTTCCCGCAATTCCACGTTTTCTTTGTATTTCCCGCTCAGGATATCCTCCCGGAGTTTGTGAAACACACGGCCTCTAAGGGAATATTTATCCGTGACTTCACTTTTTACATCTCTCTCGCCCATATTTTACCTGTCCAGCTTTCCTGCCGCGCTTTTCTGGCTGCCATTCAGGCTTATGCCAAGTTTTCCGCAGGCGTCATCAATTACTTTAATCAGCTCTTCATCCGTCAGTACGGTCACACGTCCGCCGGCATATTCTTCGTCCACCCAATCCTTTACTACATGCACCAGTTCTGAGGTCTTGCTCACCTGATCCTCTTCCCTGAGACGATAATAGGTGTTGATCCAGTGTGCGATGCCCGCAAGTCCGGATGTATTGGATACCGCACAGATGACAGGCCTGTTTAAAAACTTCTCCGTATCAAATATATTATAAATCTCTTCATTTTTCAAGAGGCCATCTGCATGGATGCCTGCTCTTGTCACATTAAAGTTCTTTCCCACAAAGGGTGTCCTTTCCGGAATATGGTAGCCGATTTCTGTTTCATAGTACTCGGCAAGCTCCGTGATAACCGTGGTATCCATGCCGTTTAAGTCTCCCTTGAGCTGAGCGTATTCGAATACCATTGCCTCCAGGGGCGTGTTTCCGGTACGTTCGCCGATACCGAACAGGGAGGCGTTGACACCGGAACAGCCATACAGCCAGGCTGTGGTGGAATTGGCAACCGCTTTATAAAAATCGTTATGGCCATGCCACTCAATCAGGGAATGAGGTACTCCGGCATGGGTATGGATGGCATAAATGATACCGGGCACACTTCTGGGAATAACAGCTCCCGGATAATTTACTCCATATCCCATGGTATCGCAGGCACGGATCTTAATCGGAATCCGGTATTCCTCCATAAGCTTCATCAGTTCCAGACAGAAAGGAACCACATAACCGTAGATATCTGCCCTGGTAATATCTTCCAGATGGCATCTGGGGCTGATACCTTCCTCCAGGCAGTCCCGGATAACGCTGAGATAATGCTCCATCGCCTGCCGTCTTGTCATTTTCAGTTTCATGAAAATATGATAGTCAGAACAGCTTACCAGGATTCCAGTCTCCTTCATGCCGATTTCCTTCACCAGCTTGAAATCTTCTTTACTGGCACGGATCCAACTGGTTACTTCGGGGAACTGGTATCCCCTTTCCATACATTTATATACGGCGTCCCTGTCTTTTTTGCTGTACAGGAAAAATTCACAGGCACGTATCATGCCATTGGGGCCGCCCAGCCTGTGCATATAATCAAAAATATCAACTATCTGTTCCGTGGTATAGGGAGCGCGTGACTGCTGGCCGTCACGGAAGGTGGTATCGGTAATCCAGATATCCTTCGGCATATTGTGGGGTACGATCCTGTCATTAAAGGGAATCTTAGGAATTTCCGAATAAGGAAACATATTTCTGAAAACATTGGGTTTCTTGACATCGTCCAGTATGTACATATGTTCTTCTATTTCCAGAAGATTGTTCTTATCGTTCATGGTTACCGGACGGTTTGAAAAAGTTTCATTCCTACTCATGATGCCTCTCCATTCTTTGGCCCTCAGAAGAACCGCCCGCAGGCTATGCTCCCCTTTCGGATACCTGTTTATAGTTTATCCTTTAATCCATGTATAATTGTATACAATTATACATTATGTGTCAATCCTTAATTTCAAAAAAAAGAAAGACTGTGTTTTTTATTTTTCACAGTCTCTCTTTGGTATTCTTTTTCTAAAATCAAATATCCCGCAGTTTTATATCGGTTTCACCGCAGTGCCCGAGACACATTCAGCATCCCCCAGCCCTGTTTGCTCCAGGCCTCTCCCAAGTCGGAGGCGGACCACAGAATCCGGCGTTTCAGTTGTTCGTTGGAATATTCCGGATACTTCTGAAGGCATAGGGCTGCTGCCCCCGCCACCAGCGGCGTAGACATGGAAGTGCCGTTTTTTACGATATAGGCATCCCGGCATCCTCTCACGGTCTGCCGAAATCCTGCGGAACAGGACATAATGTCCGTCCCCGGCGCCACAATATCCGGTTTTTTCAGTTCCGCGCAGGTGGGGCCTCTGCCGGAGTAGGATTCGCAGGAATTCTGTCTGCCGTGGAAGGAATTGCCGTCGTGACAGCCTACCGTCACCACTTTCCTGCTGGCTCCAAGAGGGGAAATACTGCCTGCAGCAGGCCCTTTGTTGCCTGCTGCCACTACTACAAAAATACCGGCATCCCATACCTTCTCCAGGCAGGACACCAGGTACTGCATCATCCTTATATGATCGGTTTCTCCCTTGGAATACTTTGCTTCCATGGAATGCTTTGCTTCCATGGAGCGCTCGGCTTCCATACTTACTGAAATGTTTAGTATCTTTATTTGATAAAGCTCCCGGTTATCCAGAACCCATTGAATCCCGGCAGCCATATTGGAAATGGTGCCGTCGCCCTTTTCATCAAGGACTTTTCCGGACAGAATCCGGCATCCGGGTGCAACTCCGGTGTACAGGCCGCCTGAGCAGGCTCCGTTTCCGCACAGGCATCCTGCCACATGGGTCCCATGTCCGCAGTCGTCATAGGGCATACGGCTGGTTCCTACAAAATCACGGAAACCAATTACCCTGTCGGCAAAATCGGGATGCATAGCGATACCTGTATCCAGGATTGCAACGGTGATGCCGGAGCCGGTGTAGGGGGATACCTCTTCTTCTTCCGCATGTATCAGTTTTCTAACCCGGTCCATTGCTTTGTGTGTTTCTTTCTTTTTCTATTAAAGTATGTTTGGGGTGGGGTGGGGGTGAATGGGGAGGGAATGGGAAGGGGGAGAATAAGGACAAGGGCGGGGGGTGGGGGCGGGAGTCCGCCGGGCACACTCAAGGCCTTCGGCCTTTCGTTTGCGGCTGTCGCCGCATGGACAGGGAACCAGGAGCGCGACCGGTTATGCAAGCATGCCGGATCGTGCTCCTGGTTCCCTGTCCGCCCGGCTCTTAGAAAAAAAATTTTATTGTTTGGAAACACTGACAGGCTGTGCGGCATAGTATAAACCATAAAAACCAATTTGGAGGCAAATAAACATGAGTGATTTAACAGCAAGCGGCTGCGGATGCGGCAGCAATACCGGTTGTGGCTCCAGCAACACCGGCTGTGGTTGTACTACTAACTGTGGCGGGAGCTGCGGATGCGGATGTAATTCCGGCTGCGGTGGAAACTCCGGTAGTGGAAGCTGGATTTGGATTCTGATTCTGCTTTGCTGCTGCGGCGGCAATGGCTTCGGCGGCGGAAATAGCTGCGGATGCGGATGCGGAGAGTCTAATGGCTGTGGCTGCGGCGGAAACTCCGGTTGTGGAAGCATGATTTGGATTCTGATCCTTCTTTGCTGCTGCGGCGGTGGAAACGGCTTCTGCTAATGTAACTGCGCCCTCATTGGGCACATACATGAAAATAGGCTCTGTTACAGAGCCTATTTTTATGTTCTTATGTTTCCGGCGCCGACATAGTATTTCTATGAAAGGGAAAAGGACCGGGATATGGAGAAACATGATAAAGATTATTTACAGGCATTTGATGCTCTGTATACAACCAACCAAATACAAATAATGAAAATCCTCCTGCCCTACTGCAATCCCGATAACCGCAGAGGGCTGGCTGTCATGATTAAATTCATGGAATTTGACTACACTCTCCGTTTTGCCCGTTCGCATCCGGGAAGCTTTCAGGATGCAGCAATCCCCTTTTCCTTAATAGACATCTGTGATAAAATAAAAAACTACTGTTCTCCCCAGGTACGTTCCATGCTGGAGCAGTTCCAGTCCATACAGAATGCCATGCAGATGTATGAGGAAATGAAACAGTATATGGATCTCTTCCAGGGAATGAGTACAAATGACGCAAATGGTACCGCAGCAGCCGGAAGCGGCAGCGGCCCTGCACCGGAAGCCGGTCAGGGCGGCGAAGAAAAAGCAGGCGGCAATCCCTTTGGCATGAATCCAATGGATATGCTGATGGGTATGCTGTCACCGGAGCAGCAGTCTATGTTTCAAATGTTTCAGTCGGATTTTAGCACAGAGGCGGCTTCCACAGATAATACGGTTACTCGGGACAGCCCGCCGGAAGGGGATCAATAACGATGGCAGAATACAACGATTCTAAAAATTCCAAGGATAAACCCAAATGGATGCAGGAACCCTCTTTGAGGAATATTGCCGAGGAAAAACTCGATTTCCTGCAAAAAATGGTATTTGAGAGCAATAACCTTTCCCAGAAAGAGCTCATGCCCTTTCTCATGGCTCTTGCCCAGAAAAGCCGGGCGGCAAATATCACATTTACCCAGGAGGAAATGACAGCTATTATAGAAGCGATAAAAAAATACAGTACGCCGGAGGAACTGATGAAAATGAATCAGATCATGAAACTTATGCAGCGTCGTAAATAATATGGTACGGGGCAGGATTCGATACCTGACACAAAAATATAAGGGACACCTCCTGATGCTGCCAAAGCACATTGGGCTGTGTCCCTTACATAAAACATATCCTCTTATTCATACCGTTCAATCCATAGCGGCTACTTTTGCAGAAAGTTCCTTCAGAAAGCTTTCTGAAGGAATATATTGTACTTTTACCGGCTCTTAATTCTGTGGTATTCATCACTTATCCTCCTAGTTTCACCACTGATTTTTTGCTTCTGATTACACGTTATTCGGAAAATTTCTTAAATCGTGTATATTATAACTCTGTTTTTTTATCTCGTATACTTTTTAAGGACAAGTACTCTTTTTTGTACACAAAACAAGTAACAGTTCAGACAAGTCTGAACTGTTACAAAGTCAGGCCCTTTACCGACAACGGCCTGTCAATAAAGGGCGTTTTGCTACTTCTCCGTTTTTATCTGCTGTTCCCACTTCCGGTTTCTTCTTTAGTCTGCTCCTTCTGACGGTTCTTCTGTAGTTTCCTCCGTGGTTTCCTCCGTCGTCTCTTCTATGAATTCTTCCGGATCCTTATCAAAAGCAGTCACCACATAGGAGCTGATTCCATATAAACGGTCATCTCCTTCCAGCCGGATATAATAGTCTCCGGTGAGATCGTTCTGGTTCCCCACATATATTATCACAGTGGAACCATCCTTCATTTCGGCTTTTATGGTCCTTACCGGATTATCCAGGCCGTATTCGGACAGATCCTCCGGTTCTTCCACAACGGATTCCGTTGCCATACCGGCAATATTGTTCACAAGAGAGCTGATCTGGTTCTGATCCAGCGTCATTTCCCTGTCATCCGCATTCACCCACTTGTCTTCTTCCTTTACAAAGTTTATATTATGGTCGTCGGTTACGGAGAGGGCCGTTACATCTCCGGAAGCAAAATCCGTCACAGTAACCTGTTGTGCGGAAAGCGTTTCTTCTTGTGCAAATTCTATATTTTTAACAAACAGGTAAGCCCCAACACAAAGCAGGCAGAGAAATACAAGCACAAGCAGCTGTATCTTTTTTTTCTTCATCAGCGCTTCCTCCTTCCCAGCCAGACAAAGATTCCGGTTATCAGCAGGCCCAGCGGCAGAATCAGCATAAACAGGGAGCCAAGAGAAAAGGCCGTGCTGTCATTTACCGTTATAACGCTGGATTCATAAGATTTCACCGGTACGGAAACGCTTACCTCACTGTCGGACATGGATGCCACTGTATTGGTGAACAAGGTAAGATTGGCATCCGCCACCATTGTATTGGCGCTGTCCGTAAACAAATTTTCGGAGGTGAACAAGGTAAGCTGCGCCGTACCTTCCTCCAATGTCTTTTCCGCATGGACTCCCACTTCAAAAGGCCCTTGGATATCCCCTTCTTCTTTTTCATAGGTCTGTGCCTGGTTCATATTGATTTTGGAATAAGACTCCTCAGAGGTGGTCAGCAGGGCAGTTACGCTTACCTCCTCGTTTTCCTCCGTCCTGATACCCTGGGCATAAGGCATAAATATATATTTTTCTCCTGCCACGCCATTTGTAAGGGTATCATAAGCCACATCAGGCAGCAAATAGGCCGGCTGCTGATAATACATGGAAGGATCTCCTTCCACAATAAGTCCTTTTTCTATGGACAATCCAAAATAATCCAGAACCTTCTGCAGGTTTGGCATAGCAGCGGTAAAATCCTCTATATAAGAGGTCGTCATCAGGATTTTGCCGCCTGTATCCAGATAAGCAATGAGCTTCTCCGCATCGTCGGCAGATATATCCGAGGCAGGAGCCATGATAAGAACTCCCTGGGCATTCTCAGGCACTCCTTCCTGAGTAAGGAGATTAATGGACTCCAGTGAAGCATTCTGTTTTGCCAGGCCATTCTGGAATGTCGTTGAAAGCGTCAGCTCATCCTGCCCCTCCAGTGTGTACAGCACCGGCATATCATCGCTGGTTACATAGGCTAGTGCGCTGGTAATCTGGCCTTCCCCGTCATAACCGGTAACATTGCTGCTGTAGGTGGTATAATCCACCTCAGTTTCATAGATATCGTTATAGTTAATTACCTTAAAACGTTTGTCACTCACCACAATCAGTGAATTCATACCGATATTTCCATCGGTATAATCCTTGTAGAAGTTAGGATTTACTACCGGATCCTTATATTCCACACGGATATGGCCGGAAAGATCCGTATACCGATCCAGTGTCTGCTTCAGTGTGGTATCCTGGCTTTCCTCCGACTGAAGGATATAGATGGTGACATCCTCCGTCAGATTCCTTGCCAGTTCCTCCGAGGTTTCCGTCAGGGAATACAGCTTTTGGGAGGTCACATCAAACGTGGTATAACGGGAAGGCAATTCTCCCGCCGCCAGATTCAGAAAAACCGCGGCAATCACCACCACCGCAATCATTCCGGTGCTGTAAGCACCCATCTGCAGGCTTTTTACCGATACCTGATATCTTCTTTTCTGTACCGATTGGACAGTAAAAAAAAGAAACACCAGGATAAAGGTAAGGAAATACAATACCGATTGTAACGAAAACGACCCCTGCATCATATCTTCCAGACGGCTTGTCATATCATACACGTTTAATATCCTGGTAAGCAGATTACCTGCGGAAGAAATCAGTCCTGTTATGCTGCTCATCATGTAGCCCAGGAAAAGAGCGCCGAAGCTGAGGACGGCCGCAATCACCTGACTCTCAGTAACGGAGGATATAAACAGGCCGATGGCAATGCAGGTTAAGCCATACAGATAATAGGCAAGCACTGCCGTATAGCTCTCCCCCATGGATACGGTGCCGAACCGGGAAAGGATGAGGGGGTACACAGCTATCACCAACGTGGAAAGGGTGAAAATTGTGGCTGCCGCCAGATATTTCCCCCATACTACCTTACCCACGGTTACCGGGGACGTCAGGATCAGCTGATCCGTTTTCTGCCGCCTTTCCTCCGACATCATACGCATTGTCAGAAGCGGAATGGTAATGAGCAGCAGAAACAAAATATTGTATACGGTGTTTGCCATGCTGGAATAGCCAAATCTAAGGTTCAGCGCAAAGAAATACAGACCAGACAGAAAAATATTTGCTGCAAGGAACAGCCATCCTGTCATGGAATGGAAATAAGCTTTCAGTTCTCTCTTATAAATCGCCGTCATCGTCCGTCACCTCCTGCTCTTTTTTCTGCTCCTCCTTTTTTCTGCCGAAACTAAATTTTTTCTTTGCCTGCGGCTCTTCCATGGAATGCTTTTCTTCCATGGAATGCTTTTCTTCCATTTCCTCCGCCGCACTCTGCTTTTCGGAATCCGTCAGTTCCAGGAAGATATCTTCCAGTGATTTGGTGCTGGTATGCATATCCAGCAGAGGCAGCTTTTCTTCTGCCAGAAGATAAAAAAGCCGTTCCCGTATATCCATAGCCGCCCCGGTTTTCAGAATCGCCCTGGTCTGTCCTTCGCCGGCCGATTCCAGCTTGCTGTCTTCTATTTCTTCTATATTTTCCAGCGCTTTCATCAGTTCTTCCTGCGTTCCTTTTACCGTAATTTCCAGTTCCTCTTCTCCCGTCATCAGCCGGATCAGGCCTTCCGGTGTATCGCATGCCACCAGCTTTCCTTTGGATATAATCAAAATCTGATCGCAGACAGCGCTCACTTCAGAAAGGATATGGGAACTGAGGATAATCGTATGCTTATCCTTCAGGCCCTTTATCAAATCGCGGATCTCAATGATCTGTTTGGGATCCAGGCCAACGGTAGGTTCATCCAGAATCAGGACCTCCGGAGAACCCAGCAGGGCCTGTGCAAGCCCTACCCTCTGCTTGTACCCTTTGGAAAGGTTACGTATCAGACGATCCTTCATGTCCAGAATCCGGGTCATCTTCATGACCTCTTCCATTCCGTCTTCCCGTTCTCCGGCCGGAATCCGTTTCAGCTGCGCGGCAAAACGCAGATATTCCTGTACGGTCATATCCGGATAAACAGGAGGCATTTCCGGAAGATAGCCGATACAACGCTTGGCTTCCTCCGGCTCCTTCATAATATCATGCCCGCCGATCTTAACTTCCCCGTCCGTTGGCGCCAAATAACCGGTAATGATATTCATGGTTGTGGACTTTCCTGCACCATTCGGACCAAGAAATCCATAAATCTGTCCCTTTTCCACTTGGAAAGATAGATCATTTACGGCAAAATGGCCGCCATACTTTTTCACCAGATGATTTACTTCTATCATCTTACATCCTCCTCGCAACATTTTTAAGCCGACTCTACTGATAAATGTATGTACCAGCCATTCTAAATCGCCGTGCGACGGGCCGGATGCCTGTTGCCTCTACGATTTATCACGGTCCGGGCTGTAACACACAGACCTGTCTGACCTGTTATAAATGTATTCTATATTTGTGTAAAAATGTTGGAAAAAATGTGATTTTTTTGTGAAAAGCAGCGGCTTTCCCACAAAAAAGCCTGCCGGAGATATGACTCCGGCAGGCCTTTTCCTTACCATCAGGCATCCGTTATTTTCAGCCTGTTAAGGTTTTACAACAATATTGATGATTTTTCCCGGTACATAAATTTCCTTGACTATATTTCCGCTCAGCTTACCGGCATCTTCCAGTGCCTTCCTGCCCGCTGCAACGGCGTCTTCCTTGCTGATATCAACCGGTACGGTAACCACCAGCTTGGTCTTGCCGTTTACCTGCACGGCAATTTCCTTTTCGTCATCCGCCATAGCGTCCTTATCCGCCACCGGCCAGGCCGCGTGGAATACGGAATCCGTTCCTCCCAACTGACGCCACAGTTCTTCACCGATGTGAGGGGCAAAGGGAGAAAGCAAAATCACAGCCGTCTCCAGCGTTTCTTTATCAATTCCGCCGTTTCTGGCCAAATCGATCATCTTGTTTGTGAATTCCATAAAGCCGGAAACAACGGTATTCAGGCTGAAATTCTCCAGTCTGGTCGTAATTTCATGCACCATTTTGTGACGCACCTTGAGCATTTCTTTGGAAGGTGCTACGCCGCTGTCCTTATTATCCATAACCAAATTCCAGAAACGGTTCAGGAAACGGTTCACACCGTCAATTCCCCTGTCATCCCATTCACTGTCCAGTTCCGGAGGCCCTACAAAAAGCTCATACATCCGCAGGGAATCACAGCCGTAATCTCTCACCAAATCATCCGGAGACACTACATTTCCCTTAGATTTGCTCATTTTAATTCCGTTCTTGCCTGTAATCATGCCCTGGTTAAACAGTTTGATAAAGGGTTCGTCAAAATCCACCACACCGGAATCATACAGGAATTTCGTATAGAAACGGGAATAGAGCAAATGCAGCACCGCATGTTCCACCCCGCCGATGTACATATCAACGGGCAGATAGGTATCCGCTTTTTCTCTGCTCACCAGTTCCTTCTCATTTTTATTATCCACATAACGCAGGAAATACCAGGAGGAACCGGCCCACTGAGGCATGGTATTGGTCTCTCTCTTGGCAGGAGCACCGCACACTGGACAGGTGGTATTCACCCACCAGTCGATATCGGCAAGCGGAGATTCTCCTGTCCCTGTAGGCTGATAGGATTCCACCTCGGGAAGCAGCAGCGGAAGCTGATCCTCCGGCACCGGCACACAGCCGCACTCCGGACAATGAATGATAGGAATAGGTTCTCCCCAATAGCGCTGACGGGAAAATACCCAGTCACGCAGCTTGTAATTTACCGTCTTGTGGCCGATTCCCATTTTCTCAATCATAACCGGCGCTTCCTTCTTCAATACAGCGCTTTCCATGCCGTTCCATTCACCGGAATTGATCATGGTTCCGCTTGCATCCGTATAGGCTTCCGTCATATTTTCAATTTCCTTA
Source organism: uncultured Lachnospiraceae bacterium (assembly GCA_900548905.1). Taxonomy (GTDB): domain Bacteria; phylum Bacillota; class Clostridia; order Lachnospirales; family Lachnospiraceae; genus Eisenbergiella. Next base: position 18,952 of record URMK01000002.1, on the reverse strand, counting down.
CCATCTTTGGCGATAACCTGGATGATCGGAATATTAAACTTTCTGGCGAATTCAAAGTCTCTGTCGTCATGGGCCGGTACACACATGATAGCGCCTGTACCATAATCCGCCAGAACATAATCGGACAGCCAGATAGGAACCTTTGCTCCGTTTAACGGATTGATCGCATAGGTGCCTGTGAAAACGCCGGTCTTTTCCTTATCCTGCAGTCTGTCCACATTAGACTTCATGGAAGCATCAAAAATATATTTTTCCACAGCACTTTTATTTTCCGGTGTGGCAAGCCCGGCTGCCAGCTCATGCTCCGGAGCAAGAACCATAAAGGTCGCTCCATGCAGGGTATCGGGCCTTGTGGTATAGACTGTGATCTTCTCGTCTCTGCCTTCCACCGGGAAATCCACTTCCGCACCATAGGATTTACCAATCCAGTCCGTCTGCATCTTTTTCACTTTTTCCGGCCAGTCAAGCTTGTCCAGATCATTCAGGAGACGATCCGCGTAGGCGGTGATTTTCAGCATCCACTGCTTCAGATTTTTCTTGGTAACATCTGCGCCACAGCGTTCGCACTTTCCGTTAACCACTTCCTCGTTAGCCAGACCCGTCTTACAGGAAGGACACCAGTTAATAGGCATTTCTTTTTCATAAGCAAGCCCCGCCCGGAACATCTTTACAAAAATCCACTGGGTCCACTTATAAAAAGAAGGATCTGTAGTATTCACTTCCATATCCCAATCGTACAAAGCAGCGATCTGCTTGATCTGGCTTTTGATCTTTGCCACATTGTCCGCTGTGGAAATTGCGGGATGAACTCCCATTTTAATAGCATAATTTTCTGCGGGAAGGCCAAATGCATCCCATCCCATGGGGTGGATGATGTAGTGACCGCCGTTAAGCATTTTGTAACGGCTCCACACGTCGGAAATTACATAGCCTCTCCAGTGTCCTACATGAAGCCCGTTTCCGGATGGATAAGGGAACATATCCAGACAATAATATTTAGGTTTCTTTCCATCGTTGACGTTAACGGGATTCGTTTCCCATTCTTTCCGCCATTTCTCTTCAATCTCTCTGTGATTGTATGGTGCTGCCATAGCTTCCTCCTTTTTGTTGCCGGATGGCCCGCGGAGCGTGTCATCCATATGTCAAAAAAAGCCCTTTCTTCTGCTTAGAGACGAAAGGGCTTCTTTTCCGTGGTACCACTCTAATTCGCACCCTCCGGCACAGGATCATCAAACCCTTCCCTGCCTTATGATGCGCACTTAAATATCTGTAACGGGAATACCCGCTCCGGACTACTTCCTTAGAATGCTTTGCTTCTATAGAATGCTTTGCTTCTATAGAATACTTTGCTTCCATTCCAAAGGGGTTCCCCCGGAGGACTCCAAGGCGAGTTGGGGACTTATCCTTACCGCCTTACACCAGCCGGCGGCTCTCTATAAAGGACAGGATCCTTACTACTCCTCTTCCGTGTCTCTGTCTTATTGCTATTCTGCCGGAAAACAGGGAAAATATGCTGGTTTCCCGGAAACTAGGGATAATTTTATCCTTTTTCCCGGCTTTTGTCAATAGTCCACTTCTTCTAATTCAGTTCCCGCACCGGATTTAAACCGCCTTCATCCAAATATTTCAGCGTTATCCTGTCACCGGCCTTAAAACGGACGATTCCGATAAGCTTTTCGTCGGATAAGTCCACATCAAAGATACTCTCATTTCCTTCCATGCAAATATAATAATGGGTAGTTCCTTCCAGTACGACCGGTGATATCGATTCAATCCTGCCTGCGGCCTCCAGGTAGGCATCCGTATTCTGGCTGACAATGCCATTGGTGCTCAGCAGCTCATTATAATTCTTTTCACATTGCTGAATGGTATCTCCGATGGCAACCCACTGGTATTTCTGTACATTTACCATAGCATATTTCTTAACCAGGCCCGCGGCATCCTTAAGTGCCATAAAATAGGTGGGTTCATCCGCAATATTTAACAAAAGCGGAAAGGAAGCCTTATAACCCAGATTCTGTACCTGCCCTTCCGCAGAGGACATGGCCGACATCTCCGTTGCACCTTCCACCTTATAATAACGGGTTTCCATGGTTCTCTGGTTCATCAGGACAAACCCTACGTTTGACTGATCCCCGTTTACAGAGGTGATTCCCGTATATACCCAAACATCGTCATCCAGAGCAATATAATTATACCCGTTGGTAGTCACCAGACAGTCCTTCTGTCCTAAAACACTGTTAAAGAAACCATGCTGGTACATACCATGATAATCGTACAGCTGCATCAGCATCTCTGCGGAATATACCTTGTCAATCCATTGCGGAACATCCTCGATGTCATAATCCGTACATTCCCCGGTAATGGCATTACAGAGCACGACACGTCCCACCGTTTCTCCGCCGAACAGGCCAATATTAAACTTTTTAACAGGGCATACCCAGTAGGGAACGCCATTGTCATCAATTTCAAAAAAGAGCTGATCGCCGAAAATATAGGTAGGGAACCGGAACCGGAGATGCCGGTACAGATTCCGGTTGAAATATTCGGATTTGGAATATTTGATCCCTTCCTCCAGCATAACGCATTCCGTATCCTGTGTGGTCATATCAATGCGGATGTAAGCCGGAATCCCGTTTTTCTGGTTGGTCAGCCACTTGATCGGGCTGGCATATACGAGAGGGGTAACTCTCACCGGTACCCCGTTATAGTTAAGCTGGGTATAGTCATCCGCCACTTCAAACTGGGAAACCATATCCACCAGACTTCCCATTTTCCTGTCACCCAGCAGCGCCGCCGAATCCTTGTCCAGAAGAGGGATTGTCCGGTAGTCCACTTCCTTGATGTCATCCGTAAAATTCCGGCTCTCCAGTGTCAGGAGCTGCTGGTATTTCTTGGCGTTAATAATCGGGGAAGACAGCACGCTTCCAATAAGATAAGCGGCCAGTAAAAGCAGAAGCAGAATCCCCATCCACTTCAGGGGCTTATATTCCTTCAGGCTGAACTTAAGCGATACACCGCCTGTCCCTGCCATATCCTTCCCTGCTTTACGGACGGCATACAGGATCATGACGGCAACGATAGCCGCCATAATGAAAAACCAGAAGCCGCTGGAATGGATATTAATAGCGGGCAGCGTTACATAATAATAAATAAATGCAGCCACAGCGGCCAAAACACCCAAAATCGTGTACAATACACCTTTTTTCATATAAAATAATACTCCTCCCTGCCGGTATCTGATTCCGGCACATCCTGTCGTCAGCCCGTTGTCCCGGCTGATTACAGTCTAATAATAAATTAATTCATTGTACCACAATATTCCAGCCATAGCAATGCCGGACGACCGGCACTTATCGCGGCACTTTTCCCTTGTTTCTCTCCTTTGCGCATGATAAAATAAGCATTAGAAATTACGAAGGAAAGGCAGATAATCTGATTGAATAACCCTTTAGTTACCATAATTATTCCCATATATAACAGGGAGCAAACGCTGGAGAGATGTCTTTGCAGCGTAATCAGGCAGACCTATTCCCATCTGGAAATTCTTGCTATTGACGACGGCAGTACGGATCACAGCCGGGTAATCCTTGCTAAATATGAAAAAAAAGAGCCCCGTCTGCGTGTTGTCCATAAGGAAAACTCCGGTGTTTCGGAGAGCCGGAATGTCGGGCTGCAGATGGCGAAGGGGGTTTTTGTGCAGTTTGTGGATGCAGATGACTGGCTTACACGGGATGCCACAGCTCTTTTGCTGCAGGCTATGGGACCGGAAACCCAGCTTGTCATATCGGATTATTACCGGGTTATCGGAAGGCGGATCTGGATTAAAGGCCATATCCCCTCTCCCGCCCTGATAAGCAGAGCTGAATTTGCCAAATACATGATGAAATCCCCCGCCAATTTCTACTATGGGGTAACCTGGAATAAATTTTACCGTATGGATATCATCAGAGAAAACCGCCTGTTCTTCTCCCATGAACTGGATTGGTGTGAAGATTTTAAATTCAATCTGGAATATCTGAAATTCACCTCCAACGTCCATGTCCTCACAGATCCCTTCTATTATTATGTAAAAACGAAAGGAAGTCTTGTGGACAGTAAGATTGATTTACGGGAAACCATCCGCACCAAAAAAATTCTCTTCGGATATTATAAGGAGCTGTATCAGATTTTGGATATGTATGAAGAAAATAAACTGAAAATACAGAGCTTTTATCTGGAATTTGCCCGGGATAAAGTCAAGCATCCCGCGGCCGGCAGCGGGTCACCAGGTTTAAAACGCCGTAAACGGCGGGACAGCTGACCTTACCGGCTGGCGGTACGTTTTTTATTCTTCCATCCTGCTTCTCATATAACCGCATCATATATCTCCATCAGCTTCCGGTTATCGGCGCAATTCAGAAAAGCGTACCATTATAAAGGGCGCCGAAGATATCCCCCAATATCCTCGGCGCCCTTACCCCAATATTGCTTTTCTTCTCTAAAAAAGATTTCTGAATCGCTTTCTTACGGTCAGCGCAGCAAATGCACTGGCCTGACTGAATAGTTACCTTTATTCGTCGCTTCCTTCCGCAACCTTAGCGGCTCTTGCAGCAACTTCCTTCTCCTGGATATCGGATGGAGCCTGCTCATAACGGGCAAATGCATAGGAGTAATCTCCCCTGCCGCCTGTCATGGAACGCAGATCCGTACAATAGCCGTACAGTTCCGTCATAGGCACATCCGCTTCAACAATCTGCTTTCCGCCTGCAATAGGTGTCATTCCCAACACACGGCCGCGGCGTTTATTCAAATCACCCATAACATCACCGGTATACTGATCCGGCACGGTTACCTTCAAAGACGCAATCGGCTCAAGAAGAACCGGACCCGCATCCATAAAGCCCTTCTTGAATGCCTGGATGGTCGCCATCTTAAACGCCATTTCCGAAGAGTCAACGGGATGATAGGATCCATCATACAGAATCGCTTTCACACCAACTACCGGATAAGCGGCCAAAGGCCCTTTCTGGACGGATTCCTGAATGCCCTTTTCCACTGCGGGATAATAATTCTTAGGAACGGCGCCTCCCACCACCTCCTGTGCAAATTCATAGTTCTTTTCCAGATCACCTGAAGGTTCGAATTTCATCTTGACATGGCCATACTGCCCATGACCGCCGGTCTGTTTCTTATATTTATATTCCACGTCTGATTTTTTACGGATGGTTTCACGGAATGCAACCTTGGGCTGGCTCAGTTCAATCTCCACTTTATATTCATTAACCAGTCTGCTTACAACCACGTCCAGATGCTGATCACCCATACCATACAGCAGCGACTGATGGTTTTCAGAATCATTAACCACTTTCAGTGTTAAATCTTCATGAGTCATCTTGGTAAGGGACTGGGAAATCTTATCGATATCCGCTTTGTTCTTGGCTTTGTATCTCTTTGAGGTATAAGGTACGGAGATTTCCGTTTTGCCATATTCAATAGGGGTAGCCTTGGTGGAAAGCGTATTTCCCGTCCTTGCGCCTGTCAGCTTGGCCAGGGCGCCGATATCGCCGGCATGAAGCTCACTTACTTCAATTGGCTTGCTTCCCTGCAGGATATAAAGCTTACCGATCTTCTCCTCAATATCTTTATCGTAATTAAGCATCTGATCATCTGTTTTCAGAACGCCGGAGCAAACCTTAATGAGGGAATATTTACCAATAAAGGGATCCACAATTGTCTTGAAGATATAAGCGCTCTTAGCCTTCGCAAAATCGAAATTCGCCTGGAAAATATCTTTTGTCTTCATATTAATGCCTGCAATTTCCCGTCCTTCCGGGCTGGGCAGGTACTTTACAATATCATCCAGCAGCGTGTAAATACCCTGTCCCAGAATATTGGATCCCATGGACATGGGAACAATACTGCCGTCATTAATATTGGTACGCAGAGCCGCTCTGATTTCCGCCTCGGAGAAGGACTCACCGCTGAAATACCGTTCCATGAACTCTTCGCTTGTTTCGGCCACCGCTTCCATCAGGGTATCACGGCAAATCTGAAGGTTCGGTTTGTTGTATTCGGGTATCTCACATTCCACAACTTCTTTGCCCTGCCATCTGTAGCCGGTCTCGGAAATAACGTTGACATAACCGACAAACTTCTCATTTTCACGGATTGGCAGATGGAAGGGAGCAATTTTCTTGCCATAAAGGTTAGTCATATCTTCCACGATCTGCCGGTAAGAAGCATTATCAATATCCATATCCGTTACGAATACCATGCGGGGAAGCTTGTATCTGTCACACAGCTCCCAGGCCTTCTGGGTACCCACTTCCACGCCGGCCTTGCCGGAGATGACAATGATGGCGGCATCCGCAGCGCTGACCGCTTCTTCCACTTCCCCTACAAAGTCAAAAAAACCGGGAGTATCCAATATATTGATCTTCACACCTTCCCATTCAATCGGGACAACAGATGTGCTGATTGAAAATTTTCTCTTCTGCTCTTCCTTGCCAAAATCGCTGACCGTATTTCCGTCTGTTACCTTACCCATCCTGGATGTGATTCCGGACAAATACGCCATTGCTTCTACTAAACTAGTCTTGCCTGATCCGCCATGTCCCAGAAGAACAACGTTACGAATCTTGTCTGTTGTGTAAATGTTCATACTGAATTCCTCCGTATTATGCGATTTCCGGGTTTTCTGTAAAAGTCCCCAATCCATTAAAAATCTCTTCCAGAACCCCATGGGTATATTTTACTAAATGTCCAAAATTTTTACAAGCAATTTTCAACATTTTATACAAGTTATTTTTTCCCTTCTTTTTCCCTCCGCCGCATCTAAGTCAGCTCCACCTCTAAAACCCCCGGAAATCAAGGGAAAATAGCTAAAATATAGGATGCATCTGCGAGAATCGTCTCCCGGTTGACTTTCACGCTTTAAAGTGCTATATTGGTAACGGCATTAAAAATATCGAAAGTGAAAGGAATCGTATTTATGATTATAGTAATGAAACCCCAGGCCGCACAGTCCAGCATCACGGCGATAAAGGAATATATTGAAAACAGCGGGCTGAATGCCCATCTTTCCCAGGGGACCGAAGTTACCATCATCGGCGTGGTGGGCGATAAAAGCCTTCTTTCCACGGAAAACCTGATAAGCTTCAAGGATGTTGACAGGATAGTGCCGGTAACGGAAACCTACAAGCTTGCAAACCGGAAGTTTCATCCCAATCCCACCACGGTCAGGGTCGGCCCCACCTCTATCGGCCCGGACAATATGACCATAATGGCCGGACCATGCGCCGTGGAAACGCAGGAACAGCTGCTGGCTATCGCTAAGGCCGTCACAGCCTGCGGGGCTACCATTCTCCGCGGCGGCGCATATAAGCCGAGAACCTCCCCTTACTCCTTCCAGGGGCTGGAAGAAGAAGGACTGCGTTACATGCAGGAAGCCGCAAAAGAAACCGGGCTGGCCACCATCTGCGAGGTCGTGAGCCATGAGGCAATTGAAGCTGCCGTGAAATATGTGGATATGATCCAGATCGGCGCCCGGAACATGCAGAACTTCATCCTTCTCAAGGAAGCGGGACGCTCCGGCCTTCCTGTACTTTTGAAAAGAGGACTGAGCGCCACCATCGAGGAATGGCTCAACGCAGCGGAATATATCATTGCCGAAGGCAACCCCAATGTGGTATTATGCGAAAGAGGCATCCGCACCTTTGAGACCGCAACACGCAACACGCTTGACTTAAGCGCCGTTCCGGTATTAAAGGAAAGAACCCATCTCCCTGTAATCGTGGATCCCTCCCATGCCACCGGCGTTTACAAATATGTGGCTCCTCTGGCAAAAGCTGCTGTAGCCTGCGGTGCGGACGGTCTGATGATAGAGGTACATAACGATCCCGCCCATGCCCTTTCCGACGGCCCGCAGTCCCTTACCTTTGAAAACTTTGAGAAGCTGACCGGTGAGCTCGCTCCCTATATCGGACTTGCAGGCCGCAGCTTCAGATAAAAGGAGCATGTTATGAAGCAACTCACCTTTGCCTTTATTGGGCTTGGACTTATCGGCGGTTCCATTGCCAGAGCCATCCGCGCCTCCATGCCGGACTGCTTTATCCGGGCCTGTGATACGGACAGTGCAACACGGAAGCTCGCCCTGGAAGAAGGAATCATTGATGAAGCGTCGGAACGGGTTGACGAAAGAAACGGAGCCGCCTTCACGGATTGTGACTTTCTATTCTTATGCGCCCCGGTGTCCCAGAATGACAATAACTTACGGATTATCCGGCAATATCTGTCCCTTCATCCCGGGTGTATCCTCACCGATGTGGGCAGCGTAAAAAGCACCATCCATGCCGCCATTGAAGAACTGGGCCTTACCTCCTCTTTTATCGGCGGCCATCCCATGGCCGGCAGCGAACGGATCGGCTACCAGAATTCCAAGGCCTCTTTACTGGAAAATGCTTACTATATCCTTACCCCCACATCGGATGCCCCAAAAGAACAGGTGGAACGGTATGCCGCTTTGGTCAAGGCAATGGGAGCCATCCCTCTGATTCTGGATTACCGGCAGCATGATTATGTAACGGCCGCAATCAGCCATCTGCCCCATGTCGTCGCTTCCTCGCTGGTAAACCTGGTAAAGGCCAGCGATAACGATGAAGGAATCATGAAATTGGTTGCCGCAGGTGGATTTAAGGACATTACCCGCATTGCTTCTTCCTCCACAGTTATGTGGCAGCAGATCTGCCTGACGAACAGGGAAAATATATCACAGCTTCTGGAACGCTATATCAGTTCCCTTGAAAAAGTAAAGGATGAAATCGACCGAAGGGATGCAAATCAGCTCTATTCCTTCTTCGATACGGCCAGGAACTACCGGGATTCCTTTATCGACGCTTCCAGCGGCCCTATTAAAAGGGTATACACCATCAATGTGGAAATTCCCGACGAAGCCGGCTCCCTGGCCTCCGTTGCTACTCTGCTGGCGCTGAACCATATCAGCATCAAAAATATCGGCATTGTCCATAACCGGGAATCGGAAGACGGTGTCCTGCGGATCGAATTTTATGAAGAAGCTTCGATTCAAAAAGCGGAAAAACTGCTGAACAGCAGGGGTTATACGGTATTTATTAAAAAATAACTCAGCAGCTCCCCATAAAAAGGCGCCGGCTTCCAGAAAGCCGGCGTCGCTTTTTATATATGGGTAATGATGATCTCTGCGTCCCCTTCCAGACGGAATTTTTGGTCCCCGGCAGGAATGAAAATACTGTCTCCGGCCTTTATCTGTGTTCTTTCCGCCTCCTCCAAATGCTGCAGCTGCGCCTTCCCTTTTACGCACAGAAGAGAGTAAAAGGAATTTCCGTCCGCCTCCAGTACATAAGAACCATGGAGCGTGCAGCTGACACACTCAAAATATTTGCAGCGGCTCAGGATGCGCAAAACCACGTCCTGCGTTTCTATGGTTTCGCTGTCAAACCGCTGTACTTCGTACCGGCTGTAATTCATGACCGCCAGCGCCTTCTCCATATGAAGCTCCCGGTAATTTCCATACTTGTCCCTGCGGTTATAATCATATAAACGATAGGTACAATTGGAACTTTGCTGGATTTCACATATCAGGCTTCCTTTGCCGATGGCATGAACCGTACCTGCCGGTATGAAAAACGCCTCCCCCTGTTTAATAGGAATCCGGTTCAGCAGGGAAAGAATCGTGTCCTCTTCCACCGCCTTTTTTACCTCTTCCCGGGTTACATCCCGTTTAAAGCCGCAGTAAATACAGGAATCCGGTTCGCACTGAAGGATGTACCACATCTCATTTTTCCCGTATTCATTTTCCTTTTCCAGGGCATAGGCATCATCCGGATGAACCTGTACGGAAAGGTTCTCTTTTGCATCAATCAGTTTGACCAGAAGCGGGAAACGTTCCAGCGGCTGGCATTTCCAGCCCCATTTTTCCTTTCCGATCCGGTCCAGATACTCGGAAAAAAGAAGCCCCTTATGACGCCCGGAAGCCACAATACTCTGCCCTTCCTTATGGGCGGACAGTTCCCAGCTTTCCGCTATGGTTTCATAGTCACATTTCTTAGCATAATTATCACGAAGCCTGGTGCCTCCCCACAGGTAATCCTTGAAGGCAGGAAGCAGACGGACAAAAGGTTCCACCTGATAGCCCAGCTCCGCCTCCGACAGATCCCGGCTGCGAACAGAGATCAAGTCTCTTTCTTCCACCATTTCACCTGTGGAAATCTCCATAAACACCAAAGGCTCATTGCCGATATTAGATATCTGGTGGGGTGTATTTTCAGGTACTTCTATGCTGTCATTAGCCCCATACTCTCCTTCCCCGCCTTCCATGATGATTCTGGCCCTTCCGCACACAATAATCCAATGCTCCGTACGATGGGAATGCTGGTGTGCATAGATCGTCTTTCCTTCCGTGATCATCACCTTGCGGACAACGTAGCGGGGATTCACATTCAGAAGCTCATAGGTTCCCCATGGCTTGTAAATAACCCGTCCCTGATCAAAGTAATGCTGCTCCTCCGGATTTTCCCTCATGATACCCTTCAGCTTTTCGGATTCCCCTGTCTTACCAACATAAACCGCATCTTCGGTATTGATTATTGTGATATCCGTCAGATTGTTGGCTACCACAAGCTGACGGTCGCTCTGATTCAGCACCGTCGTATTGGTGCTTTCATATACGATTTGATTTCTTTCGTCTCTCCGGATCCCGGTGAGGGATAAATCCTCCAGGCTTCCGATATCCTGCCACTGAAAAGAGCTGTGAATCACCTTCCCTCTTCCGGTCCGTTCAAAAACACTTTTCTCAATAGGGACCGCCTGGATGCCCTCCAGTACCTCGGACGGATAATACGTATGCCTGCCTTTTACCTTCCTCATATAAAAGGCCGCTTCACAGGAATTGTATAACCATGGATAGAATTTCCGGATTTCCTGGACCAGCGTCCCCACACGAAACAGAAACATACCGCTGTTAATCAGATAGTCCCCTGCTTCAAAATAGGAAGCCGCCGTGGCGGCATCCGGCTTTTCTATAAAGGAAAGCACTTCTTCTCCCCGGCAGCGGATATAACCGAACCGGGTTTCCGGCTTGCCTATATCCATACCGAAGGTGACAAGCCAGCCATCCTTTGCCAGCTCCGCGGCCCTCGTGACATCATCTTTATAGGTGGCCCCTTCAATCAGATGATCACTTGCCACCACAAACATCAGCTCGGACAAAGGAAACTGCAGACAAGAAAGCATGATGGCCGCGGTCGTTTTCCTCCCCACATCCTCCAGTACCAGCCTGTAGGTTATCCCCTGGAAAGCCTTCATCTGGTTTTCCACGATAAACTGGTATTCTTTATTGGTAACTATAATAAATTCATCGCAATAAGGAATATTCCTGGCAATAGTCTCCTGAAAAATGGAATGATCCTTCTGGATGCTGATAAACTGTTTCGGATAATTCTTTCTGGACAGCGGCCACAGCCTGTCGCCCCTTCCTCCTGCCAGCACGAGACATTTCATATGCATCTGCTCCTGTTTCTTCTTAATGAAATCAATACGGCATTCCCTTTCGGAAACCTTTTCTTTACACACCTATTACTATATCCGAAACCGGACTTTTTCACAAGAAAAAAGAACGGTAAAAACCGTCCTTTTTCACTTATGCCTACGGCATAAGTTCCCTCTTCAGTTGTCTTGTGTTATCCGTTCTTCTTCGTGGCTCCCAGCTTACGGGATTTGTCAGCGCCGAGGTAGTCCTTTTCTTTTGATCTTCCCAACAGATAATCCGCCGATACATTATAGTAGTCACAAAGCAAAGGGATAAATCTCACAGGCATAGCGTTCTGCCCTCTTTCATATCTGGAATAGACCCTCTGATCAATGTTCAGGTACTCGGCCACCTCCCTCTGCTTTACATCGTTGTCCTCTCTTAAGCCACGCATAATAACTACATAATCCATCATCATTTGCACCTTACTTCCAAAATTTACCAAACTTCGTTTTTTTCAGTTTAGCATATTCCATAAGCAAGAATTGCTTTTTCCACTGAACTGTAGTAGTATTTTAACGTACTTTTTACTCCGTGACTACAAACGAGGGAATTAGATATCCGAAGCGGCAAAAGATGTGCCATATATGGCACATCCAACAATACCTTTTGAGGCAATCCGTTAATCTGCACAAAAAAAATGAATATCCATTACCATATAAACCGTAATACAAATAATCAACGTCTGCGGCATCTATCAAAAGTCCTTTGAAAAATTCGGTATATTCCTAAAGATGCAGATATTTCTCCGAACAATGGATTTTGTTCCCCGGTTTACAGCAGTCGGCGTCCATCCGGGCACTGTCCCGGAATAGTAATATTATATCGATAACTTAAAAGAAGCACCTGCCGGTACTCAGGGCAAAAAAATACCTGGCTTCCGATATTCCGGAAACCAGGTATTTTGAAACCACACAAATTGATTTTAGGAAATAGTTTTAGTGCGAATCCAGAACTATCAGGTTCTGGGAGAAGTTGTTGCCGGAACATCTTCCATATGAGCGCCCTTGGCTACAACAAATGTAACATTTACGGCGCCGCCGAATGCAGGAAGTGCAACGGCAACTGCACCGTTCTTGATAACTACCGGAACGGCTACCCATGTTCCGTCCGCTCTCTGGTATAATGCCTGAATGGTTTCCCCTTCAGCCAGAGTAGTTGCTCCGAGAATATCTGCCAGCGCGAATGCTGCAGATACGGAACCGTTCTGTGCAACAGCTTCACCGGCTGCGGTCTGAAGGCCAATTACCATGTTGTTAACAACATTCAGATTGCCTTTGCTGTCTGTAAGAGACAGTCCGCTTCTGCCGGTAAAGTTAACTACCTGCATTTTGCTGGAAGTCATTGCTGCTGCTAAAGATGCTGCAGAAGCCTGTGCCTGTTCAGCGGAAGCGGGTGCGATAACCATTGCTACTGCAGCCGGGTCCACAACCTGACCGCTTGCGGTCTTGAAGGTTGTTCCGGGAAGGACTGCAGACTTGTCGCTGGAAACACTTACAGCCTGTGTGGTAACGGTATTGCTTGTACCGACAGAAGGGCTCACAACGACCTGCGCTACAGGTTCCTTCTGGATGGACGGACTGGGAGCCGCCATCGCAGTCATGCCCATAGAGCATGCGAGAATTGCTGAAAGAACAATTGCCATTTTCTTTTTCATGTCAATCATCCCCCTTTCTTATAGTGTGTGTGGCTTCTTTATATCAACGTCCGGTTACCCGTCCGCTAATACCATTGGTAAGCTGTAACAACAGCCTTACGGAGTTACTTCATCATAAAAAACCTGAAGTATCAGTTCATACAGAGCCGTATCATCTTGGTAAAATTCCTCAAACATTTCACCCATTTCCACGTGCCCTTCCATCGTATATATGTCATTCCGGTCAAAACTGTAGGATAACGCCTGTCCTGCCAGATAAACTGCTTCGTCTGCGGATATATCCGTAACCATATAAGGGGAAACTTGCGTATACAGCTTCAGCGGAAGCGTCATATCCTGCTTCACAGCTGCCTTTGCCTGCCCGACAAACCCCTGTAAATACTCTTTCTGACGGGACAGACGTGCTTCCGCGCTCTGTGCTTCCTTCGTATCACGGTACTTTATATATACATAGGCTTCTTCGCCCTCCAGATGGACACGGTCCCCCGCCTTCCATCCGCCGCCGTAGCGTGTACCATTTATTTTCATTCCGCCCTTAGCTACGGATTCCGGTATGGTAACCTCCACACCGCCCACCGCATCGTTAATCGCGGCTATAACACTCATATTCAGAGCACAGTATCCATGAATCGGCAGGCCGTAGAATAAATTGGAAACAGCCTCCACCGTATTTTCACAGCTTTCCTCCAGCCCCTCTCCATAGGCATGGGCCAGAGCTATTTGTGCAACCTCTTTTCCGGAATATAAGCCATTGGGATCGTAGGTCTTTATTTCCGTCATAGTATCCCTGTTGATACCGATTACGCTGATCTTTTTTCCCCGGGGATCCAAAACCGCCAGGAACAGGGCATCAGCCTGTCCGCCCCTGTATAAATCGGAGGAAGCCTTCACTTCTCCGGTCTTATCTATCCCCATACATAAAAAGGTCAAAACATCCTTTTTATAGGTATATGTCTTTCCATGGTAACGCAGCGTCCCTGCTTCCAATGCTTCTCCCGCATCATTTTCCGATACGGAAACCGTCTGCATCTGTTCCGGGACCGCTTCCTGCTTTTGGGCAAAAGCACTCCGCCCATGGCCTTCCATCCATAAATATACAAGCAGCAGCAAAAGGAGAAACAAAAGGAGAACAGACAGCAGAACGGCTAGGAAAATACCGGCTTTTCTAACTGCGGACCGCTTTCTCTTTTTTCTTCTTCTTTTTCGTTTCTGTTCCATGTTCCATCCGCCTTTCAGGCCTGTTCCGGCACAAGCACAGCCTGTACCAGATAACGCTTGTCATCCTCTCCTGTTACCCCGGTGGATAATGTAATGATTTTATCCTCTGCGGAGACCGGGGCGGAGTTGTCAATAAAAGCATCCATCGCACGGATCGCAAAGATGTCTTCCAAATATGCAGAATAGACTGCTTGATCCCAAAAATCATAGGTTGCGATCAAATGCCGGTCATCATAGGTATATGCCGCAAAAATCTGATAGGTAAGCACCCTGTCTTCCAAATATATCTTTACTTCCCTGTGGGAATCAAAAAAATCCCTGTCCTTGTATTGGTGAAGCCTGCCGAATCTTTCTTCCCTGTTACGACCGTATATAATGGTATTGGGATCGCCAAAATCCTTATTGTTGTAATACTCCGTATAAATGCAGCCGTCCTCATCCTCTTTCCCGTAAATATTATGGCTGAGGTAAAAATATTCGTCCTCCGCCGGCTGTAATACCGGAAAGCTGATATCCGTTCCTGTGATTTCCAGCCATGCGTAGGCTTCCGCATTAATATTCTGCAAAGACGGAATATCCACTGTTCCATCTTTTTTCATAAAATCTGCCAAAGACAGATCGCCACTTTCAACCGTCTGCCGGGTATCCGTCTGTGTATTGCCCTGTTCCCCTGTTTTGCTGCCGCAGCCTGCCAAAGGCATACAGAACAAAAATAATATAGAAATGATAAAAACATTATGCAGGGATATGTATTTGTTATGTTTCATCTTTTTATCCTTTTCATTCGATTTCATTGTCCGGAAATAACCTGTGCGGAACATGCCGGCTCCGGGAAGCATACAGAGCACATAAAGATAACGATTCTAAACGATTTACGCCGGCTGCTGCAGAATCCCTCCGGTTCTGAACCGGAACGGAACCTGCCCGTATATGGTTTACAGGTCCTCCCCTCCTGATGATTCTTGTATGACTTCCCATATTAACGCCAGAGGCGGTAATAGCTATTGCTGTACCTCTTCATAAAAGATATCGATAACAAGTTGATGAAGGGCATCCTCGTCCGGATAAAATTCCTCATAAACCTCCCCCATACGGGTTTCCCCTTCCAGCATATGAATCTCTCCGCTGAAGGCATAAGAAGCGGCTGTCGTAGCCAGATAGGTAACCTCATCCGCTTTTATATCCGTTGTCATATAAGGACTTAATTTCTGAAACAGCGTGAGAGGCAGGGTGACATCTTTTTTAAAGGCGGCTCTGGCCTGCTCAATAAAACCCTGCAGATACTGCGCCTGCCTTTCCAGGCGATGACGGTTGCTTTCAAAAACATCGGTATCCCTGTATTTCACATACCAGAAAGCCGTTTCCCCCTCCAGCCTTACCGTATCTCCTGCACTAAGGGCCGGATCCACAGCCGTTACATCCTGCAGACACTCCACCTCCACACCACCAATAGTATCATTAATTGTAGGTATTCCATCCATATTCACAGCGAGGTATCCATGGATGGGCAGCTGATACAGCAGCGCCGAAACGGCTTTTTCCATCAAACGGGCACTTTTATCCTTTCCATCCCCGTATGCATGCTGCAACGCAATCTGGGCTTTAACCGTGCCGGAATATGCCCCCGATTGTCCGTAAACCTCCACATCCGCCATAGTGTCCCGGTTAACAGCTATCAAATCCACCTTTTTATTATGCGGATTCAGCACAACTAGGAATACCGCATCCGCCTGTCCTTTCTGTCCTCCGTTCTCCACGGTTTCCAGTTTATCCTTTTTATCTATACCCATGATCAGAAAGGTCATGATGTCATCATTGTATTCATAAATCTTTTCCTGATATCCAATCCAGCCTTCCTGCCATTGTGTCACCTTATCCATTACGTTTACATCTGTTGAAATTGCCGGCTCCATACCGCCGCCTTTACTCATAATGCTGTTTTTCCCCATAGCACGCACGACCATAAAACCGGTGGTACATACCACAAAAATCACACAGACTACCGTTACTGCCGCCATTAGACGGGCTTTGTGCTTCCTGAGCCTTCTTTTTTCCGCTTTTTCCGGATTTAATAATTCTTCTTTTTCAAGATCTGCCTTACTTAACTTTTCCATCCTGTAGTTCCTGCTTTCTCTATCCTGTTTTGTTAAAAGTTGTAACCGTTCTGTCTGCAACGGTTACAAAAAGGTTCCTTATACCTTATCGGAATTTTTAAACGTATTTTAACATACGTTTAAAACAGGAATTTTGAGCATAAAAAAATCACCTGGCCCCGCTCTTGGAAAAAACAGCCAGAACTGTTTTAATCAAAATTTTCAGATCAAGACTTACAGACCAGTTGTCGATGTATTCCACATCCAGCCTGACGATTTCTTCAAAATCCGTAATATCACTTCTGCCGCTCACCTGCCACATGCCGGTAAGCCCCGGCCGAAAACTGAGTCTTTTCTTATGATAAGACTGGTAATGCTCAAATTCATCCAGCGTGGGAGGCCTGGTGCCTACCAGACTCATATCCCCTCTGAGAATATTAATAAACTGCGGGAACTCATCCAGGCTTGTTTTTCGCAGGAATTTCCCCACCCTGGTAATGCGGGGGTCATCTTCCATTTTAAACATCAGCCCGTCCATCTCGTTCCGGGCCATCAGCTCCTTTTTCCGCTCTTCCGCATCGGTATACATGGAACGGAACTTGTACATTTTAAAAATACGGCCGTTTCGTCCCACACGCTTCTGTGCGAAAAAGACCGGGCCAGGAGAATCCAGCTTGATAACAGGTGTCAGAACAACCGTAAGGACAAGCAATGCCAGGCTGCCCGCAAAGGCTCCGGCTATATCGATAAGACGCTTCAGCATAAGCTGCCCGAACGGCGCCACCTTATTGGCATAGGTAATCGTATGGAACTGCCCAAACTGAGAAAGGATACGCTGAGGAGCCTCTGTGAGTTCCAGGACAGGGACCTGCAGATGGATGGTAAGCCCCATAGCCGCCAGATTTTCCAAATCCTCTTTTCTCTCCTCCTGCGTCTGTCTGTCCGTACAGATAATTACCTCATCCAGAGAAGCTGTGAGGCAATATTCAATCAGTTCATTTCCGGGAGCAACCACCGGGATGCCTCCCACCTCTTTTTCCTCTCCATCCAGCAGGATAATACCTTTTATCTGGTAACTATAGTCTTTGATACTCTTCATCTCCGCAACCAAAGCCCCGGCTTCCCTGGCGGAAGCTACAAGAAGCAGCTGTCTTGCATTTCCGGCCACCTTGTAAAATACAGGGAGATATCTTTTGTAAAGCTGATGGGCTAGGAACATCAGGATAACATCTATAAAAACAAAGTAAAGCAGCACTTTTCTGGAATATTCATCGATTACCCTGGTAAAATATAAAGCAAAGGTGGCTCCCGCCAATGTCACGAGGTTCATCTTAATGATTTCCAGCAGTTCCTGGAAAGGGCCACGCAGCAGCATCTTCTTGTACCAGTTTTTAAACAGGTTTATTATCAGGAATACCACCAAAAAAATAGCAATCAGAACTTTCATATCCGTGGGATTATTCAGTCCCTTGAAGAACTTCTGATGCCTGATATAATTGGCAATACCGAGACTGAGGACAAGTACAAGACAGTCAATCGATATAATTATTAAATTTTGCAGATTAGACTTCTTCTGGTACATATGCCTCCGGTAAGGCAGTAAGCGGTTACGCTTCTGCTCCTGCTTTTTTCTTGATTCTGTCTTTATGATGTGCAATCAGGTACAGGATCATACCAATGCACAGATAACCCAGCATGCCGAAGAGGAAACCTTCCAGGCATTGGGGGAAGGAATAATGTCTTCCTTCTATAAATAGTTTCATAAATTCTGTAAAAAAGGCTATGGCGAACAGCATGGCTGCTGTGGATAGTATGCGAAGCTTTGCCGTAATTCTGCGGAAGGTGAGGAGGATCGCCCAGCTTCCGGTAAATCCTAATGCGAAGAAAAGGATAGCCCTGCCTGCCTGACGGAGGTAATAGGTGATAGTCAGTACCTGCTCCTGGGTTGGAGCATTTGCCAGGGTGCCTGTTACCTGGGTTACAAAGGGCTTTTCTAAAGCTTTGGTGGCTGGGCCGCTTTGGAAGGACAGGTATAGGGTTATTAGTAGGATTAGGATAAATATAGTCCATAGGGAATTGCGGAACCAGGACTTTTGTTGAATAGGTTTCATTTGGTAATCCTTAATTTATGTAATGGGAGGAGAATGTTATTTTTCTCTTAAGTATAGTCTGTGGAAATCTGTTATGTCAATAGTTTTAGTGGAGAATAAACGGGTGGATAAATTGATTTTGGGGGTTGGGGCGTTACCCAAATGACCCTCATTCACCCCTGTTGGGTTATTTAGATTTTTAAAACTGGTATTTTATCTACGTTTATTGCTCCATCTTGGATACTATAGCATAAATAATTGTTTTTTTCCAGTAAATCTTTAATTTGTTTTAATTTAACCTGTTGTGCTAGATAAAATAAAAAACTTCAACAAAATATGCTATCCTATT
>URMK01000001.1 GCA_900548905.1 uncultured Lachnospiraceae bacterium | reverse complement strand
GATGATGGGGGATCCGGGAGGCCGCCGTGGCAGCCTTGAAATTGCGCGCAATTTCAAGGCTGTGGGGCTTCGCCCCATAAAAAAAGAAGGAAAAGCTCCCTTATTGAGCAAGCTCAAACGGGGGCTTTTTCTTCTTTTTTTGCACGGCTCATTGGAGTAACATGTTTTCAATAAATATCCCGAAGCCTCTGGTGGGGTCTTGTACGAGGACGTGGGTGACGGCTCCTATTATTTTTCCTTCCTGGAGGATGGGGCTGCCGCTCATTCCCTGGACTATGCCTCCGGTGGTCTCCAGGAGTTCGGGGTCGGTTACCTGGAGTTCGATCCCTCTGTTGATATTGTCGTGGTCGAGGTGTATCGCTGTTATTTTGATGTCGTATAGCTGTGGTTCGCCGCCTACGCTGCATAGGATTTGGGCGGGGCCTGTTTCTACCTCCTGCTTCAGGCCGATGGGCATAGCCTGTGAGGTGATGTGGGCCGCAGCGGATTCGCTCAGTTCTCCGAATATCCCTTCTACGGTATTGGCCTCAATTGTTCCCATCTTGTTGCTTTCTTTGTAGTCTATTACGCCTGTGAGTTCGCCCGGCGTTCCATTCTCTCCCTTGGTTATGGACACAATTTCGGTCTGGTAAAGGCTTCCGTTTTTTAAATTCATCAGTGTGGCGGTATCCATATCGTTGATTCCATGACCCAGTGCGCCGAAGGAATTGTTCTCGTCCAAATAGGTGAGGGTGCCTACTCCCTGTGCATTGTCCCTTATCCATATGCCAAGCTTATATTGTCCGTCCTGGTTTTCTTCGGGTTTTATCTTCAGGTCAAATTCCTGGTCGTCACGGAGTATGGTAAGAACCATTTCTTCTCCGCCGCTTTCTTCAATTTGCTTCATGAAGGCGGCTTTTCCTTCCACTTCCTTACCGTCCACTTTCAGAATATAATCGCCTTCCTTGAGAAGATGTCCTGCAGGTTCTTTCGCCTGGCCGTCGGCACCGGTAAAATCACCTGTGGCTATGACTAATATTCCCTGGGTCTTAACATAGATGCCGATGGGAACGCCCGCCGGTATCAGTGTCTTGTCATTGATAACCTGTACGTTAACGGTCTTAAAAGGAATGACGCCGAACAGCTTCAAATCCATTGTATAGGTATCAATATCCTCCGCGTATAAGGTAAGGGACTCTCCCAGATCCACGGAAAGGCTTTTTGTTTCTTTTGTCTGTGCTACCGCGTTCATTCCGGTTACCGGTATTGCTTCGTCTTCACTTCCGGAACTTGCCGGCGCCTTATACAGCTTGCCTGAAACAGGTACGTTCAAATCCAAATCCTGCTGGATTCCTGCCCGGATATGGATAGCACGGGGAATTTTTTCCCATATCAGGAAAAGCCAGCATATGATTAACGCTGTCGTGGAGCAAATCAGCAAAACATATAAAAATAAGCGGTACTTTTTTCTTCTTTCCAAAATTTCAC
Source organism: uncultured Lachnospiraceae bacterium (assembly GCA_900548905.1). Classification (GTDB taxonomy): domain Bacteria; phylum Bacillota; class Clostridia; order Lachnospirales; family Lachnospiraceae; genus Eisenbergiella. Next base: position 316,657 of record URMK01000001.1, on the reverse strand, counting down.
ATCCTTCCTGCTGCTTATTCTGCTAATAGCAGGCACAGCTGCTATGGGTCTTTTCAGGCCCTTTTAGCAAAGAAAAGGACATACATTTAACATGTACGTCCTTTCTAGTATGTGACAAATGGGTAAAGATAATTTAGTATTGTTTTGTATTTGCTGCCATTTCTTTCAATTCTCTTGCGTTGGCAAGTGAATTTTCCGTTATCGTATCGCTCCCGAGCATCCTTGCAAGCTCGTTTAATATGTCATTTTCGCGGATTTCCGTTATCGCTGTGCTGGTGGAATCTTCCATGGATTTTTTTTCTATAATAAAATGATTATCTGCCATTGCCGCTATCTGGGGAAGGTGGGTGATGCAGATTACCTGACGGTTCTTTCCCAGTACGGCCAGCTTCCGCGAAACCTTCCAAGCGGTTTTTCCGCTGATCCCGGTATCAATTTCATCAAATATGAAGGTATCCTTATCCTCCTGTCCGGCTGTTATTGTTTTCAGGGCGAGCATGATACGGGACAGTTCTCCGCCGCTGGCAACGCCGGCCAGAGCCTTACGAGGCTCGCCCGGATTCGTGGATATCATAAAGGATACCTCATCCCAGCCGTCGGGGCCAATAGAAGCCTTCTGTTCCACCTCCACTGCAAAATCCACCTGGTTGAAATTCAAATCCTGCAGGGCCTCAATAAAAAGTTTTGCCAGCTTCTTCCCCGCGCTTCTGCGCATTTTAGTCGCCCTGGCACAGACAAGTTCCAGCCCTGCGCGGGCCTCCTGCAGTTCTTTTGCCAGCTTTTCCCGGTAAGCATCCGCATCCAGCAGCCGTTCCAGTTCCTCCTGCCTGTTTTCTTTATATAGAAGAATCTCGCTTATCGTGGAGCCGTATTTATCCTTCAGCCGGTTAATCGTGTTGAGCCGTTCCTCTACCTGGAGAAAATCGCTTTGATCAAATTCCAAATCGGAAAGATAATCGGAAACCGAGCGGTTAAAATCATTCAGCAGTCCGTCTATGTCCATGAGCATGCCTGCCAATTCTGAAAGCGCGCCGTCATATGCGCTCACGCTGTTCAGTTCACGCAAAGCTCTGCCCGCGGCACCGCCGGCACCGCATTCCTGGTCATATCCGGTCAGGACATGGACATTTCCCAAGGCTTCTGCTATTTTCCGGCTGTTGCTCATTTTCTGGTAACGCTCTTCCAGTTCCTCGTCCTCGTTATCTTTTAAGGCCGCATTGTCAATTTCTTCCACTTCAAAACGGGCCAGAGAAAGCTCTCTTTCTTTTTCCCGTTCATCCAGGTCGGTTTCCGACAATTTTTCCTGGATTTTTCTATAAACATGATATTTCTCTTTTATCTCTTTTTTTATGCCGGTAATATCTTCCCCGGCAAAATCATCCAGAATTTCCAGATGTTTTTTTGTTTGCAAAAGCTGCTGGGAATCATGCTGCCCATGAATGTCGATCAAAACGCCGGAAAGTTCTTTCAGCAGCCTCGCATTGACTGTTTCTCCATTCACCTTACTGATGCTGCGCTGGGGCATAATTCTGCGCTGGAGGATCACAAAGCCGTCCTCCTCAATGGGAATATCCAGTTTTTTCACCTTCTCAATCTGCCCCTCCTTGTCCAGCTGGAACACCAGCTCAATCAGGGCATAATCCGCGCCTGTGCGGATCATATCCCGATCGCCGCGGCTTCCCAGGGCCAGGCCCACGGAACCGATGATAATGGATTTTCCCGCTCCGGTTTCACCTGTCAGGATGTTCAGATGGGGGCCGAAAAAAACTTCGGTCTCCTGAATCAATGCCAGATTTTTCACATGTAAGCTCACTAACATTTTTCTTCTCCTATATTCTCCTTCCGAACACTTCCCGGCCGTATCCCCGATCCGGCTCCTAATTTTTCAGGATTTCACGGATTTTGTCCATTACGATCCTGGTATCCTCCACACTGCGCACTGCCATCATAATCGTGTCATCTCCGGCGATACTTCCCACAATCTCCTTAAATTTCATGGCATCGACCGCCGCGGCAACGGCCATAGCCATACCGGAAACGGTTTTGAGCACCAGGATATTCTGTGCCATATCCATGGATACAAAACCATCCTTCAGCACCCTCACATATTTATCCCACAGCCGGCTGTCGTCCTGGCGCAGCACAATGTATTTCTGCCTGCCGTTTCCTGCAGGCACCTTGGACAGGTGAAGCTGCCGGATATCCCGTGAAACGGTTGCCTGGGTCACCGTAAATCCGGCCTCACGGAGCTTGTCCGCTAACTCTTCCTGGGTCTCTATTTCATAGGTTTCAATCAATTCCACAATTTTTTCATGTCTGTTTTGTTTCATCGGTCTACTCACTCATCTTTCTATGTAAACGCTCCAGGAAGCTTAGTTCGCTCAGCTTCATGATGGAGGTGGTCTTACTGCTTCGTGTCACCTTGATTCTGTCTCCCGTTTTCAGGATGAGGCAGCGGCTTCCGTCAAAATTCACTTCCACTTCCCGGCTGAGAGCCTTATCCTGCCCGGACTGTTTTTCCCCGATTTCCACAACAACTTCGTCTTCAGCCCGCAGGACAATGCTTCTTGTATTCAGCGTATGCGGGCAGATTGGCGTAAGCACAATGAGGTTTGCCCCCGGCTCCACAATAGGGCCTCCCGCAGACATATTATAACCTGTGGAGCCTGTGGGAGTGGCAATCACAATCCCATCCGCCCCATAGCTGTTCAAAACCTGTCCGTTCACCCATATCCGAAACCGGATCACCTGCAGAGGCCCCCTGCGGGTGATTGCCACATCATTCAGCGCATGCACCTGCGCCTCCTCCCCGCTGCCGTCTTCCCTGAGCACCCGCCCGGAAAGCATCATCCGTTCCTCTATCGTATACTCCTCACGCAGAAGCTTCTCCAGCGCAAAATCCAGGGCAACCGGCTCCACCTCCGACAGATAACCTACCGTCCCCAGGTTTACACCCAGAAGAGGGATTCCGTTACCCGCGGTCTCCCGGGCGGCCTTCAGCATGGTACCATCTCCTCCCAGCACAATCATACAGTCCGAATGCAGATCGCCTCCGCCTTCCTTCAGCCGGATTTGTTCCTCCGATTCATTGTCCGCACAGATTGTGCAGGATGCCCCCCGCTCTTCCAGATACTCTCGGATATAAGCGGTCACCTTCAACCCCGGGTCCTTCGGTCTGTTTGTCATAATAATATAATGTTTGCTGCACCCTATCCCCATGTTAAGCTACCCCTGTTTCATATCCTTTTCAAGAGCACCATGCGCCTGTTCCACAAGCTTTGCCACGGTTTTCTTCCATTCTGTGTCTTCTGAAAACCCTCTTTTCCCGGCGATATGTTCCGCCAGTTCCCGTTCCGCCTCATGCTCCGTCAGGGATGTAATTTCTTCCGGCAGATTCTCTTTCTTTTTAAGGTAAACCAGATATTCGATATTACCCTCCGGCCCTTTAACCGGCGAATAGGTCAGACCTTCTGGCGAAAAGCCTGTAAGAGCTGCAAAATCCAATACCCTGGCAATTACCTCACAGTGCACCGCAGGCTCTCTGACCACGCCCTTTTTCCCAACCTTATCCCTTCCCGCCTCGAACTGGGGCTTGATAAGGCACACCATATGCCCGCCCTCCTTTAAAAGGTTTCTGGCCGGAATCAATATCTTGGTCAGGGAAATAAAGGAAACATCCACGGAAGCAAAACTCAGTTCATCCTGAATATCTCCTGGAAGCATATACCGGAAATTCGTTTTTTCCATACAGACTACCCGTTCGTCGTTCCGCAGTTTCCAGGCCAGCTGTCCATGGCCCACATCCACGGAATAAACCTTCGCAGCCCCGTTTTGCAGCATACAGTCTGTAAAGCCTCCGGTTGAAGCGCCGATATCCATACATACTTCACCCGAAAGGCTGACAGGAAAGCACTGCATGGCCTTCTCCAATTTCAGGCCACCGCGGCTTACGTATTTCAGCGGGTTTTCCTTCACTGTCAATACACATTTGTCCTCTTCAAAGACAGAACCGGCCTTATCTTCCCGCTGCCCGTCCACAAATACATTGCCGGACATAATAATCGCTTTTGCTTTCTCCCGGGAGGGCGCATAGCCCTGCTTTACCAGGAGTACATCCAATCGTTCCTTCATCAGACTTCCCCTAACGCTTCATGAATCCGTTGCAGAATGGATTCTCTGTCAATTCCGATTTCCTGCTTCAGCAGATCCACATTCCCATGCTCCACGTATTCATCCGGAACAGCGATGGTAAGAATCCGGACCGGAAGGCCGTTGTCATCCGCAAAAGTACGCACTCTTTCACCGATGCCTCCGCTCTCCACATTTTCTTCCAGGGTAACCAGAAGCTTGTGGGTATGGGCCAGCTTTCGGATCCCCTCTTCATCAATAGGTTTCACGAACCTGGCATTTACCAGCGTACAGAACCGGCCTTCCTTTTTCAGGTCCGCATATACCTCTTCACCGGTTTTTACCATACTGCCCACAGCAAGAAGTGCGATATCCTTCTCTTCATATATCATCTCACTCCGTCCGTATTCAACGGGCGCACGGAAAGCAGCCAGTCCGTCATATGCCTCGCCTCTGGGATAGCGCAGGGCAATAGGAGCCCCGAAGGACACCGCGAATTTCATCATATCGGAAAGCTCCCATTTATTTTTGGGAGCCATAATGTGCATATTCGGGATGGAGGACAGATAAGATAAATCAAAGATTCCCTGATGGGTTTCCCCGTCACTGCCTACCAGACCCGCCCGGTCAATGGCAAAAATCACCGGCAGATTCTGGATACATACGTCGTGCAGCACCTGATCATAGGCTCTTTGAAGGAAGGAAGAATACACGGCCACCACCGGCTTGAGCCCCCCCACGGCAAGTCCTGCCGCAAAGGTAACCGCATGCTGCTCCGCAATACCCACATCAAAAAAGCGATCCGGATACGCATGGCTGAACCGCTTCAGCCCTGTTCCGTCCGGCATTGCCGCCGTTATCGCAACGATTTTTTCATCCCGCTGGCCAAGCTTCATCATAACGGTGGAAAACACGTCCGTATAATTGGCTTTCATTTTCTTTTTCAGGGGGACTCCGGTCTGCACATCAAAAGGCTCCGCTCCATGGAAACGGGCCGGATGATTTTCCGCGGGGGCATAGCCTTTGCCTTTTTTGGTTAGTACATGGATGATTACTGCATTTTTTCTGCGTTTTGCTTCATTAATAACGCGTATGAGGGATGCCGTATCATGGCCGTCCACCGGCCCCAGATAGGTAATCCCCATATCTTCAAAATACATGCCGGGGATAACCAGCTGTTTCAGGCTGTTTTTGGCACGGCGGATACCTGCCACCACGGGATCTCCGTATTTGGTGTTGCGGATGGCATAATAAATCCCGTCCTTCACATCAAGATATGCGTTTGAGGTACGGATATTATTCAGGTATTTGGATACGCCGCCTACATTTTCAGAAATGGACATATTATTGTCATTTAAAATAATTATGAAATTGGTTTCCAGCCTTGCCGCATTATTGAGCGCCTCATAAGCCATTCCGCCCGTAAGGGAACCGTCTCCGATTACAGACACGATAGTCCGGTTCTCCCCCTGCAGATCCCTTGCCTTCACCATACCCAGGCCGGCAGAGATAGAAGTGGAACTGTGACCGGTATCAAAGCTGTCACAAGGGCTTTCCTTTCTCTTGGGGAAGCCGCTCATGCCGCCGTATTTTTTCAGCGTTTCAAATCCTTCCCGTCTGCCGGTCAGAAGCTTATGGGTATAGGACTGGTGCCCCACATCCCAGATGATCTTATCTTCCGGCAGGTTCAGCGCCAGATGAAGTGCCATAGTAAGCTCCACTGCTCCCAGATTGGAGCCCAGATGGCCTCCCGTCACACTGATTTTCCGAACGAGGAAATCCCGGATCTCCGCCGCCAGCGCAGTATAATCCCTGGGATTTATATTTTTAATGTCATTTGCTTTCTGTATCTGATCGAGAAGCATAAGATGCCTCCTTTTATTTTTTTCTGGTAATTAAATCTTCCACCAGTGCTTCTAAAAATTCATTGCGGACGGTTTCCTTCCCTTCAAGGGAAAATGAGGCAAGACCGGTTATGGCTTCCTCCGACAGACGACGCACCTCTTCTATTGATCGCTCCATGCCGTTAAGGGATACATATGTTACCTTATGGTTTTTCAGATCACTCCCGGTCTGTTTGCCAAGGATCTCCAGACTGCTTGTGAGATCCAGGATATCATCCTGGATCTGGAAAGCCAGACCGATACGTGTTCCGATTTCCTCCAGGCGGCTAAGCTGCGTGTCATCAGCACCGGCCAGTGCCGCCCCTATCATCATGGAGCTTTGAATCAAAGCCGCTGTTTTGTTTTCATGGATATAAAGTAAAAGCTCCTGGGTTACCTGTTCCCCCGGCAGCTCTTCCGCCTCCGTATCCGCCGTCTGACCGCCTATCATTCCATATACGCCCGCTTTCCGGGCCAGGACAGCCATTGCTTTTGCACAGCGGGAAAGCAGATGAGGCTCCTCTTCCGTCATGGCAAAGGAGCTGCATGCGGTTTCAAACGCATAATTTAAAAGGGCATCCCCTGCCAGAACAGCCATTCCTTCCCCATATACGGCATGGGTGGTTTTACGGCCTCTCCGGTATTCATCATTATCCATACACGGCAGATCATCATGCACCAGGGAATAAGTGTGTATCATCTCAATAGCAGCCATAAAGGGTTCAACAAGGTTTCCTTCTCCGCCGAACAGCCGGAAGGTCTCCTGCATCAGCATGGGGCGGAGCCGCTTTCCTCCGGCCAGGACACTGTAGTTCATAGCCTCAAGAACCGTTTTCTGGAAGCCCTTTTCCGCCGGAAGGTACCGCTTCAGGATTTTTTCAATCTCATCCACCTTCTCCTGCCGCATCTTATCAAAATTCATCCAGTCCGCCCTCCTCGTTCAGCATCAGTACCTTTTTTTCCACCTTATCTATCTTATCATTGCATATTTTCAATAAATCCATACCTTTTTTATAGGCCTGGAACGAATCCTCCAGGGTGATTTCCTCATCTTCAAGGGTATGGGTGATTTCCTCCAGGAGGCTGAACGCGTCTTCCAGGGAAGGAGTACTTTCTTCCGGGGAAGATACTTTTCCTTCCGAGGATAGTGCTTTTCCTTTCTTTTTTGCTTCAGCGGCTATCGGATCCTGCACTTTTTCCTTTTTCATGCCTGTCCCTCTCCTTTCTCCTGCTTCCATAATTCTTTATCCGTGACCACCGCTTCTATTTTTCCGTTTTTCACATGGATAGAAAGCATATCTCCGGTCTTTACACGTTTCACATCGGATACGGTTTTTCCCCTGCTGTCGGAAACATAGGAAAATCCCTGGTTGAGTTTATCCAGCGGAGAAAGGCCTTTCAGCTTCTCCGTATACAGCCCCAGCATATGACGTTTTTCCGTAAGCTGCCGCTTCATCAGCGCCGTCACCTGCTCTTCCATACGCAGGGCGTACATTCTTTTTTCCCGAATCTGATTGGCAGGACTTAGATACTGCAGCTTTGTACGGGCCTGTCTGCCCCTGGAACGCTCCCAATCAATCCGGTTTTTCATCCTTACAAACAGATCATTCCGGCAGCCTTCAAGCACGGCTTCCAGCTGACGCACATCATAAACAGCCAGTTCTGCCGCGGCAGACGGGGTAGGTGCGCGCAGATCGGAGACAAAATCGATAATCGTAGTATCCGTCTCATGTCCCACAGCAGATATGATCGGAACCGTACAGTCAAACACCGCCTGGGCCACCGCTTCCTCATTAAAGGCCCACAGGTCTTCAATGGAGCCACCTCCGCGTCCTACGATCATCACATCCACACCCAGGTGTTCCATGGCATGGATTCCCCGTATAATGCTGGCCGCCGCCTGATCGCCCTGCACAATGGCCGGATACAGCAGGATCTGCACATAAGGGTTCCTGCGGCGGGTGATATTGATAATATCCTGCACAGCTGCCCCGGTAGGTGCGGTTACCACCCCCAGGGTTCTGATATATTTGGGTAACGGCTGCTTGTACTCCGAAGCAAAAAGCCCCTGCTCCGCAAGCTCCCGTTTCAGCCGTTCAAATTTTTCATATAAATAACCAGCCCCGTCCAATATGATCTCACGGGCATAAAGCTGGTATTTTCCATCCCGTTCATATACCTCGATGCTTCCGCCTGCGACCACCTGCTGGCCTTCTTCCATACGGAATTTAAGGCCTGCCCGGTTTCCTGCAAACATCACACAGGCAATAGTGCCCCTGGTATCTTTGATAGTAAAATAAATATGCCCGGAAGAATGATACTTGCAGTTACTCACTTCCCCCTTGACATATATATTCTGCAGCATGAAATCCTGAGAAAACATATTCTTAATGTAGGAGTTCACCTGCGCCACGGTATATACATTTCTCACTTGGTTTCCTCTATACAAACCGGGCAAGCACGCCGTTTACAAAGCCGGCAGATTCATCCTGCCCGAACTTTTTGGCAAGTTCCACAGCTTCATTAATCGCCACACTGTCCGGCACCTCTTCGTCAAACTTAATCTCATAAACGGCCAGACGGATGATGGTCAGATCCACTTTGCCCATTCTGGAGGTTGTCCAGCCTTTTGCGGTGGTATTGATCATTTCATCGATCTCCGGCAGCTTTTCCTGTATTTTTTCAAATTTTCCCTGAATATAAGCGGCATCCTTTTCTCCGATGCCGTTTTCCTCGTCCTCAAAAAAGAGCTGGCACTGCTCAGGCATCTCTTCTTTCGGATTGAATTCCACGCGGAACAACAGCTTGAAAATCTGTTCCCTTTGTTCTCTTCTGCCCATTATTTCCTCAATTCCGCCGATCTCCGGCTTTGTTCGCTTCTTCCCCCACAGCACTGCAGCGTCCGGAAAAAGAAGGGGAAAACCTGTCCCCCGCCGGGTCACACCACAATATGCCGAAAGGATTTGCCGATAAATAGCTTGTACAGGCTGAATATACAAGTTATTTGCCGGCAAATCCTAAGTGCCTTTCGGGATACGAAAGGCACCTGTCGTCAGACCATTTTAATTTCCAGGCTCCATATTGACATTGACAATACGGATATTGACATCCGTTACTGTAAGCCCTGTCATATTTTCTATGGCATTTTTAACCTTTTCCTGAACCTTGCTGCAGGTTCCCGGGATATTATACCCATATTCCAGGGACAGCGCCAGATCCGCCTTGACGGTATTACCTGCCACCTGCACCTTTACCCCTTTTGTCAGGCTCTTTACCCCAACCTTGCCGATAAGTTCATTCGTAATATTGCCTGCCATGGCAGACACGCCTTCCACCTCTGTCGCCGCCAGAGATGCTATCATCGCCACAACCTCGTCCGCAATCTGCACGGAACCAATACTTTCATTGGAATTCTCTGATTCCATTCCCCGCAGGACATAGGTATTTCTATTGTTGTCTTTTCTTGTATCTTTTTCCATAAGGCTGCCTCCTTTATTCCTATAACACTGATTATAACAAAATACCACACCTTTGCAAAGTGTTTTTATCAGGCGCGTCTTACTCCAGCCAAAAGCTTAAGGTAAACTGCTCCGGGGTATCCACATAAGCGGCCGACGCACCGTCTCCCTTCAGATAATCAAAGATCTTCTGATCCTCCAGTAAATTTTCCTTCATTTCCTGGTATACGGTAAGATCGGCGCACTTGAGGGTAACGATCCCTTTTTCCTCTTCGTAACCTCTGGCAAACAGTTCCTTCAGCCTGTTCTCATCGACGCTTTCAAAATATGCATTTTCCCTGACGTAATAATTATCGGCCATAGCCGTACATTCCGGGAGGGAGAAGGAATTATCTATCGTATGGGTCCGCAGCAGCTGCTGTGTTGTGACCAGAAGATAATCATAGTTTACGCTGGGCCGGGTTTTCCCCTGCCAGGCAGGATCGTCATCACCCATAAGGTAATAGGCATCTCCCCAGGTGGGATCTACATAATACCATTCCCCGTCTGCCATTACCATGTCCCAGGCATGGGGTTCTCCGTTCTTCACCTGTCCGGTAACCAGGACCGCCGGAATGCCCAGCCGGCCGCAGAGGAACTGAAACGCTTTGGCATACCCCTGGCACACGGATTCGCCATAAAGGAATACGGAACAGATTGTCTGGTTTTCAGGGGCATCCAGCCTGTAATCCGTGTGTTCTATCATGTAATCGTAAATATATTTGATCTTCTGATAGTCATCCATATCGGTATGTATGCCTTCCAGTGCCCGGTTGACATAGTCTTCTATGCCTTCCGTACGTTCCTGCACCTGTTCCCCGGTCAGGGTATATTGCCCGGAAAAGGTTATTTTGTGTATTTCCTCTCCCAGTGTATGTTTGGTAAAGGTATAGCCGTCCACATAGAAAATTTCCGGATGGTCTGCAAGAATACTGTTGAATACCGGCTCCAGTAAATCCGGATTCAGGATGGAAAGCTCCACATCCCGCTCAAAGCCGGTTATCGCCTGCAGCATCTGCCGGTAAAGCTGTTGTTCCTCTTCCGTAAGAAGCCCGTAAGCATAGCCGTTTTCCCCGGAAACTACGTCAGCTGTACTTCCCTCCGTCTGCGCGGCAGATCCTTCCTCTTCCGAAGGGGCCGCATCCGTCCCGGATAATCCGGATTCCGTCCGGGTCACAGATTCCTCTGGCACAGGAAGGTTTTCTGTTTCTTCCGCGTTTTGTCTCCCGGGCAAAGGAAAGGGCAGTTCACCCTTCCAGGCCCAGAACGCAGTGATAAAGATAAGAATAACGAGAATGACTACTACGGTTTTGGAAAATCTTTTCATGTTGCATGACTCCTGTCCATTGCGGCTGTTGACTTTAATCCCGGCTGAACTCGGTTAAGATAAGCCCTTTGTTCCTGTCGACGGTCATGCCCACACTCCATTCGTTTACGAAAAGTAAAAGAGGATTTCCTCTCATATCCTTTACCTTCTTCATGTCGGAGGTTCCTGTAAGCTTGTCCAAATCGAACTCTTCTTTATTTTCTATCCATCGGATATATTCATAAGGAAGGGGTTCCAGACGGATTTCCACGTTATATTCGTTATTGAGACGGTATTTCAGCACATCAAACTGAAGAACACCTACGACTCCCACAATAATCTCTTCCATACCGGTATTGTATTCCTGGAAAATCTGGATAGCACCTTCCTGGGCGATCTGGGTGATTCCCTTGACAAACTGCTTCCGTTTCATGGTATCTACCTGGCGCACCCTTGCGAAATGCTCCGGGGCAAAAGTAGGGATTCCTTCATAGGTGAAATCCTCTTTCGGCATACATAACGTATCCCCGATGGAAAAAACGCCGGGATCGAATACGCCGATAATATCCCCTGCATAGGCTTCCTCCAGAATCTTTCGTTCACTTGCCATAATCTGCTGGGGCTGGGAAAGGCGCATGATCTTGCCGCCCTGTACATGCTTGACTTCCATACTGGCCTCGAATTTACCGGAACAGATACGCATGAAGGCAATTCTGTCTCTGTGCGCTTTATTCATATTTGCCTGGATTTTAAAGACAAAGGCGGAAAAATTATTTTCTGCCGGGTCCACAAGACCGGCATCCGCTTTCCTGGGAAGAGGGGTTGTCGTCATCTCCAGAAAGTGCTGCAGGAATATTTCCACACCGAAGTTTGTGAGCGCGGATCCGAAGAATACGGGGGTCAGGTCGCCCCTGCGAACTTCCTCCAAATCGAATTCAGCACTTGCACCATCCAGCAGTTCTATTTCTTCCAGCAGCTTGTCCAACGCTTCACGACCGATATATTCACAAAGGCGCGCTTCATCATCCACGGGAATTTCAATAGTTTCCCCTTCCTTCGTCCCCTTTTCCGTATCGGAATAGATGATCACACATCGCTTATCCCGATCATATATTCCTTTGAATCCTTTACCGGATCCGATGGGCCAGTTTTTAGGGCAGGTGGCTATTCCCAGCTCCTTTTCGATCTCATCCAGAAGGTCGAAGGTATCATTAGCATCCCTATCCATTTTGTTGATGAATGTGAATATGGGGATTTTACGCATCACGCAGACCTTAAACAGCTTTCTGGTCTGCGCCTCCACACCCTTAGATCCGTCAATGACCATGACCGCGGAATCCGCCGCCATCAGGGTTCTGTAGGTATCCTCAGAGAAATCCTGATGTCCCGGGGTATCCAGGATATTAATGCAGTATCCGTCATATTCAAACTGCAGTACGGAAGAGGTGACGGAAATACCTCTTTCCTTTTCTATTTCCATCCAGTCGGAAACGGCATGTCTGGCCGTAGCCTTTCCTTTTACGCTTCCCGCCAGGTTAATGGCACCTCCGTACAGCAGGAACTTTTCGGTCAGGGTTGTTTTTCCCGCATCGGGATGGGATATAATGGCAAAGGTCCTTCTTCTGTTAATTTCCTGAGTCAGGTTACTCACTTTTCTTTCCTCCGGTTGTTCATGTTAATCCGGGCGCAAACCCGGCAGGGCATCACTTTGTCCGCATATTTTTTCAGAACCGCAGACAGGCTCCGATATATGGTGATTAACGGGAAAGCATACTTTTCCCTTGAAACTGCGGGGAGATTCCAAAATAATCCAGCACGGTAGCCCCTATATCGGCAAAGGTATCCCTGGTACCCAGATTAGCTGGAGAAATATTTTTGCCGTAAAGCAGGAATGGGGTGTATTCCCTGGAATGGTCGGTGGAAACGGTATAGCCGGGATCGCAGCCGTGATCCGCCGTGATCATGAGAAGATCCTCTTCCCCCATCCGGGCAAGAAGCTCCGGCAGGCGGCTGTCAAAGTAGGTCAGCGCTTTGGCATAGCCGTCAATATCGTTCCTGTGCCCATAAAGCATATCATAGTCCACAAGATTAATAAAACAGAGGCCCCGGAACTCTTTATCCATAAATTCCAGTGTCTTGTTGATACCGTCTTCGTTTCCCTGGGTATAGGTAAATTCGGTAAGTCCTCTGCCCGCAAAAATATCGTGTATCTTTCCCACACCGATTACCGCGTATCCGTTTTCCTTCAATTGGTCCAGCATATTGACGGATGGCGGCTCAATAGAAAAATCATGACGTCCGGAGGTTCTGGTATAATTTCCGTCAGTCCCGGTAAACGGCCGGGCAATAACACGGCCGACACCGTGGCTGCCTGTGAGTATATTACGGGCGATCCTGCAGTATTCATATAAAGTTTCCGTCGGAACAATATCCTCATGGGCAGCAATCTGAAAAACGCTGTCAGCTGAGGTATATACGATGAGGTCACCGGTTTTGACGTGTTCCTCCCCATAGTCCCGGATAACATCCGTTCCGGAATAAGGCTTGTTGCAGAGGACACCGCGGCCGGTGAGGCGGGTGAACTCATCCAGTACTTCAGCGGGGAAGCCGTCAGGGTAGGTGGGAAGGGGCCGGCCGGAATAAATACCGGAAATTTCCCAGTGGCCGATTGTGGTATCCTTGCCTTTGGAGGCTTCCTGCATACGGGCTACCGTTGCCATAGGCGTTTCACAGGAAGTATGGTAATCGATTCCTTCTATATTAAAGAGTCCCAGTTTTTCCATATTGGGCATATGGAAAAAGGAACTGGCGGATGCGCTTTTCAAGGTATTGGTACCGGCATCGCCGTATGCAGGGGCATCCGGTTGGGCACCGATACCTACACTGTCCAGGACGATGAGAAAAATTCGTTTCATGGGTTGGGGGCTCCTTTCCTTCCCGCAGGCTGCGGGGTATCTGATTTATGGGGAATCATGCAGGATTTGTAAAGCAGCATGAAGGGCGGGGATTTGGCTGCGGACGGGCAGAACCCAGAGAACACAAGTGTCCTCTGGGTCGCTTCGCTCGCCAGATGGGAAAACAGAAAATGCCGGTTCTGCAAGCAGTCCAGCCTTTTCTGTTTTCCCATCTGGTTCTGCCCTGTTCGAAGATTATACCACAAATCCTTCTTTTGTACACTATTTACTTGATGTATTTTCTTGTCTGTCCAAAATCCATCGCCGAAGGCGATTTAGGATGGATATTGGCTGTAACTGTGAAGGGACTGGGCAGTTATGTTTTTCCTATTTATTAATTCCCGGTAATGGGGCTGATTATTATGTTTTCCGGGGAAATCCCTGTTTTTCTTGTTACGATGTCTTCAATCTGGGCTCTCTGGGCATCGGTAAGGCTGGGAGCGTTGACCACCACATCCACACCGGAACCGCTGATGCTTACCACCACATCGCTGAAGCCTTTGGCTTCCAGGAGAATTTCTGCGGCAGTTTCTTTTTCTGCCATATCGGTAAGTGCGATCATGCCGTTGATGGCATCCTGCTTCTGTTCTTCGCTGATGTTTGCATTGTTTATAATGTCCAGAAGGGTTTCTTTATTTTTTGCCCTTGTCTGTTCCTTCTGCAGCTTGGCTCCCGCTAAGGAGGTTACTCCGGTGGAACTGGTAAATACGGCTTCTCCGGGGACTTCCCCGCTCTGTACGTCCGCATCCTCCGCCACCTGTTCCGCACTCGCTTCATCCATATTTTCCGTCACCACCGCTACCTGCGCGCTGTCCGCCTGTACCTGGGCATCAGCCGACATTTGGGCGTCAAGGTAATCCGCCGCTGCCACGCCGTCCTGATCGGAATCCATACTGTCAATATCCGACACCACGTCCTCCTCAGACAAATCAAGCAAAGCAGTCATATCCTCTTCTGCGTTTCCGGCATCCGCGCTTGTAAGCTGTTCTTCTCCTGCCTTGGTTCCTGCAAAATTCAGGTACCCTGCCACCGCAATCATAATTGCCAGTGCTGTAATCATTATCTGGTTGCGTTTCAACACATTCTTCACTCCTGTTCCCTCTGCTTTCTGCTATTTCATCTTAACTACTTTAATCTTATGTGCCTCTACCCCAAATAATGCCTGAATCACTTCCGTAATATTTTTCTGTATAATGGCGTTTCCGCCGCCCTGGGCGACCACGGTAACCCCTTCTATGGCAGGCTCCAGTGTTTTGCTGATATAGGGTGTTTTATTCCCGGCCTGGTCGGTCACATATACAGTGGTTTCTTCCTGTTTGGAATTCACCACATCCCTGCTACCGCCCGTGCTGTCCGTTTCTTTGGTCGTATCCATGCTGGAGGGAATGTCTTTTTCCACCACCTGTTCCGTGGAAGAGGATAAGGTCACCATAACCTTGACGCTTCCCACACCATCCATGCTGGAAAGCAGGGACTCCAGACGGTCCTCCACCTGCTGTGCATAGCTGCCGTCATTCCCGATTTCTTCCGTTTCCGATATCTTTACCGTACTGCTCCCCATGTCCGATAATCCGGTCTCCTCATCTGCATTATCTGTTTTTTTTACAGGCAGGGCAATCACCATCAACAGGATTCCCAAAAGCGCAAGGATTGCCATATTTTCTTTCGTCAGCTTTTTCTTCCAGGATGCCAGGCGATCACCCATTCCATATCACCTCCAGATTTTCCATTTCCATGCCAAGAGCGCCGGCAAACGCTGTTTTTATCTGCCTTTGCTCTTCCGCCGTCCTTTTGTCGCTGTCAGCATTCGTTCCTTCCTCCTCCCCCATTGGGACAACCGCTATTTTTTCTATATTTATTGTTCTGCGGCCACTGTTTTCTTCGGCTATTTCCACCCGGAGCTTTCCCTCTTCCGGTACGGCTACGGATAGCAGGGACAAACCATATTCCGCCAGGCATGGCTCCAGCTTCTGGCGGGCCGTCATGTCCAGTGCCTCTTCCTGATAATCCCTGCCCTCCAAATCGCTTTCCTCCACCTGTTTTCCAATCCTTTCAATTTCCTGTTCATACTTCTCCATGGCACTGTCATAAGCGCCGGCTGCATCGAATTTCCCTAAAGAAAGAACCGGGAGCACGATTTGGGACAGGACCATGATACTGATCATCATCTTTACATATTTTTCATATCCTCCGGACGGCAGAAAATGTACAATTATCTGTCCGGCCAGCATGAACACAGTTACTTTTTTTAACAGATCCAGAAACTGGTCTCCCATACTCCTCCTTTCTTTTCCTGCTGTTTTCCTGTCCGCCCCTCCGGAAAAGCAGCGGCATCAGCCCATCCTGCCTGCCAGACAGGTGATGATGGCAAACATAATCAAAAAGCAGGCGCAGGCGGTAAAACAGATGCGTAACAGAAGCAGCAGGCCGTCGCCGGCTTTGTTCACACAGCCGGTTATCCGTTTATCCGCAGTCATCCCCAGCAGTGCCGCGCACAGCTTTAAAATCCCCGCATACAAAAGGAGCTTGGCAAAGGGTACCATGCACAGTCCCAGCAAAAGAAGAAATGCGGCAACTCCCAGCCCGTTCTTAACCAGTACCGCGGAACCAATCAGCAGCTGGGCGGTCCCCTCCGCCAATCCTCCCAGCCCCGGTATAGCCGATAAAGCCTTTCCTGCCACATTCAGCTTCAGCTGTTCCAGCACCGGGGTTACCATGGACTGGAGTAGGCCGATACCGGTAATACAGGTAAGCATGAACTTCAGGAATCCTCCTATGCCTTTCTGCAGAAGTTCCACAAGCATACCGAGCTTTTCTTCTTCCCATACGCCGTTCATCACCACCAGCATCATATAAATATTCACCGCAGGGAGACCTATGGTCACTAGAAGCTGCTCCACGCCATAGATCAGAAGCAGGATAAGCTGATAATAGCCCGCCGCGGTGGCGGCTCCCGAGGAAAGCCCCAGAGCCAGCATAAAGGTGGGGACAAACAGACGGACAAACAGCAGTATCCGCTGCAGCAGGACTCCCGCGATATCAGCCGCCTGTGTAAAAGTCCTGAGTACCACAAACAGCATGAGCAGATAGGAAATAAAATGAGCGATATCCGCAATCTGATGATTGTCAAAGCTCTGCATCACAACTGTAAACAGGGCGGACAGCACACCGATAATAAGGAGCGTGAGCATCAGGTTTTTCATTCCGCTTATCTCCGCCAGGATTCCGTTGCGTATGGAGGCAGTAAGACCACGGAATGCCTCTCCCATATTACCAGCCAGTACCTGTCCGAAAAAAGAAGTAAAGTCTATGCTGAAATCAGGGAAAAGCTGTTCTATTTGGCGGGACAGATCTTCCAGATTCAATTCTCCGGCCAGCGATGTCAATTCCATCCTATTTCCCTCTACTTCATGAATCCCGTTATCGTATCAATCAAAGACAACAGCACCGGCATGCCGGCCAGGAGTATCGTTACCTTACCAAACAGTTCCACCTGGGCTGCAATAGCCTGGTATCCCGCATCCCTGCAAAGTCCGGCGCAGAACTGGCAGAGATAGGTAATTCCGGTCACCTTGAACAAAATACCGAAATAGGTTCCGCTCCCTTCCAAAAAACCTCCCAGCGCCAGTACCGAGTCCTTTACCTGCGTCAGATACTGGCAGATATAATAAAAGATTATCAATGCTACGGCTATTCCGATATAAGCGCTGTATTCCTGCTTTCCGGATTTAAACTGCAGGCCGATCAGGACGCCGGTTATCCCAAGTAACGCGATTTTTGCCATATCCATTCCCTGTCCCTTCCTTTCTGTCAGAGCTGAAACAGGTTCTGTATCGTTGTGAATAAATCGTATATGTAGGGGATCACCCATGTGAGTACCAGTATCAGCCCCGCCAGGGAAAGGAGAAACGCATGCTCTTCCCTGCCGCTGTGCTTTAATATCTGGCTCAGGATAGTGACCAGGATCCCTACCGCCGCTATTTTAAAAATAAGACTTACTCCCATTCCATTCTCCTTCAAAGTCATATCAGCAGGATAGCAATCAGCAGCCCTCCTGCCATACTCACGGAAAGAACCGCTTTTCTACGGCTTTCTGTCTCTTTCCTCGCCTTTTCTTCCGCACGTCTTATTTCCTTCCCGAACTGTTCCAGGGACAGCAGCTGCATCTGTCCGTCCACAAAACCGGTAAATCCGGGAAAGGAAAGTAACAGCTCCTCTTCCTTTTTATCCAGACAGGTTTCCTTCAGGAAGCCTGCCATCTCTTCCTCCCAGGCCGCCGCAAATGTGATTCCTTCCGGTCCCTGGGCCTTTTTCCCCACATTCACGAAGCATTCCCCCAGCCGGCCTTTCAGACGGTTCCCCACACGGGTCAGTCCCTCGGGCAGGGTCGCCCTGCTATAGCCTACTTCGCTTTCCAGCATGGTAAAGGCTCTTGCCAAAAGATGCAGCTGGCCGATATGTTTTTCCATATCCCTGCACATACACCATCCGAATCCGGCGCAGCCCAACACCAGCAGCAGCGCGCCGGCAAGCTTCATCATAGCAGCCTCCCTGCCAGAATCCTCTGTTCTTTATCCAAAACGGAGGACACTTCACATTTTCCCAGCCTTCTGGTAAGTACCACATATCGTTCAAATACCTTTTCTCCCGCCAGCTGCCTCATAAACAGACGGCCGGCGGCCTCAGCCGCTGTTTCGGCGTGGATAGTGGCCAATAGGGAACAGCCGCAGCAAAGCGCTTTTTTCAAGGCCGCAATATCTTCTTCACTCCCCAGTTCGTCCACACCGATCACCTTGGGAGCCATGGAACGGATCAACAACATCATACCTTCCGCTTTCGGACAGCTGTCCAGGACATCCGTGCGCATCCCCACATCATTCTGGACACGTCCCTGGAAAGAACCGGCGATCTCGGAACGCTCGTCCACAATTCCCACCGTAACACCTTCCCCGAAGGAATTTCCATCGGAAACCTGCCTTACGATATCCCGCAGAAGCGTTGTCTTGCCGCAGCCCGGAGGCGATATGATAAGCGTATTTAAAAAGCTTCCGTCCTGGTAAAGAAAGGGCAGCACCTCATCGGCAGCACCTTTGATTTCATGGGAAATCCGGATGTTCACGCAGGATATATGCTTGATATTCCTGATTTTCTCCTTTTCCGAAAGGATGACCTCCCCTGCAAGCCCCATACGGTGCCCTCCCGGCAGCGACAGATACCCGCGGCTTATTTCTTCTTCAAAGGCATACATAGAATAATTGCAGGTGTAGGATATCAGCTGTTCCAGTTCAACTCTGTCCATAAGCTCCGCCTGCTCCATGCGGCACACGATATCCCCGTTTTTGTCTTTATAATATTCCTTCCCGTCTATATAAAGCAGCACAGGTTTATCCGCACGCAGCCTTATTTCCTGGAGATGTTCGGACAAACCTGCCGCTTTCCGCCATTTTCCCCGCATTTCTTCCGGAAAAATCCGTAATACATCTTCCTCACACGTCATGGCCACACATCCTTTCCCGGTTTCTACTCCTGAAACATATTTGAAAATGGTATTCTGGCCGCTTTGCATCCCACCTTGCGGCAGATTTGCTTCCAATGGGGGTGCGCAGCAGGGCTGTGCTGTCCGGATTTGGAATAAATCTGCGCGAAACGGTGCGTACAGACGGCAAAATACATTTTCAAAGCCGTTACAGGCAGTCTGTCCACTTTTCTGCTAAGGAATGCTATGCTTCCTTGGAATGCTTTGCTTCCATTTTCAGTATATTGTGAGACATGCCAGGTTATGACTCCTGAGGACACAAAAAACCGGAGGAATGCTTTTACACATTCCTCCGGTTCCTATTCTGTTTATGCCCTCAGACAGCGGGCCTATACCCGGCAAATCCGCTGCTGCTGCGAGGGATATCTTTTCCGCAGCCTGTGGGATATCTGGTTTAAACCTGTGCAACATCCTTCATGGAGAAGCTGATTCTGCCCATCTTATCCTTACCAAGGCAGACAACCGTAACCATTTCACCGAGGGTAAGCACATCTTCCACACGGTTGATTCTTTCTTTGGCGATCTTGGAAATGTGAACCATACCTTCTTTTCCGGGAGCGAATTCGATAAAGGCACCGAACTCCTTAATGCTGACTACCACACCCTTGAAAATCTGGCCTTCCTGGAAATCAGTAGTGATAATCTTAACCATTTCCACAGCCTTATCCATCATTTCCTTATCTGTTCCGCATACGGATACCTTTCCGTCATCGGTTATATCGATCTTCACGCCGGTACGGGCAATAATTTCATTAATTGTCTTTCCGCGCTGTCCAACCACATCACCGATTTTTTCCGGATCAATCTGTACGGAGATAATCTTGGGCGCATAGGTTCCCACTTCCGCTCTGGGAGCAGGGATGCAGGGGCTCATTACTTCATTCATAATGAATTCCCTTGCTTCTTTTGTTTTAGCAATCGCCTCTTCCACGATGGGTCTTGTCAGACCATGAATCTTGATATCCATCTGAATGGCAGTAATACCGTCATGGGTACCGGCAACCTTGAAATCCATATCCCCGAAGAAATCTTCCAGTCCCTGGATATCGGTGAGTACCAGATAATCATCATCCGTATCTCCGGTAACAAGCCCGCAGGAAATACCTGCCACCTGCTTTTTAAGAGGAACACCGGCGGCCATCAGGGACATCGTGGATGCACAGATGGATGCCTGGGAGGTGGAGCCGTTGGATTCAAAGGTCTCGGACACGGTACGAATCGCATAAGGGAATTCGTCCTCCGTAGGCAGTACCGGAATCAAGGCCTTCTCTGCCAGCGCGCCATGGCCGATTTCACGGCGTCCCGGTCCTCTGGAAGGCTTTGTCTCACCTACGGAATAGGACGGGAAATTATAATGGTGCATATATCTCTTATTTACTTCGTTTTCATCAAGGCCGTCAATTCTCTGCATTTCAGAAAGGGGAGCCAGTGTGGTAATCGTACAGATCTGGGTCTGTCCGCGGGTGAACATAGCAGAACCATGCACTCTGGGAATAATATCCACCTCTGCAGCCAGCGGACGGATCTGGGTGATCGCACGTCCGTCCGGACGCTTATGATCCTTCAGGATCATCTTGCGGACAGTCTTTTTCTGATACTGGTAAATCGCCTCTCCCAAAACAGGAAGCCATTCTTCCTTCTCTGCGAAGGCTTCTTCCAGGCGGGCGGTTACTTTTCTGATATTTTCTTCTCTTATCTGCTTAATATCAGTAAATACGGCCTCTTCCATCTCTGCAGGAGGTACGATTTCTTTAATGGCGGCAAACAGTTCTTCCGGAATGGCGCAGCTGGTATATTCATGCTTGGCCTTTCCTAATTCCGCAACAATTGTATTGATAAATGCAATAATTGTCTGGTTTACATCATGAGCCATATATATGGCTTCAATCATCTTATTTTCAGGCACTTCATTGGCGCCGGCTTCAATCATGATGACCTTTTCGCCTGTAGAAGCAACTGTAAGGCTTAAATCCCCGTTTTTCCACTGCTCCTGGGAAGGGTTGAGAACAAATTCGCCGTCAACCAGACCTACCTGGGTCATTGCACAGGGACCGTCAAAAGGGATATCGGAAATGCTGGCGGCTATCGCAGAACCCAGCATAGCCACCAACTCCGGACGGCAGGAAGGATCTACGGAAAGAACCAGGTTATTCAGGGTTACATCATTTCTGTAATCCTTAGGGAACAAAGGGCGCATGGGACGGTCGATAACACGGCTCGTCAGCACGGAGTTTTCACTCGCTTTTCCTTCCCTCTTGTTAAAGCCTCCGGGAATTTTTCCGACGGAATAAAGCTTCTCCTCATATTCAACGCTCAGGGGGAAGAAATCAATCCCCTCTCTGGGCTTTTCACTCGCTGTTGCGGTGGATAACACAGTGGTATCCCCATAATGCATAAATGCAGCTCCGTTTGCCTGTGCTGCCACTCTGCCGATGTCCACACTCAGGGTGCGTCCGGCAAGTTCCATGGAAAATGTCTTGTACATTTTGTCTCTCCTTTTCTGAACTGATCTTTCATAATTTGCCGTCCAGGCAGAAGATGCCGAAACTACTGACAAAACCGCTTGCCGGCCAAAACCGCGGCAAATGCCCTTGTCAGTGGTCTCGGAAGCACTCTTCCGACCTGAAAAAGCAGAAGGCGCCATCCATAACGTGATGGCTGTTGTACGATCCGGGAAATCCCTTCATTGTACAATAAGGCGGAAGGATCCAGGCAATCCCGAAGCCAAATCCGCCTTGATTTGCAGCATTATTTTCTGATTCCCAGCTTTTCAATCAGAGAACGGTATCTTTCGATATCTTTGCCCTTCAGGTAATCCAGAAGGCCTCTTCTCTGTCCAACCATCTTAAGCAGACCTCTTCTGGAATGATGATCCTTCGGGTTGCTCTTCAGATGCTCGGTAAGCTCTTTGATTCTTTCTGTCAGGACTGCGATCTGTACCTCCGGTGAACCGGTGTCACCTTCGCATCTTGCATACTCAGTGATAATTGCTGTTTTCTTTTCTTTGGAAATCATGTGTGTTCCTCCTTAAATTTGTAATCGCCTGATACCAGGATGGGGTCGGAGTGTCCTGCATCTGGGTACCGGCTGAATTTCATACTAGGAAAGTATAACACATGCATCCTGCTCTTGTAAACTCTTTTCTTATTTTATCCCATCTTGTAACAGTTCAAACGAATCTGAACCGTTACCGCATCCATATTACTGGCTGAGAACCCGCTTCACCGCATAAGGCGTACGATAGCTCACATTGGAAATCTTGATGCCGGAACGGGGATTGCTGGCATGGATAACCTGTCCGTTTCCGATATAAATAGCCACATGGTTCACTCTCCCGTTCTGGGCATAGAAAACCAAATCGCCGGGCATCGCCTCGGAAAGGCTCACCTTGGTTCCCATAGTGCTCTGGGAAGCGGAGGAATGAGGCAGGGATACCCCGTAATTCTTAAACACACTCATGGTAAAACCGGAGCAATCTGCTCCTTTAGTCAGGCTCACGCCTCCCCAAACATAAGGGTTCCCCAGGAACTGCTTCGCATAGTTAACCAAATCAACACGGACATTGGAGACACCCTTGCCATATTTCAGTTCGGTCTGTGTAACGGCTCTGTCCAGTTTCTTTGCAATATTCACATAATCAGCGGAAACATAGGCTTCTTCATCATCCAGCATGATCTTCACCCATCCGTCCAACTGCTCCACAACCTCCAGTTCTTCGCCTTCGGCAACCAGAGTTATAACCGGGCTTTCCGTGCTGGCCTCCTGTCTTACGCGCAGGCCTCCCGAATTACATACCGCCATATCCGTAGCCACCTTATCCGCCCTGTCCCTGGCTTCCTGCCCTGTAAGCAGGAACTCTGCCTTAACATAGCCGGTAACCTTGCCGGACTTGATATGCGCCCATCCGTCTTTTACTTCCAGCACCTCACAGCCGCTGTTCTTGCTCATCTTGCCGACCAGTTTGCCGTCCTCGCTGGGATCCTCTCTTACATTCAAATAATTGGAAACATTGGCAATCCCCAGGTTGCTGAAGCCGTATATCGCTTTCCGTTCCACCTTGGCTTCTTCCGCAGCCGCCAGATACTCTTCTTCCTTCACATTCGCTTCCAGAATCTCGCCCACACCCGCAGAAGGCACCAGCGCATTCCCGGTTTCTGTCGCAGAAATTGTCATTCCCGTATATAATACAATCCCCGCCGCCAACATGCCGATTGCTTTCGTTCCTTTTACCATAAAATATATCTCCTGTTTTTTTGCTATGTATTCATTCCGTGCGGTCTGAACGGAACTTTTTACAGATTCCTTTCAAATTGTTACAATATTGTTACATCTGTATTATATTCAAATCCTCCTCTTCTGTCAATTCCCAATTCCTTAATTTTACAGGAAATTACTGGGTTACTGTTCACTCAGTACTGTGCATTTACTGCACAGTACGTGAGAAGGTGATTCAAGCGTGCATAAATCCCGTAAAAATCACTTTTTACGGGATTCCGGATGCTGCCGCTGTTCTTGCCGGCCCTATGGATGAAATCCTTTACACGGCTTTACTCACTTCATATTCTGTATTATCCATGGCAAAGGCAATATTTGTCGCATGATCCGCCACCCTTTCCAGGCCGCTGACCACATCAGAAAATATCATACTCGCTTCCGGCGTACAAAGGTTTTTGGTCATCCGATCAATATGGGACTTCTGGATCTCCCGTTCCTTCTCATCAATGGCATCCTCCAGCTGTTCCACATTTTCTGCCAGGTCGTCGGATCCGGTGGAAAACATTTCCACTGCAAAACGGATTATGGTATTGACCATATCCAGCATTTCCCCCAGCTCATGCTGTGCTTCCCTGCTGAAGCTCACACCGGTTTCCTTTCTTTTTTTCGCCGCATCCGCCACATTTTCGGCATGATCACCGATTCTTTCAATATCATTCACAATATGGAAAAGAGCGCCGATGCTCTTCTGGTCTTCAATAGGAAGGGTGGTCTGGTTAATTTTCACCAGATAATTGGTAATCGAATGGTTCAGGAAATTGATATTCTTTTCCACCGAATAAACGGTTTCAATATCCTCGTCATCCAGGGTTATCAGGGCATTCATGGCACGGTTCAGGTTGTCGGAGGCGAGTGTCGCCATGCGGTTCAGCTCCTTATCCACCTCCACCACCGCCGTGGCAGGATTAAATACCGTTTTATCCCCGATATATTTCAGGGTAAAGCTGTCCCTGTCGTCCATCTTGATATCGTCACCGGGCACAAAGACATAAGTGAGTTTGACGATAAGGCCGGCGAAGGGGAATAACGCAATGACCTGGAATACTTTGAAGATGGTATGGGCATTGGCAACAAAACGGCCCGAGTTGGTGCCGGATACCAGATGCAGCATATCCATGACGGGGTTCATCGCCAGCTTCAGAATCAGATACATGAGCACGGTCCCTATTACATTGAACAGGAAGTGTATCATAGCTGCGCGCTTGGCATCCTTCTTCCCGTTCAGGGAGGCCAGAAGCGCTGAAGTACAGGCACCGATGTTACACCCCAAAACGATATAAAGGCAGATAGGAAGTTCAAGAAGCCCCTGGTTTGCCATGAGCAGCACAATGCTGACGGTTACGGAGGAGCTCTGGATCACTGCCGTCAGGACGGTTCCCACCAGTATGGCAAGTATAGGACTCGTCAGGGAAGAAAGGATATGCACAATCTCAGGCATGTCTCTCATTCCCGACATGGCGCTTGACATTCCGGACAGCCCCATGAATAATACGCCAAACCCAAGGACAATATGGCAGATCTTCACGATATTCTGCCGTTTGCAGAACATAACACCCAGAATTCCCACAAGCAGGAATACCGGAGCTATTTCAGAAAGGTTAAAAGATACCAGCTGGGAGGTTACCGTGGTGCCGATATTCGCACCAAAAATAACGCCTGCCGCCTGATACAGATTCATCAGCCCCGAATTTACGAAACTGACTACCATGACAGTACATGCTGAGGAGGACTGGATCACTGCCGTAAAAATAATACCTACCAGCATACCCAGAAACCGGTTTGTGGTAAACATTTCAAGGATGCCCCTCAGCTTGGCTCCTGCCGCCTTCTCAATACTCTCGCTCATCAGCCGCATACCAAACAGAAATAATCCCAGTCCTCCGGCCATCGACAACAGCATCGCACCTATACTCATCTTTCGTCTGATTCCTTCCCACCCTGCGAAAAAGGCCTTTCGGCCTTTTCTCCAGGGTTTACAATATACATAGATTTTGCATTTTATTTACACACACTTTACATATATTTTAAGGGATTCTTAAGAAAGATACAAGTAAAATAAAGAATTTTGTCAAAATAGGGAGCGGACAGCTTTCCGGCTTTCCCAATACTTCCTGCCCGCATCGATATCACGGGCCATATTTTCTTTTAATTCTTCCACACCGGAAAACTTTTTTTCCGGGCGGCAGAAAGAAAGAAGGGATACTTCCACATACTCCCCGTAAATCTCTTCATCAAAATCATAAAGGTATGTTTCCACACTCATCTGGCCGCTGTTACTCACGGTGGGCCTGCAGCCGATATTGGTAATTCCCTTATGACGGATTCCTCCGACGCAAACATGGGAGAGGTACACCCCCTTCGGGGGAAGAAGCTTATCTCTGGGAGGCAGGAGGTTTACCGTAGGCATACCCAGCGTCCTGCCCAGCCTTTTCCCGTGCTTTACGGTTCCGGACACCCCGAAGGGTGCTCCCAGAAGCTTTTCCGCCAGTTCCATATTCCCCTTCAGAATCTCTTCCCTGACAAAGGTGGAACTGATCTCCCGGCTTCCATACATGATTTTATCGATCACCTGTACCTGATAGCCCATTTTTTCCGCCATGGCTTTTAACAGGTGCCAGTCTCCTTTTCCTCTGTCCCCAAAGGAAAGATCCGTACCGGCAGCTATGAACCGGGCCCCCAGCTGCTCATGAAGCACCCGGCTTACAAAGGTCTCCGGCGGCATGGCAGCCGTCTGTGCATTCATGGGAAATTCGATGAGCAGATCGACTCCCATCCGCTCAAACACCCGTCTTTTTTCTTCTTTTGTAGTGAGCTCCGCCTGGGGTTTCCCCGAGAAAAAAACAGAAGGCGGCGGATCAAAGGTGAACACCGTGGCCGCAAGCCCGTCCTCCTTTGCCTTGACAATCTGGGCCAGAAGCTTCCTGTGCCCCTGGTGGATTCCGTCGAATTTCCCGATTGCCACCGCCGTATGCTGTTCCCATTTAAATTCTGTCGTTCCTGCTATAATCTGCATTCTTTTAATCCACGCCTGGTATCATTTCTCTTATAAAAACATCTTTACCGGTTGATACCGTCCTTTTTCATCCGAATAGGCAAAAATTCCATAAAAACGTCCTTCCATATCATACACTTTCACCCGGACGCCGTCAACCGCTTCCCTTTCTTCCCGGATCTGATTGGGATAGAAAGCATTTCCGTTTTCCAGCAGACGGCGGAAGGTATCCTGTATTATGACCGAAGGCAGCTCCGCAAACATGGCCTCCACCGGAATTACCTGTTCCTCCAGCCTGTCCTCATGGGCAAGCTTTTCCAGTTCATCAAGCCGCAGAGCATTGTCTATAGTAAATATTCCCACTCTCGTCCGCTTCAGGCTTTTCATGGTTCCCCCGCAGCCCAGTTTTCTGCCGATATCATGGCAGAGGGTGCGGATATAAGTTCCTTTGGAGCATACCACCCGGAAGGTTATCTCGGGAAGCGCCACGGAAAGGATTTCTATCTGTCTGATTTCCACCGGGCGCCCCGCCCGTTCCACTTCTTTCCCGGCCCGGGCAAGCTCATAGAGTTTTTTCCCGTTCACCTTCAATGCCGAGTACATGGGAGGTATCTGCTCATATGTTCCCAGAAAAGAAAGGACGGCCTCCACAGCCTTTTCTTCTTCTGCGGGCACCGGATGCTCCTCCAGAACCTTTCCTGAAATATCCTGGGTATCCGTCACCTTCCCCAGAAGGAGCACCGCTTCGTATTCCTTGCTTTTATCCGTAAGCATATCGCAAAGCCTGGTGGCATTTCCCAGACAAACAGGAAGTACCCCGACCGCATCCGGATCCAGGGTACCTGTATGGCCGATTTTCTTCTGCCTGCATATGCCGCGCAGCTTTGCCACCACATCGTGGGAGGTATAGCCCGCTTCTTTATAGACATTCAGAATGCCGTTTATCATGTGTCCTGCTCCTCAATAAATTGTTTTTCGATATGTAAGGAAAGGTTATTGATCACATCGTGGCTGGTTCCGTTCATGGTACAGCCCGCCGCCCTCACATGGCCGCCTCCGCCGAAATAGGAAGCGATCCGGGAAACATTGATCCGTCCGCCGGAACGCATGCTGACCTTATATTCCAAACCCCCTGTCTGATACATGAATACAGCACATTCCACACCCTTTATGCTGCGCAGCTGGCTGACAATGCCTTCCAGATCCTGGGAAGAGGCGCCGTAAAATTCCATGGTCTTTTTATCCAGCACGCTCACCACGCATTTTCCATCCATAAAACGGATGCTTTCCAGAAGGGCACGCCCCAGGATCTGCGTCTGCAGGTACGTTTTCTCATAAAAGGTTTCTTCAATCAGACGGCTGAAATCAAACCCGAAGGATATCAGACGCGCCGCCGCCTGCAGCGTTTCCGGGGATGTATTGGAATACTGGAACACTCCGGTGTCGTGGATGATGCCGATATACAATGCTTTGGCTATCTCCCCGTCCAGCTGATCCCCGTCAATCAGATTGTAGATCAGTTCACTGGTGGAACTGGCTTCCGGTATCACATAGTTCACATCCCCGCAGCCTTTATTGCTCACATGGTGATCGATATTTATTTTTTTGGCTGCCGCATGGAAATACTCTTCTGCTCCCCCCAGGCGGTCTGCGGCGGTATCAAGACAGAAGAACACATCAAACGTCTCCTGGTTTCCAAAATCACTGTCTATCTCTTCCACACCGCGGATACAGCGGAATATATCGGCCGGCTTTTCCAGGAAAACATGGATATCCGCATCCGGCCTTACCTTTTTCAAATAAAGGTAAAGGCCCATGCAGGAACCAATGCAGTCTCCGTCCGGCCGGATATGTCCGCTGATACCGATTCTCTCCGCCTGTTTACATTCTTCCAAAAGCTTCATAGTAATCCTCCCCGCTAAAGAGGCAAGGGACGCTCATTCCTCTTTGGAACCCGCATCCTGTCCGCCCATCACCTCGTCAATCTTATGGGACATGTTTACACCATAGGCTATGGACTGATCCATGATAAACTGGATTTCCGGTGTGATCCGCAGATTGATTTCCTTTGCCAGCCTGCTTTTAATAAAGCCGGAGGCGCTTCTTAAGCCAGCCAGCGTTTCCTTCCGGGCATCTTCGTCACCCAGAACACTGATCCATGCCTTGCACGTCTTTAAATCCGGGGACACCTCCACCGCCACCACGGAGGTGAGGGGGGCAATCCGGGGATCCTTTATTTCCCCCCGGATTGTTTCGGCAAGTACCTTCTGCACTTCCGTATTAATCCGGGTATTCTTTACACTGTTTTTTTTCATAGCAACTCCTACCTGTAAGGGCTGCCCTCCGGCAGACAGGCCGGCTCTTACCTGGGAACCTCCACCATAATGTAGGCTTCCACGATATCGCCTTCCTGAATCTGATCAAAGCCGTCGAATACAAGACCGCATTCATAGCCGGAACGGACTTCCTTGACATCATCTTTGAAACGTTTGAGACTTGCCAGAGTACCTTCATAAATCTGATCCTTGTCTCTGGTAATCCTCACCTTGCAATCTCTCTTGAACTCACCGTCAAGCACATAAGCGCCGGCAATATTTCCCACTGCGGAAGCCTTGAAAATCTGGCGTACCTCCGCGTGTCCGATAACCTTCTCCTCGAATACGGGATCCAGCATACCTTTCATTGCCGCTTCAATATCCTCGATAGCCTGGTAAATAACTCTGTAGAGGCGGATATCCACGCCTTCTCTCTCGGCGGTAGCCTTGGCCGTAGCATCCGGGCGTACGTTAAAGCCGATAATAATGGCATTGGAGGTTGCCGCCAGGGTAACGTCGGATTCATTGATGGCACCGACACCGCCGTGGATGCATTTCACCACCACTTCTTCATTGGTAAGTTTCAGAAGGCTCTGTTTTACGGCCTCCACGCTGCCCTGTACATCCGCCTTGATGATCAGGTTAAGCTCTTTCAGATTGCCTTCCTGGATCTGGCTGAACAGATCATCCAGAGACATCTTGGCTTTCGTTTCTTCCAGTTTCTTTTCTTTATTCTGTGCAATAAAGGTTTCCGCATAGGTGCGGGCTTCTTTATCATTCTCATGGGACAGGAATACTTCTCCTGCATTGGGCACATCGGAAAGTCCCAGGATTTCCACAGGAGTGGAGGGTCCTGCTTCTTTTGCCCTTCTGCCCTTATCGTCTATCATCGCCCTTACTTTACCATGGCATGCCCCTGCGGAAATAAAGTCGCCCACATGGAGGGTACCCTTCTGTACCAGCACGGTTGCCACCGGCCCGCGGCCCTTATCCAGCTCCGCTTCGATAACAAGGCCTCTTGCCTGTCTGTTGGGGTTGGCTTTCAGTTCCATGATTTCTGAGGTCAGCAGAATCATTTCCAGCAGCTGGCTGATGCCTTCTCCTGTCTTGGCAGATACCTGGGCAAATACGGTGCTTCCGCCCCATTCTTCCGGGATGAGTTCATATTCTGCCAGTTCCTGTTTCACTCTGTCAATATTTGCATTGGGTTTATCCATTTTATTAACGGCAACAATAATTTCAATCCCCGCCGCCTTGGCATGGTTAATGGCCTCTACGGTCTGGGGCATTACGCCGTCATCCGCCGCCACTACCAGAACAGCGATATCCGTGGAATTGGCGCCGCGCATACGCATAGCGGTAAACGCTTCATGTCCGGGAGTATCCAGGAAGGTAATCTTCTGCCCGTTTATCTGCACGGTATAAGCGCCGATATGCTGGGTGATTCCGCCCGCTTCCCTGTCTGTTACATTGGTTTTGCGGATAGCGTCAAGAAGGGAGGTTTTACCGTGATCGACATGACCCATTACACAGATAACCGGCGGTCTGGAGATCATATCGTCTTCGTTTTCCTCATCTTCTTTCAGCAGTTCTTCAATCACATCCACCTTGATTTCTCTTTCACAGATAATATCATAGTCGATGGCAATATTTTCGGCATCTTCGTAGGCAATTTCCTGGTTGAGGGTTACGATTTTGCCTTCCAGGAACAGCTTCTTAATGATTGCAGCAGGCTGCAGCTTCATTTTTTCCGCCAATTCCTTGATGGTAATGGTTTCCGGCACGGTAATTACCTTAATCTGCTCCTCCTGTACCTCTTCTTTGACAGGTTCGGGCTTGATAAATCTGCCGGGCTTGTTTTTCAGTTTGTTCTTTGCTGCGCCGTCCTCTTCGTAGATAAGATCCTTTTTGGAACGTTTATCTCTTTCCTGGCTGCTGCGGCGCTTTTCTTCATCCCTGTGCTTCTCCCCTTCTTTAATGGGGCTTTCCGGAACAAAGCCTTTGCCCGGAACAGGCTTTCTGAATTTATTGTCCGTCCCTCGTCCCGCACCCTGCGTACGGTCTCCCTGAGGACGGTCACCATTTCCGCCAGGACGGCCGCTGTTTGCACCAGGACGGCCGCTGTTCGCATTACGGTTAAAGCCCTGGCCAGGCCTCTGGCCGCCGCCATAGCCGGGACGGCTCTGTCCTTCGCCGGGTCTTCCCTGGGGCCTGTCGTTTCTCGGTCCCCTTGCATCCGGACGGCTGCCCTGCGGCCTGTCTGTCCTGGGTCCTCTGGATTGTGTCCTGTCCGAATAGCTGTTCGTTCTGCCTTCGTTTGACGGGCGGTTTCCCTGCGGCCTATCCTGCCTGTTGTCCGCCGTTCTTTCCGGCCTTGTATCATTCCTGTTTTCATTCCGCTCGGCCCTTGCCGCTCTTTCCGCGGCTGCTTTTTCTTCTCTTGCCTTCTGTTCCCTTGCAGCTCTTTCCGCCGCCTCGGCGCGCCTGCGCTGCTCTTCCAGCCTTTCATCCGGCATCTGGGGCTGGGAAGGTTTGGTAAGGGGCTTAATCAGCTTAGGCTGTTCAAAACCGATCCTTCCGGAAGAACGGTTCTGGTTGCCGTTCTGACGGTTTCCGGACGGCCTTCCTGCTGCTCCCGCGTTGTTATTTCCGCGGTTTCCATAGGAAGCGCCGCCTGCGCCGCCTCTGCCGCCGTTATTATTGGAGGAGTGTCCGCCTCCGCCCCTTCTGTCTCCAGTATTTCCAGCTGCTCCGCCTTTATTCCCGCCCTGTGGCTGTCTCTGGCCGCCGGACTGCATTTTGCTGTTATGGGGATTGCTCACAAAAATAATGTTTTTCTTTTTCTTTACAGGCGCATCTCCTGATTTTTCTTTTCCGTCGGCACCGGCCTCATGGGACTGGGGTGCTGCCGGCGCATGCTCCTGGGGCTTTTCATGACTGCCGCTCTGTGTGCTTTCTGTTTTCTTTTCCGGCGTAACGCCTGTCGTCTTCATGGATGCATCTTCCACTATGCGTTTTTCTCCTTCGCTTTTACCAAAATGTTTCTTTACCATCACTGCTGCATCTTCTTCCACAGAACTTTGGGCGGCTTTCGCCTCCACACCTTTGCCCTGCAGAAATGCAAGAATATCTTTACTGTGTATATCCAACTCTTTTGCAAGTTCAAATATTTTCGTTTTTGCCATGCTGTTACCTCCGTCTACTTGGCTTCTTCCAAATGTCCGATTAGGCTTTTGGCAAACCCGTCATCTGTTACCGCCAGGGATGCCCTCATTTCCTTTCCCATCGCGTGTCCCAGCGCCTCTTTGGTCTCGCAGAGGTAGAACGGCACATGATAGTACTCGCACATATTCCGGAAATTCTTCTTTGTGTTGTCGGAGGCATCGTTTCCCACTATCACCAGGCGGGCCGCACCGGATTTGACGGCTTTCTCCGTCATAAATTCGCCGCTGACCACCTTGGCCGCACGGGTTGCAAGCCCAAGCATGGATAAAATCTTATTCTGCTTCAAACTCCTCAAACTCCCTTTCCAGACTGTCATAAACTTCATTTGGAATATTCATCTTAAAGGAGCGCTCCAATCCCTTGCTTTTCCTTGCCTTTTTCAGGCATTCAGCAGATTTGCACAGATAGGCGCCTCTTCCATTTTTTTTACCTGTCACGTCGAGGACAATGTCTCCCTCAGCAGTCCTTAAGACCCGCATCATTTCTTTTTTGCCTTTCATCTCCCCGCAGCCTACACATTGCCTCATGGGAACCTTCTTATTCATTGTTCTCTCCGTTATCCTCTGTCAGATCCTCATCGGAAGGCTCCTCATCCAGTTCCTCGTCAAAGGTTTCCTCCACAGGGGCTTCGCCGCCTTCTTCAGAAAACTCTTCGCCGCCGTCCTCAAATCCTTCCTCATACTCTTCCCCGTAGTCTTCCTCATCTTCGTCGTAATCATCATCCAGATAATCCTCGTACCGGAAGCCGGGAGCATCCTTGGCCTGCGTCTCGCTCTTAATATCTATTTTATAACCTGTCAGCCTTGCAGCCAGTCTGGCGTTCTGCCCTTCTTTACCAATTGCCAGTGACAGCTGGTAATCAGGAACCACCACCTTTGCGGTCTTTTCATCCGGATCCGCAAATACTGCTACAATCTTTGCAGGAGAAAGCGCGTTCTGAATGAGATTGCCGGGGTTTTCATCCCAATTGACAATATCAATTTTTTCGCCGCGCAGCTCATCCACGATAGCATTTACCCTGGCGCCGTTCATACCGACGCAGGCTCCAACAGCATCCACGTTGGGATTGTTGGACCAGACGGCCATCTTCGTACGGCTTCCGGCCTCTCTGGCAATGCTTTTTATTTCAACGGTTCCGTCTTTGATCTCGGTAACCTCGGATTCAAACAGTCGTTTTACCAATTCAGGATGGGTACGGCTCACCAGGATACGGGGGCCTTTAGGGGTGTTTTTCACTTCCAGGATATATACCTTAATGCGTTCGGTAGGCTTGAAAACCTCTCCCTTCACCTGTTCGGTTTCATTCAGAAGGGCATCGGCCTTCCCTAAATTAATGCTTATGTTCTTACCAACATATCTCTGAACCACGCCGGTAACCACATCTTTTTCTTTTTCAAAGTACTGGTTGTAAATTACGCTTCTTTCTTCTTCCCTGATTTTCTGCAGGATGACGTTTTTCGCATTCTGGGTGGCGATACGTCCGAATTCCTTGGACTTGATTTCCACATGGATGACATCTCCCACCTTTGCCCTTTTGGAAATCTCCAGCGCATCCTCCAGCGCTATCTGCAGGCAGTCGTCCTCCACTTCCTCATGTGTCCCCACAATCTCTTTTTCTGCATATACAAGGAAATCACAGGTTTTCCGGTCGATTTCCACTTTTACGTTATCCGCTTTTCCAAAATGGTTCTTGCACGCTGTAAGCAGAGAATTTTCAATCGCTTCAAAAAGTGTCTCTTTGCTGATTTCTTTTTCTTTTTCCAGAATGTCCAGCGCTTCCATTAATTCCTTATTCATTGCTTCAACCTCCAAAATATTAAAAATCTAATGCAAGCCTTATCAGCGCGATTTCGGACCTTGCAAAAACTTTTTCTTCCTCTTCCGTGGAATGCTCAGCTTCCATGGAACGCTCAGCTTCCGTGGAACGCTCAGCTTCCATGGAATGCTCCGCTTCCATTTCTATCGTAACGCTGCCGGCATCAAACGCTTTCAGGATCCCTGTAAATTCCTTCTGTTTATCTCTGGGCTTATAAAGCCGCAGCTCCACTTCCTTACCCAGGCTTTTTTCAAGATGTTTATCCTTCTTAAGAGCCCTTCCGAGCCCCGGGCTGCTCACCTCCAGGATATACGCTTCTTCTATAAAGTCCTCTTCATCCAGCTTATCGGAAAGCGCCCTGCTCACATTTTCACAGTCCTGGATATTCACTCCCTCCGGCTTGTCGATATAAGCCCTCAGATACCAGTCACTGCCTTCCTTTACATACTCCACATCGTAGATTTCCACCCCGTTTGCTTCTGCAATGGGAGCAAGCAGCTCTTCCGCACGGTTTTCCACCGCTTTGCCTTTTGACATTCGTTCACCAGTTCCTTTCTGTATTCAGTTGTATGTTGCCAAACCAATAAAGAAGAGTGGACCGGAAGTCCACTCTACTCTAGTAACCATATTAACCATATAATACTATAGCACCATTGTATACAAAACGCAAGCGCTAATTTCCAGGAAAACCGGGGGTTTTCTTTGCTTAGGGCTTCCTTCTTCCGGTTTAATATGCTAGAATATAGCTTTGTCACGGTACCGTATCCCATACGGTCCCCGTGATAATACTTACCTATTATACAGGGGGATTTACCAATATGAATGAACAAAAGAATTCTTTTTCCAGCCGTATCGGCTTTATTCTGGCAGCCGCAGGCTCCGCAGTGGGGCTGGGAAACATCTGGCGCTTTCCGTATCTGGCCGCCAAATACGGCGGAGGGACCTTTTTGCTGATATATCTGATTCTGGCCGTCACCTTCGGCTTTTCTCTCATGCTTACGGAAATTGCCCTGGGAAGAAAAACCGGTAAAAGCACGCTTTATGCCTTTACTTCCCTCAATAAAAGGTTTTCCTTTCTGGGCCTGCTTTCAAGTATTGTCCCTATCCTGATTTTCCCGTATTACTGTGTAATCGGCGGATGGGTGGCTAAATATTTATCGGTCTACCTGACAGGACAGGGAACCGCCGCAACGTTAGATACGTTCTTTACCGCTTTTATCGGCGGCGTGGGGGAACCTCTTTTCTGGCTTTTCCTCTTTATTGCGGCTACTGCCTTCATTGTTATGCTTGGTGTGGAAAAAGGGATTGAGAAGGCCAGCAAAATACTGATGCCGGTTCTGGTCGTCCTTTCCATCGGCATTGCCGTCTATGTCATCACCCGTCCCGGGGCCATGGAAGGGCTTGTTTATTATATCAAGCCTGATTTTTCGGAATTTTCCGTAAACTGTGTACTGGCTGCCATGGGCCAGCTGTTCTATTCTATGTCGCTGGCTATGGGTATTATGATCACCTATGGGTCTTACATGCCCAAAACAGAAAACATAGAATCCTCCGTGCGCAGCATAGAATTGTTTGACACGGGAATTGCTTTTGTCTCCGGCATGATTATCATTCCTTCCGTATTTGTTTTTTCAGGCGGGAACCGGGACATCCTGTCCTCCGGCCCCAGCCTGATGTTTATCACACTCCCCAAAGTTTTTTCCAGCATGCGTGCCGGACAGCTGCTGGGTTTTGTTTTTTTCCTGCTGGTTCTGTTCGCCGCACTGACTTCCTCCATTTCGTTAATGGAAACGGTGGTATCCATCATTCAGGACAAATTCCATATGAAAAGGAAACCGGCCTGCCTGCTGGTGATGGCTTTTGCCATGGTTATGGGAATCCCTTCCTCCCTCGGGTTCGGCGTGCTTTCCTGGCTTACGCCTCTGGGCCTGTCCATACTGGATTTCTTTGATTTCTTAAGCAATAGTGTGCTCATGCCGCTGGTCGCTTTATTTACCTGCATCTTTGTGGGATATGTGGTAAAGCCAAAAGCAATTGCCGAAGAAGTAAAGCATTCAGCTCCTTTTAAAAGCGAGAAGCTGTATACGCTGCTCATCAAATATGTGGCGCCGATCCTCATCCTTCTTATCCTGATAAGCTCTGTGGCAAATACGTTCGGCTGGATCAGTCTGTAAATCCATGCTGTCGGAAACACCGCCGGGGCGGCATACTGTATGGAATGCAGTGTGCCGCCCCGGTCTTTTATTCCCGCGGAATGTTTGCTTTGTCCGAATCAATGTTCAGATTTTTAATAATTTTCCTGGCGCAGGAAAGAAATGCCGTCATTTCTTCCTCCGTAAGCCCCTGCCATATGCGTTCGTCAATGAGCCGGAAATCTTCCGATACCTGTGCAGCCCTGTTTCTTCCCTCCTGTGTCAGGACAATCAGAAAGGAACGACGGCAGTCGGGATGCTTCTCCCGGGCAATGTAACCCGCTTCTTCCAGGCGATCCAGATTCCTGGACATCGTTGCCACGTCCATAAAGCATATGTCGGCCAGTTCCCGCTGCGTTATATGATCCTTCTCATAAAGTCTGTTCAGAATGCGCGGCTGTCCCGGCGACAATCCCAAATCCTGAAAAAAGGGCTGCAGGATCCGTTTCCTGGCAATTTCCATCTCCACCATAGCTTCCCTTATTTCCCGCCTCTCTATGGAAAGAAAGGTTTTTTTATCCATCCCCATATCACTCCCTTCACTGCTTGTATTGTAGCACGATTGTTGCTGTCATTCCAGTTCAAACTGTCCGGTGTACAGCCGGTAATAGCGTCCCTTTTGGGCAAGAAGCTCTTCGTGATCCCCCCTTTCAATAATCTCTCCCTGTTCCAGAACCATAATAGCTTTGGAATTGCGCACGGTGGACAGCCTGTGGGCGATGACGAACACGGTCCTTCCCTCCATCAGGGAATCCATCCCTTTTTCGATCAGCCTTTCCGTCCGGGTATCAATAGAGCTGGTGGCTTCGTCCAGAATCAGCACCGGAGGCCTGGATATCGCAGCCCTGGCAATCGCAAGAAGCTGACGCTGGCCCTGGGAAAGGTTGGAGCCGTCGCTGTACAGCATGGTGTCATAACCTTCCGGCAGCCTCCGGATAAAGGAATCTGCATTGGCTATCCGTGCCGCCTCCCTGATATCCTCCTCTCCGGCTTTCAGCCGCCCGTACCGGATATTTTCGGCTATGGTCCCGGTAAACAGATGGGTATCCTGGATGACCATAGACAGGGAACGGCGCAGATCCTTCTTGCGGATATCCCGGATATCCAGGCCGTCGTAGGTGATGGTACCGCTTTGTATCTCATAAAACCGGTTAATCAGGTTGATAATTGTGGTTTTACCGGCACCCGTGGAGCCCACAAAGGCAATTTTCTGGCCGGGCTTGGCATAAAGGCTGATTTGGTTCAGTATTTTCTTTTCCGGCGTATAGCCGAACACCACATCCATAAACCGGACATCTCCCTTTAAAGGAACCAGTTCGAAGGTACCGTCCTCATGGGGCACCTTCCAGGCATAATCCCGGCCCTCTTCTCCGTTTTCCTCCAGCCTGCCGTCCTTTTCCTTCACGTGGCACAGAGTAATCCTTCCTTCATCCAGTTCCGGTTCTTCCTCCATCATCTCAAAGATACGTTCTGCGCCGGACAATGCCGCCAGCAGGAAATTGATCTGCTGGGTGAACTGGTTCATAGGCATGGCGCTCTGTCTTACGTATACCAGATAGGAAGCCAAGCTGCCCAAATCCATAAGGCCCGACAGGACAAACATCCCTCCCACACAGGCCGACACCGCATAATTAAAATAAGAAAGGCTGACGATGGTGGGAACCATCATGCCGGAATAGGATAACGCCTTTGTTGACGCCTGCCTGAGCGCCTCATTCCGTTTACAGAATTCCTCAAAATCCTGCTCCTCGTGGTTAAATACTTTTTCCACCTTCTGGCCGCCTACCATTTCCTCTACAAAGCCGTTGATACTGCCCAGATATTTCTGCTGTGCCAGATAATACTTCTTGCTGCGCTTTCCGTTAAACTGGATAAACAAAAACATGAGAATGAGGAAAGCAATTACAATCAGGGACAATCTGAAATTCAGGATAATCAGCATGGCTATGGTACCTGTAACCACAATAAAGCTCTGGATTAAAAGGGTAAAGCTGTTGTTGAGAGCCTCCGTCAGCGTATCCACATCGTTGGTGAACCGGCTCATCAGTTCCCCGTGGGTATGGGCATCAAAATAAGAAACAGGAAGCTCCTGGGTATGTTCGAACAAATCACGCCGGATGCGGCTTACGATTTTCTGACAGGTATGGACCATAAGCTGATTATAACCAAGGGTTGCCAACGCCCCGCACCCATACATAACCGCCATAACCGCAATAATACGGATGAGTCCGGGTATATTTCCCGGAAGGATATATTCATTGATAACCGGCTTGAGCATATAAGTCCCTAAAATATTAGCAAGACTGCTGATGCACACCAGCAAGGCCACCAGAACGACGGACCATTTGTATATCCCCATATAATGGAGCATTTTTTTCATGGTTTTTTTCTGATCCCTGGGACGTGCATATCCATTATATTTTGCCATTACAAATCAGCTCCTTCCTGTTGGGACTGGTAAATTTCCTGATAAATGAGGTTATTTTCCAGAAGTTCTTTATGTGTGCCGACCGCATGGATCGTCCCGTCCTCAAGAATAATGATCTTATCTGCATGGGCAACGGAGGAAATCCTCTGGGCAATAATAATCTTTGTGGTTCCCGGAAGGCTCTCTGTCATTCCTTCCCGGATTTTCGCCTCTGTGGCCGTATCCACGGCGCTGGTGGAATCATCCAGGATGAGCACTTTGGGCTTTTTCAGCAAAGCTCTGGCGATACACAGCCTCTGCTTCTGCCCTCCCGAAACATTGACACCGCCCTGCCCCAGATCCGTATCGTACCCGTTCTCCAGTCTGCCTATGAATTCATCCACGCAGGCGACCCGGCAGGCTTCCGTAATTTCTTCTTCCGTGGCATCCTCTTTTCCCCACCGCAGGTTATCCTTTACCGTACCGGAAAAAAGGGTGTTTTTCTGAAGCACCACAGCGATGGAGTCCCGCAGCGGCTTAAGAGGATATTCCTGCACCGGATGGCCGTCAATGAGGATCTGCCCCTGCGTCACATCATAAAGCCGGGGAATCAGCTGCACCAGCGTGGTTTTGGCAGCGCCGGTTCTTCCGATGATGCCGACTGTCTGACCGGCTTCTATATGGAAGGAAATGTCGGAAAGCACATATTCCTTCGCCTGGCTGCTGTATTTAAAATATACATGGTCAAATACGATATCCCCTTTTTCCACCGTAATGTCCCTTGCATTTTCCTCCGTGATATCAATTTTTTCATCCATCACTTCTGTAATACGCCTCCAGGAGGTAAGGGAACGGGTGAACATCATAAATACATTGGATATCATCATAAGAGAATTCAGTACCTGCAGGACATAGCTTAAAAATCCGGTCAGTTCCCCCACCTTCATGCCGCCCGCCAGAATCAGATTTCCGCCGAACCACAGGATACATAAAATGGTGGTATACATGACAAGCTGCATGGCAGGCATATTTAAGGATGCTACCCGGAACGCCTTTTCTGATGTAGTCCGCAAACCGCTATTCACCTCTTCAAACTTAGCGAGTTCATAATCTCCCCGCACGTAGGCCTTTACCACCCGGATGGCAGTGAGGTTCTCCTGGATGATGCGGTTCACCAGATCCACGGCCTTCTGCATTTTTGCATAAAGCGGACGAACATGACTGATAATGGCAAACAAAAGGATTCCCAGAACCGGTGCCGCTACCAGGAATACCACCGCCAGTTCTTTGTTGATGTAAAAGGATACGGCGACTGCGGTTATCATCATTACCGGTGCCCTGCAGGCAGGCCGCATCCCTGTGGATATGGAATTCTGTATGTTGGTCACATCCCCGGTAAGCCTGGTTACCAGGGAGGACGTCCGGAAGTGATCCGTGTTGGCGAAGGAAAACTGCTGCAGCCTGCGGTATTCATCCTTACGGATTTCGGCACCCACCCCCTGCCCGCATACCGCTGCGAATCTGGCACTTCCGGCCCCCAGTACCATGGAAACCACCGCACAGGCCGCCATCAGGAATCCTTTTTCAAAAATATAAGCCTTATCCCCGTTGGCGATCCCCACATCCACCATATCCGCCATGATGAGAGGGATTATCAACTCCAGAAAGGTTTCCAGAACAATACAAAATACTGCCAGGGCCGTAGCTGCCCTGTACTTTTTCATGTAGGAAAGTAAACGTTTCATATTGCCTCCATTTTCTATTACAATTATTGCATCTGCAACTATTGTATGCGCACATCTAAATTTTGTCAATATGGACGCCTGCTTCCTTTTTGTTAAAATGTTACATAGAAACGCCGCCCCAGGGAAACGCAGGGGAGGGGGATCAGGGGATGCCGCAGGGCACAAAAGGCCGTCTGAACTGATACAGAAACTGTTATAATATCATGGAATTTTACTACAATTATATGGACTATTTTATCGTGTCGTGGTAGACTGTATATAGTCACATACCGAAAAACTGTTTTTCCGGACATACCGGCAGTCTCCGATTTCCGGAATGACCGAAGCAGGCAGGAGGGAATAAAAATGTTGGATGAAATAACAGATTGTGCAGTATCCGGCTGGCTGCAGGATGTCTTTTTAAACGATAAGGAGTACCAGAAGCTGGGAGAAGAAGAGAGGGACGCGGCTGTGGAATGCTACCGTAACCTGCCCGAGGAATATCATGATATGGTGGAACAGCTGATGGACTGCCATAACAGCTGCTGCGGCAAGCTTATTGATCTTGCATACAAGCAGGGAATGATTGACTGCGCCCAGCTGTTGTCGGAATTGAAGATAAAATAATAAAAAAAGAACTGTAAACATAATGTCTACAGCACTTCTTTCGGGTTGGGCTATTCTTTTCAAAATAGTCAACAGCTCGTAGGGGAATCGAACCCCTGATTCCGCCGTGAGAGGGCGGCGTCTTAACCGCTTGACCAACGAGCCATTGTTACCCGCAGGCTTGCTTTCCGCGTGGCACTTGTATATATTATAACAAGTTACCAAAAAAAGCAAGTACTTTTTTCAAAAATTTTTTACAGTATTTTCAGCCAGTTTTTTCAAACCGGGCGCCGTACCAGTCCCACCTTTTTCCGAACCGGCACGGACTCTTTTTGCCTTTAAAACAACTGCCCGCCTTCTGTGCGGTTTCCGGGGATTTCCGGTCTGTTTGATATCGGTTGAGCCGTATCTGTTTACTTCCAGGAATATCGTTTCAGGAGTTCCCGGTATTCCTCATAGAACTCACAGTTTTCAAAACGGAAGGATTCCGGCATGGCCATGATTTCGTCACGGGTAAATTCCTGAAGTGCCGGTTTGAGGATATATTCCTCTTCCATGCGGTAAAGGACGCCCCTTAACTGAAACTGCAGTTCATATTTCAGTTCCCGGGAAAAATGATCGGTATATCTTCTGCCCATATCCTCCATGATTTCGTCCGCGATCTGCATCTGCCCGTAATGGGACCATTTCTCACGGATCCGGGAAGCAAGCTTCATCCATCCGGTACGGGCCCCCGGATAAGCAAGCCCCATCCATTGCGCATCCTTATAGCTCCACAGCGTCCAGGAAAGGCTGTGCTTCTGAAACAGCGCCAGTGTCTCATCCAACAGCTGCATGGTAAACGGCAGATCCTCTTTCTTGATATCCACTCCCGCTTCCCCGCAAAGTGCCGGACGGCCGAAGGTATCCCTGAGAGCGGCAAAGCCTTTCAGCTGCTCGTCCATTTTACGGATTCTTTCTCCGGCGTCATAATCCTTATTCATCAGAGCCTCATCCCATACGGTGGGATAAAAATGGAAGGTAAGGGCCGTCTGTTCATCCCGGGGAAGTCGGATATCCGTAAAATCCATGGAAAAGAAATCGCCTTCGATAAAGATGATGTGATTGGGATCCGCCTCTCTCACCGCTTTTGTCACTTCCTCCAGAAAGGCGTTCAGGACGCCCTCCTTTTTCGGCATCAGAAACGGCTCGTTCAGAAGATCGTATCCCAAAAGAAAAGGCTCTTCTTTGTATCGTTCTGCTATGGCCCTCCACAGATCTCTGATCTGTTCCTGGAAAACACGGAAATGCCAGAACTGGGGAACTCCCGTCATATTATCGGAATGCCAATCGGGATTCTGCCCGCCGGGAGTCGTGTGTAAATCCGGCATAAGGAAAATTTCGTATTCCCTGCACAGCGCCAGCAGCCTGTCCAGGTAGCGGAAACCTTCCTCCTTATAGGTATGGGGATTCTCGTCATCAATAAACAGACGGTAGCTGAAGGGAACCCGCAGCAGGTTCACTCCCGATTCCTTCAGGAAACGGAAATCTTCCCCGGTAAGGAAATTCAGGATGAAAGAGTCAAAAAAAGCTTCTCCATCCTCTTTTCCCAGTACCTGGGCAAAGGTCTTTCTGATCTGGGTATCCGTGCCGGGCAGCCCCAGCATAAAATGCTCCATATTCAGCCAGGATCCCACTCCAAGTCCGGAAAACAGGATTGGTTTCCCTTTATAATAAAATTCTTTCCCTTTTACTTTTACAAAATCCATATTCATTCATTCCTTTTAAAATGTTAATTCTTCCAGACAACCCTTTTTCACAAAAACCGGAATGGCATCGAGAGGCGCGTCACAGGTAACCGTACAGCCGCCCTGATAAAGTTTGCCGTCATGTAAGCCGCGCCATTCTCCGGAAGGCAGGTACAGTGTTCTTTCCCTCTGTTTCTCATGTAAAATGGGAGCCACCAGGATTTCCGGGCCAAACATGTATTCGTCCTCTGTTTCCCAGCATTTTGTATCTTCCGGGAAATCATAGAACAGCGGCCTCATAACGGGAGTTCCCTTTTCATGGGCTTGTGCCATCAGACGTTTTACATAAGGAAGCATTTTCTCGCGCAGCTTTAGATATTTCCTGCAGATTCCATATACCTCTTCCCCATAACTCCATACTTCATTTTCCGCGCCGCTGATGGATTTCCCGCCTCCGGTGGTTCCCAGGGGCTCCTTGAAGGGTTCACGGAAACCATGGAGACGGAAAACAGGGCAGAAAGCTCCGAATTCAAACCATCTTACCAGAACCTCCTTGAAATCTTCATCGTATATATTGCCGCCATGGAAGCCGCCGATGTCCGTTGTCCACCAGGGAATTCCCGCCAGTCCCATGTTAAGGCCGGCCGCCAGCTGGCTTCTGAGGGAACGGAAGCTGGAATCAATATCCCCCGACCACACAAGGGCGCCGTATTTCTGGCTGCCAGCCCATGCACAGCGAAGAAGGTTGACGATGTTCCCCTGGCCTTCCTCTTCCATACCTTCATAGGCCATCCTGGCATATTCCCTGGGGAAAATATTCCCGATTTCCAGGTCAGAACCCATGTAAAACCGGTGGTTGCCATATTCATAATTGGTGAATTCCGGTTCCGCTTCATCCAGCCAGAAAATGTGGATGCCATCCTCATAATAATTTTTCTTAATCTTACTCCATACGAATTTTCTGGCATCAGGATTGGTGGGGTCAAAAATAGCGGCGTCTCCCAGCTGATGCATTCTCTTTCCGTAATCATTACGGCTTAAAAAGCCCAGTTCTTCCATTTCCTTAAAGTTTTCACTCTCCCCGTCCACCGTAGGCCAGATGGATACCATGAGCTTGATGCCCATGCTTTCCAGCTCTTCCACCATAGCTTTGGGATCCGGCCAGTAATCTTTATCGAATTTCCAATCGCCCTGATGGGGCCAATGAAAATAATCCGCCACGATGACAGAAATGGGAAGGCCTCTTCTCTTATATTCCCTCGCCACCTCAAGAAGCTCCTCCTGGGTCTGATAACGCAGCTTACACTGCCAGAAGCCGCAGCCATAATCCGGCATCATAGGAACCTTTCCCGTAGCATCCGCATAGGCCTCTTCGATTGCAGCCGGCGTGTCTCCCGCCGTGATCCAATAATCCATCTGTCTGGTTGAAAGCGCAGTCCATTCCGTCAGGTTCTTTCCAAAGGTAACGCTGCCTATGGCGGGATTGTTCCAGAGCATACCGTACCCTTTATTGGAAAGGGCGAAGGGCACGCTGGCCTGGGAATTGCGGTGGGCAAGCTCTACCACACAGCCCTTCATATCCATGTATGGCTGCTGATACTGGCCCATTCCGTATATTTTTTCCCCGTCATTGGGCTCAAAGCGCACCGCCAGTTTATAATTTTCCGTTCCCATAATAGGGGTAAAGGTCCGGGGACTGATTTCCAGGGCACTGTTGAACTCCCCTTCCACATTTTCCCGGAAACGGTTTCTGTCAAATTCCTCCAGGAGAAGCTCTCCCTTTTGGTTGAAAAATTTAAGTTTCCCGGTCATCATAAGCTCGCAGCGTATTTTTCCGTTTACGATGGACGCGCTTCTGCCGTCTGTTTTAATTTCCGGCGAACAGGGAAGCGCCGGGAGCAGCGCGGAGGTTTCTTCATCTTTGTTAAAAGTGTGATTCTGAGTGGCCCGCACACGCAGGCTGTCAGGCCCCCAGGGTTCAATAACAAGAAGCTCCTTGTCCTGCCTGCAGCAGATTTTATTGTCGATTATCTTGATCATATGCCCTCCTTATAATCCTTTTCCAGTTTTATAAGTTCCATTATATTCATAATATATAAAGATTTCT
Source organism: uncultured Lachnospiraceae bacterium (assembly GCA_900548905.1). Taxonomy (GTDB): domain Bacteria; phylum Bacillota; class Clostridia; order Lachnospirales; family Lachnospiraceae; genus Eisenbergiella. The sequence goes on along the minus strand of URMK01000001.1, from coordinate 271,967 downwards.
TTCTGAAATTTGACCTCTTATTTCAAAATCCTGACCTTTTTTGTGAACTACCTTTTATCTGATGCCAGTGGGGCACGACGGCCTTATTTCACCCCTCTTCCCCGAATCTTACCTCTTGCCTCCCTCCACTCTTCCAGCAGCTGTTCTATCGATTGCTGCCGCTTATCGCGTTCCTTGCTGACTGCTTTTTGTGCCACAAGGAATAATTCGTTGCTTTCTGTCCATCCCTCCATACCCTTATCCCGGTCATTGCCGAACAACGCAAACGCTGCTGCACCCATGGCATAAACATTGGTAATTTCATCTATGGGCGCTCCGAGCTGATATTCTTCCGGGGACATAAAACGTGAACTGCCCCACAATCTTCCCATTTGATTCCGATAGGGAGCTTTTGCGTAAAAATCAACATCACAGATTACGGTCTTATGATTGCCGAAGTCATACATAATGCTGCCATCATAAAAATCAATGGCCACATATCCCTTCTTTGCTGCATGAATATGGAATGTAAGAATATCCTCGAAAACCTGATGTCTGGTTTCCCTTGTCATCTTTAAAAACGTTTCCCGGGAACGCGGATACATCGGATGCATACACTCCGCATCAGCCCATTCGAATATCATGGCAAACCCGCCGCCGATTTCTTCGGACGCAACCAGCGTGATAAGGTTCGGATGTGCCAAGTCCCGATAAACAGGTACGGTACGTTTCAGGTTTGCAACCGCCTCCCCGCTGCTTATACAAGCCCTGCCTGTCGGTACACCTGCAAATTTAATAAAATACTTACGTCTGCCGTCTGTTACGCCAAAACAGATGTTACCTGAATCCTGGTTATCATAAACCTTGAAAACCCTGCCGTATTTGCTGAGAAAGGAAAAATCAAACGGGGCCTTGAGTTTAAAGGGAACACCGTCCGAGTATTGGATATAAAAATCTTTGAGATACCATTTCATTAAAGGGGAGCGCCCTTCTTTCAGACACCGGGCGTTTTCTTCATTCCACCGCAGCGTTTCCGGTAACTCAGCAGGATTATGATATTTCACCCACACTATGGATGTGAGCGCGGCGGTAACGATATAGCATGTTAACGTCTCCCAAAACAACAGCGGCGGTTCCCCGCCAAAATAGCCGCGGACAAGCCCGGTAGAAAAACAGGCATTGTCATTTTCTCCGAAGGTCTTAAAATCATACCATGGATCGCCGTAATTCCCAAATCCTTCATCAAGCAGATCAATTACATAAATTTCACTGTCGGTACCAACCAATAAATTACCTTCATGATAATCCCCGTGCAGAAAGCATTGCGGACGGCCGTGCAATAAAGCCCGGTTACGTTCCAGATATTCCAGGACAATTTCACTGTCCTTAAATGTAATTCCGCTGGCACGATAGGCTTCTATTCTTTCCTCTATAACCGCAAAGTAGCGTTGTTCCCAGTCTGCGGAGTCAGCAGGCGCAGCCAGCCTATGTACCAAACGCAAAATGTTCCCTGCCTTCAGGCCCAGGACATACTGCTCCGCCGCGGACATAAGAGGCATGGCTTCTTCGGCATCCGCCCCGCCAATCCACGCCGACAGGGAATAGCACATTTTTCCTGCATCAAACGTCCCAAACGCAAGCGGCTGCGGTACAGGGACCCCCGAGTCGTATAGTCTCTCCATCCGGCGGTACTCCGCCCTTTTGTTCTCAATCCCGGAAATATCTGAAATACGCAGGAACATACGAGTTCCATCCTCTGCGGTCACACAGTATTTCTTATCTTCCGACCAGCCTTTTGTAATTGGTTCTACTTTAGAAAATCCTTCCAAACCATTCCATGTAATCCCCATCTCCATCTCCTCCCGGTTACCGCTCCGATTTAAAACAGGGGCCGGCACCTGTTCATCAGGCTGACCGGCCCCGGAAATTCTGGTTATATGGCAAAATCAAACAGGCTGATCTGGTTGGATTCCGGTAAATCTCCCAAAAGCTTCAGATCATCCATCAAATCCACAACCGTCTTGGAAACCTTCGTGCGCTGCCGGAAATCATCCTTGGAAAGGAAGGGGCCGTCTTTTGCCGCTTCCACAATGGCATCCGCCGCTTTTTCACCCAGACCGTCTATACTGTTCAGCGAAGGCATGATTTTGTCGTCCACCACCTGAAAGCTTCGGGACTGTGCCGAGAAAATATCTATGGGCACAAATTCGAAGCCTCTTGCATACATTTCCTGTACGACCTTCATATCCCTTGCCGCATCCTGCTCTTTTTTGGAAAGAACGTCACTACGCCTTTTATAGTCCGCCATAACCTGTTCCAGATGCTTCTGTCCCTGGCACATGAGTTCATAGGAAAACGCGGATGCACGGATGCTGAAAAACGCTGCATAATAGGCAAGCGGATAATTCACCTTACAATAGGCAATACGCCAGGCCATCATAACATATGCCGCAGCGTGGGCCTTCGGGAACATGTATTTAATCTTCTTACAGGACCAGATATACCAATCCGGCACATCGGCCGCCAGCATGGCCTCTTCCATTTCCGGCTTCAGGCCCTTTCCTTTCCGCACACTTTCCATGATAGTGAAGGCAAGGCTGCTTTCCACACCCATCTCAATGAGATAGAGCATGATGTCATCCCTGGTGCAGATTGCGGTGGAAATGGTGGCTTTTCCTTCCTTTATCAGTGTCTGGGCGTTGCCCAGCCATACGTCCGTACCATGGGCCAGTCCCGCAATACGCACCAGATCGGAAAAGGAGGTGGGCTTGGTATCCAGAAGCATCTGCATGGCAAATTCCGTACCGAACTCCGGTATGCCCAACGCACCCAGCAGACAGCCGTCTATCTGCTCCGGAGTAATGCCAAGCGCACCGGTATTCTGGAACAGGGACATGACCTGGGGATCGTCCAGAGGGATTGTGGTGGGATCCACCCCCGTCAGGTCCTGGAGCATACGGATCATGGTGGGATCATCGTGTCCCAGGATATCCAGCTTCAGCAGGTTATGGTCGATGGAATGGTAATCAAAATGGGTGGTTACCGTATCCGTTGTCATATCGTTGGCAGGATGCTGCACCGGGGTGAAAGAGTTGATTTCTTCCCCGAGAGGAAGTACGATAATACCGCCGGGGTGCTGCCCGGTACTCCTGCGTATGCCGGTACAGCCGGTTACAATCCGGTTGATTTCACAGGTCCTTTTCTTGGATCCCCGTTCCTCATAATAGTTCTTCACATAACCAAAGGCAGTTTTATCCGCCAGGGTACCGATCGTTCCCGCACGGAAGGTCTGTCCGGCGCCGAAAATTACTTCCGTATATTTATGAGCCTTACTCTGATACTCCCCGGAAAAGTTCAGGTCAATATCCGGTTCTTTATCCCCTTTAAAACCGAGGAAGGTTTCGAAAGGAATGTCAAAGCCGTCTTTTTCCAGCGGTTCCCCGCATACCGGACAGTATTTGTCCGGCATATCGCAGCCGGCCTTGCCGGTATACGCTTTCACATCGGGGGAATTAAAGTCATTGTAATGGCATTTCGGACAATAATAGTGCGGGCTTAAGGCGTTTACCTCCGTTATCCCTGCCATAAACGCTACCAGAGAGGAGCCTACGGAACCGCGGGAGCCTACCAGATACCCGTCCTCCACCGATTTCCACACCAGCTTCTGGGCGATGATATACATAACGGCAAACCCATTGGTAATAATGGAATTCAATTCCTTTTCCAGACGTTTTTCCACGATGGGGGGCAGCTCCTCCCCATACATTTCATGCGCTTTATTGTAGCAGATATCCGTCAGCGTTTTGTCACTGTCCGGGATGACCGGGGCGCACTTATCCGGCCGTACCGGCGAGATGGATTCTATCTGATCCGCAATCAGGTTGGTGTTGGTTATCACCACTTCTTCCGCCTTGTCGCTTCCCAGGTACTGGAATTCCTCCAGCATTTCTTCTGTGGTGCGAAGATACAGAGGGGCCTGATCATCGGAATCCTTAAAGCCCTTGCCCGCCATGATGATCCGGCGGTAAACCTCATCCTCCGGATCCAGGAAATGCACATCGCAGGTAGCCACAACAGGCTTATTGTACTGCTCTCCCAGGGCCACAATGCGTTTATTCACTTCCTGTATATCCTCTATGGAATTGATATTCCGGATTTTTTCCTCGTTGATCATGAATTTATTGTTGCCGGAGGGCTGTATTTCCAGATAATCATAAAAATTTACGATTCTGGCAATGTCCGCATCGCTTTTTTCATCCAGCAGGGCACGGTACAGCTCGCCCGCTTCACAGGCGCTTCCCAATATCAGCCCTTCCCTGCATTCCTGGAACAGGCTTTTGGGCACACGGGGCCTTTTGGCATAATAGGTCAGATGGGATTCCGATATCAGTTTATACAGATTCACCCTTCCCGTATTATTTTTGGCCAGGATAATCGCATGGTAGGTGGGCAGCCTTTTCACAATATCCGGATTGGAATCACCCAGGGCATTTACCTTCGCCAGGGTATCCACATCCTCCTTCAGCAGTCTGTCCGACAGCTTGATAAAAATCTCCGAAGTGGCCTCTGCATCATCCACGGCGCGGTGATGGTTTTCCAGGGAAATCCCCAGGCTTTTACATACCGCATCCAGCGTATGCTTGGCCTGGTGAGGCAGAAGCACCCGGGCAATCCCGACAGTATCCACGTATGTATAATCAAAGGGCTGGTTCTGTCTTTCCGCATTCTCCCGGATGAAGCTGATATCAAAGCTGGCATTGTGGGCCACCAGCACGGTCCCTTCGCAAAATTCCAGGAACCGGGGAAGCACCTCTTCAATCGCAGGCGCATCCATGACCATTTCGTCATTGATGCCGGTAAGCTTTTCGATTTCAAAAGGAATCGGCACTTTGGGATTCACAAAGGTAGAAAAACGGTCCCTGATCTCCCCGTTTATAATCTTAACCGCGCCGATTTCAATAATCCTGTTTTTAATCGGGGAAAACCCAGTGGTTTCAATATCAAATACCACATAGCTGCCCGCCAAGGGCTGTCCCTTTCCATTTGTGACGATTTCCTTCAAATCATCTACCAGATATGCCTCCACCCCATAAATGACCTTAAAGAAATCATTTTTGTCAGGATTGGGATCGCCGGCTTCCTTGCGCTTGTTTTTTTCCGCTTTCCACAAATCATCAATGAGATGATTGGCATCAGGGAAGGACTGGACCACACCGTGATCCGTAATGGCGATAGCAGGATGGCCCCACTGGTACGCTCTCTTAACAATATCCTTGGCTTCCGACACCCCGTCCATATCGCTCATTTTGGTATGGCAATGCAGCTCCACCCGCTTCCGGACGCTGTGATCCATACGGCTGTGCGTAAAATCGCTGATTTTCTTAACACCTACAATGGAACCGATGGTCAGCTCTCCGTCGAACTTGTCAATCATGGTGATTCCCTTGATTTTCACAAACGCACCGGGCTTGATGCCTTCGCAGATCTCCGCTACCTGCTCGTTTTTAGCGAACATTTTTATCGTCATAGTATCGGAAAAATCGGTCACATCAAAAATAAGGATGGTCCGCTCGTTCTTGATCTCCCTCTTATCCATGTTCAGGATTTTACCCCGAATGGCTACTTCGCCGATTTCTCCCATAATATCTTCGATGGCGATGGCTTCTTCTTCAAAATCCCTGCCATAAAGCACATCGGGATTATCCGAGCGTTTGGCAGACTTGAAGAAGTCACCGTCCCCTTTGAATTTGCCCTTGCCTCTGCCAAAGCCGCCCGACTTCCTGCCGGCAAAGGTCTTACCCTCCAGACCGGGACCGGAAGAAGGCTTCGCTTCCTTGAGAACGGTTCCGGTGCCGGGCGCCCTGCCCTTTACCGTTCCTCCATCGAAGGGTGCCCCCTGACCGGCATTGGCTCCGTTCTCCTTTGCCGATGCCGCCAGGTAAGCTTCATAAGCGGTATCCGCATTCCGGGGATCCGCCTGGCCGCTGTTCTGAGCAAAAGCCGGAGCGGCAGGCATTTCCTGATAGCCTTCTCCCTCCCGACCGCCCGGGTCACCCGCTCCGGAATAGCGTGCAGCGATTTCCGCCACCCTGCGGGCTATAAAAATATCATCCTCTTCCTTAAACCTGCCGGTTCTCGCTTCCCTGTACTCCACAAATACATTTACAGGCAGGCCGCAGCGTTCAAAAAATACTTTTTCCAGAATATGGGTCAGTTCTTCGCTTTTTGTCCTTGCGAGAACGGTATCCTCAATACTCAGGTTCATCCGTCCTTCTTCCGGGAAGAGAACCTGTGCATTTTTGAACATACTGTACATCAGATGGCTGTACTCCTGCAGTTCCAGCAGGATGCTGTCCCTGTAGACCTCCAGAAGCTTCTCCGGGTTATACTGGGACGAAAGACGGTATTTTTCATATATTTTGATGGTTATATTACATCCGGAGAAAAGCTGCTTCTTAATCTCCTTCTCCACCGTAAAAATAGTATCCTTCTGTATCAGCCTCTCACTGGTCAGATAGACCCGCACAAAGTCCTTCTGCTTCGTTGCCGTCACCCGCTCTATCCGGGTCTGCTCAAGCAGGCTTTTCAGCTTACTGTCCAGTTTTAATCCGGGGAATACCTCAAAAAAAGCCTTTGCCATTTATGCCTCCCAATGCAGCAGCTCGTCGCGGAGAACCGAAAGCAGATCCTCTTCCGGGACCTTACGGATAATTTCTCCTTTTTTAATCAACAGCCCTTCTCCTACGCCGCCTGCGATTCCGATATCCGCTTCTCTGGCCTCTCCCGGCCCGTTCACCGCACATCCCATGACCGCTACCTTGACTCCGTCCAGCGGGATATCAGCCACCATGGCCTCCACCTGGTTGGCCAGACCGATCAAATCGATTTTGGTCCTGCCGCAGGTAGGGCAGCTCACCACTTCGATACCTCCCTTACGAAGACCAAGCGTACGCAGCAGCAGCCTGGCTGAACGCACTTCTTCCACCGGATCCCCTGTCAGGGAAACACGTATGGTGTCACCGATCCCTTCATAGAGAATAATTCCCAGGCCTATGGAGGATTTGATATTTCCGCTCCACAGCGTCCCAGCCTCCGTTATCCCTACATGCAGGGGATAATCCGTTTTCTCCGCCAGGATTTCATGGGCTTTGATGCACATGAGCACGTCGGAGGATTTGATACTGATAACCAGATTGGTATAATCCAGATCTTCGATCATTTTCACCTTATCCAGGGCGCTCTCCACAATACCCTCTGCCGTGACGCCGCCGTATTTCTCCACCAGCTGACGCTCCAGGGAGCCGCTGTTTACGCCGACACGGATGGGGATATTTCTTTCCTTCGCCACACTTACCACCGCAGCCACATTCTCTTTGGAACCAATATTCCCGGGATTGATACGTATCTTATCCGCGCCGTTTTCCATCGCTGCAATCGCCATCTTATAATCAAAATGGATATCCGCCACAAGGGGAATATGGATTCTTTTCTTGATTTCCCCAATCGCCTTTGCCGCTTCCATATTCGGGACCGTACTGCGGATAATATCACAGCCCGCTTCCTCCAGGCGGAGGATTTGCGCCGCAGTGGCTTCCACATCCTCCGTCCGTGTATTTGTCATGGATTGAATCAGCACCGGGCTGCCTCCGCCGATTACCCGATCCCCTATTTTCACTTTTCTGGTATGCTCTCTGTACATAAACTCTCCCTCTGCTATTTACTGATAAGGCCTTTTTCCACAAGGAATTCTTTGGCGACTTCTTTTTCGTCCCTGCCTTCCACCTCAACCTGGTAGTTCATATTACGCATTTCCTCATCGGAAATCTGTCCCGTAAGCTTTTCCAGCGTATCGGCCAGTCCGGGATATTTTTCCAGCGTATCCGTCCGGACTACGGTACCGGCATAATAGGTGGCAAACAGGCTCTTATCGTCCTCCAGAAGCTTCACATCGGCCGCCGCCAGCTGGGCATCGGTGGTAAATGCATTGGTGACGTCGATTTCACCATTGGCCATAGCCTGATATTTCAGGGCGATATCCACATCCACGGTTCCCTTGAAATCCATTCCATAAGCTTCGCAGATCATGGGATACCCATCCTCTCTTTCCATATAATCCGGGTTTCCTCCGAAAATCAGGTTTCCGGATGCCGCGGCCAGATCACTGAAGGTTTCCAGCGAATAGCTGTCCGCCGCTTCCTTTCTCACCGCCAGAACGTAGGAATTCTGGAAGCCGTACAGGCCGCTCCAGGTCAGTCCCATGTCCTGGTAATCCTTCTGCAGGTTCTCATACAGCATAGCGGGATCATCTTCCTTCTCATGCTTCAGCACCGTCATCCAGGCCGTCCCGGTATATTCCGGGTATAAATCAAAATCCCCTTTGAGAAGAGCCGGCTGGATATTGGTGGTTCCGCCCCCGATTCCTTTGGTGATTTCCACCGGGACATCCAGATCGTTCTCAATGAGCTGCCCAATGATTTCCGTGAGGATGTACTGCTCCGTCATCGGCTTCGATGCAATTCTGACCGGCTCCTTTTCTTTCCCGCACCCTGCCAGTGTTCCAATAGCAAGCAATGCCGCCGCCAAAAATATCCTGTTCTTTTTCATCCTTATATGTCCTTTCTTCTTTACATCTGCTGTTCCGGACACAGCCGCTCATGCCCTGTCCGATATCAGCTTTCTCACAAAATCCGTGGCCGGATTCGCCCTTATCTCCTCCGGCGTCCCGTCCTGGATAATCCTGCCTTCATCCATAACCACAATACGGGTGCCAAGACGCAGCGCTTCGTCAATATCATGCGTAACAAAAACAATGGTTTCCTTCTGCCGGCGGTGGATCCTGCCGATTTCTTCCTGCAGCCTGCGCCGGGTAATCTCATCCACCGCGCCGAAGGGTTCGTCCATCAGCAGTATTTCCGGTGAATTCATCAATGCCCTTGCAATTCCCACACGCTGTTTCTGGCCTCCGGACAGCTCGTCCGGATATCTTCTGCGCACCTCTTCCGGCAGTTCCACCAGCTCCAGCAGCCGGCCAACCCTTTCCCTTATCGCTTTTTTATCCTTTTTCCGGGATAAATCAGCCACATAGGAGATATTTTTTTCGATGGTCAGATGGGGAAAAAGCCCTGTTTCCTGCACCACATAACCTAATTTTCTGCGGAGTCCGGTGAGATCGGTATCCGCCAGATCTTTTCCGTTCACCATCACCCGGCCTGCGTTTGGCTTCAGAAGGCCGTTCATCAGCTTGAGGGCCGTTGTTTTTCCGCAGCCGGAGGTGCCGATAAGCATGACAAACTCTCCCTGTGTGATGTCCAGGTTAAAATGCTCCAGCACCCCTTTCTTCCCATAGGCTGCCGTTATATCTGTCAGTGAAATCACACTCATGCCTGCCGCTCCCTTCTGCCTCTCGCCCCGTCGCTCCAGGGAATCTTCTTTTCCAGCAGATATATCAGCCGGTCGGAAATCAGAGCCACAAGGGCGATCAGAATGCTGCCCGCATAGGTCATGGCCGCATTATTCGTGGTTATCCCTCTGTAAATAGCCACACCCAGGCCGCCAGCCCCGATATAGGAAGCGATACCGCTCAGGGAAATCGTCATCACCACCATGCTTCTCACACCTGCAAGGATAACCGGCAGAGCCAAAGGCAGCTTTACCCGGAACAGGATCTGCAGCCTGGTGCTGCCCATCCCGGCCGCCACTTCCGTCAGAAAAGGCTGGATTGTGCTGATTCCCGTATAGGTATTGCGCACGATAGGCAGCAGGCCGTATATACTCAGGGCAATAATTGCAGTTTTGTTTCCGATTCCCGTAAAAGGGATCAGAAATCCCAGCATGGAAATAGAAGGTATCGTATACAATACGTTAATGATATTCATTATAATCTGGGCCGGCTTCCGGAATTCACTGATGAGCACCCCGATGACAAGGCCCAAAAGCAGGGATATTGCCACGGAAATACCCGCAATACGAATATGCTGCAGGATCAGCTCACCGAAAAAGGAGCTTCGTTCTGCATAGAGCCTGAAAATTTCCTGTATCATACAATTTTGTCTCCAATCCAATCGTATTTATTATACCCTTACCCGGTGCTTTTGGCAAAGGTAAAAATTGATGTAATATGGCAGACGGCACAAAGGGCCCGGCAACATCAGTATGGAATACGGCAAAAAAGGCCTGGTGCCGCCGGCCCTTTCCCTTCTGCCCGGACGGCAGCGGTAAAGGAACAGACGGTATCAGACCTTTTTACCGGCATCCGGCCGGTATCCTTCGGAACAACAGCTTATTGTGCGTTTAATTCAAACTGTACCGCTCTGTATTCCCCGGAGGCGGAAGGAATGCAGATTCCGGCATTCATCAGGGCACTCCCGCTTAAGCACCTTCCATCCTCCAGCCGATAAACAGCGGCAGCATCCAGACCTTTCAGCTTGATAAACACCGGCTTGCTGTTCGCACGGGTATGGGTGATTACCAGATTAACAAGAGCCTGCTTTTTATCCTCCGATACAAAAGACCAGGCCACGAACTCTTGTCCATGGAATGCTCTGCTTCCATGGAATGCTTCGCTTCCATTCCCGGCTGCACTCAGCCGGTAATATGCGCCCTGGTGGATGAGATCGTAATATTTCTTATAATCGGAAACCTGTTTTTTCACCTCTTCCTTTTCGTTCTGGGGAAGGGTATTCAGATCAAGCTCATAACCAAAGCTCCCCGCCATGGCTACCACACCTCTTGTATGGAACGGCGTAATTCTTCCTGTCTGATGGTTAGGGCAGGCGGAAACATGAGAACCCACGGTTCCAATCGGATACAGGAAGGAGGTTCCGTACTGGATTTCCAGCCGTTCCACCGCATCCGTATCATCACTGCACCAGATCTGCGGGGAATAATAAAGCATGGCGGCATCAAATCTACCTCCGCCTCCGCTGCAGCCTTCAATCATAAGATCCGGAAATGCCGAAGTCAGCCGTTCCAGAAGTTCATATACGCCCAGCATGCAGCGGTGATACACCTCTCCCTGACGCTCCGCCGGGAGCGAGGCACTGTAAATGTCGCACATACTGCGGTTCATATCCCATTTCACATAATCGATCCGGGCATTGCTGAGAATATCGGACATCCGTTCAAACAGATAATCTCTTACGTCCCGGCGTGACATATCCAGAACCAGCTGGAACCGGCTGCGGTTGGGTTTTCTTCCCGGGATCTGAAGGGCCCAGTCCGGGTGCGCCCTGTACAGATCGCTGTCCTCGGATATCATTTCCGGTTCAAACCAGAGACCAAACTTCATTCCCATGGCGTTAATCTTTTCAGAAAGGCTGGAAAGACTCCCCGGCAGCTTATCCAGATTCACAAACCAGTCGCCCAGACCGGAGCAGTCGCCGTTTCTCTTCCCGAACCAGCCGTCGTCCAGTACCAGCATTTCGATTCCCAATTCCGCCGCCTGGGATGCAATCTTCAGAATTTTCTCTTCGTTAAAATCAAAGTATGTGGCTTCCCAGTTATTGATCAGCACAGGCCTTCTCGCATATTTGTATTTTCCCCTGCAGATATGCCTTCTGATAATATTATGGAATTTATGGGATAAATCGGTAAAACCTTGATCCGAATAGCTCATAATGACCTGGGGTGTCTCAAAAGTATCTCCCGGTGCAAGGCGGAAACAGAAGGATTCCGGATGGATTCCCATGAATACACGGGTCTGTCCCATTTGTTCCACTTCGGCCCCGGCAATGAAATTACCGCTGTATACAAAAGTCATTCCATAGCAGTCCCCCGCATCTTCCGTCGTTTGAGGCGTGCACAGAAGCAGGGACGGATTATGGTGATGGCTGGAGGTTCCCCTTTTGCTCCCGATGGATACAGTGCCGTGGCAAAGAGGTGTGCGCTCTGTCTGCCTCTCCATCGCATGTCTTCCGTGGAAATGGATCATTTCCCACTCTCCGAAAGGCATGTCCAGACATACGGAAAGCATTTTCTCCAGGGTAACGGTTCCTTCCGCAGCATTCCTAAGTTCCGCCGCCCGAGTGATCACATCCTCCTTTTCGAATACACCGTATTTCAATACCAGTTCCAGACCGGTGGACGCATCCTTTAACAAGATGGACAGGGAACTGCTGCTCCCAGGGGAGTCGCTCCCTTCCTCATCATATACAGCCGGCATCCCGGTAATTGCATAAGCTCCTTTGGTTATCTCATGGGATACATAACGGAAATCGGCTGCCATGCTGCCGTCCGGGTTCACCACCTCCAGACAGGCCGTACGGTAATCCCCCACTCCCTGCGACGGGAATTCCTGAGGCTGTGTATCCAGGGAAAACGTCCTGTCCCCCTCCGCTTCGTAAGGATTCCCGGAAAATCCGACATCCGTTCCCCAGAGCAGATATTCCATGGTGCTTCCGTCCACCCTCTTTCCATAATACAGGTGCTGTAAAATGTTATATCTTCCCACCATCATCTGATAGGTGGTACCTGCTGTCTGCAGGGTAAAAATTTTTGTGGACTCATTATAGGTAATTGCCATAAAAAAACTCCTTTCTTTTGTTTTCACTATCTCCATATTATGAAACCCGCAGCCGCCTGTCAATCTTTTCTTGCCGCCCTTACCCGCCTGCGCGGAAGTATCTGACTACAAGCCCCCGGTACAGGAAAACTGCAAATTTTCTTCCGCACCGGTTTTCCTGTTTTCCACAGATACCCCTACTGCCAGCTTCCCCTCTTTTCCGATCAGTTCCCAGGGAATCTCTACAAATACCGAACCCTTTGCCTCATACACTCCGCCTTTGCGGATCAGCAGCTTCCGCATATCCTGATCCCGCAGGATGAGGAATTCCTGTTCAGTCGGCAAAAAGGCGCCGCCATCCGTCAGGGCCGGTGTCTCCGCTGCCTCAAGACTTCCCTTATCTTTAGCCCGGGCTTCTCCGGACGGAAGCCGCGCTGCCAGGGCTGCCGCTGCTATTCCCAGCAAAAAACCAATTACCAGGCCCTTTCTTTTTTCCTGTGCTCCCTGTTTTTCATTTTTTCTCCGCTTTTTCATAATTGCCGCATTTCTCCGTCCGCCGGTGTCCGTACACTTCCGCCGCCGATTCCAATCTCCGGGCGAAACACAAAAGTCCCTGCCCGGTATACCGCGGGGATAAAGGACCGGCCTGTTCTATTTTCATAATTATTGAATACGTAGGATTTGTCTGTCCGTATACCGGACCTGAAATTCAGAATAACTTTGAATTAAGAATAGCTTTTCTTTAGAAATTTTACTGCTATAAGTATACCATAATTTCTCAGCGTTCGGAATACCGGTAAATATAAACTTTTTATGAACCACACGGAGAGTGTTACCGTTCATGGCCCCTTTGCCTGCCGCCCTCCAGGGAAAAGCCGGGCGCGGAAACCGGGCAGGCAAAACCACGGGGCGGCGGCTCTCTATCCGCAGGAATAGAAAACGCAGGACAGCGGCCCTATCTTCCGGCCCGCCATCCTGCGCTCTTCCTGTTTGTATTGTCTTACCGGACAGGCATTCTGCCGGTATGCGCCCTTATGAGAAGCCCACCGCTCTTCCCTTCTGGGCAACCGCTATGTATGTTTTTCCTTCGTTTATCTGGATTTCGTTACCGGCATCATCAAAATATCTGGTAGGGCCGTAATCTGTCGTTTTCTGCCAGGTAATATGGATACATTTACCTTTTGTAAAATAATACCCGTCCTCTGTGGTATCAAAATTATAGAAAGCAAGGTATCCTTTTGCATCCAAAGTCATCCATTTCGTGTTCTGCACAATCACATTGGCAAAAGCAAGCTGCTGTCCGTTGGACGCATCGGTATGAGCCTTCCCGTGTATCGTTTTGTAATACAGGCCGTCCGCCGCATTGTAGGTAAACCCTGTCTTGGTATACGGGAATACATTGGACAGGTTTATCTGGTTGGCGTTCTGTGCCCCCGCACCATATTGAGCCAGGGTATTTACGCCGGCAGCGAAATTAAAGTGTTTGGGGCTGTAGAATTCCGGGCGCAGCGCCAGAGAATATCCCAGCTGAGTGCAGGCGTTGGTAATGCCGCTTCCGCTGATATAAGCGTTATGAGGAGCCTTTCTGTCATTGCTTCTGAAAAAAGCATTGGCTCCCGGCGCGCTTCCTCCGGTACCGTATTCAAAAGTTCCCGACAGGTTATTGATATCCGGCATGCCAATCCGGTCAGCCATATACCACACACCGCCGTAATGGACAAGAATCGGATCCCATTCCGTTGCGATAGGAATATAATAGGCGCGGCAGCTTCTGATATTTCCAATGCGGGAGAGTCCCTGCCAGTCATCAATAACGGCAAGCTGGCGGGAAATATCCCCTTCTTCCATAATCTCATACAGCACCTTGGCATGGCTGATTCCATAAGACGGCTGTGCCGCCTTGTCCGTGGGCATCATGATGGCAATGGGCCTGGAAGCGGCCTGGGCTGCGGGAACCCATTCATTCGTATATACGCTTCTCACATAACCTGCGGGGCCTTCCTGCGCATGTACTTCTCCTGCGGGTGCCAATGCCGTCATACAGAGCACTGCAGCCATAACCGCCGCCAACGCCCCGCCCTTTTTTCCCGGATTGCTTTTATTCCGCAGAGTTTCTTTTTTCCATAGAATATCTTTCTTCCATGGAATCTGATTCCATCTCATATTTACATACCTCCCCTTAATGGTTTAAAGCCTGTCCGTTACAACAGGTCTAACCTAATAGTACTCACTTCTTTTGGCTTCGTCAACTTTCCGCAGGGAATTATAGTAAATTTTCGAAAATATTAAGATTTGCGGTAACAAATCGAAAGCAGCGGCTTTTCTTACTGTTAAGATAAAAGCCGCTGCCTTGATGCAGACTATTTCCGTTCTCCCTCCGCTGCCCGCTTCTTCAGCGCAGCAGCCGGGATATATCATTGAACATAACAAAAACCATCAGGATCATCAGGACCACAAAACCCGCAAAATGCACCATGCCTTCCTTGTCGGGAGGCACCGGTTTTCCCCGGATTGCCTCAATAATAAGGAATACCAGACGGCCTCCGTCCAGTGCCGGCAGGGGAAGCAGATTCATGACACCCAGGTTTACACTGAGCAGCAAAGCGATATTTATCATGTTCAGGATAACCATCCAGGCACCGTAAGGCTCCGCCTGTTCCTTCACCTCTCCTATCACCTGCGCCACACCGATAGGTCCTGAAATATCATCCTTGCTCGCCTTGCCCTGGATCAGCATCCCCAGGCTCTTTATGGTAGCCCGCAGACTGTATCGGACTTCATAATAGCTGTATTTAAATATCCCTGCATTCCTGCAGTCCACGTATTCCCCGTATCCGTTGAAGCCAAGAAGATACCGATCTTCTTCTTCATTGTATTTTGGCATAAGGGTAACTGTTTTCTTTTCACCGTCCCGCAGGAACTCCACCGTCATGGTTTCCCCTGCCCCCACGTAGGTATTCAGCCAGATTTCACGGGCCACATATATCCGCTCCCCGTTCATCCTGGTGATAACATCCCCCGGCTGCATCCCTGCTTCCTGGGCCGGATAGCCGTCAATCAGCCCGTTAATAACCGGCTTGTCGCTTCCCGCATAGCCGACAACAATCATGGCAAGGATATATGCCAGGATAAAATTGAAGAAAGGTCCGGCAAATACGGTGGAAATCCTGGCCCATACACTGGCATTGGGGAAGGCTCCTTCCGACGGCGTCCCCTTTTCACTATCAAGGCCGTCTTCTCCTTCAAACATACATGCGCCGCCTATGGGAAAAAGACGCAGCGAATATTCCGTTCCCCCCTTATGAAAGCGAAGCAGTTTGGGTCCCATACCCACACTGAACTCCACCACCGTGATGCCGTTGGCTTTTGCCAGAAGGAAATGCCCCAGCTCATGCCCGACGACGATCACTCCGAATACCAGGATAAATAACACGATAGTCAATTGCTTCCATTCTCCTTTATATGCTCGATATATTCGTAAGTTTCTGCCTCAGTTTGCAGAATCTCATTGACATTAGGATTCTCAATTACCCGGTGATGATTCATACATTTTTGAATCAGCTCGGGAATTTCCAGGAATCCGATGCTGTGGTCCAGAAACAGGGCCACTGCTTTTTCATTGGCGGCATTGAACACGGTGGGCATACTTCCCCCCGCTTTCGCAGCCCTCATCCCCAGATCCAGTCCGGCAAAGGTATCTCTGTCCGGCTTTTCAAAAGTAATCCGGCCCAGTTGGAAAAAGTCCACCCGTTCTCCCGGCATCGGCCTTCTTTCCGGGTAAAAAAGCGCATACTGGATAGGCAGTTTCATATCAGGCATGCCAAGCTGGGCAATCACCGCCCCGTCCGTATATTCCACCATGGAATGAATAATGCTTTGGGGATGTACCAGCACTTCAATGCGATCCAGATCCACATCAAACAGCCATCTGGCTTCCATAACTTCAAGCGCTTTGTTCACCAGACTGGCGGAATCCACGGTAATCTTACGCCCCATGGACCAGTTGGGATGCTTCAGGGCATCCTCCGCACGCATTCCTGCCAGTTCCTCCCTTTTCTTTCCCCGGAAGGGACCGCCTGATGCGGTAAGCCACAGCCTGGAAACACCGGATCGCGCTTCCCCGTTCATAGACTGGAAGATTGCGCTGTGTTCACTGTCCACAGGCAGGATTGACACCCCATGCTTTCGGGCCAGCGGCATAATCAGATGTCCCGCCGTCACCAGAGTCTCTTTGTTGGCAAGCGCAATGGTTTTACCGCTTTCAATAGCTGCAATGGTGGGGCGGATCCCAATCATGCCCACAATGGCTGTTACCAGGGTGTCCATATCCTCCATAACCGACAGCTCCAGAAGCCCTTCCATGCCGCTTCGCACCTTAACGGGAAGATCCGCCACACGCCCCTGTAATTCCTTCGCCGCGGCTTCGCTCCACATAACCGCCAGCTGCGGCTTAAACTCCCTTATCTGCTTTTCCATCAGCAGCGCATTGCTGCCGGCTGCCAGCCCCGTCACCTGTAAATCCGGATTATCCCGGACAATTTCCAGTGTCTGGGTTCCGATGGAACCTGTTGAACCGAGAATTGCTATTTTTTTCATTCGTAAGCTCCTTTGTAACTGTGATGGTATTGAGCCGTTACGCCCCTTTATTCAAACCGTATCAAAAGTATGGCCAGATAATATATGATAGGCGCAGTAAACAGGACACTGTCAAACCGATCCATGATCCCGCCGTGCCCCGGAATCAGCTTTCCATAATCCTTGATATTATGGTTCCTCTTGATTCCTGAAGCCGCCAAATCCCCCACCTGAGAAATCACGGCACCGGCGGCGCAGATAACAGCCGCTATCCAGGTAATATTCTGATCCGCGAATACGTTTTCCAATACCAGGAAGCCGAAAAGGGCTCCCACCAGCCCGGCGCCAACCACACCTCCTATGGCCCCTTCTATGGATTTCTTAGGGCTCAGTATCGGCGCAAGCTTGTGCTTTCCGACAGCCATTCCCACAAGATAAGCACAGGTATCGCAGATCCAGGAGCTGATAAATATCATCCATACCATATACACGCCATTAGGCAGGTTCCTGGTGAGGAATATAAAAGTAAACAGCACCGGTGCATAAAAGGAACAGAAAAAAGTGGTCATTACCTGCTCCGCTTTGAATTTGGGAAAGGAGAACACATATACAAACATCAGCCCCAGGAAAATCACTGCCAGCATCCCCATCCAGTATACCGGATCCCTGATGCCGTATACCACCAGGTAATACAGGACAATTCCTGCATAGCCCACTCCCTCCAGCGCGTTGTTCTTTTGTCCGGCTTCGATCACTCCGCAGGCCTTTGTCAGCTCCCGGAACGCGATCAGGGACAGGATCAGCATTCCCAAAGCGAGAATCCCTCCTCCGGTCAAAAGCAGAAAAAGAGCCAGGATTACCAGAACTACACTGCTCATCAATCTTTTACCAAACATAAATCATCCTCCCGTCACCAGCCCGAATCTTCTGTCTCTATGATTATATGCTTCAACAGCTTTTACCAATTCTTCTTTTGTAAAATCCGGCCACGGAACAGATGAAATATAAAATTCCGTATAAGCCAGCTGCCACAGCAGGAAATTGGACAGCCGCTGTTCATTGCAGGTACGGATCAGCAGATCCGGATCGGGCAGCCCCGCCGTATCCAGGGCATTGCCGATATCCTCCTCCGTCAGGGAAGCCGGATCCAGTTCTCCCGCGGCCGCCCGGGCGGCCAGCCGGCCGAAGGCCCTGCGCAGCTCATCCCTGCCGCCATAATTCAGAGCGATTTGGAAATGAAGGCCGGTATTGTCTTTGGTGGCTTCCTCCAGCTGTTCAATCCGGGTGCGGATATCTTCATCCAGACCGCTTTTGTCTCCGATAACCCGGACGCACATGTTATTCTTGGCCGCTGTTTTCAGGCAGGTTTTCATATAATTACGCAGAAGCTTCATCAGAGCATCCACCTCATCCGCGGGACGTTTCCAGTTCTCTGTGGAAAAAGCATATACCGTAAGGTACCGGATCCCCATCCGGTACGCCTCCTCGCAAATAACCTCCACTGTTTTGGCCCCCTGCACATGCCCATAATTTCTGGGCATTCCCTTTGCCTTGGCCCACCTGCCGTTTCCATCCAAAATAATTGCCACATGATTCGGTACGTTCATACTTTACCCCTTCTGTCCACAGCTTACCCGCAGACGCAAATCCAAAAGTTGGTAGCTTTATTTTATCCTCTGTAACCGGGAAAAAGGGACAAGCCAAGAAACGCCTGCCCCCTCTTTATTCTGATAGCTTTTATACGGTAAGAATTTCTTTGGATTTTTCTTCCACAAGCTTTTCGATATCTTTGACATACTTGTCTGTAAGCTTCTGAAGGGAACTCTCCAACTCCTTGATTTCATCCTCGGAAACATCTTCTTTTGCCAGTTTTTTGAAGTAGTCGTTGCCGTCTCTGCGGATATTGCGGACAGCCACCTTACCTTCCTCACCTTTTTTCTTCACTTCCTTAACGAGGTCTTTTCTTCGTTCCTCGGTAAGCTCCGGAATCACCAGACGGATTACATTACCGTCATTGGAAGGGGTAATTCCCACATCGGAAGCCATAAGAGCCTTCTCGATTTCTTTGATCAGGGATTTTTCCCAGGGTGCGATCTGAATCATCCTCGGTTCCGGAACCGTAATATTTCCCACCTGCTGGATGGGGGTAGGCGTACCGTAATAATTCACTTTAATTTTGTCCAGAATGTGGGGATTGGCACGTCCCGCACGGATCGTGGCAAAATCTGCAGCAAGAAAATCATAAGCCTTTGTCATTTTGGTGTCGAACTGCTGTAATTTTTCGTTCATCGAAATTTCCTCCCTGATTCTTATTCGCTTAAGGATGCCCGCAAGGCGCGGCATCCATTGTTTATACGGTAACCTTGGTTCCGTTAAACTTTCCTTTTACGGTATTTACAATACTGTTCTCTTCATTAAGGCCGAAAACCCACATGGGCATCCTGTTATCCCTGGCAAGAATAGACGCCGTCATATCCACTACCTGAAGGTTCTTCGCAATCACCTCATGGATAGTAACCTCCGAATATTTCACCGCCGCCGGATTGGTCTTAGGATCGTCGCTGTATACGCCGTCAATAGCTTTAGCCAGCAGGATTACCTCCGCTTCCACTTCGATTGCCCGGAGCACAACGCCGGTATCTGTTGAGAAATAAGGATGGCCTGTGCCTCCCGCAAAGAAAACCACCATTCCTTTTTCAAAATACTTGCTTGCCCTGTCTTTGGAAAAAAGCTTGGTGAAGGAACCGCATTCAAAGGGGGTGAGAACCGCTGTCTGCATACCTTCCGAACGGCAGATTTCCGAAACATATATGCAGTTCATTATGGTGGCAAGCATACCAATCTGGTCCGCTTTTGTCCTGTCGATGTTCTTGCTGGTGCGCCCTCTCCAGAAATTGCCGCCCCCGATAACCACGCCTACCTGGACACCGTCCTCCGTCAGCTGCTTTATCTGAAGAGCCACCTTTCTTACGGTGTCCTCATGAAAGCCTTGCTTTTCGTTTCCTGCAAGGGCTTCCCCGCTTAATTTCAGTAATATTCTCTTCATTACTAACCTCTCATTCCGTCTCGTATCTTATTGCAGTTCTTTTGCTTTTTGCTCGAATTCCTTCCGCGCCATCCGGAAGCAGTCCATCAGCTTGGGATTAAACTGGCCGCATTCCCCGTCCAGTATCATCTGATAGGCCACATCGTAAGAGAAAGCCGGCTTATACACACGGTCACTCACAAGAGCATCATATACGTCCGCAATGGAAACCACCTGGGCTGCCAGCGGGATTTCATCTTCCTTCAATCCCTGGGGATATCCTCTTCCGTCCCATTTTTCATGGTGGCTCAGCGCTATGTTATAACAATAATCCTTGAATATCCGGTTATCCGTAACAAAGATTTCCTTAATGATCTCCGCACCCTTGGTGGTGTGGGTTTTCATCAGTTCAAACTCTTCCTGCGTCAGCTTTCCCGGTTTTAAAAGAATGGAGTCCGGCACCGTTATCTTCCCCACGTCATGCATGGTGGACGCATGGGAAATGATGTCTGCCATATCCTCCGTCATGCCATATTCAGGATAGTATTTGATAACATATTTTAAAAGTATGGCGGTGAAGGAACGCACCCTGTAAATATGGTTTCCGGATTCCATGCTCCGGAATTCCACGATAGTACCCAACGTATCGATGATATGGTAATTCATCTCCGTCAGTTCCCGGTTCTTTTCCTTGATCTCCTCCGTCTGCTTTTCCACCATTGCTTCCAGGTTGTTCTTATGATGGTACAGATCCACCAGATTGCTGACACGCCTTCTTACAATAGGGACCTCAAAAGGCTTGGACACAATATCGGACACACCCAGATCATACCCTCTTTTTCTGGATTCACTGGACGTATCACTGGTAATCAGTATGACGGGGACAGACATCATCAAATGCTGCTCATGCATATAATCCAGCACCCCGAAGCCATCCATCTCCGGCATGACAATATCCAGCAGAATTGCAGCAAGCTTTCCCCGGTTGTTATTGATATATTCCACTGCCTCTCTGCCGTTTCCCGCCAGAATTACCTCATAATCCTCCTCAAAGATACCTTTCAGTATCTCCCGGTTCATTTCCATGTCATCGACAACAAGTATCCTATCTTTCACGTCTCTATACCTTTCCCGCAGACTCCTCTGTACCCTAGAGCCGACTAATCTTCTGTATCAGCATTCCGTAAACTTCCTCAGCTTCTTTCATCGATTCTTCCAGATGGTCAAGGTTCCGATTTCTCAGCTGTTCCGTCAGTTCAGAAATCGTTTTGTAGAAAGGCTCCAATCCCAGGTTCCCGGAAAGACCTTTTAACGTATGAGCGTTCTTGAACGCTTCATCATACTGCTTATTTTCTATGTTCTCCTTCATCTGTACGTAGTTGGGATCGTCCGGGAAACGCTTCAGGAACTTCAGATATAATCCTTCGTTGTTCATGAAACGCTCCATGGTTCTGTCCAAATCCACACCGGCCTCCAGGAGCAGTTTTTTATTTTCTTCGTTCATGTTTTCCCCTTTAATTCAAGCCTTCCCAAGCAGACTGTCCTATAATTTCACGATAAACAAATTATAGCATTCTTTACCCGTAATATGCAATCTATTTTTTCCAGGTGTAAGGTACGAACAAAAGCAGCATCGGGAATATTTCCAGACGTCCCGCAAGCATGTCAAACATCAGCACGTACTTGGAAAAGCCGGAGAAAAATGCAAAATTTCCCGCAGGCCCCACCAGGGAAAGCCCAGGCCCGATGTTATTGAGTGCGGATATCACCGCAGTCACATTCGTGGTAAAGTCAAAATTGTCGATTGTCAGCAGAAGAATGGATGCCAAAAGGATTCCCGCATAGGAAATCAGGAATATATTTGCCGCCCTGACAATGGGATGATCCAGTTTTTTACCATCCATCAGCACTACCTTAACGCTTCTGGGATGTATCAGGATAGCCAGTTCCTTTTTAATGGTCTTCATGTACATCAGGATCCTGGAAACCTTGATACCGCCGCCGGTGCTGCCCGCACAGGCACCCACGAACATAAGCAGGACAAGCAGTGTCCTGGAAAACTCCGGCCACTTATCAAAATCCGCCGTGGCAAATCCGGTGGTGGTCATAATGGAAGCCACCTGGAAAGCCGCATGCCGCAGGCTGTCGCCCACGTTTCCTATCTGGGAAAGGATATTTATGGCGATCAGAAGCGTGGCGGCGGCGAAGATTCCAAAATAAAGCTTCACTTCCTCCATACAGAAAGCATCCTTCAGCTTTCTCACCAGGAGCAGGTAATAAAATGCAAAATTAGTTCCGAACAGCATCATGAAAATGGTGACTACTATCTGCACATACGGGCTGTAGCCTGCAATGCTGTCCGAACGGATTCCGAACCCGCCGGTACCCGCAGTCCCGAAGGCCGTACAGACCGCGTCAAACATGGGCATCCTGCCTATCAGAAGCAGGATGATTTCCAGCACCGTCAGCATCACATATATCCCATACAGAAAAAAAGCGGTGGTCCTCACCCTGGGCACCAGCTTGCTTACGGAAGGCCCGGGGCTTTCCGCACGCATCAGATGCATAGTCTGGCCGCTGGACATGGGCAGGATCTGAAGCACGAATACCAGAACCCCCATTCCCCCTATCCAGTGGGAAAAGCTCCGCCAGAACAGGATCCCGTTGGATAGATCCTCAACCCGGAGCAGGATGCTGGCGCCGGTTGTTGTAAAACCGGATATGATTTCAAACAGCGAATCGGTAAAACTGGGGATTTCCCCCGAAAAATAAAAAGGCAGCGCTCCCACCAGGCTCATGACAATCCAGCCCAGTGCGACCCCCACATATCCCTCTCTTGCATAAAACTGGATATTTTCAGGTCTTTTGAAGGAAAGAGCTGTCCCAAGGACAAGGGACAGCAGCGCACATGCCAGAAAAACCGGCCATGTCTTTTCCCGGTAAAGAAGAGACACCGCCAGCGGAAGGAACAGGAACACACCCTCCACCTTGAGAATCCAGCCAAGTATATAGCTAATACATTTGTAATTCATGGTACGTATGCTCCTTCTAGGCAAGTATATCTTCTATGTCGTCCAGACCTTTATGGGTGGTTACCACAATAACCGTATCTCCTGCTTTTATGGTATCCTGGCCGCCGGGCAGGATAAACTTTCCCCGTCTGACGATGTTGCATAAAAGCAGATTGCTTTTCAGTTTCAGAGCGGAAAGGGGGACATCCAGAACCCTGGAATCCTTTTTTACGGAGAATTCCAGCGCCTCCACCTTATTATCGATAAGGCGGTACACGGCTTCCACGGCGCTTCCCATGGAATTCTGCATGCCGCGCACATATTTGATGATGTGCTCCGCTGTGAGATATTTGGGGCTGATAACACTTCCTATATCGAAATTATCAATGATACCGCCATAATTAATCTTATTGATCTTCGTGATCACTTTGGCCTTGGAAACCCTTCCCACATAACAGGAAAGCATTACATTCTCTTCATCCAGTCCGGTCAGGGAAATAAATGCATCGGTGCTTTCAATCCCTTCCTCGCGGAGGAGATCCGTACCGGAAGCATCTCCGTATATAATCATCGCCTTGGGAAGAAGCTCGCTGAGTTCATCGCACCTGGCGCGGTTATTTTCTATGATTTTCACCTGTATTTTGGATTCCAGGAGCATCCTGGCCAGATAGTAGGCCAGAGTACCGCCTCCCGCTATCATCACATCCCGGATAAGCTTGCTTTCAATTCCGATACTGGCGAACAGGGCTTTCATTTTATCCGGGGGAACAATGACGGAAATATAGTCCCCCTCATGGAGTATGGTATTACCGTCCGGGATGATAACGTCATGGCTTCCATCCCTTTCCACCACACAAATCAGCATATTGGACCCAAAACGCCTGGTCGTTTCACTGATTCTGCGCTCGGACCAGGAAGATCCCTCCGGGACACGGAACCTGACCAGATCCACCTTGCCTTTGGCAAAAGCATCCACATCCATGGCGGAAGGTATCCGGATCAGCCTTGCGATATCGGAGGCCGCCGCAAGCTCCGGATTGATAGCGAGGGAAAGCCCGAGTTCTTCCTTAATAAACCCTATTTCGGCATAATAGCCAGGGTCACGCACCCTGGCAATTGTCTGGCAGTGTCCTGCCTTTCTTGCAATCAGGCAGCACAATAGATTCACTTCGTCCTTACCGGTAACCGCAATCAGGAGATCCGCTTCTTTTACTCCGGCTTCCTCCTGGACACGATAGCTGGTGGCATTGCCGTGGATACACATGACATCCAGCACATTTCCCACCAGCCCCGCTTTCTCCTCATTTGTGTCAATAATGGTCAAATCATGACCTTCTTCATTCAGCTGTTCGGCCAGGGCATATCCCACTTTCCCACAGCCGGCAATTATGATTTTCATTCGTATTTCCCCAGTGCCTGCAGGCACCTACCTTACCTTTCTTTTTTCGTAACTGTTCCGTGATTTCACAGTCACTGCAAAAATCCAACCGAAACCGCCTGACGCTTATACTCGTCCCAGGACAGACAGATAATACTGGTACAGATTCTTATACGTCCCTTTGCTGAAATGGAGCCCGTCGGTCAGCGTATAACCCGATCCCTGGAGATAGGAATAGCTGTCTATCCAATGGACCTGCGGACTGAGCCGGGACTGCAGCTTCTTATTAAAACTGCTCACCATGGATTTGGTAACATATTTGCCGTTTTCCACCGGATTGACCGATGAATAATAAACGGTGGCCCCTTTTTCCGTCCATTCCGCCGCTTTCCGGTTAACAAGCTCCGCATAGGCGTTCACATTGGCCACATCGTTCACACCCAGATTGATTAGGATCTTCGTACCTCTGCCCACAGCCGCATCGATTTGAGGCACCGCCTCGGATGCAAACCATTTGTAACCCTGGGAGGATTTGGCAATCCATACATATTCACCGCCGCCAACCGAATTATGCATCTGTACAAAACGGGAGTCGCCTACAAATATGATTTCCGGACCGGTTACAAGTTCTTCCTCCGCCGCCAGTTCCTGAAAGGCCTGCAGCTGGGTATCCGTCTGGGCGAGCTGTTCCTGCTGAACCTGCTCCAGCACCTGCAGCTGTCCCAAAAGTTCTGTCTGGGCGGCGTCTATAACGGACGCCTCCTGCAGCTGAATAAGTGTGCTGATCTGTGACTGTACCTGTTCCAGCTGGATCTGCTGGACATCACGCAGATTCTGCAGCTGCAGGACAAAACCTTCCGGATCCGATACCGGATCCGTCATCAGGGTGACCGCCGCCGCATCCTGTGTCTGATCTGCGTTCTGCGTCAGCTGCGCATCCTGCATCTGTCCCGCTTCCTGTGTTTCCTCCTGAACCGCCGTGAGGACGGTCTGCGTCCCTCCGGCCTCAGCCGTCTTATCTGCCCGTATTGTCATAGATGGCACTGTCAGCACGCATACCCCCGCAAAAGCAAGTGCTGCCTGAAGAAGCCTTCTATTCACTCTTTTCGTCATTCTTAAATCCTTTCTGCGAAAACAAGTTTTCTGCAACCAAGCAACCCTATTATACGTTGCCTTTCGGGAAAAGGCAATCCTTTCCTGCGATAATTGACAGAATGCACCGGGAAGCCGGTGCAGACGGCGGCACCGGCAAGTCCCCGTATCGGCAAACAGGAAGGGCAGCACCGTGTCTTGTGTGCTGCCCTTCCTATCCGTTTTTCTCCTGTCAGGTTCCCCGCATCGGCGGTACCCTATTCGACAGTTTTGATGAATACCTGCATTTCCCCCTCACCCCGGTTGGCCCATGCATAATAAGGGATCCACTGCAGGACGGCTTCTTCGTATTCCGGCGTTCCATATTCCCGGTATAAATCCCCGTTTTCTTCCTTCTGTACCGCCAGTTTCTTTCCTTTCGTCGTAACCGTCACCATACGCTGTCCGATCTTTTCTTCCGGAATGGCCTGCGGCGCGGGATTCTCCGCCAGAGAAAACAGATGAAGGTTCTTTCCGTTATCCGCCTCTTCCATACAGTAAACAACAGGCCCCCTTGTCACGGCGGCTTTGCCGATATCTTCCCTGACTCTGCTGTCCGCCTGCATCAGACGGACTTCCATAGGGAAGTCCAGCTCTAGCGTTTCCCCGTCCTTCCAGACTTTGTCAATGATGAGGTAGCCGTCTTTCACCTGACGGTTTTCTCCGTCGGCAATCATTATTTCTCCCTCACCAGGCCCCTTTTGTCCGTTCAGGGTATAGCTCCGGCACCAGCCGGGGATACGGAAGGCCAGCCTGCATGCCACCGGCTCTTCCACATTGATTTCTGCCGTAACCTTACCGTCCCAGGGGAAATCGGAAGAAATACAGACATCCATTTTTTTACCGCCGCAATCCTTTTCCAGCACGCTTCCCATATATAAGTGTACATAAAGGGAATCCTCCGACTCCGTATATGCATAAGAAGCGATGGAACTCAGCAGTCTTGCTATGTTGGGCGGGCAGCAGGCGCAGCCGAACCATTTCTGGCGCACCGGCTTTACATGGAATTTGCGTTCATCCTTGTGGCAGGCCTCCGGCAGGGTTTCCAGGGGATTCACATAGAAAAAGCTTTTCCCGTCCAGGGCCATACCGCTCAAGATGCCGTTGTACAGAGCCTTTTCCATCACATCTGCATATTTTCTGTCCGCTTTGATTTCCAGCATACGTCTGGCAAAAAATACAAGGCCGATGGAGGCGCAGGTTTCCGCATAGGCCGTATCGTTGGGAAGGTCATAGTTGAAGGAAAACGCCTCACCCATATGGGTGGCGCCAATGCCCCCGGTTATGTACATTTTTTTCTGTGTTATATTATCCCACAGCTTTTCACAGGCTGCATATAACGCCTCATCACCGGTCAGACGGGCCACATCGGCCATACCGGAATACAGATACACCGCACGTACCGCATGCCCTACCGCCTCTTCCTGTTGACGCACCGGCAGGTGGGCCTGGTTATAAGCATAACGCAGTTCCTCTTCCTGCCCTTTTTTCACTGCTTCGGGATGTTCCGTATCGTAATAATACGGTCTGGTGCCTCTCTGATCAATGAAGAAACGGCTGAGGTTGAGATACTTATCCTCTCCGGTAGCCTCGTAAAGACGTACAAGGGCCATTTCCGCAATTTCATGACCGGGATAGCCTTTTAATTTTCCCTCTTCTTCGCCGAAACGGGAAGCGACAAAATCCGCATATCTCTCCGCTGCCTTCAGCAGCTTATCCTTTCCCGTTGCCTGATAGTAAGCCACCGCACCTTCGGTCAGATGTCCGAAACAGTACAGTTCATGGTTGTCCTTCAGGTTGGTAAAAATTGCCGACTGGTCATTGATGATATAATAGGTATCCAGATATCCGTTGTCCTGCTGTGCAGCACATACAATGTCAATGGCTTCATCCGCCGTTTTTTCCAGTTCGGGATCGGCATGCTGGGTAAGGGAGTAGCCTACGGCTTCAATCCATTTGGAAAAATCGCTGTCCTGGAACAGGCAGCCGTAAAAGCGCTCTTCCAGATGATCCATATCCTCCGGCAGCGGCTGGAACACAAGAGGCCACTTCACTTCCCGGAAGGCAGCTCCCTGATCTTTCTTTTTTGCCGTAATCTTCCCGGCGATTTTAAAATTCCGCATACAAAAACTGGGCTCCGCGTCAGGAAGCCTGTCGTTAAGAGCTTCCCACTGATAAGGGATTACCTCCTTACGCACCAGTTCCATTTCCTTCTTCCAGAATGCATCCGTTACCTGCACCTGTCTCAATGAAACAGGGCTGCTCTGCTTTTTTTTATCCATATTTCCTCCATCCTCTCCGCCCGGCAAACCTGAAATATATATAACAGCGCAGACCTGCCTGAACTGTTATATATAGATACCGTTTCACCGGATTTTCTTATTTACATGTATACTAACAGGCTTCCTCTTCCTTTTCCATTGCTAATCTGGAAAGCAGCATGTATAATATGGAAAACACGTTTTTGTCCATCGCGGATGCCGCCGCAGGGCGTCAGGCAAAAAAGCCGCGGGCTGTGACAAAAACCGACTTTACATGCAGGAGGATTTTTCCATGGATGTTCAACTGAAGCTGATGGAACCCCGTATCATCAGTTCCGCCAACTACATAACATTTATAAATCCCACCTCCCACCCCGACCGGATTATGTCCGAGCATGATTTTCTGTATATGATTGACGGAAGCTGGCGGATTATGGAGGAGGATACCTTGTTTGAAATGCATTCGGACGATTTGCTTATCCTTCCCGCAGGAAGGCACCATTACGGCAACGGACTCAGCACCCCTCATAACAAGCACATGTATATTCATGTAAAACCGCTGGAAACAGAGTATCTTCCGAATGCGGCGTTATCCGGCAGTTCTGCAGAAGGAACCGGCCGCCGGCCGCCGTCAGAAGAGGCCTCTGCACTCACGGTGTTTCATTCTCTGATCCATTGTCAGAGCAGCCCCCATATCAAAGAGCTTTTCCAGGAAATCATCGCGGAATGCTGGGCTCTTTCCCCTTTCCGGGAATCCAAGCTGTCCCTGCTCCTAAATCTATTGCTGATTGAACTGAAGGAGCAGCAGGACAAGCCCTACTGCGCCGCCTCCAACAGCATTCTGGAAGAAGCTTCCCGGCTGATACAGACAACGCCGCAGACTTTTTTTACAGGAAAAGAACTGGCGGAAAGATTTTATGTGTGCGAACGCACTCTTTCCAACCAGTTCAAAAAAGTTTACGGGAAAACCCTATATTCCTATCAAATGGATGTGAAGCTGGAGATGGTCCGGCAGTTTCTGTTAAGCCAGCCGGATGTAAAGCTTCATGAAACGGCTCTGAACTTCGGCTTCTGCGATGAATTCCACCTCAGCAGGACCTTCAAGAAAAAATATGGGGTATCTCCCAGCAGATACCGGGAAATCACCGGAGAATAGCGTTTTACAGCCCCTCCAGCAAGGGCACCAGGTTATAAAGGGAGTGGACCACCGCAAGGGGAGCCACATGTCCCTTCTCCGGTGCATAACTCCGCTGCCGATCCATAAAGACGGCGGAGATGCCTGCCAGAGCCGGTCCCTCCACATCCTCCCGATAGGAATCGCCGATGCAGAGCGCTTTGTCAGGCCCAACGCCGCATGTATGGAGTATCTTTTCATAAAAACGTCTGTCAGGTTTATATATTTTCAGCTCCTCTGAGGAAAATATCCCGTCGGCCTTTATCCCGCTTCTTCGGATATCCTCCCGCAAGGGCCTAGCATCGGAAACAGAGCCGATGACCACTGTGTATTTTCTTTTGAGCCGCTCCAGTATTTCGGCCGCCCCCTCAAAGGCCTTCCGCCTTCCCAGCGTTGCAAGCATAAGCTCCGCGTCCCCGCTTCGCTTTCTGTCTATCCCGTGCCGGGTATAGAGGACGGACAAATCCTTTCTGAAGATTTCCTCTTCCGTGAGAAACCGGCTTCTGTTGGCTTCCGCAATGTGTTGTCTATGCAGTTCCTTCCATTCTCCATAGAACAGCTCCGGATCCGCTTTGCACTCCGCCAGTTCCAGAATCCTTCTGACCGCATCCAGAGAACCGGTTCCCGTGGAAATCAATGTACCGTAAGCATCAAAAATTATCAGCTTTTTCATGTCTGTCTCCCGTAGCAACAGCTGTTTTTATTTAAATCAACCCGATTAGCTCCGACAGCCTGCCTTCTCTTACAAACACAGGGATCACATCCAGCGCCGCCTGTACCCGGACTGTCTGTCCTCCTTCATAAGCGCTGCCGTCATGGAGGAAGATCCATCCGGAACCTTCGGGAAGATAGACCTCCCGTTCGTAGGAATCCTCATATAATACGGGGGCCACCAGCATGTCGCTGCCGTACATATACTGCTCTTTCATATCCCAGCAGCATTTCTGTTCCGGGAACTCATAAAACATAGGCCGCATAACGGGCCGTCCCAGTGTATGGGCCTCTTCCATAAGTTTTCTGGTATAAGGGCGCATCGCTTCCCGGAAGCGGATGTATTTAACCAGCGTGTCGCAATTCTCTTCCCCGTAGCTCCATACCTCATTATCCGCTCCTGTAGGCTGCATAACTTCCCCGGCTTTATTCACCACCCGCTGGGAAGGGACACGATCCCCGTGCAGACGCATGACTGGACAGAAGGTTCCCCATTCAAACCAGCGCACCAGTAATCTGCCAAACGCTTCATCCTCCGGGTTTCCGCCGGAAAAGCCGCCGATATCCGTAGTCCACCACGGGATTCCTGCAATCCCCATATTCAGCCCCGCACATACCTGTCTGCGGAAGGTCTGCCAGTCGGAATGAATATCTCCCGACCACACAAGCGCACCGTATCTCTGGCTTCCCGCCCAGGCACAGCGCAGCAGGTTCACCACGTTCTCCTGGCCTTCCTGTGTCTGTCCTTCATAAAAGGTTCTGGCATAGGCCTGGGGATAAATATTGCCGACCTGGGCATTGGTTCCCTGATAATAGCGGTAATTGTCAAAATCATAGCCGCTGTATTCCGGTTCCGCTTCATCCAGCCAGAATACTTTGATTCCCAAATCATAATAATTTTTTCTGCATTTATCCCACACATAAGCGCGTGACCGGGGATTTGTGGCATCGTAGAAGGTGCTGTTCCCGTTATAAAGCATGGCGATATCCACGCCTTTTTCCGCCTTGACAAGCAGGCCCTTCTGCTTCATTTCCTCGTAATTTTCACTCTTCCAGTCAATCTGGGGCCAGATGGAAACCATCAGCTCTATTCCCATTTCCTTCAGTTCTTTTACCATCGCTTCCGGATCCGGGAAAAATTCTTCATCAAACCGGAAATCCCCCATCTTGGGCCAGTGGAAGAAATCACACACGATAACGTCTATGGGAATCTTTCTTTCCTTATATTCCCTAGCCACCTTGAGAAGTTGTTCCTGGTTCCAGTAGCGCAGCTTGCACTGCCAGAAGCCCATACCATACTCAGGCATCATAGGAACCTTACCCGTCGCATTTCCATAAGCCTGTTCGATTTCATCCGGCGAATCGCCGGCGGTAATCCAGTAATCCATCTGTTTCGTGCTTTCCGCATACCATTCCGTAGTATTGGAAGCAAAGCTCACCCGTCCCACAGCCGGGTTGTGCCAGAGGAAGCCATAGCCCTGATCCGACAGGACAAACGGGACGCTTGCCTGGGAATTCCTGTGGGCCAGTTCCAGATTACAGTTTTTCACATTCAGGATATCCTGCTGATACTGCCCCATACCGAACAGCTTTTCAGACGGTTCGGAAGCAAACGTAACCGTCAGATGAAAATCCCCTCCTATAATCGGCTTGAAAAAACGGTTCTTTTTATTCAGGGCGCCGCCTTCTCCCGCTTCTTTTAAGAGCAGCTTCCCGTTCTGGTTGTAAAAAGAAATATCACATTTCCTTGACCAGCCGCTGACTTCAAGCACCGCCGTTATTTTACCGTTCGTAATAACGCCCCGGTACTCCTCCACACGGATTTCAGCCTCCGCCGGTTCCTGTGCAAGCAGCGCGTAATCCGTATCCTCCAATTCCCCCAATATGGTGGACCGCACCCGGAAGCTGTTGGCCCCCC
The DNA here is from genome assembly GCA_900548905.1 of uncultured Lachnospiraceae bacterium. Classification (GTDB taxonomy): domain Bacteria; phylum Bacillota; class Clostridia; order Lachnospirales; family Lachnospiraceae; genus Eisenbergiella. The sequence goes on along the minus strand of URMK01000001.1, from coordinate 240,305 downwards.
AGGGTTCAACGGACAGCACTTCCCCGTCCCAGCGGTAAACCAATGCATTTCCTTCCTGACTCATCGTATACATAAGCTATCCTCCTGCAAATAAAAAATGGCAAACCGGTTCTGTCCGGCCCCGTCTGCGCGGAACCTTCGGTTCACCTGTCTGCCATCATTATATTCATTCTTTTTAAAGGATTCATTATATATTTTGACCAGTTTTTTAAGTATCCTGACCTTTTCGATATTTCTGGGGTGTGGTATGATACATCTTTCCAAACTCTGTGGTAAAATAATTGCCGCTTCCGAATCCTACATCCAATGCGATCTTTCCCACCGGCTCATCGGTCTCCTTAAGCAGACGTTCCGCTTTCTGCAGCCTGACCCTCTGTACGTACTCCACGAAGGTCATATGGAAATTGTCCTTGAAAAAACGGCACAAATAGCCTTCGCTGACGGACAGGTAGGCAGCCAGGGAAGGCAGTACCATCCGCTGCGTATAGTTCTCTTCCACAAAGCCTACAATCCTTCTTATCATCTCACTTTTTCTTGTATTTGTTTTTACGGGCTGCATTTCCACCTTCTGAAGCATGAGGATATCATAGACGGCCTGCAGGAGATATGCCCGGACAAGGATTTCGTACCCCTTTTCTTTTTCGTCAAAAACGAAAAAGGTTTTATTCAGCATTTCAAACAGAGCTTTTTGTATACTGTTTTTTTCTCGCAGCAGAATGAAATGTCCCTGCTCTTCCGAAAACAGAGGCTTCAGATACTTCTGTTCAACCCGGTCATTTGCCATGCCCGATAAAAAACTGTAATCAAATACCACGGCCCTGAATTCCAGCTGCGTGCCGAAGCAGTCATGGGAGCCATGGAGGGCATTGGGTTTTATGAGAAGCACATCTCCCTCTTCAATGATAAAGGGTTCTGCCTCCACCTGGAAATTCGCCTTTCCGGAGGTGATGAAAAAAATTTCAATTTCCGGATGCCAGTGATAGCTCAGGGGCATCCGGTAATCCTCTTCCATTTTTGTTTCATAGGCGCTCACCGGAAAAAGCAAATCCCCATGCTGCCTGTTTTCTCGCAAAGGTCTGGATATTTTCATGGTCTTTCCTACTTATAATCCTCCACGTCGAATTCACGGTCCTTAAAATAATAGTTCCGGTCTTCCTCCGTGATTGTGCGCAAAACCCGGCAGGGATTCCCCACCGCTATTGAATTATCAGGTATATCCTTGGTTACAACACTGCCCGCTCCGATTACTACATTATTGCCGATAGTGACCCCGGGGTTGATTACCGTATTTCCGCCAAGCCATACATTATCTCCGATTGTCACACCGATACCGTACTCATAGCCTGTATTCCTGGAATCCGGATGCACGGGATGGCCCGCCGTATAAATCGATACATTAGGAGCGATTTGGGCGTTTTTACCGATAACCACTTTTCCCACATCCAGGATCGTCAGATTATAATTGGCAAAAAAGTTTTCTCCCACTTCAATATTCCAGCCGTAATCACAATGAAAAGGCGTTTCAATCCAGATATTCTCCCCGCATTTCCCGATAATCTCCTTAATCAGGGCCGCCTGCTCCTCCCCCTGTTCCGGGGACAGGTTATTGTAGCGGTAGATCCGTTTCTTATTTTCCATTCTCTCCTCTGAGAGACCGTCCAGCCATGCCTTATAGGGCAGGCCTGCAAGCATTCTTTCTTTCTGATCCATTCTTTCCTTCCTCATTTCTGGGTGTAATCCATTCCTCCATAAGCTGCCGCATCTTCTTCTGTGCAAGGCATACCATTCCGGTTTCGTAGTCTTCTTCCAGGCGGCATGAAACCTCCACTCGTACCTGAAACTTCCCGTAAAGACGTCTGCACACATATCGTTCCAGCGCTTCCGCCATACCGTCCGTAAAAAAGTCACCATAAAGGACAAAACAGGAAGGAGCCACTATACAGGCAAAGGAAGTGAGCAGGGCCTCCAGCTGGCACAAAACCTGGCTTTCTTCGTAATAATCCAGTTCTTCCCAGGGTACAGGAACATAAACGGCTCCCATCTCTCCTGCGAAATGGGAATTTCCATAATAGATATTCCCATCCAGAATCAGGCCTGCCCCCGGCAAAAAAGTGCGTGGAAAATAGATTCCCACCAGGGAAGTGACATCCTTACCACAATTTTTGCGGTAATAACCATAAGCCATGGCGTTGATATCGTTTTCAAACAGCACGGGAACGCCGTACTTTTCCCGGATGCGGGGAAGAAAATCCGCCCCTTCCAAACCTGCAAAATCATTGATAGTCACTACCTCGCCGATAGCCTCTCCGGGCAGCCCGAAGGCAATCAGGCCAATATTTTCAAATTTGGTAAAAACCGCATCCAGGATTGCGTCAAAGCTCCCGGCTTGGATATCTTCCATGTAATCCTGATGTTCCCACAGCTTCTGCCCTTTCAAATCCGTTACAAGCGTATGAATATAATTTCTGCCTTCCAGCTGATGACCGTAGATAACTGCCATGGTACGACAGCCATAGTGATAGCCATATTGCATGGAAGGGCGGCCGCCGCCGGAAGGGACCATCCCCATTTCCCGCACTTCTCCCTGTTCCAGCATTACAGCGATCAGGGCATTGACCGTCACCACACTCAGGCCGGTCAGCCCGGCAAGCTGCGGTTTGGTAGCCTGCCCCTGTTCGGATAAAACACGGCGCAGGGTATTGATATTCAATTGTTTCATCAGCCTGGTATCCGCTCTCATCCTGCCGCTCCTGATAGGTATTTATTACGCACTTGCCCACTTATAAAAGATGCTTTATAAAGTTCATTTATAATTTAAAGGAAAACCCGCGTTTTGTCAACACGGATCAAAAAAAATTTGCTATTTCATGAAATTGTAGATTTCATAAAAATGATACAGTACCTCTGAATCATCATTTACATCCCTGTACATTCTTTTTTCAGTCAATATAAACCCTGTTTTTTCAATCACTTTCCAGGACCATATGTTATCAGCTCTAACGGTGGCTATCATCTTTTGTACATGATAATGCTTGAAAAAATATTCCAAATATGATTTAACCGCTTCAACCGCATAACCTTTGTTCCTGTATTGCGCCCCGATAAAATAGGTAATGCCTATTTCTCCAATGTCTTTATAATAGGAACATCCAACAGAACCAATTACCATATTTTCATTCTTTAATGTTATTGTATAAGCCAAATAGTCCCCTTCGGGATTATCTCTGCTTGCAAGCTCCTTTGCTTCGTCTATCCATTTTTCCATCCATTCGTTACAAGCTTTATCAAAGCCACAATCCGTTAAGCTTCCATCTGCTGCCATAGCAATAAAAAATACGCCATCCTCTGTCTTTACATCCCGGATTGCCAATCTCTGCGTTTCAATTAACATATTGATTACCATCCCACTATTTTTATACTAACATGTACGGCACGGTCTTCCACCCGGAGATTGCGGCCATATAAAATTCGGAGGCATCCTGATAAATCAGAAGATACGCTGCATCTTAAGAAGATAATCCAGCCGGGAGAAACACTCTTCTTCTATTGAATGGCTTACTTTTGCAGAAGTTTCAGTTTCCATGGAACGCTCGGCTTCCATGGAATGCTCAGCTTCCATGGAATGCTCGGCTTCCATGGAATGCTCGGCTTCCATCGAACGTTTCGCTTCCGTCTCATCAGCCCCGGTTCTTCCAGGGAAAACAGAGGGTTTGGTTTTTCCGTGGAAATCACTTCCCATCGTTTCCAAAAGCTCCAGCTCCTCCGCCAGCTCATGGAACCACTCGATATCCTCTTTTGCATGATAACTGCTGTAAACCTCCAGTCCTGCCGCTCCTTTTTCTTTTAAGGCGCCAATTCTTTCTCTGCTTCGTCCCACCGTATTAATAGGATGGGCAATTACCGATATCCCACCAGTTTCCGTAATCAGCTTCTGCGCCTCCTCAAAGGATGGATAGGAAACCGGCAGGTAGGCAGGTTTTCCCTGTGCACAATAATCCCAGAAAAAATTAACGTACGGATTATCCGCACGTTCGCCGCCTTTTCTGTAAGGAACAAGCAGCGGATTGTCTGCATTTCTGTCGTCCGCCAGTGCAGCTTCCGCAATAGTCTCTCCCACCACAATCCCATCACGGGACAGGGCCAGCACCTTTTCCTCATCGAAAAGAATCCCCGCTTCTTTGAGGATTTTCATCATACGGGTGGAATTGCCTTTTTTCTGGGCAAGGATTCCCTCTTCCAGCTCCCGGTATCTGGAATCCTGAAAGTCGATCCCGTATCCCAGCAGATGCAGATCCACTCCGTCAAAGGTACAATCCAATTCTATAGCGGGAATTGCGCGGATTCCGAAGCGGGAACAGGCCGTCATCATCCGCTCCACCCCTCTGACCGAATTATGATCCGAAAGTGCCGCTACCTTAATGCCGCTGTCACGGCATATCTCTGCCAGCCTTTCCGAGGTGAACTCTCCATCCAGGCTGATTTGAGAATGCATATGCAAATCCAGCCAGCTCATACTCCGCCTTCCTTTTTCTGCTTGTCCAGCAGATCCTGCAGCGCTTCGTCACTGTCCTCAATCCAAACATCTTCCTCTTCCGCATTCAGCCCCAGGTATTCCCGCAGTGTGCAGGGTTCCTCACTATTATTCCATGTATCCACGTAATCATCGATTTCTTCAAAGGAAATCTCTCCTGCAAGGTAACGCTCCTTAAATGTTTTCTCCATTCTATGCCTCTCTTCTTTAATTCCCCCGATGAAATAACCGGATTCTACGGCGGGGGATTTGCCGTCCGTTTCCTTTGTTTTCATGTTTGCGGCAACAAACGTCACCACCTGTGTTGTTAACTGTAGCGGACCGGATTCCCGGAGTATTTCATATTCCTGTTTCTTCACTGTTTCTTTTAAAATACTGAATTGCGTAAAAATCCGGTGGAGATGCCGCCGGGTTTCCTCTGTTTTTAGATTTAATTCAAACTGCGGCGGACTATAACATCCGGTTTCCGCGTCAAATTCCGTCATTTCTGTGTTCATTATCATGCAAAAAATACCATTGTCTTTAAGGCCGCTTTTTATTTTCTCTAATGTACAGATAAATGCCTCTTTGGACTCCACATGCTCCAGTGCCGAAACAGCAATAATCAGATCGAATGCCTTCTTTCTTACCGGATACGCTTCCAATGGCATTATTGCACCAGCCACATCTTTTTCTATCCCGTATTTTCTGCAATTAAGCAGCAGTTTTTCTACTGCTATATCCAGGATATCCACGGCCTCAGCCTTACACTTATTCCGGAAATGACATACAAAGGGGATGCAGCTTCTTCCGATCCCGCATCCCAGATCCAGAATGTCAATCCAGGAATACTGTTCAAAGAAAGGATATAAGTCCGTAATCGTTTTCACCGGCTTTTGAAGCCAGGAACCATTGCCGAATAATTCTTCCCTTTCGTACTGTCTTGTGTGGGAAAAGCGCTCTGCTTTCCTTATTGTTTCCAGGACGGCTTTTTCCGGGAACGTATCAACTATATTTTTTCTCATTCAATAAGAATATCCTTTTCTTTCCTATGTACTCACGGCCAGTTATTAGTATAACGATTGTCACGAAGCATGTCAAACCCGGTTTTCCCCAGGCGTATCATTAAAAAAGCCGGTATCCCTTCTGCAATAATATCTATTGTAAATTTCCAACTGTATATACTTAACCATAGACCAGATATCACAATCCTGGTTGGACAGTACCGTGAGGGTCACATCCTCCCGCGGATAATATAAAAATTTGGCGGCCACACCGTCATTGCAGCCATCCTTATAAATGCAGAAAGGGATATCTTCCTTCTCCAGCAAATAAAACTCAAATCCGTATCCGTTTTGCTTACACATTCCAGGGATAGATAACCACTCCACACTATTAGAGAATTCACAATGCGGATGCAGGAAGATATCCGCATACTTGCCGTTCAGAAGGATATGTCCCCGGACTGCATCCAGAAAAAGATTCAAATCCCCGGCCGTAGTATAAGCCCCTCCGTCCGGAGTCCCCACAGGCGGATAGCAATAGATGTTTTTCTGATAACCGATAATCCGCTTCTGCGCATCCTGTATACTTTTATATCCTTCCGCCGTATTTTCCTGGATACCGTCCATGGAAAAAAATCCGGTTCTGTCCATTCCCGCACGTTCAAAAATATGCCGGGAAAAATAGTCCCTGTAATTAACCCCGCTCACCTCTTCTATTGCCATACCTAACAGGACATAAGAACAGTTGCAGTATCTTACATTCGTCCCCGCCCGGAAATTTGGTTCTTTATAGGCAAAATTCTTTAAAAAATCCCTGCATTCCCGAATCGCATAGTTAGGGCTGTCAATAAACAGAGCCGAGTATTCCTCTCCCGCCTCCTCATCCGCATCGTCCGCAATCCCGGAGGTATGGTTCAGCAGATGCTCTATTGTCACATCATCAGGGATCCTGGTACCGGACAGATCAACGATATTTACAATTTTATCTGCAAGACGGAGTTTTCCTTCCTGTACCAGCTGCAATACTGCTGCCGCCGTAAAAATTTTGGTTATAGAGGCCGTATCAAACCTTGTATCCACATTATTGAGCACATGGAAAGGACGGCTGGCATAACCATAAGCCTCACTGAATACCGTTTCTCCTTTTCTTTTCAGCATACAGACGCCGCTGAAATTATGATCTTGCGCATATTCTCCGCATATATTTTTGAGATATTCTTTCATTCTCCCTCCTTGGGTTTCACAGCCTGCTGCCTTTCCGTTCCGCCGGGGCTATTCCAGGAAAAATCTCTTTTTTGACCGGATTGCTTCTTTCCAGCGAAAGCAGTCATTCAAATGCAGCATGACATGACGGGTAGGGGGCATCAGAAGCAGGCCTGCCACATCCTTCTTCCCCCAGAAATCAAGCAGCCAGAAGGATTCCTCCTGCCGGGTCACCCCACCGGCCTCCAGGATCCTGTCCAAATCTTCTTCAGCAGTATTTCTGCGCATATCCTCCGGGGTAAGGCTTTGCACAAGGCTCCTTGTCCGCCTTCCCACCTCGCAGCGGTACTTCAGAAGTTCCGGGGTATTCATTTCTTTGCTTAATGCCATGATTTCCTCATCCTGCATTGCATTCCCCGTATCCGTTACCGATACTTGGATACGCTGTTTCCAGTCTTGATTAAAAATCTGTTCTCTCCTTCCGACCAGCATGTTCATGGTCAGATCCTCAATGCGGGCAATATGCCAGACTGCCCAGCCGATTGTTTCATCTTTGGATGAGGGCATAATGGCATATTCCCGATCCGTCAGATCCCGGAACAAACCATCCACCTGCGTTTCGCTCCCGCCCGTCATTTCTGAGGGGAACAGCTTTTCATGGATTTCCAGAAATAACTTTTTTGCCTCAGGAAGCTTATCCTTATTTCTGATGATACGGTTAAGCTCTTTATGTTTTTCGCTGAGGCCTTCTCCAAAATACTTCATTTTGTTCCCCTTAGATTTTGATTTTTGTCCATTTCCCGGAACGGAACCGCAGGCATGTCAGAATAAAACGTACAAGCTGATCGGCGCAGACGCCAAACCAGATCCCGATGATTCCCAGCCCTGCGGTATAGCAGAGCAGGTAGCTGGCAATGGGACGTACAATGGTTACGCTCACTGTGGAGGCTATCGTAGTATAAATCACATCTCCTGCTCCCCTCAGACAGCCCATATATATCACCTGTGCAATCTGCAGCAGCACGACTACAACGATGACACGCATAATCTCCACACCCATGGCGATGATTTCCGGCTCCGAAAAGAACAGATGGTATAAGAAGCTGCCGCTGGTAAGGTAGACTACAGCGAGAACGGCAGCGATTATGCGGCCGATATTCTGGCATATACTCCCGTAGGTTTTAGCCATATTCACATTTTTCGCCCCCAGGCTCTGGCCGATTAAGGCTACGGCCGCCACCTGCATGCCGTCTCCGAAGGAAAAAGACAGGCTCATGACGTTCATGCCTACCTGATGGGCGGCAAAGGCTTCCGTTCCCATTTTCGCCGCCATAACAGCAACGGACAGAAAGCCGACCCTTACCAGAAGCTGCTCGGCAAGAACGCTGGATCCCAGCTTGATCATGCTTTTTCCCACCTCCAGGGTAGGGCGTATTTTTTCTTTCCACATATAAGGAAAGCTGATAAAATCATTTTTCCAGGCTGCTGCTATGCTCATAACACAACCCACCATACTGCCAATTACCGTAGCTATTGCCGCACCGGATACCCCCAGGGCCGGGAACCCGAAATGTCCTTCGATTAACAGATAGTTAAATATCACATTGACCAGATTAGCCGCCACATTGGTTTTCATGGCTATCTTTGTATTTCCGGCCCCTCTCTGGGCTGCATTTACGGTCAGAGAAATAACCGTGAAAATGATAAAGCCCATAATAATACGGAAGTACTGCACCGCTTCCCCATGGGAAGCCTCCTCCGAACCGCATAAACGGATAATGGGATCCGCAAATATCACACAGGCCAGGCTGACAAATACCGACATGATCAGGACAAAAAAGCAGGCGGCGCATAATACCTCATTGGCTCCTTTCCGGTTTTCCTGGCCTTTTCTTCTGGCCACCAGTGCGGATACCGATACATTCACCGCAATAAATACGGCCAGTCCGATAAATTTGGGCTGGGTGGTCAGACCTACCGCCGCCACCGCATGAGCCCCCACACGGCTGACCATCAGGGAATCCACCATTCCCACCAAAGCTACAAAAAACGATTCCAGCACAGACGGCCATGCCATTTTCAGCACTGTCTGTACATTTTCCTTACTGTACTTTTTCATATCCTCCCCTTTCAGACGGTTTTTACCGGAACCGTCTTTCACTTCTTTTATTGTACGTTACATTTCAGGGGCTGTCCATTAGCGAACTGTTCTTATTTTTATGGGCTTTTTCGTCAAAAAGCCGATTGACTGGCGTTATCTGCTGGATTATGATAAACAGTGGCGTAAAAATATTCCGAGGAAGGACTTACCCATGGATAAAATCAGCTGCTTCATAAAAAAAGATCCCGTACTGTTAATTTCCGGTTTGCTCGCTGTTGTTTCGGCTTTTTTTGTTCCCCCTGACGTCTCTTATTTATCTTATATTGATTTCCGTGTACTCGCGCTCTTGTTCTGTCTCATGTGTGTGATGAACGGCTTCCAGGAGATCGGACTTTTCCAGAAGCTGGCCGTTTTCATCCTTTCCCGCACAAAAAATACAAGGCAGCTGACAGCCGTCCTTGTATTCCTTTGCTTTTTTCTGAGTATGTTCATCACCAATGATGTTTCCCTGATCACTTTTGTCCCCTTCACGATCCTTATACTGACCATTACCGGACAGGCAAAGCTGATGATATATGTAATTGTCCTGCAGACGATTGCCGCCAATCTGGGCAGTATGCTGACTCCTGTGGGAAATCCCCAGAACCTGTATTTGTACAGCCTTTCCGGTATGCGTATTTCCCTGTTTCTGAAAACCATGCTCCCTTATACGCTGCTTTCCGGGCTGCTGCTGTTTCTTTCCCTTTTCTTAAAGCCCGGGGAAAAGGTTTCCCTTCAGTCTGTTTTCACGGACACAGCGCCGATGGAACGAAAGCCTCTTCTCGTCTATTCCCTGCTTTTTATGCTGTGCCTGGGCTGTGTGCTGCGTTTGTTTCCCTGGCAGGCGCTCCTTCTGATCCTGTTTGCCGTTCTCCTTCCCTTTAACCGCAGACTGTTGTACAAGGCTGACTACGGCCTTTTGTTCACCTTTCTGTTTTTCTTTCTGTTTATAGGAAATATGGGCAGGATACCGGTAATCGTAGACTTTCTCCGTTCTGTTTTAACCGGTCATGAGCTTTTCCTTTCCATCGCCGCCAGCCAGGTAATCAGCAATGTGCCGGCTGCCATACTGCTTTCCGGCTTTACCGGAAATTACCTTCCCCTTCTTGCGGGAGTGAACATCGGAGGGCTAGGAACGCTCATCGCCTCTTTGGCCAGTCTGATATCCTATAAGCAATATGCCAAAACCGCCGGCTGTCATAAGGGCCGCTATCTGCTGCGGTTCACAGGGCTTAACCTGCTTTTCCTTGCCGTACTATCCGGCCTTGCCGTCATCCTTATCTGAAAACAGGCCTACCGGCCCTCTCTATGAACCGGCCATGCGTTTGAGCACAGCCGCCGCCTGTTTGAAGAAAGCTTCTTCCCGGGGAAAATCTTCTTTTTCAGCAATCATCGTCACCTGTAAAACCGTTTCTTCTCCCAGCGCCGCCACGCCGAAAAGTCTTTTCGCATTGGGGACAAGAGGTGGCGCAAATACAAATTCCCTAAGACGGTATGCGCCGTAACAGGTAGGGATTGGGAGCTTTCCCAGATTGGTCACACTGATCCCCTTCGGGTTCCCATGATACCCAAACATATCCCTCACCATTCCTGCCGTTCGGTTTTCATAACCGGCATAGCCTGAAAAGTAAGCGGCATCCACCAGGCAGGGGCTGAGTTCTCCCATAAACCGGAGCAGAAAATATTTATCCGCTTCCGTGTTCAGCTTCTTATAAATAAGCCTGTGTACGTTACGCGCATTTTCCCAAAAATCAAGGGAAGGCTTATACGCATAATCGATGGATATTCCCGTAGCATAATTCCCCATTCCTTCATATCCCTCCGGCCGCACGCTCGCCGCAAGCCCGATGCTTCTTTTTTCTCCGGAGGCTTTAGCCAGGGCAGTGACAAACAGGCTGTTAAAGGTAATCTGATGACTCCTGGCAAGGGTAAGCAATCTGAGGCATTCCTCTTTGCTAAACGTTTCCAAAAGGATATGGATATCCCTGTTTTTCCAGTATTCCCTGTATATGTCCTCATAGTCCTGCCAGCCAAAAACCCGTCCGGACTTATTCCAGCTGCTGTTTAACCGCTTCATCAGGAAACGCAGCGGCGGCTTCAGATTTCCTTTATTTTCCTGCCCCGGAAATGGGTACAGCTGCAAAGGCCGCCGGGGAATCGCTTTTCCGGCAAGCGCATCCATGATATCCCGTGTAAGGCAGGCAAAAGAAATACCGTCTCCGGCCAGATGGTGACCCACTATAAGAAGCCTGCACACCTTTTCTTCCTGCCAGGCAAAAAAGCGCAGCAATTCCCCATCCTTCAGGGCAAAGGGGACAGGTGCCTGCTGCCGGATTACCTCCTTCCAGTCGTCCTTCTCATCCATCCAACGCATATGGACATCCTTTTCTGCACCGGATTCATAAAAAGCACGTCCGTCACTTTCCAGCAGGATTCTGCACTGCAGCATTTCGTTCTGTTTACAGGCCGCTTTCACGGCTGCTTCCAAATCCGCCCGGGCTACTTTTCCGTCAATTACCGCCATGACCGAAACATGGATACTTGGAGAAAACAGATGGGTTCTTTCTTTTCTGATCTCAGTTTTCATGGGCAAACTCCTTGTATACTTCGATTAACAGTTCCCGGATTTCCTCCCGCGGCAGCCGGGTGGTATTGGTTGCCGCAATAGCTGCAATTCCGTGGGTAAAAACCCAAACCTTTACAAATAACCTGGCATCCGCCCGCTCCGGTACGGCCCCTGCCAGTTCATAGATACTGCCAAGTTGGAAGCTGTCCGACATGCACAGCAGCCGGAACAGATTCTTTTCCGTCTGTGCCAGTTCCACATATCGTAATCCCATATGCAGAAACAGAGGCTCATTTCCCGGATTTTCTGTCATTTCTTTAGCAAAATATGCTTTTGTCCTCGCATATACCTCTTTCTTTAACTCCTCCATGTTCCTGAACACATGAAAGACCGGCTGTGTGGAACAGCCAAGCCTTTGCGCCAGCTCCCGGGCCGTCACATTTTCAAATCCGGTTTCCCTGGTCATTTCAAAGGCTGTTTCTACAATATCTTCTTTGCTGAGTTTTGCTTTGGGCGGCACTTTTTACACCTCTGTTTCTTATATTTCAAAAAGGAAGGGATACAATAACATTGTTATATAACAACGTTATTATATCCCTTCCTTTTTGCTTTGTCAATGGGTTTTGCCGCACCCGTACACATATCCTCGTTCCTGTCCGCATATAGTAATAGAAAAAACTGCGAGGCCTGTATGCTTCCCTTCCTGGAACACATCAATCAACTGCTGTGGGGTTTTCCCGTTCTCATACTGCTATCCTCCGCCCATCTTTATTTTACCGCTAAATTAAAATTTCCCCAGAAACTCACCTTAAAGGCTATCCGTCTGTCCGTCACTCCGGAAAAAGGAGGAAAAGGAGCCAATCTTTCCGGTTTTGCAGCGCTGGCTACCACACTGGCGGCCACACTGGGGACCGGAAATATCATCGGTGTTTCCACCGCGATTGCCATAGGCGGTCCGGGTGCGCTTTTCTGGTGCTGGGTAACCGGTGTGCTGGGTATGGCTACCTGCTATGCGGAATGTTATTTAAGCGTGCTGTTCAAGAAACAGAAAGCGGATAAAACCTATGTGGGCGGGCCTATGTACGTACTGGAAAAGGGGCTGCACAGCAAAGCCCTGGGCATCCTGTATGCCGCCTGCGCCCTGTTTGCCGCCTTCGGGGTGGGCTGTACCACACAATCTTCGGCAATCACGGAAGCGGTAAATACCATCGCTCCTGTTTCTCCTCATATTATCGGTATTCTTGCCGCCTTTACCGCCGGCCTGGTCATTCTGGGCGGGGTGAAATCCATCGGTAAATTCTGCACAAGAATGGTTCCCGCCCTCGGTTTTTTCTATATTGGCTGCTGTCTGTATCTGCTGTTCCTGAACCGTGACTTTATTTTTTCCGGTCTCTCCCTGATAGTCAGCAGCGCTTTTGAAACAAAGGCGGCAGCGGGCGGTTTCATCGGAAGCACGCTGCAGAGCGCGGCACGATTCGGCATCGCCAGAGGCCTTTTCACCAATGAAGCAGGAATCGGAACCGCAGCTATCGCCGCCGCTTCTTCGGAAACCAGGGATCCCCGGCGGCAGAGTCTGATCTCCATGACCGCCGTTTTCTGGGATACCGTAGTCATGTGCGCTGTAACAGGTCTGGTTATTGTAACTAATATCCAGAAAAATCCCTCTTCTATCCTGGGCTTCAGTTCCGCCAGCCTCACCTCCGCCGCGTTTACCTACCTTCCCTTCGGAGGCGCCGCCCTGTTGTCCCTGGCCCTTGTGGCTTTTGCCATTACCACTCTGATCGGATGGTGCTATTACGGGGAACGGGCGGCGGAATACCTGTTTGGGGAATCGGGGATTATCTCCTATCATTTGTGTTATATTGTCATGATCTATATCGGCGCTGTCCTCCCTATGGATCTGGTGTGGGGAGTAACGGATCTGATTAATGGAGTCATGGTTTTCCCCAATGTGATAGCGCTGTTTGCCCTTCGGAAAAAAATACATATCTGACCTCGCGGCAGCCGCCGGAAAGCGGCACTTATCAGCGTGTATAATACAGCACACCCAGAGTTCCCGGACCGCAGTGGCTGGAAATCACACCTCCGGCCCTGGTAACGTGGATATTCTGAAAAACACCGAGCTCCTCCAGATACCGCTTTACCTGTTCTGTCACTTCCTCCGGACAGCCTGAATGGGTAATAAATACCCTTTCCGGATCCGCCGCCAGCAGATTGTCCCGCATATCCTGCACATATTTCAGGATTACTTTATCCTGTGCACCTCTGTATTTTTTCCCGGCGGACATTTTTCCGCCGCTTACTTCAATCCTGGGCTTCAGGTTCAGCTTTCCTCCCAGAAGAGCGGTTACCGTGGAGCATCTGCCGCCCATTGCCAGATAATCCAGCCGCTCCACCACGAAGCTGGCTCTCACCTTATCCCTGCTGTTTTCTATTTCAGCGGCAATACTCTCCGCATTCCGCCCTGCAGCGGCCAAACCGGCCGCCCGAAGTACCTGAAGGCCAATCCCTGTGGAAAGATTTCCGGAATCAATAATGAACATCCTGTCATATTCCAGTTCTTCTTTTACCAGCCGGAGCACATTGCAGGTAGTTGACATTTCTCCGGAAATGCCGATAAAAATCACATCATCCCCGTTATCCTTCATGGGCCTGATCAGATCCAACGCCCGGTCAAAGGCCACTGCCGCCGTTTTGGGCGTACGCCTGTTTTTTTCCGCCCAGGTATAGATTTCATCCGGTACAATTTCCTCTCCGTCGCAATAGCTTGTCATATCCAGGACAATATTCAGCGGCAGTATGGAAATCTCATACTGCCTTATTAATTCCGACGATAAATCACAGGTACTGTCCGCTACAATTCTTATCCTACTCATTTCTTCCCCCTTTAAGGTCAACCGCGTGCCATTACCGGTTCTGTCCGTGCAGAGCCTTTTCCACAATTCCCAGGCCCAGCGGATAAGGGCCGGTATGCACGCCGATAGTCGCTCCTATCTGATAGACAGGGATCTCACAGATCCCATAACTGCCGCGAAGCCTTTCCAACACCATATCCCGGTACACCTCCGCCTCCGCCCGGTCATACCCATATCCCACCGCGATGGAATAGTTGCCGATATCATCCGCTCTTTCCTTCAGATAATCCAGAAGCAAATCCACGGTCTTCTGCATGGTTTTCTTTCTCACACGGCCGATACCGGATGGGTAAATCTCTCCCTGCTTCAGAGTGATGACGGGCTTAATCCCGAGCAAAGTTCCGGCAATACCGGCCACCTTTCCGATCCTTCCCCCCGCCTTCAGATATTCCATATTCCCGACGGTAAAAAAAATCCGTCCGGTACTTTTGATTTCCTCCACTCTGGCAATGGCCGCTTCAAAGCCGGCCCCGCTTTCCTGCATAGCTGCCGCTTCCAGAACCAGAAGCCCCTGCAGAACCGTATTTACCGTAGCATCCGTCACCTGTATCCGGCTGTGGGGATACTTTTCCAGTATCAGATCTTTTGCTGTCAGGGCGGACTGCATAGATCCGCTGAACTTTGTGGTGATACAGATGCAGAAAACAGGAATATCTTCCTTCACATAAGGTTCAAAGGCATCGTAATAATCCTGTATGCCCGGCAGGGAGGATTTGGGATACACACCCGGATTATCCACCATCTTCTGGTAGAACTCCCTCACGCCTACTTCTTCCACTTCCTTCCGATATGTCTTCTCATCAAAGGATACATAAAATGGCACCACCCGTATATTCTTTTCCCTGGCCAGTTCGGGAGGGAGATCACAGGAGCCGTCGCTGATAATCTGAAAATGACCGTCCATACTTTCCGCTTTCTTAATTTCATAAAATTTTGTTTTATCCTTTTCCTCATTCCAGAAAAGGATTCGTAACCGTTCAGGCAGATCCGATCCGCGCTAAAAGAACTGCAGCCGTTCTGCCGGTCAGCCTTTCCACAGATGCCCGGCAGGGATACATACCGGTTCTCCGTCAACGCTCACCCATACATCCAGGCAGGAGGGATTATAGATCATCGCCGTATCCGCACTGTATACCAGGCCTCTTGAAGCAGTGATATAATCTTTGATTTCTATGTTGGTGGCATACCAAATCGTTTCCCGGCCGCCTGCCGTCCGGCAGAATTCCTCCATAACCTCCCAATTGCCGGCGCCGTCGAATTCAAAACTGTGACCCCAGATATAGAATAACAGCATCTGTTCAAAATCTCTCTCCATAAACTGCTTCCACAGGCCTTTTAAATCGTCGTTATGATGTGCTGTGGGATGCCATTTCATGAAATCCTCCGGTATGGCAAAGCTCCCTGTCGCCTCCACGGTCCGGCTGTATTCCATGCCGCAGCTTCGGGCAACCGTAATCACATGCTCCGAATAGTCCCCAAAAGGATAGGACATCCCTCTTACCGGATATCCGCACAGCTCTTCCAACTTCCGTTTATCCTCCAGGATTTCCTTAATCAGGGCCGCATCCGGTATCTGTGTGGGAAAAGGATGGGTTACGGTATGTACGGAAACTTCATGATTCCTGTAGACCCGGGCAAACTCGTTTTCCTTCACATATCTGTCCCCGCCCAGGTTTCCGCTGTTGATGTGAAAAGTGCCCCGGATATGGTATTTATCAAAAAGCTCCGCAAGACGGACATCAAAAACCTGTCCGTCATCGTAGCTCATAGTCAGTGCCCGTCTTACCCCTCCGGGAAATAAATTCGCTTTTATTTTCATTTTTCTTCTCCTCCCCTTGTCTCTTTTTTCATCCGCATACCGGTTGGCGTAACCGCCAGCCCTCCTTTGGAGGTTTCCCTGACAGACTGGGGCATCGCCTTTCCAATAGCATACATAGCGTCCACCACTTCATCAAAAGGAATATAACTCTTCACTCCCGCCAAAGCCAGGTCCGCGGAAAGCAGGGCATTCATCGCTCCGGAAGCATTCCGTTTGATACAGGGAATTTCCACCAGCCCCGCAACCGGATCACAGGTAAGGCCCAGCACATTCTTGAGTGCCATAGCCGCCGCATGAAATGCCATTTCCGGCGTTCCTCCCAGCATTTCTGTCACAGCAGCCGCTCCCATGGCGGCAGCTGCCCCGCATTCCGCCTGGCATCCGCCTTCGGCTCCCGATACCGTAGCCCGGCTTCCCACAATGATTCCCACCGCCGATGCGGTAAACAGCGCGTTAACAAGACACTGTCTGTCAAGCCCTCTGCTTTCGGCACAGGATAACAGTACGGCAGGTACAATCCCACAGGATCCTGCCGTGGGGCAGGCCACAATACATTGCATGGAAGCATTGATTTCCGAACAGGAAAGAGCCATTCCCACGGCAAGGGAGGCGGCATCCCCCAGCAGGCTTTTCCCTTCTCTGCGGTACTGATCATACCGATAGGCATTTCCTCCTGTCAGGCCGCTTACCGACTGTACCGGTTCTTTTCTTGCCGTGGAAGCGGAACGTTCCATTACCGTCAGAGACTGTTCCATCTGATTCCTGAGCTCCTCCCGGCTTCTCCCGCTTCGTTCCATTTCCTGGTTCAGGGCATATTCCCACAGGGTCAGCCCATCTGTCTTTAATTTTTTCGTTAATTCTTCCGTGTCCAATAGAAACATAACTGTGCCATCCTCCTTTCGTTTTGGCGGGGAACCTTTTTCCGCCAGGGAACTGCCGCGGCAGTTTTTTATCCCACGTCACCCGGATTCAACAGCAGCACCTGCTTTACGCCGTATACCCGTTCCAGCGCATTTTTCAGGTGTTCCGGCAGTTCTCCGTCCAGTTCCATATACATACATGCCGTCTGCCCGTCCTCGGTCCGGTTCACCTGCATATTGCCTATATTAATCCGGTATGCATACAGGATAGCCGTAATCCCTGCGATCACACCCGGCTCATCCGTATGTCTGGTGGCAAGGATAGGCCGTTCACCCGAAAACTGCACCTTCACCCCGTTAATTTCCATGATACAGACGCTTCCTCCGCCGATACTGCTTCCGGTCATGGTGAACACGGTCCCGCTCACAGTGGTGAGTTCCATGTGCACCGTATTGGGATGTACCTCCCCCAGATCCGCCGGAATAAACTCCACCCGGATCCCTTTCTCCGCTGCCAGCTCATATGCGCTTTTCAGCCGCTCATCGTCATAACGTATCCCCTGGATCCCTGCCAGAAGGGCCTTGTCCGTCCCATGCCCCGCATAGGTTTCCGCAAATGACCCATGCATGAAGAAAACCGCCTTCTTAATGTCTTCCCCGCACAGATGTCTGGCCAGCAGCCCCAGCCTGGCCGCACCTGCCGTATGGCTGCTGGACGGTCCGACCATAACCGGCCCGATCATGTCAAATACACCATAATGCTTCACTTTAAAATCCTCCGCCCGATTCCGTATTTTGGCAAGGCATAAAAAGCCCTGCAAACCTGTGATAAGCTGCAGGGCTTCTCTGTCTTTTATTATTGGTATATACTGCTTATATTATACCGTTTTCATCGGCTGTATGTCCAGCATTACTTTCTCTGCCCTCACTGCTTTTTCCTGCCGTATCTGGCCGTCCTTTCATCCGCGATGACACCGGAATAATTCATGCCGTAGGCAAAATCATAGGAATGGCCTTCTTCATCTGTATATACCCGCATATCAAAGGCGCAATCCTCGGCCTGTTCCTCAACGGTATCCATATCCGCAGGCATCTGCATCGGAAGAAGCCCCTGCGGTTCATAACAGCCCGCCGCCACCTCCAGCACCGCCTCCGCAGACACGCCGAACTCCACAAGGATGGCATCCGCATACGGCTCCATTTCCGACAGCACCACCGGATTCTTTACCGTCATTGCGACTATCACCGGCTTATCCTTCATCCGCTCCTTCGTCCGTATTACAATATCCAGATCCTCTTCATTGGCCGCCGTATTTGTTTTCCCATAGTAGGAACGGTTAGTGAAATCTTCTAACGGATCGCCTCCTGCCAGGCTTTCCTTTCTTGTCTTTTCTGCCGTATACGGGCGGTACTGCAGGGTGACGGGCACATAGCCGTTACCGCCGGCCTGCCTGTCCTCCGGGCTGTAGCCTACGGAAATCGGGGATTCCACAAAGCAGATGGCAGCATCCGCTTCTTCCGGCGTTTCCACCACCGTAAACCTGGCCGCAGCCGCGGCCTTTCCCGGAGGCGTGATATGGGAATCCGGCGTAAGGCCGCTCATAAAATTCCTGTAGGGGCGGATATGTCTGTCCGGAATATACACCTTACATTTTTCCTGTAAAGGAAGCGCACTTCCTTTGTTTTTCAAAAGGACTATCGAACGAAGCTGGGAAACGTACCCTTTTCTGACAAATTCAGGGTTTCCCACCGTATGCAGGGATTCCTCCACATCCAGATACGGATTTTCGAACAGTCCGGTACGGAATATATTCTGCAGGAGCCTTACCGCAGAACGTTCAAAGCGTTTCCGCATGGCCTCTTCCCCATATAGTTCGCAGCCCATGCGATACGCTTCCAGCACCGGCTGTACATCATTGTTGCCGCCGAACTGATCCACACCGGCCTCCAGCGCCTTTAAATGCCTCTGTGCCTCGGAAAGCCCTTCCACACCCCAGCATTTCCCTGCAAATTCTTCTTCCGCCGCCCCTGTATCATGGGTGATTCCCCAGTCTGTGCAGACTACGCCGTCATACCCCAGCTGTTCTCTGAGCAAATCGCCGATAAGGTAACGGCTGAAGGAATTGCCCACATTTTCCCCGTTCTTTTGGTCCTGCCCATAAGAAATGGTATAGTAAGGCATCACTGCGCTGGCGCATCCGGTCCCCTCTTCCAGGCAGAAGGCTCCCTGCGTAAAGGGCTTCAGATGCTCCTCAAAATTCTGTCCCGGATATACCGCATACTTTCCATACGCATAATGGGCATCCCGGCCGGCTTCGCAGGGACCTCCTCCGGGGAAATGCTTCACCATTGTATTCACACTGTCCATACCCCAGCCGTCGGGACTTCCCTCCGTCGTCTGAAAACCGTCACAGTAAGCTTTTGTCATGGCGCAGGTCAGTTCGGTATGTTCTCCGAAGGTATCCGGGAAACGCATCCAGCGCGGCTCCGTAGCCAAATCAATCTGAGGAGACAGCGCCGTGGCGATTCCCAGCGCACGGTATTCCCGGGATCCTATTTTTCCGAAATCCTTTACGCTTTGCGGATCAAAGGAAGCGGTAAGACCGATACCGTTCGCCCATTTGGATATGGGTTCTCCTGTTATCCCCATGAATTCCGCCCCGCTCCCGCTTCCATGTCTGGGATCCGAGCTGTTATTGGCAGGGATACCAAAACCTGTATTCTCTGCCAGCGCCTGTATCCCGTTGTTCCAGCGGACCGCTGTTTCCGTGTCCTTCAATCCCATAATCAGCACATGGCGCACCTTATCCTCCGTCAGGAACTTTTTCTGCTGATCGGTCAGCGCCCATGGCTTCTCCTTACTTTCTTCAAAGCTTTTTCCGCCATAAGTAGCGGTAAAAGGCCCGGGGCCGCTTCCGGCCGGAATGATCTGGTGGGCGCTGTAAAGCATAAGCCCCGCAATATCCTCCACCGGCAGCCTGGCTGCCAGATCCTCGGCCCGCTCCCTGGCGCCGAGCCTCCAGTCCTCGTAAGGCACCAGTTCACCGGTCCCCAGAAAATCCTTAAAGGCCCAGCCGTCTACCGTCAGCAGCTTCACCCGGCTTCCGTCAGCAACTCCCAGTTCCCTGCCCCCTTGATTCCGAATCAGGCGGTACCCGTCCATCTGCTTTTCTTCCCACATTTTTCCCATCCCCTATCTTCTCCTGTTCTTTTTTCTCCTTGCAGGCTCCGCATATCCGCATCCTGCTTTACAATGGCTGCTTTACAATGGCTGCCCTACAGCCTTTCCCCTTTTTCCTGACAAATGCTTTTATCTTATTATACAGGAGTCCTCTGCGGGATGCCAGTGCTTCTTTGCAGCGGGTGTAGATAAAAAAAAGCATCATCACTTATATTTCAATAAGTAATGATGCCTTTGTTTTGTTTATCTAATTCCGGGACAAATCACTCCGGATGCAGAGAAAATGCTTCTTACAGACCTGCCTGTGCGGCAACCTCTGCTGCAAAATCATCTACCTTCTTTTCAAGGCCTTCACCCGTTTCAAAACGAACGAATCTCTTGATGAAAAGTTTTGCACCGTTTTCCTTGCCAACCTGCTCTACATACTTGGCAACGGTTAAATCACCATCTTTTACGTAAGCCTGCTCAAGCAGACATACTTCTTTCAATTCCTTTGCAAGACGGCCGGAGATCATCTTCTCGATGATGTTGGCAGGCTTGTTGGCATTCTTGGGATCGTTCTGTGCCTGAGCCATGAGGATTTCTTTTTCATGCTCTTTATATTCTTCCGGAACATCTGCTGTCGCCACATACTTGGGGGCCAGAGCAGCAACCTGCATTGCTACGTTGGACAGACATTCTTTCACGCCGTCATTCACAACATCCGTATCGGCCTCCACAATAACACCGATTCTTCCGCCGCCATGGATATAAGAAACAACACAGCCGTGATCCGCGGTTACCTTTTCAAATCTTCTGATGTTCAGGTTTTCTCCGATAGTAGCGATTTTCTCCACCAATGCTTCCTTAACGGTCTTGGCAGGATCAGCACTCCATGCCTCAGCCATAAATGCATCGATATCAGCGGAATCGGAATTCACAGCCTGCTGCGCAACCGCTTCTACAAATTCCTGGAAAATTTCGTTCTTTGCAACAAAGTCTGTTTCGGAATTAACCTCCACAACTGCTGCTGCGGTATCTCCCTTTACTGCGATACGGCAAAGTCCTTCTGCTGCGATTCTGCCTGCCTTCTTCTCCGCCTTAGCCTGTCCGTTCTTTCTCAGGAACTCCATAGCTGCTTCCATATCACCGTTTGTTTCATTTAATGCTTTCTTGCAGTCCATCATACCTGCGCCGGAAAGCTCTCTTAATTCTTTTACCATTGCTGCTGTGATAGCCATTCTATTTTCCTCCATGAAATACTTTGCTTCCAATCAAGCCTGTCATGATTATTCTGCTGCTACTGCTTCCACTGCTACTTCTTCAATATCAGTTGCTTCTGTAGCCAGAGCTTCTTCATCATAAACAGCTTCGCCCTGGTTAGCTTCGATAACAGCATCCGCCATCTTGGATGTAATTAACTTAACCGCTCTGATAGCATCATCATTACCGGGGATGATGAAATCCAGTTCTTCCGGATCACAGTTGGTATCACCGATACCGATCAGGGTAATTCCCAGGATATGTGCTTCCTGTACGCAGATTCTTTCCTTCTTGGGATCCACAACAAAAATAGCATCCGGGATTCTGGTCATATTCTTAATGCCGCCCAGGTTCTTCTCCAGCTTTTCCCATTCTTTCTTAATCTGGATAACTTCCTTCTTGGGAAGAACATCGAAGGTTCCGTCTTCGGCCATGGTTTCGATCTGTTTCAGTCTTTCAATTCTGCTTCTGATGGTCTTGAAGTTGGTAAGCATACCGCCCAGCCATCTCTCGTTTACATAATACATACCGCAGCGCTCTGCCTCTGCCTTAACTGCATCCTGAGCCTGCTTCTTGGTTCCTACAAAAAGGATTGTGCCTCCCTGTGCTGCGATTTCGGAAACTGCATTGTAAGCTTCGTCAATCTTTCCCACGGACTTCTGGAGATCAATGATATGGATACCATTTCTCTCTGTGAAGATATAAGGAGCCATTTTAGGGTTCCATCTTCTTGTCTGATGTCCGAAATGAACACCGGCTTCCAGCAACTGCTTCATAGAAATAACGCTCATGTTTCTTACCTCCGTTTGGTTGAATTCTTCCGCATGCTTCACAGGAACATTTTAGTTCTATGGAATACGTTGATTCCACAGATTATTTAGTTTCCATGGAAGGCATTTTCCTCCCATTATCCCCCAGCCACTTCCGCGTTAAAGAAGCACCGGCCGGAATTCCACATGCGTGTTTTTTAGTCACAACGTTGGAATTATAACATAAAAAATCCCCCTGTGCAAGGGGGATTTACCAAATTCATCCGGGTTCCGTGCAGGTTTTCCAAATTCATCCCGGTACCGCCGTTTTTACGTAACAATTCAGACCCGTCCGACCTGTTACGTTTGTATACGGTTCATGATTTCATATTTTCTTCCAGCTTTCTCACTTCTTCGAAAACCACATTATTTCGTACTTTGATATAGGTGCCTTTCATACCCGAAGAACGGGATTCAATGATGCCGGCACTTTCAAATTTCCTCAGGGCATTTACGATTACCGAACGGGTAATTCCTGCCCTGTCCGCTATTTTACTTGCCACCAGCACGCCTTCCATGCCGCCCAGCTCTTTAAAGATATGGATGATAGCCTGTATCTCGGAATAGGAGAGCGTACCGATAGCGGATTTGACAACCGCCATCTTCCTGCTTTCCTCAGCGCTTTCTTCGCTTACGGACCGCAGCATCTCAAGTCCCACAACAGTGGTTCCATACTCACAGAGGATAATATCGTCTATATCATACGTATCTCCCCGGCGGTAAAGGAAAAGTGTGCCGAGACGTTCCCCCGCAATCTCAATGGGGGATACCACCGCCGCAAGCTTCATAATAGCCGGATTCTCAAACCCCAAGGTTGCCAGGTTGACATTTTCCTTGGTAGAAAGGACTGACAAGAGCCTTTCATTCAACAGGGGATCAATGAAACTCCCCACTTCATCTTTAAGCAGCTCTGCAATAACCTCTTTGTTATCCGAAATGGCAATTCCCAGTACCTTACCCTTACGGCTGATCACCAGCACATTGGAACTGAGAATTTCCTTCATAACTTTACATATATCGTTAAAAGCTACCTTACTGGAATTGTTATTGTGAAGCAACTTTCCTATTTTCCGTGTTCTGTCCAGTAGTTGAACGCTACTCATGTTAGTTTTTCCTCCGGCAGAATGCCCAAACTTATGACACTATTGTAGCACAGACCCCCGTCAGACGCAACGCATTTTGTCACTCTGACCGTTGCAGCACTTGTTTACCGGACGACACAGACGCTTACAGCCATACTGAGCAGTTCTTATACTTCTTCCGATTTCTTTTCCATCACATAACCACATTCTTCGTTATAGCAGACCAGCTTATTACCCTTTTCCAGCATCAGGGAACCGCACTGAGGGCACTTTGACGCAGAAGGCTTCTGCCATACCATAAAATCACAATCCGGATTCCCGATACAGCCATAGTACTTCCTTCCTTTTTTTGTCTTTTTCAGCACGATATCCTTGCCGCACTTAGGACAAGCCACGCCCACTTTTTCAAAATAAGGCTTGGTATTGCGGCAGTCCGGGAAACCAGGGCATGCCAGGAAACGTCCGTGGGGACCATATTTAATGACCATCCTCCTGCCGCACAGTTCACATTCTTCATCCGATTCTTCATCGGCTATCTGCACCTGTTCCAGTTCTTTTTCCGCCTGCTGCACCGCTTCATTCAAATCCGGATAAAAATTGGATACCACGGTTTTCCAGTTCACATTCCCTTCTTCCACACCGTCCAAAAGGGCTTCCATATTAGCGGTGAAGTTCACATCCACAA
Organism: uncultured Lachnospiraceae bacterium; assembly: GCA_900548905.1. Lineage (GTDB taxonomy): Bacteria > Bacillota > Clostridia > Lachnospirales > Lachnospiraceae > Eisenbergiella. Next base: position 216,289 of record URMK01000001.1, on the reverse strand, counting down.
TTGTGGGGAAAGCTTCCTTCATCATGCTGTTCACCACTTCTCCCAGTTCGGAAACATAAAGGTTCTTATTCTCCTTTACCACGTACCTTCTCGCCATAATGGTGGTAATGGTAGGCGCATAGGTACTGGGGCGTCCGATGCCCTGCTCTTCCAGCGCCCTCACCAGGGAGGCTTCCGTATAATGGGCCGGAGGCTGGGTAAAATGCTGATCCTCCCGGAAGCTGTCAAAGGTGAGCTTTGTATTCTTGTCAATTCCCTTAACAAGAGTATTGCCTTCCGCCTTCTCATCCTCATCCTGGGTGTATACGCTCATAAAACCGTCGAACCTGATCTTGCTTGCCGCTACGGTAAAGCGGTGTTCGCCGGCGTCAATCTTTACCGATGTTGTCTCATAAACGGCCGGCGTCATACGGCTGGCTACGAAACGTTTCCAGATAAGCTGATACAGCCTGAACTGATCCCTGGAAAGGGACTCCTTCAGTTCCAGGGGGATCCGTGATATATCCGTGGGACGGATTGCTTCGTGGGCATCCTGAATCTTCTGCCCGCTTTTCTTCTCCTGGGTTTTGGCACCGGTATAGTCCGGGCCATAAGCCTTTTCAATGTACAAAGCCGCCTGATGCTCCGCTTCTTCGGATACTCTGGTGGAATCCGTACGCAGATAGGTGATGACACCGACCGTACCGTTTCCTTTAATATCTATTCCTTCATATAACTGCTGTGCAAGGCGCATGGTTTTCTGGGTTGAAAAATTAAGTACCTTGCTGGCTTCCTGCTGAAGCGTGGATGTGGTAAACGGCAGAGGAGCTTTTTTTACCCTTTCCCCTTTCTTCACATCTGTAACCTGATAGGACGCGCCTTCCAGATCCTTCTTCACCTTCTCCACATCGGCGGCGCAGGTCAGATTCTGTTTCTGGCTTGTGGTACCGTAGTATTTGGCGGTCAGCAGCTTCCTTTCACCCGGCAGTTTAAAGGAAGCATCCAGCGTCCAGTATTCCTCCGGTATAAATGCATTGATTTCATCCTCCCTGTCACAGATCATGCGCAGGGCCACCGACTGTACGCGTCCGGCGCTTAAGCCTCTTTTCACCTTCGCCCACAGCAGCGGGGATATGCGGTATCCCACCATACGGTCAAGCTCACGCCTGGCCTGCTGGGCATCCACAAGTCCCATATCGATTTCCCTGGGATGCTTCAAGGACTCCTTCACCGCGTTTTTCGTTATTTCATTAAAGGTAATACGGTAAATCTTCTTCCCGTTTTTTTCCAGGTTCAGCGCATTGGTCAGATGCCAGGAAATCGCCTCCCCCTCACGGTCGGGGTCCGTTGCCAGATATACTTTTTCCGCTTTTTTTACTTCCTTGCGAAGATTCGCCAGGATGTCCCCCTTACCGCGGATTGTTATATATTTCGGTTCATAATCATGGTCGACATCAATTCCAAGCTGGCTTTTGGGCAGATCACGTACATGTCCGTTACTGGCCGCCACCTCATAATTCGGGCCAAGGAACTTCTTAATTGTTTTTACCTTTGCGGGTGATTCCACTATTACAAGATATTTTGCCATACAGACCTTTTATCTCCTTCTCTTTTGCGCCGACTGCGCAAAACTGCTCATACCCGTCATCTCCCATATAGGACAGCCAGACGGGTGCATTGAATTACCTAATATACTCAACCTTTGTCCGTCGATTCCTGACCGTTATCAAAACAGCCAGCAATCGTGAATCACTATACACCATATTTTCTGCCGTGGCAAGGAATTTTATAAAAAACTAATGTTTTATTTATTAATTCAGAGTTTTTCACCGGACAGGAAAAAATATCCGCCCTCCTGCCTGATGCGCCCCTCCATCTGCAGCTCCAGCAGCCTTTGCAGAAGCTGGGGAAGTGTCATGGAAAAACCTTTTTTCTTCATTACCCCATATATGCTATCCGCTGTGCGGGGTGTGAAATCCAAAAAGCTTTCCACACTATCCTCCAACTGCTTTTCGGAGGTAACCTTATTGGGATCCGCCGTTTTCCGAAGAAATATGCTCCGGCTTCCGGCCAGTTCTTCCAGCAGTACGGCCGGGCTTCCGGCCACGCCAGCCCCCTGTCTGATCAGTTCATTACAGCCGCTGCTGAGGGCGTCCGTGACTCTCCCGGGCACTACGAACACTTCTTTCCCCTGCTCCAGCGCCATATCTACGGTAATCAGGGTACCGCTCTTCTTTCTGGCTTCCACTACGAGCACCATATCGGAAAGACCGCTGATTATCCGGTTCCTCATAGGGAAAAAAACAGACTTGGGAGGGGTTCCCGGAGGGAATTCGGACAGGATTCCCCCCTGTCCGGGTATCTTGTCATAAATTTTCCTGTTTTCCACGGGATAACAGATATCCGCTCCGCAGCCCAGGACGGCATAGGTCTTACCCCCCGCCCGCAGGGCCGCTTCCTGGCTGATGCCGTCAATCCCTCTGGCAAGGCCGCTGATAACATTCACACCGGCTCCTGAAAGGGCCGCCGCATATTGCGCTGCCGCATATCTGCCGTATTCGGAACACATCCTGGCACCTATCACAGCAACCGCCGGTTTTTCTTCTTCCGGCAGTCCGCCCCGGACATAGATTCCATTGGGGGGATCCGGGATAGCGCGCAGCCTGCGCGGGTATTCCGGATCGGAAAAGGGGATAAAACGGATACCTTTCAGGCCCAGCTTCCGATATTCCTGTTTTACCTTGTTTGCCTGCCTGGCCTTTATAAAACCGGCAAGCTGGGACGGCGTAAGGAACCCGGCCAAAACATCCTCTTCCATCCTATATACCTTTTCGGCACTTCCGGCCTTCTGCATAAGGCGTGAAACGGTAATCCTTCCTATTTCTTCTATATTACATAGCCAATAAGAAAATTCCCTTTCTTTTTCCATTTCCTCATTATTCATCGTTATTCCCCCAATATTTTCCGCCAGCCATGCGGTAGCAGGCCGCTTCACTTAAATGGATTGTTCCGATCCTGTCCTCTCCGTCCAAATCGGCCAGGGTTCGTGCCAGCCTTAATATCCTGTGGTATGCCCTGGCACTTAACCCCAGCGTATTGAAAAGCCGCTCCATATATTGCTGTTCGGCAAGGCCCAGACGGCAGAACCTGCGGATAGCGCCCGCCCCAAGCTGGGAATTGAACCGGATAGCACATTCCTTATACCGTGCCTCCTGTCTGGCTCTTGCTTCCATGACCAGACCGGCAAGCTGTCTGCTGCTCTTTCCCTTTTCTTTTCCCTCCTCCGTCAAACCGGCAAACTCCATCCGGGGCACCTCCGTACAGATATCCATCCGATCCAGAATAGGGCCGGATATCCGGCCCAGATACCGTTGTACCTCTCCCTGGGTACAGCGGCACTGGTTTCGATCCGGATAATAACCGCAGGGGCAGGGATTCATTGCCGCCACCAGCATAAAGTCCGCCGGATAACTGTAGGTTCCGCTGCTCCGGGCAATCTGTACCCGATGCTCCTCCATGGGCTGCCGCAGCAGATCCAGTGTATCCCTTTTGAATTCCGTGAGTTCGTCCAGGAATAGGATTCCTCTGTGGGCCAGGCTTATCACTCCCGGACGGGGGATTCGTCCGCCGCCGGTAAGGGCATGGGAGGTGATGGTATGATGAGGATTTACAAAAGGCCTTTCCGTAACCAGCCCGCTTCCCTCTTCCAGCATGCCCGCCACGCTGTACACCTTGGTTACTTCCAGCTGCTCCCGGGCGGAAAGCGGAGGCAATATGGAAGGCATACTGCGGGCGATCATGGTTTTTCCCGTTCCGGGAGGCCCGATCATCAGCAGATGATGAAACCCGGCCGCCGCCACCACTGCCGCTCTCTTAGCACTTTCCTGTCCCTGGATCTCCCCGAAATCCGGGCCGTCCCTTCGTTTAGGCACCACATTTTTTCCCTGCTCCGCCGCCTTTTCCGGAGTTTCCTTCCCTCCGGTCTGCAAGAGGCTGTCCAGCAGTTCCTCCAGATGCCGGGTGCCTGTAACCCGTATCCCTTCCACCAGTTCCGCTTCTTTTACATTTTCCAGAGGGATAATGCACCGTTTCAGGCCCTGCCGCTTTGCTTCCAGAACCATGGGAAGGATTCCCCGTACCGGCTTAATATCCCCGTTCAACCCCAGTTCTCCTGCCATCAGAGTGTCCTCTACATACTCCTGTGGCAGGCTCCCCAGCGCCACCAGAATCCCCGCCGCCACAGGAAGATCGTAGGCGGTTCCTTCTTTATGGAGGCTGGCAGGAGATATATTTACGGTGATGCGGACAGGCGGAAGCACCACCCGGGCATTCTTCAGCGCCACACGGATGCGTTCCCTGGCCTCTTTCACCGCGCTTCCTAAAAGGCCCACCATCTCAAAGCCGGGCAGCCCTCTTGACACGTCCACTTCCACCCGGGCCAGATAGCTTTCCATGCCATGAAGCCCTCCGGTATAAATTGTACTGTACATTTCGTTTCTCCTTATCAGGAATGGGATTTCAGATCGACCTGGATTATATAGAATACTTGGATTATATAGAATAACAGAAATAAAAGAGATGCGAACGCCGCCGTTTTCCCCTGCCCGGGTTTTTTCCCGGCGGCAGTGCTGCAGTCCTGGCAAAAGGCTCAGGCAAGGGAAGGAAAGGGAGGCTGGACTGCATACTGCAATTTTCTTATGTATGCCGGTTACAGGTAATGAACTTCCATTTTTTCAAAACCTTCCCGCAGCTTGGTCAGCGCTCTTTTTTCAATACGGGAAACATAGCTCCTGGAAATGTTCAGCTTTTTCCCGATTTCACGCTGTGTGACCTCTTCTCCTCCGTACAGCCCGTAACGCAGGCATATAATTTCCTTTTCCCTGTCGTTCAGCAGGGAATTGATCAGGCCCGAAAGCTTGCCCAGACTTCTTTCCAGTTCCATCTGGTCCACAATATCCGGCTGTTCCTGCGGTGTTACATCCAACAGGCTGATCTCGTTTCCTTCCCGGTCGGTACCGATAGGATCATAAAGCGAAACCTCTCGGGATGTCTTTTTTTTGCTTCTGAGCATCATCAGGAGCTCGTTATCTATGCACCTGGCCGCATAGGTGGCCAGCTTGCTGTTTTTGGATGCGTCAAAGGATTCCACTGCTTTGATCAGACCTATCGTCCCAATGGAAATCAGGTCCTCCATATCTTCATCCACGTTCTGATACTTTTTTGCGATATGGGCTACCAGCCGCAGATTTCGCTCTATTAGTACCTGCTTGGCTTCCCTGGCTTTTACGCCGTCACTCCCCCGCAGCGCTTCCAGACACGCGCTTTCCTCCTCTTTCGACAGTGGTTTCAGAAAGGTTTTCAAAAGGAGCCCCCATAGTCAATTTAATACTATTCTATGTGGCAAAGAGAGTTATAGTGCCAGTACTTTTCGAAACCTTTAGGCGAAAAGAAATTCAGAAAGGGCATAGTTGCTCACATCGATCCCCAAATCCGTCAGTCGGTACCCGCTGTCATCCCCGTCCTCAGCCGCCCCGCTCCCGCAGATAAGAAGCCCCTCAGATGTCAGCTTACGGAGGGCTTCCCTGTAAACTTCCTCAAGGGATATGTTAAATTCCCGGTAAAAGCGGCGGGAGGATACCCCTTCCGTCATGCGCAGCCCCAAAAACATGAACTCTTCCATCTGTTCCTGCCGGGAAAGATGTTGAACCGCCTGCTTCAAAGGCGTCACCAGTCCTGACGTACCGGAAGCTTCCATATATTGTCTGAAATCCGATGTATTGCTCCACCGTACGTTTTCCAGGAGAGAAGCGGCCCCCAGGCCAAACCCGGCATAATCGGTCCTTTCCCAGTAGGAAATATTATGACGGCAGGCAAATCCGGGGAGAGAATAATTGGAAATCTCATAGCGGCCATAGCCGGCATCCGCCAGAAACGCCTTGGTCTGTCCGTACATCAGCCGATCCTCTTCCTCTGTGGGAAGCGCTTTGCCGCCACAGGGCGCAGCCGCCGCTTCACCGTACATTTCATAAAAGGGAGTTCCTTCTTCTATAATAAGACTGTAGGCAGAAATATGTTCCGGTTTCAGCCGCACGGTTTTTTCCAGTGTTTCCATCCATCCTCCCGGCGTCTGTCCGGGCAGCGCGCTCATGAGATCAATATTGATATTGGCAAAACCTTCTTTCCTTGCCAGCTCATAGCTGCACAGAAAATCCTTCCAGGTATGAATACGCCCCAGGGCTTTGAGTTCCTCATCAGATGCGGACTGCAGGCCGATGCTCAGCCGGTTTATTCCTGCGCGGCGATAAGCCGCCAGCTTTTCCGGCGTCAGCGTACCCGGATTGGCCTCCATGGTAATTTCCGCCCCGCCTTCCTCAGCTGAAAAAGAAAACACCGTATGCAGGCAATCCATAATACGCCGGATCTGTTCCCCTGAAAGAAGGGAGGGTGTACCGCCGCCAAAAAAAACGGTTTTCACCTCATGGCTGTCATAAAGAGGCGCCTGCGCACGGATTTCATGAAGCAGCGCTTCCACATATTCTGTTTTCGTCTGTTCATCACCGGGAGCCGACAGAAAATCACAATAAAGACATTTGCGGATGCAAAAGGGAATGTGTAAATAGATACCAAGGGGACGTTTGCTGCAAGTAGCTGTCTGCTGCATATTTCTTATTCCTTTTCCGGTCAAGAAAACCCCTTCGTCTGTTTTCCAGCATAGCAGAAAATGACCTTCCTGAAAAGGGGTTGTATTATTAAAAGTTTCTAAACTGTGAAAAAGCGTACCGTTCACGGCCCTTTGTGCCTGCCGCGCTGTGGTTTGGCCTGCCCTTTTTTTCCTCCCGGCTTTTCCCTGGGGGCGGCGGTGCTGCAAGGTTCCTTCCAGGGGAACGACTTTAGTCGTTTTCGCTCCCGCTCGACTAAAAACGCAGCAGTACTAACGCTGTAAAGGACACAGCGTAAGGACTGGCGTTTTCAGACGCACCTTCCAGGAATCCTTGCAGCACCGCCGCCCCCAGGGAAAAGCCGGGAGGGAAAAAGGGCAGGCCAAACCACAGCGCGGCAGGCACAAAGGGCCGTGAACGGTAACGAAAAAGCCCATGCAGACAAAAGGGCCGTCATCTGCATGGGTTTTCCGGCTATTTCTTATCGTCGAGTTTCAGCACGCTCATGAAAGCTTCCTGGGGAATCTCCACATTACCTACCTGACGCATACGTTTCTTGCCTTCCTTCTGTTTTTCCAGAAGCTTTTTCTTACGGGTGATATCGCCGCCGTAGCACTTGGCAAGCACGTCCTTACGCATGGCCTTCACGGTTTCCCTGGCGATAATCTTCCCTCCCACGGCCGCCTGGATAGGGATTTCAAACAAATGCCGGGGGATTTCCTCTTTCAGCTTCTCACACATTCTGCGTCCCCGCTCATAAGCGCTGTCCCTGTGTACAATGAACGACAGGGCATCCACTTCCTCCCGGTTGATCAGGATGTCCAGCTTCACAAGCTCCGACTGTTCGTAGCCTTTCAGCTCATAATCAAAGGAGGCGTAGCCTTTGGAACGGGATTTGAGGGCATCGAAGAAGTCATAAATGATTTCATTCAGGGGAAGCTCATATTTCAGAAGGGCCCTCTTTTCTTCCATATATTCCATGCTCAGATAACGGCCCCTGCGCTCCTGGCACAATTCCATAATGGAACCGATAAATTCACTGGTCACCATGATTTCCGAGCTGACTATCGGTTCTTCCATATATTCTATTATGGATGGATCCGGCAGATTGGAAGGATTCGTCAGCTCCATGATCTCTCCGTTTGTCTTATGCACTTTATATACTACGCCCGGAGCCGTTGTTACAAGATCCAGGTTATATTCCCGCTCCAGCCTCTCTTCAATCACTTCCAGATGAAGAAGTCCCAAAAAGCCGCAGCGGAAGCCGAAGCCAAGAGCTGCGGAGGTTTCCGGTTCATAAAAGAGGGACGCGTCATTCAGCCGGAGTTTTTCCAGTGCATCCCGCAGATCCGGATACTTTGCCCCGTCCGCAGGATACATGCCGCAGTATACCATGGGGTTTACCTTCTTATAGCCGGGAAGGGGGTTCGCGCAGGGTCTCCGGGCGTCCGTCACCGTATCACCTACTGCGGTATCCTTGACATTCTTAATAGAAGCGGTAATATAACCCACCATTCCCGCAGAAAGCTCTTCACAGGGAATGAACTGCCCCGCGCCAAAATAGCCCACCTCCACTACTTCCTCCTGGGCTCCGGTTGCCATCATACGGATGAGGGTCCCTTTGCTCACCCTTCCTTCCATGATGCGGCAGAAAATAATAACCCCTTTATAAGGATCATACAGGGAATCAAAAATAAGCGCCTGCAGAGGGTTGTCCGCACTTCCGCCGGGAGCGGGGATCTTTTTTACGATCTGCTCCAGCACCTCATCTATGCCTATGCCGTTTTTGGCGGAAATCAAAGGAGCGTCATGGGCTTCCAGCCCGATTACATCCTCAATTTCTTCTTTTACACGGTCCGGCTCCGCGCTGGGAAGGTCGATTTTATTGATAACCGGAAAAACGTCCAGATCATGATCCAACGCCATATATACGTTGGCAAGGGTCTGGGCCTCAATTCCCTGGGCGGCGTCCACGACAAGCACCGCTCCGTCACAGGCGGCAAGAGATCTGCTGACCTCATAGTTAAAATCCACATGGCCGGGGGTATCAATCAGATTAAAAATATATTCCTCCCCGTTTCCGGCCTTGTAAACGGTACGGACCGCCTGGGATTTGATGGTGATGCCCCTCTCCCTTTCCAGATCCATATTATCCAGCACCTGTTCCTGCATTTCCCTGCTGGTCAGGAGGCCGGTCTGTTCTATGATCCGGTCCGCCAGAGTGGATTTGCCGTGGTCGATATGGGCGATAATACAGAAATTCCTGATTTTGCTCTGATCTATAGACATAAAATTCCTCCAAGTCTTTTGCGTATACGCAACGGACATGTCAAGTGTACATGTGACGTTCCAGCACCAAGTATAGCAAAATCAGGGGTAACGGTCAATACAAACCCTTACCGGATAATTCCAGATCCAGGATATGGGCTATGGGCGCACAGGCATTTTTTATTTCCTCCACGGTATTGGTCTGGGCGCCTAATTCGATCAGCAGAGAACGTGGTCTTAAATGCATGTTATAACGGTAGCCCTTCAGATATATCCTTCTGGTCAGACCCGGATAGTATTCGTTGGCGATTACCTGCATCTGGAAGGAAAATGCCAGGTTGTCGTCTATGTACGGATTCTGCAGGTATTCTACATCGCCATGCGCTTTCGTATAGGAAAGGCCGTTAAAAAACATGAATTGGGCCGTAGGTTTCCCGTTCAGATCCGTTACCAGCTTTCTTCCCTCCAACACCTCATCCCGATGCAGGTCAATCACCACCTCGATTGTGGGATTTTCCGCCAGCACCTGTTCGATGGCAGGAAGGGAATTGGAGTAGGCATAATCCCTGGACTCCACATCATACTCGCCCAGATGGTGGATGACGTTATAGCCGTATTCTTCCCGCAGGATCTGGGCCAGCAGCTCCCCTGCCCCCATGATCGTCGTGGACGTATCCCCGGGAACGGAATCCACAAAATCCTCCTGGGAGTGGGTATGGTAAATCAATATCTGGGGCACATCCGGATTTTTGGTAATCGCCAGGGTTTTTCCCAGCAGCGCATCCAGGTTCAGACGTTTGGAACTGGCCTCCGTCGTGGCATCCACCGCGTAAAATTCCTTGATCAGGGCATCAAAATCCTGATAGTAGCTCCAGTTATATTCCTGGACCCTTCCCGCCGCCTTAAGGAAGCCGAACTGATCTTCCACAGGTGCCGGGGCTTCCTGTGTTTCCGCATTTTCCTCCTGGCCTGTCTGATTTTCTTCCTGCAACAGCTGCGTCATATTATCATCCAGACGGATCTTGCCCTCCGAGGTTTCCGGTACCTCCAGCGCATCCCCATCTTCGCTTTCAGTGTACTCACTCGCCCCTTCCAGCAGAAGGATTTTTTCATAGGTACTCCCGCTCTCCGTCTGCAGATCATCCTCATCCTGGCTTCCCGCATATGCATAAAGGGGGATCTGCTGGCCCAAAATCTGGTCAAACCATCCTTTTCCAGACATGCTGCCCTTATCAGCAAAGGCAAAAGAAGGCAGCCAGACATTCAGCACCCCTTCCTGCGCTCTGGCCGTGAGCACCTCCTTCCAGGAAAAATGCTCCCCATCTGTGTCCCCGGCGGCGCTGCGGCTGGAAAACAGAAAATCCGCCAGTGCAATAATAAGAAGCACAAGCACACATTTATGAAAAATTTTTCTTCCATTCCATTTTTTATTCATAGAAGAATATATGCACCTGTACTTCTCATTTATGCCGATTCTCAGGCAATATCCAAAGCTATATTTATTGCCTCTGAAATGGTAAAGCTAAGGCGTTTCACAGTCTCATCAATATCCTTGCTGGTCACGTACATATTATTCAGTTCGGACAGTGCTTTGGGGTGCTCTCTGTTGAAAAAACAGCCTTCCTCCCCGCTCTCCTGTATCATGCTTTCGATGGCATCTCCCACAATAGTGGCAGCATCCACTACCGTAGGCACGCCGATGGCAATTACCGGAACTCCCAGGCTTTCCTTATTCATGGCGTTCCGGTGGTTGCCCACACCGGAACCCGGATGGATCCCCGCATCGGATATCTGGATGGTCCGGTTCAGGCGCCTGGTGCTCCGGGCCGCCAGGGCATCCACAACAATCAGGGCGTCCGGCCTGGTCTGTTCCACCACACCTTTGACAATTTCCGCAGTCTCCATTCCCGTCATTGCCATGACTCCGGGTACGATACTGCTGATCTGATGCATTTTTTCGCGGCCGTAAGCGGCTTTTCCGTACTCCATTATCACATGTCTGCTGATAAAAAGATTATCCACGACCTCCGGTCCCAGCGCATCTGCCGTAACATCCCGGTTTCCAAGCCCTACCACCAGGATAGACTGTTCCTTCTCAATGTCCGGGATCAGCTTTCTCAGCTGTTTGGCCAGTTCCTCAGAAACCTCTCTGTGATAGTCCTCATCCGGCTCCATCAACGCCGGGGCTTCCAGCGTAACATAGGTGCCCATTGGTTTGCCCATAGCCTTTGCGCCGTTTTTCGTATCAATGATGACACGGGTGATCTGCACTTCGCTTTTGGGGTTTGAGAATTCTTCCACCCGGACACCGCGCAGTTCTCCGTCCGCTTCCGTAATGCTTTCCCTGGCTTCCAATGCCAGGTCCGTTCTTACCTGAAAACAACTCATCTGTACTCTCCCGCTCTTCCCTTTACTTTAACTTATGCGGCCGGCCTATTCTTGCCCGCTGACTTTCCGGGGGGCCGGACCGCGCATATGCCTATTTTTTGCAAAAATAAATAAATTATGTATTGACATATAAGAAGCTGTCCGATAGAATATATTCGTATGTTTCCTTAGAACGACCGTGTCCGGGTTTAATGAAACATTTTCATAAGGAATAAGAAAAATTCACTTGAAAATGGAGGTGAAAATCTTGGCTAACATCAAATCTGCTAAGAAGAGAATTCTGGTTAACAGAACCAAAGCTGACAGAAACAAAGCTATCAAGTCTGGTGTGAAAACTTCTATCAAGAAGGTATACACAGCTATTGAAGCTGGTGATAAGAGCGCAGCACAGTCTGCTCTTCTCGCTGCCACATCTACTATTGATAAGGCAACAACCAAAGGTGTATATCACAAAAATACAGCATCCAGAAAGGTGTCTCGTCTTTCTAAAGCTGTAAACCAGATGGCATAATTCAGATATACGGAGTATATGCTAAAATCCCCATCCTATACCGTCATGTAGGATGAGGATTTTTTTATTTATAATAAATCCCTTGAAACCGGGCAGGATGCGTACTCTAAGGAAAATATTCCCGGGAGCGGCCGCGGGGAACTAATCTTCCCCTTGATCGGAAAAATGCGTCACTCTCCCGTTGTCATCAAAGTAAAGATAGTATCTTCCCTCTTCCACTTCTAAATAGAGAGGATACTTTCCCCCTTCTTCAAAGCATTCCAGCCAGAACAGTTGATGGTCCTCCAGTATTTGTTCCGCTTCTTCCACCGTGCTTCCTTTTTCGCACTGATCCAGGATGGAACGGATATCCGCATCGGTCAGGGAACAGACGGCAATAGGGACAAAGCGGTCCGAATATTTTTTTGTGACGGGCTGCAGCATATCCCCCTCCAGCTGAATGGTTTTTGTTTTCGTTCCCAAATCCAGGCCGCAGGCCAAAAGGGTGCCGTCCTTCAGCTGTACAAACAGGTTATCATTGTAGCTGGTATTGTAAGAAGCGAACTCCGGTATGGCGGTACGGCTGTCGCTGAATGCCATTCGTTCCGGCCAAACCATTTTAACATTGCCCAGCACTTTTTGGGGCATCCGGACATAATCATCCGCTGTCACCGGTGTGCCGCACTGGCCCCATATATTGAAGCCCCATGTATATAATTCCCCGTCTCTGGTTATGGCCGCCCCTGTCCAGTTTCCCGTCGTAGCATAGATACAGTCCTCCAGCATCAGGCGGGGGCTGGTGTACATCATTTTACGGGGATTTTCGGGCCATTCCTCATAAGCCCAATAGCCATCTGCATACGAATTTTCATAGGAAGTGGCGGATAAAGCCTTGTATTCCCCCCACCACCAGACACTTCCGTCCTCCTTTAAGGCTACAATAGAATACATTCCCGCGCGGGCATAGGCCACCTGTTCCATGAGCAGTGTCGGCTCCAAAACCCGGACATAGCGGCTGTAGTCATAAAGCACCGGTTCCTCGTCCAACGGCTTTCCCAAAACTCCCATCAGATTAGACCCCATTCCATACAGGTTTCCGTCTTCCGTCAAATAGATGGTAAAATAACCGTTGACAGATTGATCTACGGAAACAACGTGTTCCGCAATTCTGACAGGCTCCCCGTAATAAGCGTCATCTGTATCCTTTTTCCCGATTCCCAGCTGCCCGAAACTGTTCCGGCCATATCCCCAGAGCACCTTATCCTCATCGATATAAAAATGGTTGTCCAACGTAACACGGTTGGTCAAATAATACAGCTCCGGCTGAAAGGGCTCCTCCAGATACAGATCCGCAACAGAGTCAACCCGGAAGGTTTTCACGGGCTGCACGGCGTGTTCTTCCTCCCCGTCGTTTTCCTTCCCGCCTTTTTCTTCACCTGCGGCCATTTCTTCTCCGGCACTGCCGGTACCGTCGCTGCCGTCCTTTCCGGTAAATACCAGAGACATGGAAAAAACAGAAACTGCCGCCAGCAGTACAAGGGCGGCCGCATAGCCGGTCTTATTCTTTTTGTCGGTAAAAAGGTTATCAAGCCTTTCCTTCATTGTTTTTCTCCCCGCTGAGAAACGGGCGGAATATGCCGTGCTTTTTCCCCGGGTAAGTGTTACCAGCATATAGGCATAACTCTTTTTTTCTTCCGGCCCCATCCTTCTGGTCGCCCGGCTGTCACAAACACACTCCACGTCACAAAAAGCCATGCGTTTCATCAAACGCAGCACCGGATTAAACCAATACAGATCACAGACAGCCACCATAAGAAGCTTGTACCATAAGTCACCATATTTGTAATGACACAGTTCATGACGCAGCATCGCTTCCCGTTCCGGTGCCCGGCAGGAAGCTTCATCAAGCAGAAGCACCGGTTTGATGTATCCGGTTACCATAGGGGTATCGACTGTATCACTGATCAACAGGGGGAGTGTCCTGTTGATGCCATATTCCCGGAAAAGCTTCTCTGCAAGGCACGCTGTCTCTTTATCCCTGCAGGGACGGGCTGTTTCCAATAGACATTTTCTGGTATGCAGATACTGCGAGATATGGAATCTGGCCGCCGCCAGAATGCCAGCCAGCCAAAAGCACGCAAGAAGAACAGACAAGGGCAGCCGGCTTTTGAACATACCGGACTCCGGCAGACCGGTTTCCGGATCCGCTTTCAATCGTTCCCCCTTCTCTGCGGCAGCCGGAATCCCCGGATCCGCTATGCGATCCGCTTCACCCCCTGCCGCCAAGGAATCCTGCGGGCTTCCGGCACCCTCCCAGGAATCCGGCACCGCACCTGCCTCCTCTTGTTCCTTCAAACCGTTTGCTTTAGCCGCAGCAGAATCAACCTGCCGGTTGTTTACAAGCTCGTTCAGTTCCACCCGGATCAGGGGCAGCTGACCCGATATATCTGCAAAGGATATGGTTGCCGGTATTAATAAGCGCAGCCCAAGAAACAGCCAGACCAGTTTCCTCCACCGGTAGCCGGATCCGCCCCTTAAACAAAGCGAAAGCAGCCAAACCAGCCCGATAGTCAGGTCGGTAATCAGGGTTATCTTTAAAACGCCGGTTAAAAAGGCACTCATCTTTTAGTTCCTCCGGATGGCGTATGCTTCCTGGTTTTACTGTCTATAAAGTCCTGCAGGCAGGCGATATCCTCATCACTCAATTCCTCTCCGTCATAAAGAGCCGTTGCAAAATTAGATATAGATCCCCCAAACATTCTTTTTAATATGTTCCGCCCGGTTTCCTTCAAATAGGGATCTTTTTCCACCCGGGCACTGTAATAATTGATTTTGCCTCTCTTCTCCCGTTCGACAAAGCCTCTTTCCTCCAGGCGTGATAACAGGGACAGGATCGTACTGGGAAGCACTTCCCTGCCTTCATCCATCTTTTCTTCGATTTCCATTCTGGTAACCGGTTCCCCGGCATCCCATATAATCATCATCAGCTCCAGCTCCGCATCCGGCAGTTTTTTCATGGCAATTCCCCTCCGTTTTAAATTAGTCAATTGTCTAATTTAAGGGTATAACAAACAATCCCAATTGTCAAATGTTTTTTTACATTTGTCTCATAATTTCACTGCTCCTCACGGCTCAACGCTCCTCCCTGTCTTACAAAAGAGAAAAGGCGTTATACCTGGGTAACCATGGGAATACTATAGAAAAAGAAATTATGTCTAGGAGGATACACTATGCTGGAAGAACAAGTAACGCTGCAATTTTTAAAAAAGTTTGAAGATTATCCGTTTCTGGTAAAAATGGATGGAAAGGAACATCTCATCGGAGAAGGGAAACCTGCCTTTGTTGTTACGTTTCATAAAGACATTCCGCTTTCCGATTTAGCGACAAGCACTTCTCTGGCTTTAGGGGAGGCATACATGAATAATGATTTGGAAATTGAAGGGGACTTGTATTATGCCCTGGATCATTTTTTGGGACAGATGGGTAAATTCTCTACGGATCACAACGCGCTGAAAAAACTGATATTTACCTCCACAGCAAAGAAAAACCAGCAGAAGGAGGTAAGCAGCCATTATGATATCGGAAATGATTTCTATAAGCTGTGGCTGGATGAAACCATGAGTTATTCCTGCGGGTATTTTCTGCATGAAGATGACACACTGTATCAGGCTCAGGTAAACAAAGTGGATTACATCCTGAAGAAGCTGTATCTGAAGGAAGGCATGACTCTGCTGGATGTGGGCTGCGGATGGGGTTTTCTGCTGATAGAAGCCGCCAAAAAGTATAAGATAAAGGGCACAGGAATCACCTTAAGCCAGGAACAGTACAAAGAATGCCAGGAGCGTATTACCAAAGAAGGGCTGGAGGATTATCTGACGGTGAAGCTGATGGACTACCGTGATCTCCCCAAATCCCGTCTGACCTTTGACCGGGTGGTGAGCGTAGGCATGGCAGAACATGTGGGACGGGAAAACTACCCGGTATTCCTCCATTGCGTCAACCAGGTCATGAAACCCGGCGGCCTGTTCCTTCTCCATTTTATAAGCGCACTGAAGGAGTATCCCGGGGATGCCTGGATCAAACGGTATATTTTCCCCGGCGGCATGATACCCAGCCTGCGGGAAATGCTTTCCTTTATGGCAGAAGAACAGTTCCATACATTGGATGTAGAAAACCTGAGACTCCACTATAACCGCACCCTTCTTTGCTGGCAGGATAATTATCTGGCTAACCTGGATCGGGTTAAAGCGATGTTCGACGAAAAATTTGTGCGGATGTGGCACCTGTATCTGGCTTCCTGCGCGGCAACCTTCCACAACGGCATTATCGATCTGCATCAGATACTTATGACGAAAGGGATAAACAATGAGCTTCCTATGATAAGATGGTACTGATATATAAGATGGTACTGGTATGCTTCCGTTTTATCCCGCTGACCGTCTGATAACAAACGGAGATGCCTTCAAAGGGCCTCTCCGTTTATTTCTTTTATAAAAGCGGCGGGCCTGGCATCCACTTCCGCCCAGGCAGGCCCGAACCCGCTGCGGATTGCATTTCGCACCGATGGCAGGTTTGCCCAGGCAGCACAATAAAAAGGAACCTTTCCTCTGTCCAGGCATTCCAATGCTAGACGGCTGGTAAGGGCCGCCGCAATCCCCTGCCTTCTGTATTGCGGTAGCACATCCACACCTATCTGCCACATGGAATCACAGTCCGCGGAACAGCCTGCCAGACCCACCAGCTTCGTCCCGTAAAAAGCGCCTGCGGCCAAAACATCCAGCTCTTTCCGGCTGCGGCTCAGTGCATTGTCCCACTGCGGCAGATAGAACGGATGCAAATCCCGGGGATAAAGGATTTTTATTTCATAGCCGCAGGGAAGCGCCCGGAGCCGTTCCCTATCAGGCAGAAAATATTCCGCCATAAAACAGATTTGCCTGTTATCCCTAGCAAACAGTTCATTAAGAAGATATATATTGGGGGTTCCGAAGCAGTGTCCTGCTTGAAAACGTTCCAAATATTCTTTCACTTCTCCGGTTATCGCCGCATCCACCGAAGCCACAATATTACTGCCGTAGGAAACCAGCATACAATAAGCCGGAAGCTCCAGGTATTTTCTTGCCTTCCCGTTCGCTTCAGATACTACCACCCGGTTTTGGCTGCTGCAAAAATCCTCCGGGCGGCAGTTGGCATCTATGGCAGACTGTTTCCAGGCTGCACGCATG
Source organism: uncultured Lachnospiraceae bacterium (assembly GCA_900548905.1). Taxonomy (GTDB): domain Bacteria; phylum Bacillota; class Clostridia; order Lachnospirales; family Lachnospiraceae; genus Eisenbergiella. Next base: position 199,283 of record URMK01000001.1, on the reverse strand, counting down.
ATATCTTCCCTGGTCATCTCTTCCCCCTCCGCTATGGCCTGTCACCCCTGAGGCGGGCCAGCATATAGCCGTTATACTCCATTACCGCATGATTGCTGTCCGGCATGGCGAAACCGCATTTTATATAGAAGTCATAGTTTTCCGGCGTTGTCCTTGCCGACCATTCCCCATCCGGAAGTTTCTGCAGACATAAGGATACCAGAAATCTTCCGATTCCCTTATTTCTATATTCCGGAAGCAGCATTAAATCCTGCAGGGAAGCCACCATCACCTTATCCGAAACCACCCTGACCATTCCCGCAAGTATTTCTTTATCCCATACGGTAAATGCCCATGCCGAATTGCGGAGAGCAACGGTGAATTTTTCATTTTGCCACTGCGGCATTCCAAGACTGCACCAGCCTGTTTTTTCGTATAGCTCTCTCAATTGCCGGGAAGCAACGCCTTCTGTTCCTTCCCGGATAAGCACTCCCTTATAATATTGATACATAGTGACCTCCCCCGTTGTACCGCCTAACCCTTTTTCTTCAAAACAGCCATCCCAGCATAATGCCGGATCGTAAACTCCTCCGGGGCTGCTGCCTCCAACAGGCGGCGGTGTTCTTCTGTAAAAGCCTCCACTTCTTCGAACGAAAGGGAGGCTCCTATCCCGCGGCAGGCCCGGATACGCCCATCCCAGCTCTCCCTGGTAAAGGGAATCTGCAGATCATAGATTTCGTTGCTTTCCACTGTAAAATAATCGAGATACGCCTCCGGTACCGTAATTAAATGCCTTGTTTCTCCTTTTCCCGTCCAGGACGGATTATAGGCGAGCACCAATTCCTCGCTGGCCCCGGCTATGGGATCCTCCAGAGGCAGCCAGGCCATATACAAAATAACAAAACGGCCGGACGGTTTCAGCACCCTGTTAAGCGCCGGTGCCATACGCGAATGGTCAAAATAAAAATAACACTGGCAGGCCGTTACCACATCAAAGCTTCCTTCCGGAAAATCCATCTGTTCCGCAGGCCCGCCCAGGAACCGGATATCCATACCAGCTTCCTCTGCCAGCTTTACAGCTGTTACTATCTGGTTCTCTGAAATATCCATTCCCGTAAATTCGGCTCCATAAGGATAGAGGTACCGGGGAAGCACACCGGTTCCCGTCCCCACATCCAGAACCTGCTGCCCTTTGGTACAAAGCCCCGCATCTAAAATTTTCTGATAGAATTCCGACGGATAAATATCCCTATATTTTGCGTAATCCCCGGAGGTTTTCCCCCAGTCAAAGCCCTTTCCCCCGTCAATCCTCTTATCGGTAATCATAAAGCATCCCCCTCCCTTACCGGCGCGGTCAGTTCGATAGGGTTCCCCTCGCTGTCCGCAAACTCCGACACCCAGTTTGTTCCTATTTTCCTGCATGCAAAAACCACCTTCCGGCCTTCCAGCTTCTTCTTCAGGATCTCCAGGCTGTCCACTTCCAGGCTCGGCAGGCAGTTACTGCCGAAGATGTGGTTTTCTCCTGCCTTTTCATAGGCGAAAAGTCCCAATCGGAAACCGCTTATATCAAAAACACTGTACAGCTCATCCTTGCAGGTCACCGGCCTTTCCAGAAAATCTTCATAAAACCGGACAGCTCTCTCCATATCACGTACACACAGGTATAAAGAACGGATAGTACAATTCATAGTCTCCCTCTTTTCTCGTCAGTCTTATTCTCTGTTCTTATCATACAGGAAAGATGCCGCGGCCGCAATCCGATACTTAAAGGCAGCAGGTATTGCAGACTCCTTTATCCTTACTCACTTTCCCCATAAGCAGCTCTTTGTAAAAGGAAATAGCGTTCCGGGCAATGGCATGGTACAATAAAACAAAAGAGGGGCTTTTCCTGTGAAAATTATAGATTGGCTGCCGGAACTGAAATATATGGGAATTAGATAACCGGGGGATAATAGGATAAAATATCCCGGAACCCCATTGGCATAAACCGTTCCCATAAAGGAGGTGCTTCCTATAAAATATCGATCCAAATTATTCCGTACCCGGAATCCATTCGATACGGAAACAACAAACGGACTTTTCTTCCGTGCGGTAAAGGAGAACTGTCGGTTCCAATATGATAACTGCAAAGAATACCGTGCTATCCTGGATTTCTACGGAATAAGCCCGGAATCGCTTTGCCGTTATGAGGACATTGCTGAAATCCCCGTATTACCAACCTTACTTTTCAAGCACCATAAATTATTTTCCGTTCCCACCCGGAAAATGCTTATACGGGCTACCTCCTCCGGCACCAAAGGCGTTTTCAGTGAAATCGGTTATGATGCAGGCGGTTTATTATGCGCTCTGAAAATGGTCTTGAAAATCGGCAGGCTCCGAGGCCTTTTTTCCTTAATGCCCTGTCACTATGTTGTTTTCGGTTATAAACCTCATAAAGGAAACCGGACGGCAGTTACCAAAACAGCCTTCGGGGCGACTCTGTTTGCGCCTGCTTTAAGCCGTTCTTTTGCTCTGACCTACCAAAACGGCACGTATGTCCCGGATCTGGAAGCCATGATCAGCGCTATACAAAAGTATGGGCATTCCCGTTTTCCCCTGCGTTTTATGGGATTCCCTTCCTATACCTATTTTGCGCTTCAGATGATGGAGGAACGAGGGATCCGCATAAAGCTGAAAAAAGGTTCCAAAATCATGCTGGGAGGCGGCTGGAAACAGTTTTATACCCAGCAGGTGGATAAGAAAACATTTTATGAGCTGGCCGATAAGGTTCTGGGAATCGGCGAGGAAGATATTGTGGAATTTTTCGGTGCGGCGGAGCATCCTATCCTTTATTGTGACTGCCCGAACCATCACTTCCATGTACCTGCTTACAGCCGGGTCATTATCAGGGATGTTCATACCCTCCGTCCACTCGAACCGGGAAAGACAGGGCTTATTAATCTGATAACGCCCATGATAAAAGCCACCCCCATTCTCAGCGTCATGACGGATGATTTGGGTGTGCTGCACGATAGCAGCAAATGCGGCTGTAAGATTGCCTCTCCTTATCTGGAAGTAATCGGTCGCGTGGGGCTGAAGGATATTAAAACCTGCGCCGCCGGAGCGGCGGATCTCATAGCAGAGAGAACTTTATAATTCTGGCAAATCGGAGATAACACTATGATACTGGCAAAAGGAAAACTTTATGATTCCAAGGAACAGGATCGTATCCTGTCCGCCATGGAAGAAGAAATCAATCATACGTTAGCGGAGAAAACACTGTCTGCGGAAACGGTTGTCGCCGCTGTTGATTTTCTCAGCAAACGTATCGCAGCCGGGGCGTTTGATGAGAGAATCGCGGATCTTTCCCCTGACGGGGCCGTTCGGTACAAGGAGCTTGCCGCCGTGATGCTCAGCCGCGAATATATAGAGTATAAGCTGAGCACGGAATTGGGGGAGGGATTCTTTACGCCTTATCGTACCAAACCGCCCCATAACCAGAAAAGCATCTGTGTGCGCGCCATGCCGCTTGGGACACTGCTGCACATCGCCGCAGGAAATATAGACGGCCTGCCGGCCTTCAGCCTCGCGGAAGGGCTGCTGACCGGAAATATAAATATAGTTAAGCTCCCTCAGGCAGACAACGGCCTCACTCTAATGCTTATTACAAGCCTGCTTGAAATAGAGCCTGCACTCTCCGACTTCATCTATGTATTCGATACCCCTTCTGCCGATTTGGCTGCGCTGAAAAAAATGGCGGTTATGGCGGACGGTATCGTGGTCTGGGGAGGAGACGCGGCGGTTTCTGCGGTCAGACAGTTCGCTCCGGTGGGGACCAGATTAATCGAATGGGGACATAAGCTGGGATTTGCCTATCTATCCGGCTGCCAAAATAAAGAGCATGAGCTGAAAGAGCTGGCCCTTCATATAGCATCCACCAGACAGCTTTTATGCAGTTCCTGCCAGACTATCTATTTAGACACACATAGCCTTGACGATCTGTATAATTTCTGCAGGGAATTTCTGCCCATCCTGGATGAGGCTGTCCTGAGGGATCCGCCTTCCGACCTGGGCGGTGCTGCGGAAATAACACTTATGAAATACCATGACACGCTGGAAAAAATCCTTAGAGGCACAGCAGAAGCAGCGCCGGAAGAATTCCGGGGAACCGGCTGCTGTCTCACCGCCTGCCGGGACAGCGAACTGGCGCTTTCCTATATGTTTGGAAACTGCTATGTAAAAAGGCTGCCAAAGGAAAATATCATTACTGTCCTGCGCAGAAAAAAAGGATATTTGCAGACTGCCGGGCTGATCTGTCCTGACGAAGAGCGCGAGGATCTTACCCGTCTGCTGGCCCGTTCCGGTGTGGTGCGCATTACCCGGGCAGGGACCATGTCGGAGGAGTTCTGCGGAGAAGCCCATGACGGCCAGTACCCTCTCAGAAGATACACACGGATCGTAAATATAGAAGAAACATAATCCTGTCAGCTGCAGATCCTTTCGTTTATTTCTCCGGGCCGCCGCCCTTTTTCTTATTCTGCTTTCGAATTATCAGCCCTGTTACTGCTGCTGCCAGGATAAATAATGCCGTGACAACATAAACCGGTGTGCTGTTGATTTTTCCTGCAATAAAAATACTGGTGGGGCCGTCAGCCCCGCCGATTATGGAAACGGCGGCCGCTTTCTTCCAACAGCCGATTCCGCTTACGATAAGTCCAAGCACACTGAACGCCAGTAATACCCGGAATAACCATGTAGTTCCTTTTTTCATCTTCCGCTCCTTCTTTCTTCGGGAAAATACCGGCTGACCAGTACTTTCACTTCCTCCAGCCATCTGCCCCGCTCCTCTTCACTGCTGTCGGCCACTACCCGGAACATTTTCCTGTCAAAGGTATGTACGCCGCAGAATGCAAAGATACAGTCTCTCCACAATCGCTGCAGCGGATCCCCGAATGCTTCTTCTTCCCTTCTTTCCGGTGTGTTGGAGGTATTAAATACCAATGCCGCCCGGGCTTTCAGCAGCCCTATGGGCAGTCCGCCGCCGTTGTCCCCTACCGGAAAGGTATATGCCACTTCTTCCCGCAGGACACGGTCAACCCACCCTTTCAGCATAGCAGGAGGCTGTCCCCACCAGTTGGGATGGATAATGACAATGCCGTCCGCTTCCCTGATTTCCTTTTGATGGAGCATGGTGAGCTCATCCTCCGGGACATCCGTAACCAGTTCCCCGCCGGATATTACAGGATTGAATTTTTCCTGATACAGATCATGAAACAGGATTTCATGGCCTTTTTCCTGCAAGGCCTCCGTCACAGCTCCTGCAATTGCGGCATTTAAGCTTTTTTCATAAGGGTGTCCCAGTATCACTGATATTTTCATATTCCTCTCCTTTCGTCTCATAATGTCTGCCATATCCCGTTCCTTTATTTTTTTATTTCCAAATCGCCCCATCTATCTTTACTGAAAATCCCAGACATCGCATGAGATTACGATATATCATCTCCTGTATGGTGTCCGCCGGATGGCAGCCATCGTTAGGACAGCCGTTTCCGAAGATAATATCCTCAATCTTTTTCCCCGTAACAAAAAGATAATCCATAATATAGTTGTAATTGTCGATCAGAAGAACCTGTTCCTTTTCTGCCACATCAATAATAATATTAGAGACATCTTCCATATGATATAATCTATTCGGATAGGCTTCATTTTCAACGGTAGACGGGTTTGGGGTAAACACCACAACCGGTTTCTTTTTTTCCTTAAAATATCGTATCATCCAGGTAAGGTTGCAGCAGAGTTCTTCCATCCCTCCTACCCTTTTACGGTCGTTTGCGCCTAAAAACAAGAAAACAATATCGTCCTTGTCTTCGTCAAAAACAGAAGATAACCCCTTTCTTAACTGGCAGGAAAAAGCGCCTCCGCAGCCGTTATTTACTACCGTACAGCCCGGATATTTGTCGGTAAGGTAATTTTGAAACCGCCCCCACCAGCTGTTTGGAGCCATCCGCCTTACAAATACATCCGATCCGTCGCACATAATCACTTCTTCTGTTTTGTAACTGCATGAGCTGCCTGCTCCCGCCGCCAGACTGTCCCCTATAATAGTAATCCGCGCACCCTCTTTAATCCGTTGTCTTATTGCTGTTTTATCCATTCACGTACCTCCAGCTTTTAGTGGGCCCGCAAATCCCAGTCCTGGAATGGAAAATCACTGCTGCCCCAGGAATAAACAATATAGTACTCTTCCCCTCTTGTTTCCTCAGGGAATGAAAATTCCTCCCTGCCTTCCAGAGGCGAGATAGCAGTCCCCTGCTGGATTTCCACCAGGAAGTGCCATTCATCCTCCCGGTAAGGTGCATAGTAGGCCTCCAGTTCTTCCTCTGTCTGATCCGTCCGCAGCAGAACTGCCGCAAAATACTGCATTTTATTCCCGTTTCCTACCAGATTTCCCGCCAGGTAACGGCTGTCGCAAAGCTCGGCTCCTTCAGGCAGGGGAATCTGAAGCATTTCCTCATAAAGAGTTTCCGCCGTCTGGTCGTTCACTGCGGGTGCGATCAGAAATGTAAGAAGGAAATAAAAAAGGATTACTCCCAGCAATAAACTTATCATGGCGATTCCCATAATTCTTCCGGCTTTTTTCATACGTACTCCTTATTCCCCATCAGGCAGCACCGCAGTTCTGGTTGGTTGGAAGTCTGGTCGGTGAGCCTTGCAGCCTTATCGGGTGATACTGTCAATCACCTGTGCCACTGTAGGCTTCAACGCATCCGGGACATTCTCTCTGTGGGATAACAAAACCATATATTCCGCTTTTTCTTCTGTTTCCATTGTAAAGCGGGGATTCCGCAGACCAATACGCTCCCCTATCCGGCGTATCAGCTCATGATATGCTATCCAATCGACAGTACCTGCATGAAAAATCCCTTTTGCCCCTGTATCAACAATATATGAGACGAATTCTGCTATCTGCACATCCGTGGCAATATTGACGTACAGATTGGTCCAGGTACGTATTTTCCCTCCGTCTGCCATATCTGTATACAAACTGCGCACTCTCGGACAATCCCTGCCCCATACCATAGGCAGACGTAGGATCGTACAGCGTTCCTCCAATTTCTGAAAAAGCATAGATTCACATTCAGCTTTGAACTGTCCGTATCCGCTTTCCGTCTCCGGCACATCCTCTTCAAAATGGGGTCTGTACCCTTCCTTGTCAAATACATTGGCAGTGGACAGATAACATAAACGGCTCTCCGGAAGCTTCTGCATTTCCCGGACCAGCCGTTTATGAAACGCCATCTGTCCGGAAAACTCTCCCCGCAAGGACGCTATAACCCAATCCGGCTTTATCTTTTGCAGAAGAAGCCCCGGCGCTGAATTATCTCCGATATCTAAATATTCCATTCTGCCGGCTTCCGGCGATGCTTCGTTTCTCGTATAATAGGTGCCATAGACCGTATGGCTGTGTTCCAGTCTTTTCTTTACCGCAGAACCGACGAAACCGCTGGCTCCCAATACCAGGATATTTCCCATTTTTTTACTCCATTTCATCCAGGCAGGCCTGTAAAAGGTCCGCAAATTTTGCAATATGGATACCGTCCACAAAAGAATGATGGACCTGAACGGAAAAGGGAAGGATAATTTTCCCGTCCCGTTCGAAATATTTTCCCCAGTCAAACAGGGGTGTGGCCGCTTCTTTATTCCCTGAATAGGTATGGGATATATGGGTGAAAGAAATCCATGGCATACCGGAGAACTGGAATATATCGTTTCCCATGGGTCCTGTAAAGTATGCCTGCTGGCTGCCGGCTGTCTCTCCCGCCGCCTTTACGTATTCATCAAGGGAATCTTTCATGGGCACATTCACCACCTTAAAAAGCTCCCCGTCCGTATCCATATAAGTAAAAGAGGTATCTATCCGTTCATAAAGCACCACTTCCCCGTCCTGAAAACGATACCGGAATTCCTCGCATTCATTTGCACATTTGGAAACGATGTAAACAAAGGAAAAGGTAAAGGAATAGCCTTTTGCTTGGATAACTCTCAGAAAATTTGTTATATCCAGTTCAAAACTGACACCATATTGGGGCTGCATACTATTCCTGAAAACCTCACAGTGGACCGCTCTTTTCCAGTTCTTTACGTCAATCACTTTATAGGCAGACATTTTCATATCCCCTTCTCCTTTTTGATTTAGTCGGCAAATATTCCATCATACACTGCAGTTGTTTCTACACAGGAACAATCCGCAGGATATTCCTGTCCAGCCAACGGGCTACGCCGTCATTATCGTTATCTTCACAGATTTCATCCGCCGCTTCCAATACCTCCGGGATAGCATTGGCTACGGCAATCCCTTTTCCGAATTCCCGGAGCATAAGGATATCATTGTAATCATCGCCGAAGGCCGCGATCTCATCCATGCGGATCTGATAGTCAGCGGCAAGGGAGCGTATGCCATTTTCTTTACAGGCCTGTTTGTTCATTATCATAGCAATAGTGTTTTCGGAAAGCTGCATATAAAGATCGGAGGTGAGAAATGGCTTGAATTTTTCCATTTCCTCCACCGATGTGGTTTCCAACAGGATTTTATCCGCGTCCGCTTCCGGCAAATCTGTAAAATCTGTGTATTTATATGGGATATTCTCCCATATTTTTCCCGGATCGTAATTGGCATAAAGCTGATCCTGTATCTCCGCGTATACAGGTAGGCTGGGATATGCGTCCAAAAGGGAAGAGATAAAGTTCCGCGGATTGGGAATTCCGAATCCATCCATCTGCTTCTCCCCCTTCTTTATAACGGCGCCGTTGTGATAAATGGCGGCATCACAGGAAAGGACGGGAAGAAGGCTTTCCACCGCCCTCACCGGCCGTGCGGTGGCAATTACAAAAATAATTCCTTTCTCTCTGCATTGTCCTATGACCCTCTGTGAATAGGCCGACACGCTTTTATCCGATCGCAGAAAGGTGCCATCCAGATCCGTTACTATCATTTTTACAGCCATATCTTATATCCTCCAACAGGGGTTTAATCATCCATATGGATTGCATGCTCTTACCTGTTTCCTGCAGCAAAGTCTCCCGGGTTCACATCAAGGACAACACGCATAGGACCGGCCATAGCGTCCTCTCTTTGGCACACCCATTTTTCATGGTGTATGCCTTCCACCGTATTGCCGTCTTCAATCACATCCCCGTACTCAAACAGATAAGCGGCAAGATTCCTGAGAAAAACCACCACCTCATCTGGTTCCAGATTCCGGCAGTGGATCTGAAGATCGGGAAGGCCTATGGGGGTCAGCCCAAGGGTATCAAACAGGAATTCATCCGTGCCGCCCACTGTGAAAAACCGGACATTCAGGCCGCCGTCAAGAAAATGGAGTTCTTTCCGGTTCCAGGAGGACGCCGTATAGATTTCTCTCGGCACCAGATTCCGGCTGTGGGGCCAGTAAATTCCGATGCAGTCGGGAAACAGCTCCAGAAGCGCATCCGCATAGGAAGCAAGGATTCCATACTGCTCCAGAGGAGGAAGCCCTGCCGCCAGCATATTGCTTGCCATTATGGAATAACGGCATCGTTCCAGAAATGCTTCCCTGTCGGGACACGCCCAGAACTGGGCTTTTATAGATTCATCAAACTGGCTCCTGTCAAATACATCCCCGCCGTACAGCACCAACTGGGACGGCACATCCTGGTTCTCCTTGCTGTAATGGACCGGATGATCCCATAACACAAAGGATTTAAGCCCGGCAGGCTCTCCGGGCATTTTCTGTTCCTCTGACAGCGGGGTAACCCTTCCGAATTTTTCAGAAAGCTTACTGCATACATCCTCCGCGGCAGGCATCACCACCGGATTTTCAAATAAGGGAATAAAAAAATAAACCGAATGCCACTTTTCCACAAAGATATTTTTGTTATTTTCCATCCATTTTTCCTTTCTCTCCTGCTGCACTGCGCTGTCCGCACTTTTACGGAAACAGAATTCCTATTTGTTTTTCTTTTCTCCATCCGGGGACAGGGCCGTCATCTCCCCAGTATTCATCCAATTCACTTATCAGGTCATCCTTCATCCGTATGAAAGACACTACATGAAAAGACAGGGAGCCGTCTTTGGTATGTACATGAACCGCCATAATGCTGCATTCTCCCACGGTTTCCAGCCGTTCCGCCTCCCCTGTCCATTCTCCGGGATATTCGCAGTTGGCACGGATAAATTCCGCTACGGTAAATTGTTCCCTGGTGTTGTGCCATCGGATACAGGCGTCCTCTTTAAAAAACAGGGGCAGTTGATCCGCCTGCTGTCCCAGAACGGCTGTCCAGTACTGTTTCAGGAATTCTTCCCTCTTGTTTTCCTCCATTTTATGTTCTTCTTCCCTTCCGCTTACAGCCACTGTTTTAAAATATCCTTTGCCTTCATTCCGTTTTTCTTCACTGCCTGTCTCCAGCCGAATTCAGCAGCGGCTTTGTAGGCAAACCTCGGAAAATTCATTTGGACATAGACCGTTTCCCCGCTTCTCTGTGCGGCGCTGTCCTCTGCCAGCCGGGAAAGCGCTTTGCCAAGAGAAGCTGCGGGACCGCGTCCTGCAGGAACATCCGCAAGCGCAGACAGCATACCCCCGCCTCCGGCCCCGATTCCATATCCCCAGTCCAGACCGTTCCGGCAGCACCAGTTTTCCATCATCCGGATGGCCGGGGCATTCTGGCAGCCTTCATAAAAGCCGCAGTTAAGGACGGCATAAACCATCCGTTTTTTCTTTTGCTCCCGGATAAGAGGTTCCAAATCCAAAAGGGCGCTCACCATATGAGAAGGGATCCCATCCACATATAAGGGAAAAGCGAAAAGCAGGACATCACTTTCCACTGCTGCCTGCAGCTGTTCTTTCTGCGGATGAGGTGTGCAAAAATGCAGATCACAAAGGGACGTGCCATTCTCCAGACAGCCCTTCAGCAGGGATAGAATCACTCCGGAGGCGCTGCCTGCGCGTTTCGGACTTCCGTTGATCAATGCTATCTTCATAGGAACCCTCCCGCTTCTTCCGGTGAGGTGCAGAATGTAACCTGCTGCACCTCACAATACAGGTTATCCGCCATGGCAGCCACCCATTCCCTGGCAGTGTCTTTTTCCTGTATGGTCAGATCTTCCCCGTAAAAAACAGCCTTTAACGCCAGCGTTTTCGGATACCTCTGCCGATGATGCATTTCCCCTTTTTTTATTACAAAATAGGGTAAAATATAGGAAATGCTTCTGTCCAGCACATTTTTAACAAAAGGGCCGGGGCTGCCGAAACAGCAGCGGCTTATCAGCAGAATTTCCCCGCTGGCAGCCAACAGGCGGCCCATGTCGCTGTATGTATCCTTAAGTATGCATTTTCCAGGCGTTTTCAGCCAGCAGCCAAAGCAGCCGACACAGGAGCGGATGGAGCCGTCATCCCTGATTTCTTTTGTACGGCTATCCTGCATTGGAGGCAATACTCCGGCAGGTAAATCATGAATTACCAGCCTCATTTCGGATTGCTGTATCTCTTTTTTCATGGAAATACCCTTCCTGCCGCTTTTACAAAACGGCCTTATGTTTATCTAATCATTATATTTTATTGCCGCACTCGCTGCATTCCCTGTCGTGAAGGGAAATAATTCCCCCGCATACCGGACAGGTAAAGCGTTCCTTCTGCTCCGCCATAAACACCGGAAGCCCGTTATCCTTCGCGCATTGACTGTTTTCCATAAGGCTCGCCCCATACCGGGTGAGATAACTTTTTTCCATATTTTTTATCTGTTTACAGGGATATTCCCCGCATTCGAAGCAAAAGGAATGTTCCTTTTGACGGACGCAGTCTTTAATACGGCATTTTCTACAATGCTCAGGCTTCCCTTTATCGGTTTTCAGGCATCCGTCGCACGGTTTTTTATGATAGCAGTGCTTGTAACACACCATGCAGTTCATCCCACAGGGGGCAAACATAATTTCTTCGATTCCTTCTGCCGGCATTTTCATAGCGTTACTCTTGCATCCCTTCCAGTTTTCTTCGCAGATCTTCCATATACCGCTTCTGCTGGTTTGCCAGATAAAGTCCTGCAAACGGCTTCATCCACAGTTTTTTAGCCGCTACCTTTTCTGTAAAATCCGCCCTTGTGCCTGCGGCTGTTTTTTCGAAAGTTCCGATCCAGTGCCCCTGCATATTTTCATTTTCCATATCAAATTCATATCTTTTTAATGGTTCAAAAGCCGTTATGGTGAATGTGGTGGAAAATCCGTCCTTTGTGTATTCCCGGAAGCTTCGTCCCACAGGTGCCCGGCTGCCGGGAACCACAGGATCTTTTGGGGAGGGTTCCCTTATTTCTATCCTGTCAAGATCGCTCCTCCAGGCATAATCGTCCAGGTTGGTCACTATTTCCCATACAGTCCCGATATCTGTTCCGAACTCTTCTTTTCTGTTTGCTGTTACCATTTTTATCTCCTTTTGTTCCGCCCGTTATATTCTCTTCAGATGACTGTGGATGCATTATCATATCCGTTCCCTAACTAACCGCCTAATGTCCGTTTTCCCCCGGAGCTGGTATTGTCAGCACAGATTGTCCTATAATGCCGTACCTGCTACAGGATATGAATTAATTCAGCCAGGCCGGATATCCCGTAATCCGGATTTGCTCCGCCGCCCGCTGCACTTTTCCCCGGATGGTACCAGCAGGTTTTCATGCCTGCCGCAGCAGCCCCGGCAATATCATTGGTCAGGGAATCCCCCACCATCAGGCACGAAGCAGGACTTGTGACCCCCAGGGTATTACAGATGCAGGCAAAAAAGTCCGGAGAAGGCTTTATTGCACCCACACCCTCTGAGGTAAAAATATGGCTTATGTATTCATGGAACATGGAAGTCCTGGGTTTCTGGATTGCTTCCAGCCCATTTGTGGCGAGCACCAGCTTATAGTTCCGGGACAGGTACCTGCAAACCTCCGGCGCACCCGGTTCCGGTACGCTTTCTTCTATATACCTCTGTGAAAAAATCCGGTTCATCTCTTCCGGTGTTTTTCCTGTCCTTAGTTCCTTCTCCAAACCGGCAAAACGCCTGTCCGCATATTGCCGGTACAAATCGTGGTAATTCTTCTGGATATAGGCAGAGCCGGTATTTTCCAGATCGTATTCCTCCCAGAGGGCATCACAAAACTTGGTATATTTCCTATAAAGCTCCTCCCCGGCCGGAATACCGCACGTCTCCATTGTCTTATCAAAAGCCCTTCTCTCGGATTTTTCAAAGTTTAACAGGGTTCCGTCCACGTCAAATATAAGATACGTATAATCTTTCATTTTTTCCTTTCCGTAACTGCCATTTTCCGGCCGGGTAAAAAACAATCGTGGAGCAGCATTCTCTTTTCAGTGAAAAATGCATTCCCCACGATCGTCCCGGACAAATTCTGATATTCCTTCAGGTCTCTGCCGGGCTTTCCCGATATTATTTTTTACCTGTCCTTTTATCATCGGCAATCAGCTTCCGCAGGGCTTCCACTCCGGTGCGGATCGCGGCATCGGTATCATGCTCCACAGGATTGGTCAATCCGGCTTTTTCCCTCTCCTGATTTGCAACCACCAGAAATACGGAGCCGCAGCGTACTTTCAGATAGTCCGCCACAACAAACAGCGCCGCCGATTCCATTTCTGACGCTTTGCATCCCAGCCGGAGCCATGCCTGCCATTTGTTCTCCAGTTCATAGCTGACCGGCATGATCCCCGGTTCATGCTGTCCGTAAAAGGAATCCTTGCACTGCACGATTCCCTTATGCCAGTCATGACCGCTTTCCTTCGCAGCGGCTATCAGGGCATTCACCACATCGATATCCGCAACCGCCGGAAACTCGATGGGCGCATATTCCCTGCTGGTGCCTTCATTCCTTATGGCTCCTGTGGCAATGACTAGATCACCGCTCTTCACATCGATATCCATCCCCCCGCAGGTCCCCACCCTGACAAAGGTATCGGCACCGGCCTTCACCAGCTCTTCCATAGCGATGGAAGCGGACGGGCCGCCGATACCGGTGGAGGTCACACTCACCCGTTCGCCGTCCAGCGAGCCGGTATAGGTTACGAATTCCCTGCTGTCCGCAACCAGACGCGGAGAATCGAAATACCGGGCGATCTTCTCACAGCGTTTCGGATCCCCCGGCAAAATAACATATTTTCCTACATCGTTGTACTTTATCTGTAAATGATACTGTATCCCATTTTCCGTATACTTCATGCTTTCCTGATCCCCTTTCCGCTTTTTTCTGGCTATTGATACAAGTATACCAAAAAATGAGGGCGGATTATAGTCTTTTATATGGAAAAGAATCTTAATTTTTTCTTGGCACTGCAACGGACAAATATTGGTCAGCATCACTTTTATAACTTATTATATGGCCTCAGGAGTTGGAGGATACAGGCTATCATTTCTCCGACGGGTACCCCATCCATACCGGATAAAATCCCGCACCCAGCGCAACCCGCGTGGAGGCAATGTTGGGACTCCAAGTGGTATAAAACGGCACCTTATTAAGGTTTTCAATTTCAACCCCCAGTTCCTTTACAAGATACAGCCCCAGTCCCTGATGCCGAAATTCAGGCAGCACATCTATGCCGATTTGCCACAATTCGTTCATATAATCGTCAGCGCCGGCCATAGCCACCAAATTGCCGTCCTTATATGCTGCAAGAGCTATGGTGTCTCTCTCAAAATTAAGCGCGTTAGCGAACTGCCTGTATTTATATAATTCTTTTACTTCACAGCCTCTGTACCACTTGTAAGTATAAGCATCAGGCCTTATTGCCGATTTTTCGGGGTAAAGGTGCAGATACCTCACATGCTCACCGCCTAATTTTCTGCCGTACGAACGGAGTTTTGTTTCCAGTACATACAGGTTATCCCCGTCCATAATATCACGTGCCGGCACAGAAGAAAATTTTTCAGAACACCAATTAAGAATTTCCCGTTCTCCCCGCATAACGGCATTTTTTCCGAACCTCTCTGTCCGCTGATAGTGCATGGTTGAAATCATTTTATGTAAGTTTTCTCATAAAAACATAGTCGCTGAAAAGAGTGCAGTCAATATGAATCCTATAGGTAAACAGAACTCTTATACCGGGCGGATTAAATGCTCCTCATACAGCGTATCAAAGGTATTAACCGCCCCTCCATGCTCAACAATTTTTCCATTCACTACTCTGTCTATATCAACGCCGGTAAAAGACAGCCTTTTATATGTAGGTTTTATACCAATCCACTCTCCTTCCTGTGTTCCTTCCATAATAAATTCCGAAATCACATACTCCCCGTCTTCATACTGTTTAATAATTTTCATTTTATAGTCGGGATAGGTTTTCTTTACATCAATAAGATGCTGTTTCATGCCATCAAGGCCTACAGGGATTAATGTTTCCCCAACCTTAACAACACAATTATCTGCTATAAAATTCGGAATCTCCTCCAGCAAATTTTTTGAAACCACGGTTTCATAGAAATAGGACACTATTTCTTTCTTATCCATTCTTATACTTCTCCTTATCACACTGGGCTATGGAAGCTTATCGTTCATGCTTTGCTCCTATAACGTCTTACCTTTCCTAATAGTAATGAATTAAGGTTCTTCTGTCAATGAAGCTCCGGCATAAAGTCTTTTTGTGAAAAGTCTTTGTGTTCGTACAGGCTTTCTTCCCACCCGGCAGGTTTTGCGGGATTACTATTGCATATAGGCAAAACAACATCTTCGTGTTATTATTTAGTTGAAAAACATTTATATAAGGACAGATCGGATTTATTACAGACATACACATAAAACTGTTATAACAGAATACAACAGCATTGGTATTCGGATTGGAGGAATTATGTTATCTCCCAAAGAAGCGGAAAAAGAACTGGAACTGGCTGAGGGCTTAATGCCCGGTCCCTGGGTAAAGCACAGTATATCTGTCGCCGTGAACGCCCGGCTTATTGCGGAAAAAACAGACGGCCTGGACAGCGATACGGCTTATTCCCTTGGTCTCATGCATGACATCGGACGCAGGGAAGGTTTCAAAGCGATTATGCATGTAATTGACGGTTACAATTATATGATGCAGATCCGTCAGCCGGAAATCGCCAGGATATGTCTTACTCATTCCTTTCCTATACAGGATATCCATACCTTTATCGGGAAATATGACTGCTCAGAGGAAGAATTGGCATTTCTGGAGCATTATATCACTTCCGTTGTCTATGACGATTATGACCGACTAATCCAACTGTGCGATGCCATATCGCTGCCGAACGGAGCCTGTATTATGGAAAAAAGGCTGATAGATGTTGCCTTAAGACATGGCCTTCCCTCATTTACCCTGGATAAATGGAAGGCTTTTATGAATCTCAAGAAATATTTTGATGAATTGTGCCACTGCAATCTTTATTCTCTTTTACCTAACGTAATGGAAAATTCCTGTGAAAGCCTGATTTAGTATCTGGTTTTCACAGGCTTCGTTCTATAGGTTTTATTCTATGGGGAAAAGACTGCATTGACATAATAGTACTTGTCGATCTGCTTTGTCTGCAAATCCAGCGGGCAATATTCCGTGTGCCTTATTTTGGTTATGGTAAAATTGTGGAGAAGCCTGATTATATCCGCCGTATCTGCGTAAAAATGAGCGACTCCCGCCTCCGGTTCTTTACGGCAGACCACAGTATTGCCGTCAATTCTTTCCGCCCCTTTCTCCAGATAATCTGTGGATTCCTTTGAACAAAAGGACAGGAAAATTTCTCCGTCCCTTTTCAGCACCCGTTCTATTTCGCTGATTATCGTTTCCA
Organism: uncultured Lachnospiraceae bacterium; assembly: GCA_900548905.1. Classification (GTDB taxonomy): domain Bacteria; phylum Bacillota; class Clostridia; order Lachnospirales; family Lachnospiraceae; genus Eisenbergiella. The sequence goes on along the minus strand of URMK01000001.1, from coordinate 182,517 downwards.
CTCCCTGTGTATCCGAATGGGAAATTACATGATAGGCAAATATACAATCGAAGCAATTATCCGGATAAGGCAGATGAAGCATGTCCCCGGTAACTGCTTTTACCGGAAGATTTTCTGCTTCCGCCCAGGAAAGCAGGTGACTGATTCCATAGCCGGATATATCGACGGCGCTGACTTCAAACCCATTCCTTGCAAAATAGATCGCATGGCGGCCCAGCCCTGATCCCAGATCGAGCAGCTGTTTATATCCTTTCTCCCTCCATATGTGCGACAGATAATAGCTGTCTTCTGTAGGTTTGAGCCATGCTGCCTGTTCTGCATTCTCCCAATCCCAGCCTTTTGACTGTATCATTTTTCCTCCTGTTTCTTTACTGTTAAATAACCATTTACCGAAAAATCTTGTAAAGTGAAACTGACATTCACAGAAAATGTAACTTGCACGGTGTTAGCACCAAAAGTAAAGTGATATACCGCGACATATGGAGTTTCAATTAAAAAGATATTTAAAGTCAGCGCATTATTAAAAGCTGCCTCACAATAATATTCCTGCGGATGAACCTGGAGATCTTTCCGGAAATTCATTGTCCCGCGGGTTTCATGCAATAGGGAAAATCGGATGGTATCGGTGCATGTCGGGTAATGTAGGGCCAGCAAATATTCATCACCTGCGGCGATAAATTCAACAGCCTCAATACCCTGGTTATTTTCTTGCAGCCTGAACTTGCCGGATGGGATTGCTGCTTTTGGAGAAATAGTTTTTTTTGGTGTTCTTCCGTTATCAGAAATATCGCCGCAGCCTTCCGTATCATTCAGCAGATGCTTATAAACAAGGGATAATAAATCTTCCATCCTGGCATATTGAGAAAATACAATGACGGCTCTTTTTTTATCAGGACACAGTAAGCATAGCTGACCAAACGCGCCGTCCATACGGTAATAACCATCTTTACCAATATGAAATTGAAATCCATACCCGGATCCGCAATACTCACAATCCGCCCTGTCTCTTTCCTCCTGTTTTATTATCTGCCGGGTCGCCGCCATTTTCAGATATTCCTTTGCTATGAACTGCCGTCCCTTATATACGCCGTCCTGTAAAAGCATCCGGGCTATTTTGACAAGAGATCTGGGATACAGGCTGAGTCCCATCCCGCCGGCTGTCAGTTTTTCCGGAGACAGCTCCCATTGCGCCTCATATATCTCCATCGGGTAAAACAGATATATGTTCAGAAATTGTTCCAGTGACAAACCCGATACTTTCGTGATAATAGCTGATAGCATATGAGAGCTATGTGTACTATATCTGTAGTACGTTCCCGGTTCGTGAGGAAAGGACTGTCCCAGAAAAGCTTTTACCCAGTCGCCTTGCGCAAATAATTCAGGATAGGTATTTTCATGAATTCCACAAGACATAGTCAGCAAATGACGAACGGTTATCTTGTCCAGGTTTTTATCCGGTATCGGAGGAAGTTCGTCGGGAAAGAATCCGGCGATATAATCATCCAGGTGCAGCAGACCCAAGTCCAGCGCAATTCCTACTGCAAGGGATGTAAAAGACTTTGTCATGGAAAAAAACAGTTTTAGCGAATCTTTTTTATATGGATATCGTACATATTCATTCAGCACACTGTCCTCCGACATGTATATCGCATGGGTAATCTTCGTATTTTCATTTTTACTGCATTCCTGAATAAAGCTGGTAAACGACAAAATGTAACCCTCCTGCATTTTTATCAAACATCCTTCTGTTCCCATTCCTCTTTCAACAGTGCATAATAATAACTGTTTACATAAATCGGATTTCCTTTTTCATCCGCTTTGAAGGATACATCCTTCAGGCAATAGGCTTCCCGCCTCATACCAAGCCGCTCTAAAAGACGCCAGGATGCTTTATTTTCCTCATTGCAGCCCGCATATAACCTTCTTCCCTTCAGTACAATAAAAATATGTTTTACCAGTATTCGGCAGGCCTCGGCTGCATATCCTTTTCCAGATAATTCCTTAAAATCAATCTGTCCGTTTCATACCAAATCATAGTAAACCTCCATCCTCATTCCCGTTGTCAGAATTCACCGACTTCCCACGATAACGCTGCCTCCGGCAGGGATTCCGTGACAGTCTCTTACAAAAAGGCGCCGGGAATAGATTAACGGTTCCTTTTCGGGAGCTTCACACATCATAAATAAATTAAGATACGGCATTTCCCCGTACATTATTTATTCCTCTTTTTTCTTAATTTCCCGTCTCTCTTTTCGATAGTAAAAGCGGCAGGTATATATACGGACTTTTTTCCGTTTAATTTCCTGCCGCCAGTTTCCGGCTGTTATGCGATGTACGCACCGACTCCTATTTGATTTTCCAGTCTCCCTGGAGCATCATGAACACTTTCCATTCCTCCAGATTTCCCATAACAAAGCTATCCTTGGGGACAAGGAGGGATAACTTTTTCTGAATTACCAGGACATACAAATTTTTAGAGCTGATAATTTTGGTAATATTCGAATACTCAAATACGGAATGAGCACCATTGTTTGAAAAAATTTCAAGGGCATCGGAATAGAAGCTTATTTTTCTCTCCAAGGGTTTTCCGCCGTTATTCGCTACCTGTTTGGCATATTTTTTATCCCTTGAGGATTTGTAAAGGAAAAACGGCATCACCAGACATACAATACCTACAAGCAGGAATACGATTCCTGAACTGAAGGCTCCTCCAAAAATGCTGAACAGACCCAGAAAAATACTGATTCCGCCCATAATGTAATACAGCTTCCGGTATTGGCCCATAAAGGCTTTCACAAATTCCAGATACACTTCCTTGGTGATCGTAAATTCATTTCTGAAAAGCAGCTGGCCTCCGATTCGGTATCCGGTTCCTGCCTGATGTACCGGCGGAATTGCCCGTTGTTCCTGCTGCGTCGCCTGCTCTTCTTCCAAAACCGTTTCGGTTTCATTTTCCGCAGACATTTCTTCCACGATGGCTTCTTGTGTTACTTCTGCCGAAGCTTCATTATCTTCTGTTTCTATTATGTCTTTCTTTTGTTCTTCCATTTTAACCTCTCATTCTGCCGGCCTTACGGCTCTTTAATCCCTTTCTTTTTACAGCCATTCTTTCCTCTATGCCTTTTTCGCTTCCCGTTTTTGTCATTTCGGGATTTTTCACATACTATAGAATAGAATACCATAAGCGGATGTGAATGAAAAATGAATTCTTCAAATTTTTATAGAAATAATTCTTCCTTCTGTAATTCCTGTAATCCCTGCGGATGTTCCCAATGTCCCTCGGGACCGCAGGGACCTCCCGGGCCGCAGGGACCGCAGGGGATCCCGGGAGAAAGAGGCCCTATGGGTGAACAGGGGCCGCAGGGGCCTCCCGGGCTTAGGGGGGAGCAGGGGCCGCAGGGCCTCACCGGCCCACAGGGGGAACAAGGGCCGCAGGGGATTGCCGGGCCTCGGGGAGAACAGGGACCCCAGGGGCTTCCCGGACCGCAGGGAGAACAAGGGCCGCAGGGTTTTCCCGGGCCGCAGGGGGAACCGGGGCCGCAGGGCCTCGCAGGACCGCAGGGAGAACAAGGGCTGCAAGGGCTTCCCGGGCCTCAGGGAATACCAGGGCCAAGAGGCGAGCAGGGGCCGCCCGGCTGGCAGAATATAGCGTATGCCCAATATGGTGTTACCGCTTCTCCTCCCAGTAACAGCTTTCTTCCCTTTTACCCTATTTGGGGGGCGGGAGGGCTTACCAGTCTGCCTGCGGATGAAACCATACGGCTGCTCCCCGGCTACGCATATATGATTACTTATGTTTTCCTGGCAACACCGGAGGCAGGTAATTTTTATCAGCTTCTTCCTTACCTGAATGGCTCACCGCGACTTCTTTATTCCTCCATGGGAACTGCGGGCAATAACAGGAATGCTTCCACCTGTGCTGCCTTTTTAACCAATGAGGCGCTTTATGAACCTCTGGATTTTTCCCTTTCCCTGACTTACCCTGACGGGGTCCGTAACATTGATATTTCCGGAGCCGTATCCATTTACCCTGTCGCTATACTATAAAAACAAAGATTCTCTATATCTTTACTTATATCTGATTTCATAAAAAGAAGCATCAACACTTTTTATTTTCCTCTGTTGATGCTTCTTTTTATTTCTCAATTATTTATCACTATAATGGTATCTGCAGGATAAAACATATACGCTGCTTTCATCAATCTTATAAACCAGTCTATCTTTACATTAATTCGTCTGCTCCAAAAACCAGCCAAATTTCCGCTTAATAGTTCCGGCTTTCCTTTGGATTCCATTATAGGATTCCTCCGATAACATACTGCTTTCAGTACTTCAAGCACCTTTCTAAACTATTATATGCCAGTTCGCTAATTACATCCCCCAGCTACACAGACTGCTAACTCTTTCCTTTTGTAGAGATAATTAGTTGGCAATGCGGAACTGTTCTTCTTTCTTAAGAGGGATCTGTTCCTCCTCTATTCCCCGGATTTCAATCCAATTACCGCATTTAATCTTTTCCACAAGAAACAGAATCTCATTCTGCGTCCCCTGAATCTCCATTTCCACCCTTCCATCTGCCCGATTGGCCACCCAGCCGGTCAGCCCCAGTTCCCTGGCCGCCATATAGGCCGTGTAGCGAAAGCCCACTCCCTGTACCTCCCCGGAAAAAATCATATGTTTTCTGATTTCCATGGGTCTTCCTTTCCTTACCTTGTGCAAATCCATCCGTTTTTAAAGCTTCAGCTTCTTAAACAAATCGCCAAGGGAAGTGGTGGCTTCCTCCTTGGAACTGTACTCAGCCGCCTGATGTGCTTCTATTTCGTCGGCTTCCGTATTTTCCTCCACAGCCTTTATGCTCAGGCTGATTTTATTATTATTGGTATTCAAAACCTTAACCTTTACTTTATCTCCCACAGCCAGGACTTCCGAAGGCTTTTTGATTCTCTTCTGGCTGATTTGGGAAATATGGACAAGACCGCTTAAGCCATCCGGCAGGCTGACAAAAGCACCGTAAGGCATCAGGCTTTCTACCGTGCCTTCCAGGATACTGCCCGGAGCCAGCATGGAAATCTTATGGTTGATTTCCCCCTCCGCACGTTCTTTTTCAATTACTTTGGCAGAGAGAACCAGCTTGTTCTTCTCCTCTTCCAAGGTAATTACCCGAACCTCCAGTTCTCTGCCAAGCCAGGGTTCCAAATCCTCCACATAGCTCAGGGACAGCTGGGAAGCGGGAATAAAACCGCGTATTCCTTCCACATAAGCAACGGCACCGGCTTTTACGATTTCACTGATTTTTGCATGGATATTTTTATTTTCTTCCATGTAACCCTTCAGAATATCCCAGGCCAGCACCTGAACCGCTTCTTTTTTGGATAGCTTGATATTGCCGTCCCCATCGTCAGTCTTTACCACAGTAGCCTCTACCTGGTCGCCCACCTTTACATCCTCCAGGATAGAAAAGCCGGGATCGCCGCTCATGTCCTCCGCCTTTATGACGCCCTGGGCGTAATACTGCAGATCCAGAATTACCTCCTCTTCATTTACCGCAATAACGGTGCCGGTAAGGATGTCACCTTCTTTAATAGAACGGAAGGATGCTTCCAGCTCCTTTGCATAATCTTCCATCGTTTCCTTTTTTTCTTCCACAGTCTTGTCCATCCTTTCTGGTATTTTTCCGTAACTGTCCCGTCCTTTCGCCGTTACAACGCTGCCCTGCCAAACAGCTACGTTTTCTCCATTATAAATAAAACTCCCCTTCTTGTCGACCCCTGACGGAGATTTTCCTGTCTCCCGTCCCCGCAGGCGCGTGATCAGTAACCCGCAGGCTTAGCAGATTCTCGGAAGGCCTTCTCCTATCAGTTCCGTAACTACCCGGATCCCGCCAAGGGGGGTGGTCAGCAGGACCTTCCCCTTTTCTCTGCCGGAGATCCTCCCTATGATAGCAGCCGCCTCTCCGTATTTGCTTTTTTTCATGCATTCCAGGGCAAGTCCGGCATCTTCCCCTGCCACAACGGCGGTCATTTTCCCCTCATTTCCCATATAGAGGGGATCCAGGCCCAGCAGGCCGCAGAAGCCTTTTACCTGGTCCGATACCGGCAGGCTGTCCTGGGTAAGTTCCACGCAGCAGTCGGAAGCAACCGCGAACTCATGCAGTATCGTGGCAAGCCCGCCCCTGGTTACGTCCCGCATGGCCTTAATGCGTACACCTGCTTCCTGCATGGAACGCACCATTTCTCCCAGAGGGGCGCAGTCGCTTACGATACTGTTGGCAATTTCCATCCGCGCGCTGAGTATGGCGGCATGGTGATCCCCCAGACAGCCGGATACGAGTACGGCATCACCTTCTTCACAGCCGGATGCACGAATCTGCAGATCCTCCGGAACAAAGCCGACACCGGCGGTATTAATATAAATACCTCCTTTTCCTTCGATCACCTTGGTATCCCCCGCCACGATCGTCACGCCGGCCTCACGGGCCGTCTGCGCCATGGATGCGGCTATCTGTTGCAGTTCATCGCTGTCCGCACCCTCTTCCAGGATAAAGCCGCAGGTAAGGTATTTCGGGCAGGCACCGCTCATGAGCAGATCATTCACTGTGCCGCATACGGATAACTTTCCGATATCACCGCCGGGAAAAAAGAGAGGATTCACCACAAAGCTGTCCGTTGTCATTGCCAGCCTGCCGCTTCCGGGCACCACAGCGGAATCCTCCATGCGCGACAGGATTTCATTATTAAAATGTTTCTCAAAAATACCGGCAATCAGCTGGGAGGTTGCCCTTCCGCCGCTGCCATGAGCCATTGTTATTTTCATTCCGTTTCCTTCTCTCCTATCCGTTTTCCGTAAACAGGCTGTTTATACTGTTATAACAGCTGCCTTCCGAAGAAACCATACAGGCTCCCTGAGGGGTCTGGGGGGTGCATATTTTGCCAAACAAAGGACACTGGCAGGGACGGATCTTCCCGGTGAGCACCCGGGCACAGCAGCAGCCCTTATTTCTTTCTTTGTCTTCCATAAGCGCCCTGCTTCCGGCATCAAACGCTTCATATTCCTTCCGCAGCACCATGCCGGATCCGGGGATCACGCCCATTCCCCGCCAGGAAGCATCTGCAGGTTCAAAATATTCTTCCACCGCTTCCTGTGCCTTCCTGTTCCCTTCCCTGGTAACCGCACCGGCGTACATATTGACCGTTTTTCCCGTTCCGCGCAGCTTAACCAGCGCCCCGATGGCCGCCAGTATCTGTCCGCCTTCAAATCCGGCAACGACAAAAGGGATCCCGTACTTTTCCGCCAGGCCTTCAAAGGCCCTGCTGCCGGTAATCACACTCACATGTCCCGGCGCAAGGAAACCGTCAATCCCGCTGTCTCTTTTTTCTCCGCAAATCCAGTCAATGACCGGAGGCATAACCTTCAGTGAAGTAAGGAGCCGGATATTTTCTATCCCGTTTTCCCGGGCTTTTTTCAACAGCATGGCATACACCGGTGCAGTAGTTTCAAAGCCGACCGCTGCAAAGATATAGGTATGCTCCCGATCCGTCTGCGCCAGCTTAAGCATATCCAGGGGGGAATAAACCATTTTCACAAGACAGCCCTCCGCCCTGGCTTCGTTCAGGCTCTGCCTGCTTCCCGGCACACGGAGCATGTCTCCAAAGGTAACCACGATATTTCCCGGCTCTTTTCCCAGCGCGATAAGCCGGTCGATATATTCGGTCACCGTAACGCAGACCGGGCAGCCCGGTCCGGAAACCAGCCGGATCCCGGAGGGAAGCAGGCCCGGTATCCCGTTCCGGTTAATCTCCGCCGTATGGGTACCGCAGACTTCCATGATTGTCAGCGGCCTTCCCCGGTAGCTTTGCAGATATTCAAGAATTTCCTTCACCAACCGCTTCCTCCAATTCTTCAAAAAGCGCCGTAAGCTGCTTTCCTTCTTCCTCGGAAAGCACCTGCAGGATACAGCCCGCATGTACCAGCACACTGTCTCCGGGCTTCACCGTAACCAGCCCTGCCTCCGCACGCACTCTGTTTCCCTGAAAATCCACCACTGCAGTGGAACCATCTGTCTCTAAAACCCTTCCGGGCAATGCCACGCACATACCTTTTCCTCCTGTGAGTTATTGTCCTCCAATAGCTTCAACGCTGCCAGCCAGGCCTGTCCCAGTGCAATCCCTCCGTCATTTCCCGGCACCTTTTCGTTCACATACACCAGAAACCCTTCCTCCTCCAGAAGGTTCCTGCAGCGCTCCTGCAGGATCACATTGGCAAAAACGCCGCCGCTTAATGCGACTGTGTTCTCCTGAAACCGCTCCCGTAACCGGCGGCATATCTCCAGCACCATATGGGCCACCGCTTCGTGAAAGCCAAGGGCAAGCGCTTCTGTTATTTTCGTTCTGTCCTTCTCTTTATACCATGTCTGCGTTCCCTTTGTCTCCCGGAAAATTTTACGTATCAGCGCCGTTCTGTCCGCAAGGAGGACATTTCCTTCCTCCCGGAGAGGAAAAGACAGTTCCGCAGGGACCGCCCCGCACTCCATGGCACGGGCCGCCGCATTCTCAAGGGCTATGGCACATTCCCCCTCATAACTGTTTGTCTCCCGGATTCCCAGCAGGGCGCACACCGCATCAAAAAGCCGGCCCATACTGGTGCTCCTTTCCGTATTGATATGGCCTGATAGCGCCGCACTGATGATTTTCCGCCTCAGCTCCGGCTCTTCCTTTTCCTTCTTTTCACAAGACAAACCGCAGCCTGCATGCTCCAGATGGCATAGGGCCGTCAGGCCCGCATCCTTTGCCGAGGCATCCCCTCCGATAAGTTCTGTTTCCTCCAGGTGGCCGGCTCTCAGGAACGCACTTCCCTCGCATAACAGGAATTCGCCTCCCCATACCGTCCCGTCCGTCCCATACCCTGTACCGTCAAACACCACGACGATACAGCGGCGCAGGCCATGCTCCGCCATGACGGAGGCCCCGTGGGCATGATGATGCTGGAAAGCAAACAAAGGCAGCCCTTCTTCTCCGGCAAGCCGGGACGCTTCCCGGGAGCTTGTATATCCCGGATGAAGGTCACAGGCTATGGCGCGGGGAACGATTCCAAACAGATTCTCCATGTGATCCACAGCATGAAGATAGGTACGAAGCACCTGATAGCTTTCCAAATCTCCGAAATACTGGCTCATATATCCCCTTGTCCGCCAGGCCAGGCAAAAAGCCGCCTTCAGATCCCCTCCCATGGCAAGCACCGGCGTGGGACACGCCGACGGAAGGCCGACAGGATCGGGGACAAAACCTCTGCTGCGGCGCAATAGCTGGGGCCGTCCTCCTGTCATACGCATAAGGGAATCGTCCAAAGGTGTCACAATCCTTCTGTCATTCCAGGCAATCCCCGCAAGCAGGGAAGGGTTTTGCCGCAAAAGCTTCTCCATTTCCTCATCCGCCGTCAGGATAGGCTCATCCGTCACATTGCCGCTGGTCATCACCAGCGGGCCTACGGCCTGTGTAAGCAGTTGGTGCAGGCCCGTATAAGGAAGAAAAGCTCCCAGGAAACGACTTTCGCCGCTCACTTCACAGGAAAAGCCGTATCCCCTCTTTTTGACACACAGCAGCACAATCGGGCGGGCGGAAGAACAGAGCAATTCCTCCTCCTGCTTCGAAACCAGGCAGACCTCGCGGATACTCTCCAGAGAAGGGAACATGACAGCAAACGGTTTTTTATCCCTGTGCTTCAGCTGCCGGAGCCTCTCCACGCAAGCTCCCCTGTCCGGACAGCAGGCAAACTGGTAGCCTCCGATTCCCTTCAACGCGATAACGCCTCCTGCACGCAGGGTTTCCTGCGCCGCCTCCAATGCAGCCTCCTTTTCTCTACAGGCAAAACCACCTTCCCCATCCGGGGCCATCCACCGAAGCTGCGGCCCGCAGGAGTGGCAGGATATGGTCTGTGCATGTCTCCGCCGCATTTCCGGGCCGGAGTGTGTTTGAAAATCGCTTTCTGACATCTGTGCATCACACTTTGAGGAAAATATACCGCAAAGTGGGGCGGGCTGATGGCGGGATTGAATTTTCAAACACATCCCCGTATATTCCTCCCTGCAGGAAGGACACATGCCGAATTCCCTCATGGTGATATGCGCTCTGTCATAAGGGACCTCTTCGGTAATGCTGTAACGGGGACCGCAGTTCACGCAGCTTATAAACGGATAACGGTATCTGCGGTCTTCCGGATTTCTCATTTCTTCAAGACATGCCTCACAAAGGGGTAGATCCGCAGGAAGAAGCGGAAGATCCGCCCCGTTCTCCGCTTCGCTTTCCACAATGCCAAAATCCCCCGGGGGCGTTCCATCCTCGTTTACCGGTACTGCCTGTACCCGGTCAACCCTGGCTGCAGGCGGGGCATATGAACGAAGGCGACAGATAAAGTTATCCATCGCCTCCGCATCTCCAAACGCATCTATCCTTACCACTCCGCCGCTGTTGCGGACACTTCCTCTGATATGAAGTTGTTCAGCCAGAGCCGCCACAAAAGGCCGGTAACCGACACCCTGGACCACACCCAGAATGGTAATTTCATATCTCATGACTTCTCTTGTCCTCCGGTGCCTGCCGCTTCGGGTTTCGCCGCGGGCGGTACCGTTTCCGGTTTTACCGGGGACGGTACGGTCTCCGGTTTTGCCGCGGGCTGGGCCGCCGGTTTCACGGCAGGCTTTACCGGCGGATCCGGCATATTGGTCTTTAAGAAGCTGTCCGTTTTCTTATTCCCGTCCGGCTGGGTATAGGACTGCTTCATGGACAGGCATTTTTTCGGACAGGTCTCCACGCAGCAGCCACACTGGATACAGCCGAACCGCTCGATCTCCCACAGCTTGGCAGCCCGGTCCACGGTAATCGCCCCCGTAGGGCATTTCCGGGCACAAAGACTGCAGAGCACACAGGTATCGATATCGATTTCCACATGTCCCCTCGTCCGCTCCGGGTACTCTCTCGGCTGCTCGGGATACGGTCTGGTGACCGGCTTGCTGAACAGGTTCTTTAACACCACGCCGGTAAATTTCATTGTGTTCATATGCTTCATAATATCACTCCCTTTGTCTTTCTCAGCGTTCCGTACAACTGATACAGGGATCGATTGTCAGAATCAGGATCGGCACATCGGCCAGCTGACAGCCCTTCAACGTTTCCAGCAAGGCGGGCAGATTGGCAAAGGTAGGGGTGCGGACCCGGAAACGGTCTATGAATTTTGTTCCGTTAGCCTTTACATAGTAGATGGCCTCTCCCCTGGGCTGTTCCTCTCTCATAAAGTATTCCCCCTCCGGGAAGCCTTTAAAAGGAACCGCCACTTCCCCTCCGGGAATCCGGGAAATCGCCTGGCGTATTAAGTCGATGGACTGGAAAATCTCCCGGATACGCACATCGCATCTGGCATAACAGTCCCCGATATTGCTGGTAATCGGTTCAAAATTCAAATCGGCATAGGCTGCATAACCCAGCTTCCTGTTGTCCAGGGCGATACCGCTGGCACGCATGAACGGCCCCACAGCGCCCAAATCATGCGCCTGCTGGGCGGTGAGAAAGCCGACATCACGAAGACGGCTGTTCACGGCCGTATCCTCCAGGAAAGTCCTTGCCACCACCTTCAGTTCCTTCTCGATATCCGTAAAATCCGCCACGAACCGGCGCAGCATGGAAGCCTCCATATCCTTGCGCTGTCCGCCTATTTTATTTACAGAAAAAATAACCCTGCCGCCTGTGGACGCTTCGAACATATCCAGAACCTTTTCCCTGATTTTCCAGGACTGCATAAAAAGGCTTTCAAAGCCGAAAGCATCCGCCAGTAGCCCCAGCCACAGCAAATGGCTATGAATTCTGGACATCTCACACCATATGGTGCGCAGATAATGGGCCCTGGGCGGGATTTCAATATTCATAATGTGCTCCACAGCCTCACAATAGCCCATGCCATGCATGAAGCTGCAGATTCCGCAGATACGCTCCGCAACGTATACATACTCGGTAAATTCTTTTTTCTCAACCAGTTTTTCCAATCCTCTGTGTACGAAGCCAATGGAAGGGACCGCTTCCACAACCTTCTCATCCTCTAAAACCAAATCCAGATGAATCGGCTCCGGAAGTACCGGATGCTGGGGTCCAAATGGAATCGTGCTGCGTGTGGACATAGTTTATTCTCCTTGTATAAATGCAATTACATTACTCTTTAAAGGGTGCTTCCTTTTTGATACGGTATAGGTTTCCATGGTAATCCATTGTGATCATCTTAATGGGGATGCCGAACAGGTCATGGATTTCATTTTCATATAGAAAAGCAGGCCCGTAAATATCGCTGATACTCACAATCTCCGTATCCGGCAGAATGCTGATACGAAGCCCTACCATCTTGTATTCTTTACCGAAGGAATAGGTAATCTCTATCCTTTCCCCCGCTTTTGCCGCACAAATCTGAATGATCCGGTAATCCCTGTGCTTCAGCTTCAGGACCTCGGTTACCAGATTTTCCGGTTCCACCTGCATGATTTCGCCGTCAATCATTTCGCTCCTCCTTCCGGTCTTTCCTGGTAACCGTGCAGACGAGTCTGCCCGGTTTGTTTCTGTGAAGCGCGTTCCTCTCTTTTCTTATCCAGGAGAGCCACGGCTTTTACCACGCCGTCTATGATCGCTTCCGGGCGGGCCGCACAGCCGGGTACATAAATATCCACCGGGATAATGGTATCCACACCGCCGATAATATTATAACATTCTTTGAAAATACCGCCGTTGCAGGCGCATATCCCCACCGCCACCACCACCTTCGGGGAAGGCATCTGGGAATAAAGCTGCTGTACCACGGGCTTGTTCTGCTCATTGATACCGCCGGTAATCAGGAAAATATCCGCATGCTTGGGATTTCCTGTATTGATGACCCCGAACCGCTCCACGTCATAGACCGGAGTCAGGCAGGCCAGCACTTCTATATCGCATCCGTTACAGCTGGAGCCGTCGTAATGCAGCAGCCAGGGTGATTTTGATATTTTCATTTTTGCTCCTTCCTTTCCGGTTCCTTTATTTCATCAGCATGACGATCATCAGGTTAATCCCGCCGGCCGCCAGCGTCACAATCCAGGTCCACTTCAGCATAATCTGCCATTTTACCCTGGGGAATGTGTTGTCAATCAGGGTTTCCACAAGGAAAGCCAGCAGGCAGACCAAAATGGCCGCCGGAATGCTCCACCAGCTGGAATTGACGATGAAAAGCCCCACGACTCCCAGCAGGAATACATTTTCATACCAGTGGGATAGCGTAACCAGCGCCAGGATATTTCCGGAAAGTTCGGTGGTCAGCCCTCTTACCATTTCCTGATGGGCATGGTGTGAGGTACTGATATCATACGGTGATTTCCGGAATTTGATGGTCAGGATATAAAGGAAGCCGATAAAAAATCCGGGCAGAAGGCAGATTGCAGATATATTGCTCTGCGCGATCTCCTTAACGGAAAAGCTCCCTGTGGCTATATAAAATCCGATGGCGGTAAGCAGAACCATAGGTTCATAAGCCATCATCTGCATCAGTTCCCTCTGTGCTCCCATGGAGCTGTAAGGCGCATTGGCCGAACAGGCTGACATGATGAAGAATATCCCGGCAAGGGTCAGGGCAAAGAATACCAGCAGGATATCGCCGCCCCAGAAAAACAAAGCTCCCGTAAAGACTACGAATACCAGGAATCCGCACACCAGGAAATCCTGCACGCTGTTTACCACAACAGACTGTTTGGCAAACAGCTTGTAGATATCATAAAAGGGCTGCAGCACGGAAGGCCCTTTCCTTCCCTGCATGCGGGCCGCCACCTTACGGTCTATGCCTTCCAGAAGGCCGCCCAGAAAAGGTGCGCAGATAATATACAAAACAGCAAGTAAGAAATATACGGACATCAGAGCGCACCTCCTATCGTCATAATCATAAGAATAATCAGTGCTCCCGAAGCAAGCACCATGGACGGCAGGAGAAGCTTGTTTTCCCCGAAGTAATCCGGCATGTACCAGTTAGCCAGATACATGTGCTTTTCTTCCCCGAAGGAGTCTGTAAAATTCCTGTCATCTCCCGCATTGGCTCCGCCCATGTAGGACATAACCACCTTGTTTTTCTTGCCCAGGGTCAGTATACGCACCGCTACCGGAAGCACCAGGATAGTACAGAGCATCATAATCATGATATACAGGTTGCCGGTTCCGATGAGGTTCGGCACATACTGGTGATACATATCCATCAGGAAAGGCTCAATCAGGTATGTGGATACCAACGGGAAGGAAAGGCACAGGGCTACCATGAGTACGCTCAGGGATATCAGGGAAGTCCATTCGCTCTTCTTGGTCACGTTGGTAAGCTGTTCCGAATGATGGTGGACCGCCACCAGTGTTCCCAGCCACTTGGTCCAGTAGAACAAGGTGGTAGCACTGCCGAATACCAGGAAAATAACCAGCAGGATACTTCCGGAATCCACATAGGCCTTCAGTGCCGCCCACTTGGAAATCAGCATGCCGAAGGGTGCAAGGAACATACCCGCGATACCGATAATCATTACGTAAGCCAGTCCGGGCAGCTTTACAATCAGCCCGTGCATATCTTCAATATTTCTGCTCCCTGTACAGTTTTCCACCGCACCTACGGAAAGGAACATCAGGGATTTGGATACGGCATGGAACATCATCAGGAGGATGGCCGCCCATACCGCTTCATGCATACCCACACCGGCACAGGCTGTAATCAGCCCCAGATTGGAGATCGTGGAATATGCCAGAACCTTTTTCCCGTCGTCCTGGGAAATTGCCAGCATCGAGGTTACCAGGAAGGTAAAACCGCCTATGGTGGTCACCATCATACCTGCCAGATTGCCTTCCATGGCAGGGGCCAGGCGGATCAGCAGATACACGCCGGCCTTAACCATTGTCGCGGAATGCAGCAGTGCGCTGGTAGGCGTAGGTGCCACCATCGCTCCGAGAAGCCAGCCGGAAAAAGGAAGCTGGGCACTCTTGGTCAGCCCCGCAAAAGCCAGGAATACCACCGGTATCAGGGCAAGCCCTGCCTTCGCATCCGCGCTGACAGCAAGGGCAACCAGATCCTGGATATTGATGACCTGAAGGGAAATTGCCGCATAAGCAATGGCCACGGCAAAACCCAGGCCGCCCAAAAGGTTCATCCACAGGGCCTTGAAGGAATTCTCCATTGCCTCGTCCGTCTGGTTGTAGCCAATCAGCAGGAAGGAGCAGATACTGGTAATCTCCCAGAAGAAATAAATCCAGATCAGATTGCTTGAGAAAATCAGCCCCATCATGGCTCCCAGGAACAAAAACAGCATTCCGAAAAAGAAGTACCTTCTGTCCTTGTAATCCAAATGATGTCTGTTGTAGTCTTTCATATATCCCAGGGCATACACACAGATCAGACAACCCACAATTCCGATGATTAAGCTCATGGCAATCGTCAGCTTGTCCGCATAAATATGGTTTCCGGGAATTTCCGTACGGCCGGTAAGCTCCAGCCAGGTCATCAACCCCGTCTGTGCAAGGGACAGCAATGCACAATAATACTTTTTAAATTTAAAGCTGTAATAAAATACAAGAACTACCAAAGCCCATTCCACCACCAGCATCAGCATATCGATACCGTGCGTGTGAGGCAGGTAGGAAACGGTTTCCCCAGATATCAGGCTGGTCACCGCAAAGATAATAACTGCCGCTACTAAGATCCCGCAGAGAGTAAACTGGACGCATCTTCTGACCAGTCCGCTCTTTCTCATGCATGACATAACGAGCGCAGCAAAGAAAGGAAACAGAATCAAAAAACCTATCATTCCCATATGGAATTTCCCCCGCTTTCGCCTTATTGGACTTTTACTCAGGCTCATAGGTGGGTAGTACGTGTGCCGGACGTATTGCTCATCTAACAAAGTTTGAATCAGTCCTTATCCATCCTACTTCTCTTGTCCGAAAGTGTCAAGTGACAAGTATGAAAAAAATGTAGAAAGAAAATCCAAATGCTATTATTGTGTGGTATAATATATACAGTACTGCTTACACATAATGTTACGGCCGGCAGGGAAACTGCCGTTCACCGCATGATTCCCTTACTGTATAAAGGAGGTTTCCGTATGAAATGTCTGTTCAGCTGTGCAAATCAATATGTAAAAGAATCGGACTGGAAAGATCTGGCGCTGGTTAAATTCTGTCTGTGCGCCATCGGCGTCATGATCGGCCTTTCCATCCCGGAGAAGAAAAAGAAAGTCCCCTTCCTGATCGCCGCCGTCATTTTTACCGCCACCTATATTCCCCTGATGACAAAATTCCTTCGGATTGTATGCCGTAAGGATGACGAAGACGCTTGTGAATGTGAATAACAACCAGTAACCGTAAAAGTAAACTTCCATGCCCGGTTCCCCGGGCAACACCATGCATGAAAACAGCCGGGCCGAATGGCCATCCATACTGTGGAAGCGAAGCTTTCACAGTCACAAAACCGGCCCTGCAAAGCCATACTGCAGGGCCGGTTTTAGGATCTGCGGCCGGAACCGTTTCCTTATTTATTCAGGGCATCCGCCCGTTTTACAGGGATAATCCTGGGTGCCGCCAGCACGCCCATGCGTTTCAGCTGATATTCATAGCTGAAACCGGCCCCGAACGTTCTCCAGGCATTCGGTCCCACCCAATGCTCGCATTCATTGCAGGCATGCACCGTACCGAAGGCATTCACCCGGTTGCCATAAGAAATAATGGTAATGTTATGCTTTCCTTTTTCCAGACGGCCCAGCGGTACCTGATAAGGAGCCAGGGCAATCCTTCCCGCCTGCTTTCCGTCAATCATAATTTTAAGAAGAGGGGCCCTGAATTTTTCTGCGGCAAGGATATATTCCCCCGCCTCTTCCGCCGTAAATTCTGTTTCATAAATCATATTCCCGGCGTAGAAGGGGAAGCCCTGAGCCACATAATCACCGAATGCGATCTGCTCCGGCAGAGGGGTCAGTACCGCCCTGCTTCCTGTTACCCTGACACCGAAGCTTCCCAGCAGATAATACCATTCCACGTTGGTATTTCTGGAGTATGCGATCTTCAGGATAAGTTCCGAACGTCCCGCCGGAATGTGCGGCAGCGCCGTTTTACGGATACACTCATCCACAAAATAGCCCGCGTCCTTTTTCTCCACCTCGGTTCCGTTAAACCATATGGAAGTGGCATCCGGTTCCTCAAGAGCCAGGAAGGCATCCTCCACCTCTGTTTCCGAATCAATGGTAAAGCGAAGCTCCAGGATATGCTCCGGCGCGGATTTTTCACTGGTCCAGGGCTGGGCAAAAGCTTCCATACGCAGAGGATAGCCGGCAGTTTCACGGCAGACATTATCCAGGCGCAGGATTTCTTCCCTTTCCTGCCATCCGCCTCCGTCAAAACGGTACTCCGCCATATCCAGAAGCAGCACATTAGGCTCGGAAAGCCGGTAAGGCATGCGGGAGGACAGATGAGTCCCTTCTTCCTGCATATATTCCTGTTCTGCGGCGTTTTCCGCAGCTTCATTGCACCCTTCGGCCGGCGACAGCTTAAGCAGAACACTGGAATGATCATACATGTTATGTAAAAAGCTGGTGATGTGACCGTTGCTTTCCGTGGCTGCAGGATATATTTCCCCTGTCATGGTATCGTACTCTTCCACCTTCCAGTTTCCTTTCAGCCGGAAGGTAATCCTTTCTTTTTTGGGAATATCCGGATTCTTCATTTTTCTGCCGTTGCAGACAAACAGCCAGCGGGTATCCCCGTCGTCACGCATCTGGTAAATCAGCTGTTCCGAAAGATTCCCTGTTTCCGTACGCAGTTCCACATCCCGGTAAGAATCCAGCGCATTCACCAGCGCGCTCCTGGAGAAGCCGATATGACGGCATTTTCTGTAAAGTTCCATCCCTGCTTCCGACGGCCTTGCATCCACAAGGGAAGGGGCTTCTCCCATAAAGAGGACATCCCCGCCGTTTTTCCGGAATTCCTCCAGACAGGAAACCGTGGTATTTCTCAGCGTTTCATTTCCGGGAACCACCACCGCATCATAACCCATATCTCCCACGTGGAATTTTCCATCCTCCAGCGCCTGATACTGAGCGGGCAGAAGGGATTCCGCAACAAAATCAAAATCCAGCTGGGAGAAAAGAAGCCACTCCGTCACATTGGAGAACCGGCTTTCCAGCTCCTCCCTAATCAACGCGGTCTGTTCCTTCGGCCCGTAATGGAGCCAGTAGCTTTCAATCGGATGCACCACCGCAATGCGCACATGCGCTTTTCCCCTTGTCAGCGCGGTATTCACTCTGGCAAAGTGATCCTCTATCATCCCATATTCCTTGTACCAGGGGGACTGATAGAAAATGGAAGCCGGATAATCCCTTTTGGCTTCCCCGTTCATGCTGTCCCAGGAAAGATGATGCACGCGCAGGGTAACGCCCAGCGCCGCCTGCCAGTCTCCCGCCAGCTTATGCCCGCGGAAATCAAAATCCCAGTTGGTCACCCCGTAAAGCTCACTGAGCACACCCGGGCATCCATACTGATGGGACGCGGACTGCGCCTGCTTTGCCGTGGTATATTCCCTCCAGTCACAGAGCATGTCAATCCCCGGCATCTGGAAGCTTCTGTAAGAACGCATTGCCTCACCCAGAGCGTTCGTCTGGGAAGTGAGCGTAGGTTCTTCCATCATATGGCCGGTGAGCATAATCCCATGATCTTTGCACCAGTTTCCAATGGTATCCGCGAAGGAGGAGGAAAACTGTTCCGCCACAAAATCATGATAATGGTAACGGGGCACCGATACCTTTTCCTCCGGGAGATCCCAGATAAGCTCTGGAATGGTATCAAAGAAATCTTCTCCATAAGCTGCTTCATAGCCTTCCGGCAGACTGTCCGTATAGGGAAGAATCACATCCTCTCCGGATTCGGCAAAGCTCAGTGTGGTTTTATGGGAAAACTGCGGTTCGTCCGTAAAAATGGACGGAACAGTCTTTCCGAATTCTTCTCCCACACAGCCCAGATACTGCTCGTGGGTTTCTTCAATAAACCGCTCAATTGCTTTGGGATTAAGCGTATCCACGTAGGTTTCGTTGTTATACCATGGGCTTTCCCGTGCGATTTCCTCATACAGAAACCATATGTTCTCTCCCTGTTCCCCGTCCGCCAGACGGCGGTAATCCTTCAGGCAGCCGTTTTCCAGGGTGATGTCATAACGGGCCAGAAGCCTTCCGTTCCCCTGAACGGCAGCCTTGCTGGAGGAATCAAAACCCAAATCCTTATTTTGGCGTTCTTCGTTGGAAACAGGTGTGAACACCAGATACCGGCTGCGGTATTCCACGTCCTTCGTCACCTTTCCGCCCGCTGCACCGGAGGGCCAGCGATCCTCATCATACAGATAGGCATACATGCCCTCCGCCTTCGCCTTATCCACACAGGCACGGACACATTCCTTATATTCTTCTCCCATATAAGGCGTATCCAGGCCGGTACGGCAATGCATATGGAATCCCCCGATTCCCATTTCTTTAAAATAATCAATATGCCTTACCAGCACTTCCGGGGATAACGCCTGATTCCATGCCCAGAACGGTGCCCCGCGGTATTCATTTGTTGGATTTTGGAACAATTCCCTGCTCAGGCTTTTTTCTTTGCTTTTCTGATACATTTCTTTCCTTCCCTTCTCCTTTTCTTCCCATAAAGCGGCAATTTCACATTGCATTCTGCTTTCAGATTCTGTAAGATTATCATAGGAAATATACAGAAAAAGTAAATGGGAAGAAGGAACAAAATTGTAATTTGGAACACTAAATTACATAAGAAATAAAAGCAATTATTTTTTCCTGAAAGGACAAGGACAGCTATGGGAACAGAAAAGGAAACCAAAAATATAATCGCCCTGGACCGGATCGCCCCTTATGTTAGATATGTGAATTATAAGATTTTCGACGGAGGTACGCTTCTCCCGGAACGTATCATTTATGATCATGAATTTATTTACTGCCTCAGCGGGGAGGCATGTTTTCTATACGCAGGGGAAACCTACACGGTTAAAAAAGGGGAGCTGTTCTATATATGCCCCCGCCTTCACAACACAATGATTGTACCGGAAGGAAAAACCTTCCGGGTGCACTGCGTCCACTTCGACTGGATTTCCCCGGAAGCCCGGTATGATTTCCGCGCGGAGCAGGTATATCTGCACAAGGAAAACCTGCCTGCCCATGCAGAAGCATCCGATCCCCTGTCCGGGAAAACCTTTGAGACAAATAACCTGTCCCAAAATACGCTTCCTCCCATAAAGGAAGAACGGCTGCTGGAACGGCCGAACCCGGAAGTGGATCCCGCCCTGTTTCCTCCCCTGATCACCGGGCTGGATTACGATACTACAGCTCCCCTCTTTAAAGAACTGTACCAAAGCTATTCCCAGCTGGGCATCGGCGCAAGGCTGCGGGAGCGCGCCCTGTTCCTCCAGCTGGCCGCCGAAGTCTGCGGCCTCACCTCACCGTCCAGGGATTCCTGCGGGCTGTTCCATCAGAAAACCATCAGTGAGGCCGTCAATTATATCCAGGAATACTATACGGAGGATATTTCCCTCCCCCTTTTAGCCGCCCACTCCGGCCTTTCCCCTAAATATTTCGGTCGGCTTTTCCGGGAACAGACCGGCTTTACCGTGCGGGAATACCTGACCGGCATCCGGATCCGCAATGCCAAACACCTGCTCGCCCACACGGACAGTCCTCTGGAACAAATCGCCTCCGGCACCGGCTTTCAGGATAAATTTTATTTTACCAAGGTATTCAAACGGCTGACCGGCATCACTCCCGGTAAATACAGGAAAGCTTACGGGCATCTGGATGAAATGAAACAGGGAGAGCAGGCATTTTTCTGGTAATGCCCTCCCTCCCCGCCGCACATGTTATCGTACCTTCCTTTCGGACGCCTGTGCCCCTGTTTTTTACTCCACCCGGTTAATAAGCCTTCCTATCTGCGGTATCTCACAGACCACCTCATCCCCCTTTTTCATAAAGCGGGGCGGATTGCTTCCCATTCCCACCCCCGCAGGCGTTCCTGTGGCGATGATATCCCCCGGTTCCAAAGTCATGCCCTTTGACAAATCTTCGATTATTTTGGGGATATCCGCAAGGAAAAACCGGGTATTGGAATCCTGCCGTTTTTCCCCGTTCACAAAACTTTTCACATCTGCCTCCACGGGAAAAGGCAGGGCGGACTTATGCAGAACCACCGGGCCCATTGCGGTGTAAGTATCCAGGCTTTTGCCCTTGAACCACTGTCCGTGGCGGTTCTGAAGCCTTCTGGAGGAGATATCGTTAAAGACAGAATAGCCGAAAATATATTCCTCCGCCTTACCGGCGGGTATATCCTTTCCTTCCTTTCCGATAATCACAGCCAGCTCCACCTCATAATCCAGCTGCTCGTCCAAATCCGGCCTCGCTTTTATGGCCTCCCCGCTTCCCAGAATACGGATCGCGCGTTTGGTAAAATAAACGGTTTCCGGACCTGCCTGGAAATCAGACAGGGCCTCCGCCGCTTCTTCCCTGTGATCCTGGTAGTTCACTCCCACACAAAGAATATCATGGACGGGCCTTTCTATAGGCGCCAGCAGCTTCACCTCTTCCACAGGGATTACAGGGCAGTCCGTTTCCCCGCAATATGCCTGCCGCAGCTGATGCTCTTCGTTTTCTCCCACGCCTTCTATTACCTGCTGCATGATAGAGATCCCAAAGCCCGGAAAAATCCGGGACAAGGGCAGGATCCCATTTTCTGCCTGATTTAAAATGCCTATTTCGGCCTTTCCGGCCTTTTCATATCGAATAAATTTCATTGCGGCTCCTCTCCGGAAAAATATTCCATTCCTTTTTCCAGTTTACTTCCCGGACAGGACGGTGTCAACGAAAAGGAAGGGAGC
Organism: uncultured Lachnospiraceae bacterium; assembly: GCA_900548905.1. Taxonomy (GTDB): domain Bacteria; phylum Bacillota; class Clostridia; order Lachnospirales; family Lachnospiraceae; genus Eisenbergiella. The sequence continues at coordinate 160,584 of URMK01000001.1, read as the reverse complement.
AGTTTGACAAGCAGTTATCAATCGTTATTGGTCACGGAGGGAACAGTAACTAACAATCCAGTTCCAATACAATAGCATCACAGCTGCCCAGATCTATCCTGCTGCCCGCCGCATTTATCCTGCCATTGTTGCATAACAGCTGCTTCTTTATCCCGTAAGGCAGCACCAATGTCCGCTCAACGGTTCCATAATTAGCCGCAACCAGAATTTTCTGCTCCGGTGTAATACGGTAAAAAGCAAAGATATCTTTCTCCTCCTCAAAAGCCGGACGGAATTCGCCGTACGTAAAAGTCTCTCTGTAAGCATCCGATTTGCGTAAAGCAAGCAGCTGTCTGTAATAATGAAGCACCGAATCCTTGTCTTTCTCTTCCCTGGCGGCGTTGACCTGCGTATAGTTGGGATTCACCTTCAGCCATGGCTTACCGCAGGTAAAGCCTGCGTTTTCTTCATCGCTCCACTGCATGGGGGTCCGGCTGTTGTCCCTGCTGAAGCGCGCTACCGCCTTCAGGGCATCCGCTTCCGTAAGCCCCGCCTCCAGCGCCACCTTATACTGATCCTTCGTACTGATATCATCATATTCTTCTATGCTGTCGAACAGACAGTTTGTCATTCCCAGCTCCTGTCCCTGATAAAGGAAGGGGATTCCCCGAAGCAGCACGCTGGTGGTCCCCAGCATCTTGATCCCCCGCGTATTCCGGGCATGATCCGGCAGATAGCGGGACGCCCCTCTGGGTTCGTCATGGTTTTCTATAATATTGGCCTTAAAACCAACCTTCTGCCCTTCCATCTGCGATGCAAAGAGGGCCGACCGCCATTCCTCAAAGGATATCTCTCCGGCTGTATGCCAGCCTTTTTCCCCGCCGGAAAGCACGGCTGCCGAGAAATCGAACATCGTGGAAAAATGGCCGTTATCTCCGATAAATTCCCGCAGTTCGTCTTCCTTCATATTAAATACTTCCGCAACCGTGAAGGCCCCGTATTTTTCAAAGGTTTCCTTTTTCAGTTCTTCCAGAAGCTCCCCGACGCCGTCAACCTCTTCCACCATCCTGGTGCAGCTCACAAGGCCGTCTGTGCCGTCCGCGGGATAATCCGGAAATGCCGTGTCTTTTTTAATATTGATTATCGCATCTATCCGGAAGCCGGCAACCCCTTTTTCCAACCACCAGTTCACCATATCGAAAAGCTCTTTCTTAAGCCCGGGGGTATTCCAGTTCAAATCCGGCTGTTCCTTTGCGAACATATGCAGATAATATTGATCCGTTCCCGGCACCGGCTCCCAGGTACTCCCGCCAAAATAGGAACGGTAATTGCTGGGCGCCTTTCCGTCCTTTCCCTTCCGGAAGTAGAAATAATCCGCATACTCGCCATCCGGATCGGCCAACGCCCTACGGAACCATTCATGCTGATCGGAGCAATGATTAATCACCAGATCCATTATAAGATACATGTCCCTCTTTTTCGCTTCCGCCAGCAGTTCATCGAAATCCTCCATTGTACCGAATTCCGGCGCAATTGCATAATAATCCGATATATCATAGCCCTGATCCACAAAAGGGGACCGGTACACAGGAGAAAGCCATATAATGTCCACTCCCAGCCCTTTCAGATAATCCAGCTTGCGGATCACGCCGCGCAGATCCCCGATGCCGTCACCGTTCGTGTCCAAAAAGCTCTTGGGGTAAATCTGATATGCCACCTTGTCATGCCACCATTTTCTAATCATCGTAAAATCCCTCCATTTCCTTTTAAAGAATAGCATGGAAAGGAAGGGATTTCTTGCATAAAAATATGAAAAACTAACACAATTCCAGGATTTATATCTTATCTTCCCAGAATCAGCTTTGCCGCAAACCTTTCAGCCGCCTGATTATGCCGCCTTCTTCCTGATTTGCAGCAAAAGAAGTACCAGCCCGATACCAAGAAGAATGTGTCCAATTCCTGCTATCCCTGCTATGGAAGCATCCATTCCCCTGCTTAATGCCGTGCCCCATACCTGTGTCAGCCCTCTTAAAAGAAAGCCTGCGCCGGTAATGTTTAATCCAATATGATATAGAAGCAGTGCTCTTTTCGTCCGTTTTCCATCCGAAAACAGGAAATTCTTTTCCAGCAGCAGGAGGGCCAGGAAGAAAAACATCCCCAAAAGGAAATAATGGGTATGCATAAATGCCAGGTTCGTCCTGCCGGTAAAACCGTTGAATTTAGTGAACTCCCGGTAAAACACACCGGAAACCAATGCAGTAAGTGCATAAATAAGTGCCGTATCCGCATATTTTTTACTCATATCCGCCCCTTCTTTCGTATAGCTTATCCAAACTTCGCAGGTGCCAAATGGCCCTCCGCCCGCTGCCCTGGCAGTGCCCCGGGACTAAAAAGGAATTTTTTCCAGTGCCTTTCAGACCATGGAGATAAGACCGTTCAAGTGTGTCAGCCTCACCTGACACACTTGATGCCCTCGGGCTTATCGGAATGTCCGGTCTGACGGACCGGCAAAAATTCCTTTTCAGTCCCTGGGGCACTGCTCTGGCAGCGGGCGGAGGGCCATTTGGCACCTGCGAAGTTTGGATAGCTTATTTTTTTTCCTGCCGGTAAAGCTGCCAGCCCATAAATACAATCCACACATACGCTAATGTTTTAGGAATCATCAGCATCCCTACAGCCGGCGCCGCGCCGGAAAAAAGGACTACGGGCAGATAAAAACCAAAAGAAAGCGCCACGGCCAGCGGCATAAAACGGAATACCGGATCCTTTCCTTTCCCGGCTTCCCTGGCAAAAATAACAATGATAATAACGCCCATAACAGCAAAAGGGATGTTACGCAGTATACCAAACAACAAAGGCTGGCGGTATTCCAGCCACCGGTTCTGTGGAAGGAAGCAAAGGGCCGCCCGGAGAAGAGAAAGCGCCCACATTGTCCCGGTAAGCCCTTTCCTGTCCTCTATGTGATAACGTTCACGCCAGATATAGTACAGAATTAAGTAAAAGACTGTCATAGTGATCGAGGTAATGAGTTTCCCCACACCAAGCGCCGCCGCATTGGCTTCCAGTCCGGTAGTCCAGAGTGCATAGGAACGGGGGATGAGATGGAATGCGTCCCCTGCCCCGAGCAGTGCGGACATCAGGCCCGCCTTTTTCACCAACGGCCCTTTTCCCTTAATCAGCATGGTAAGCCCTGCTATCAGAGCAAAGCTTAGATAAAGACAATCAAAAACGGTCTCTGCAATTGCCTGTGCCATAATAAATCTCCTTATTCATAGATAGTTTTTTTAACGATTTCCAGAAAGAATAAAAAATCCTGCATATCCGCCTTCAGAAGCAATATCATATTCATCATGATAAAGCGTGCATATTGTTCTTTGGTAAAGGTTTCGTTCCAGATATCCGCACGCACATTATCATCCGCTTCCAGCCTTCGGACAATCCCCTTCTCCAACACGGCTTTCATGGATTCCATCCTCATAAGTCCGGCATCCTCCACATTTCCCAGACTATGCATGAGCATCCCGGCCGAACTGTCGATACGCTTGCGCAGAAAGGAATAGATTTCTTCCATCTGTTTGCAGAAGTTATCTGCCTTTATCTTTTCCTTCATCTCCAAAAGCGTATTTTTCCAGTATTCTTCCGTAAGTGCAAGCAGGATTTCGTCCTTGCCTGCGAAGTAATTGTATACGGTGCCTGTCGCTACCCCGGCTTTCCCGGCGATAGAACGGATATTGACCGCTTCCGGCCCGTCCGTATCCGCAAGCTCACGCGCATACGCAAGCAAAGTATCCCGCAGGGTATCATCCTTCCTTCGCATATTGGCATCCTTTCTTTCCTCTATCGTTTTAAATGAACATGTTCACTTATATTATAGTGTCTCCATTTTCTGATGTCAATCTATTTCTGAACACGTTCACTTTCAGGTTATAATTCCGTTACTGTTCACTCCGTGACCAGCAACCTGCATAAATCCATTTAAAATCGCCTGCGGCGATGAGATTTATGCACTCTTGATTCACTTTCTCACGTACTGTGCAGTAAATGCACAGTACTGAATGAACAGTAACATAATTCCCTCCTTTCTTCCGGGACAACTACCGACGCAGATAATCGAAAGGAGCGGCTATAACCCGAAAAAACGCCTATGGTTTACCTACCATAGGCGCAGATGCCTTTCCCTGTCATATCCCTGTCATATCAAGCCGTCTCAGCCCAAAAGCTTGGTAAGAGCCTGATAAGCGGTACAGAATGCCGACTCTCCGTCTGTACGTCCTCTTTCTTTTGCTTCCTTTTCCAAAGCCTTCAGTCCTGCAAAATCAGCCAGATGCGGCTCTAAACTCAGGAAGCCGGAATATCCTTCCCGATCCAGCCTTGAAAGGATTTCCGCCACATTTCCATCCCCTTCACCTGCCGGAACCACATCTCCGCTTTCCCACAGGGCATCTTTAATATGGATATAGGAAAGAAAGGGGCGCAGCATGTCATAAGCTTCCAGTGTGTTTTGCCCGCACTGGACAAAGTTAGCGAAGTCAAAGGTACAGCGGAAATGTTCGCCGTAAAAAGCCTTCATCAGTTCCAGACATCTTTCCGCCGTATCCCCGTATATTTCCTTTTCATTCTCGTGAAGGAGTACCACATTTCTTCGGGCCGCATATTCCACCATGCTGTCCATCCTGCGCATTACCTCATCCCGGCAGCTGTCCGGCTCTTGTCCCCGGGGGATAAAGAAACTGAACATACGGATAAACGGGGTATCCAGAATACCCGCAAGTTCCACAACATGCCGGTAGGTTTCAAAGTGTGGTGCAAAATCTGCCGTAATATCTATCTTCCCTATCGGGGAACCCACCGCGGATATACGGATGCCATCCGCAGACAGCCGGCGCATCAATGCTTCCGCTTCTTTTTCCGTATAATCCGCCACCCCTTTGCCGTCACCGCTGCGGAATTCAATCCAGCCGATTCCAAGTTCTTTAAGCAGGGCCGTCTGTTTATCCACTGACGGATCAATCTCGTCCGCAAAACAGCTGACAGGACAATTCGTTAAAATCTTCCTTTCCATATCCAATCCCAATCCTTCCTTTACTCCGTCGCTTATCTGACGATCTCCACCACGCCTGCACCTCTTGCCGATTCATAAGCTCCCAGCATGAGAAGAATGGTTTCCTTCATTCCTTCCAGATCCTGGGGAAACCGCTGTCCCTCTCTGATGCACCGGTAAAAATCGGCGATACAGTCCTTATGGCCGCAGCCCCAATAGCTCTTTCCCAAGCATTCCGTGGAATGCCCGGCTCCTTTTTTACCCACAACGGGCTTTTCCACATGTCCGTCCCTGAAATAATAGGTCACCTCCAGGTCTTCTATACGGATTGTCCTGTCTTCGCAGGCAATTTCTATCAGAGGCGGCACATCATCGCAATAAGCCGTGGTGGCATAGAAGCACGCGGAACTGTCCGCAAAGCGGATATAAGCCTCCATCGTATCCTCCACCTCAATAATCCCCTTCAGATGATGGTTCTGTATCCCGGCTTCCACCCACAGCGGCGTTCCCAAAAAGTAAGCCAGCAAATCCATGGTATGTACGGACTGGTTGATCAGCGCCCCGCCGCCCTCGGTGGCAAGAGTTCCCCGCCAGCCGCTTTCGGTATAATATTCTTTTCCCCGGCTCCAGGTAACGATTCCTCTTGCCCCCCGTATTTTTCCGGCTTTCCCGGAGGCAAGCAGCTCCTTCACTTCTATGACGCTGGGATTATAACGGTTCTGGAAGCAAAAACCCAGCCTTTTGTCCGACTGTGCGGCGGCCTGTTCCAGCTCTCCCAGCTGCTGCCGGGAAATAACGGGAGGCTTCTCCATAAAAACATGGACTCCGTGAGAGAGTCCGTAAACCGCCATGGGCACATGAAGATAATGCGGCGTACAGATATGCAGGATATCCGGTTTTTCCTGTTCCAGCATATCCTCCAGGCTGCCGTATGCCTTCCCATCATAGCGGGCGGCGAAATCCGCCGCCCTATTCTTTTTAATATCCGCAAATGCTACCAGTTCGCTGCCCGTCAGCTGGCTTATGCTTGCGGCATGTACGGATGCTATGCTGCCGCATCCAACAATCGCTGCTTTCATTCGATGCCCCTCCTGCCCTCATTTTCAGGCTTTTTCTTTAGAACCATAGCTTCCTGCCGTACTGAAGGTTACCTCCTGCACGTTATCCTTTATCCGGGAATTGGCGCGCAGTTCGTTCAGTTTTTCCAGGAACAGATCTTCATCAAAAGGAATTTCCACCATCTTTCCGAGCCAGCTGGACAGATGCATGGCATTGGACAGGGTGAGACCGTTTATTCCTTCTTCCCCTCTCGCCACAAGAGGCTCTCCTCTCAGTATATTGGCGGCAAAAGCCCGGAGCACCCCCGCATGCTGGGGATTTTCCCCGTCGGTAGCAAGCTCTGTGTAATGGCCGGAGGGTTTTGCGAAACCTTCCGTCGCAGTAAAGCAGTACTCTCTTTCGTTCACATCCAGTTCATAGAAGGTAAGCTTTTCCTCTTCACATACCAGCCTGCCTCTTTCCAGCGTCACCTCAAAACGGTTGGTGCCGGGCGCATCTCCCGTAGTGGTCACAAATACGCCGGTAGCTCCGCCAGGGAACTCCAGATATGCCGTAACATCATCTTCAATTTCCACATCATGCCACTTTCCGATATGGCAGAAAGCCTGTACCTTGGAGGGCATCCCGCATATCCACTGAAGAAGGTCCAGGTTGTGCGGGCACTGGTTGAGCAGCACACCGCCGCCTTCCCCTGCCCAGGTAGCACGCCAGCCGCCCGAATTATAATATGCCTGGGTCCGGTACCAATCGGTTACGATCCAGTTGACTCTCTTTATTTTGCCGTATTCACCGCTATGCACTATATCGTACATTTTACGGTATACGTGGTTGGTACGCTGGTTGAACATCATGGCGAACACCTTATCCGACCGGGATGCCGCCTCATTCATTTCCCTGACCTGCCTGGTATAAACCCCTGCAGGTTTTTCGCACAGAGCATGAAGCCCGTGGGCAAAAGCTTCCATAACAAGCCTGGGATGATCATAATGGGGGGTAGCCACCAAAACCGCATCACAGCAGCCGGAAGCTATCAGTTCCTCCGCGTTTTCAAATATACGCACGCTTTCGGGAAGGTTATCCCTGGCCCAGTCCCTTCTGCTTTCCCGCAGATCCGCCACGGCCGCAAGCTCCATATCCGGCACCTTGCCTTCGAGAATGGTACCGCAGTGGCCGCTGCCCATATTACCGATTCCTATAATTCCTAATCTCACCTTTTCCATAAATAGCTCCTAATCTCCTTTTATTACCGACGCTTCTGCAAGTGGAACCCCTTTTACCGGTAACCCGCTGCCGCCAGGTTATCATAGCTTGTTTTCAGACAGTCAAAAGGGCTTCCCTGGCAGGTATCCTGCTCCACCAGGATATACCGGCAGCTTGTATTTTCCAGTGCCTGCAGTATGGCGGGAAAATTCAGGTTTCCTTCCATTACCGGCGCCATCAGCTGGCTGAAGCCCTCCACCGCCATATCCTTCAGATGGACACAGGGGATCCTGTCTTTGAGCAGAGTAATCCACTGGCACACATCACAGCCTGCGGCGGCAACCCAATAGGTGTCCAGCGTAAAGCCCATTTCTTCGGCGCCAAACCCTTCCATCAGGAATTCCATGATCCGTTTCGGTCTGTCCGCCCCATTTTCCGGGGAAGCCGGCAGCTTCTGGAATTCAAAATTATGGTTATGATACATGAGAAGCTTTCCCGCAGCCGCTATTTTCTTTGCCGGCTCCCGGTAGTCCTCCATAAAGTGGGTAATCCACTCCTTGGTACGGTATTTATCCGGCATGGCGCCCAGGCCTATGTACTGGCAGCCCAGGATATCATGCTCCCGGATCAGGTTTTCCGTGTCGTAAAGGATGCGGTTGGCATCGCTGTGTGTCAGGACAATTTCCAACCCTGCTTCATCGCAGATCTCCCTGACCCGTTCCGGCCTGATATCTTTCCCTATTGCGGAAATCTGCACTGTTTGATAGCCCATATCTGCAATTTTCTTCATGGTAAAGGAAAAATCCTTCTCGTTCTGGGTATAAGCCCTTACCGTATAAGCCTGCGCTCCTGTCCTCATGTTTTTAATCCCTCTCTTTTCGGTTTTATGATGCTCCTTTTGGCTTTTTCCGCCTGATGGCAGATTGCCCCACTTCCATTACTATAGCTGGAGCAGGGGAAAAAGGCCATTGCACAGAAGTACTTTCTTATTGCAAATATAGCGGTGGTGAGCTATGCTGTTTCTGTGAGGGAATAGGGTAACAAAAGATAACTGTGAAAGTACGGAACAGTTTCCCCCAATTTACTATAATAGATATCTGTAAGGAGTACCGGACATCATGAACAGACAGGCCCATGTCAATCAGGAGCAGGTGAGCTACGGCTATAACGAAAGCGAAACCCCCACGGAGGAATACGCCCTGCACTGCCACAATTTTTATGAGGTATATTTTTTCCTGGACGGCGATGTGGATTATCTCGTGGAAGGCATGCAATATAAGCCTACCCCCAACAGCCTTCTGCTTCTGTCCCCCAATGTATTCCATGGAGTAAAAATCAATGGCAGCAGGCCTTACAGACGGTTTTCCATTCATTTTCATCCGGATATCCTGTCCGTGGAACGGCGAGTCTTTCTCCTGTCCGCCTTTCCGGCATTTGAAAAACAGACGGGTAAAAAAATTTATTATGAGCAGGTGGAACAGTTTGGGATACCCGCCTATTTTGACGCGCTGGAGGACTGTGCCCTGAAGGACGCCGCCCTGCAGGAACAACTGCTTCCGGTTTGCGTGGAGGCTTTGCTTGCACGCATCGTATCCATGTCTGACACTACGGGAACCGGCCTGCGTTCACCATCACCGGATCCCATCACCGGCATCCTGCTGTACCTGAACCGTCATTTAAAAGAAAATATTACACTGGATCAGCTTTCGGAACGATTTTTCCTCAGTAAACATCATATGAATAAGGTATTCCGAAAGGCTACCGGGACCACGGTATTTGATTATCTTCTGCATAAAAGAGTAACCCTGGCCCAGCAGCTTCTGATTGAAGGCAGCAGCGCACAGCAGGCGGCGGCAGAAGCAGGCTTCGGGGATTATTCTTCTTTCTACCGGGCATATACCAAAATATTGGGCCATTCCCCCCTGCAGGACCGTGGTGTGCTTCCTTCTCTCGGAAGCAATGCCGGTAAAGTGTTTGAAGATGTGAATTTACGGATATAACAGCGTTCCCGCTCCCGGATTCATCCTATGTAACAGAAAGCCGCCTCTTACCGAGACGGCTTTTGTCATTTACAGCTTATTTATTTCTCATTTTTTTCTTTTTCTTTACAGCAAAGCCTGCCAGACACATAACTGCTCCCAGGGCCGCCAGACTCCAGGCGATGACCGGCGAACTGTCCCCGGTTCCGGGGCCTTTGCTTTCCCCAAGCACTCCCGACTGAGGGGGCAATGCCTCTCCCAGTACTGCGACATCAGGCGCTGCGCTTATCCCCAGCACTGCGGTCGTTGCCACGGGGGCAGGTGTATCCGGGGTCGGGGTCGGATTACCGGGTGTAGGTTCCTCCGGAGCGGGAGGGGTAGGCGGTGTGGGGGGATTATACCTGGTCAGCTGTAGGCCAAAGGTACATCCAAAGTCCATATTCATGTATGCATTGGAAATATACATAAAATCAATTTCCATTGTAAAGCCGGGGAGTTCATAGCTGTTTCCTGGTGCCACTTCTCCCAGCAGACTTTCTATTACCCCTTCAAACCCGGTTTCATTACGCATCCAGTTACCGATGGTAAACTGGGATTTTGCCATACCCTTTGTATCATCCGGCACGATCCGGATTCCGTAATTGTAAAAGAAATTATACCCCAGTTCCGCCACTTCCGGGTTCGTTTCCCTCACATACATACGGTTTCCCGCAAAGAGAGAACTGTATAAATAGGAAGGCGCCAGATCTTCCAGCTTTGTAATATTCGTACCTTTTATGTTATTAAAATAGTCAATATAATAATTGGAAAGCTGTTCAATACCTGTATATCCGGCTCTTTCCAATGCTTTTCCCAGATATTCATCCGTATAAAATCTCTGCATTTTCCCGCCGTTGTTACCAAAGTCTAATTCTTTATCCTCTTCGTCGCAATAGTCCTTCAGCAGATACCGAAGCGCGGCATTTGCCGTACGGTTGATTCCCCAACCGGTTCCCTGGGGATTGGAGGAATAATTAAGAATCGGGGAGCCGTCAAAGCCCGTGGCACCGTTTACCCAGCCGCCTGTTACAGATAACCCTGTGGAGGATGACATATCGATAATACACCGGTATTTCGGATCCCCTTCTTCATACATATACGCGTTGCTTTCCGTTCCTCCATAGAAAGAATCCTTCACGTAATTATAGGTATAGCCGGAATCATTTACTATTTTAATAGTAAATTCCGCACTGTCCCCGGGAACATAGGAGCCGCCCAGCAGTTTTTTCACATCCTCTGTGGCATTGATGTTAACCGTCTGAGCGCCAAAACCTGCCGGGATTGTATAAATAATAGTTCCATCCTCCTTCACATGGGATACATCCACCCGAATCCCATCCGTCGTAGGCTGTGAATTATCAACGGAATCCGTTTTCCACTTACTGTTTCCGGGTACATAGCTGTAGGTTCCTTTATTTGCCCAGGAAAGAGGAGAATAAATATCATTCCCGAGGGAGAACAAGACAATCGGGAACGGACTGAAGCTGTCGGTTTCAAATGAGATCTCCTTCTGCACTCCATTTGTTTCCGCACTCCTCGCACTCCTGAATTCCAGCTTTGGCATTTCATAGAGATCCGCCGCTTTTTCCACCTTTCCGTCTCCGGCTGCCACATGAAGCAGCTCTGCCTTCTGCACTTCGCCGTCAAAGACGGGCACCTTTGTAAAAGAAATGATAACCGTTACCGGCTTGGAGGGCTGTACCTCTTCCGTCGTCCCATCCTCCCCTGTTTTTTCAAAATGAAGGCCGAAATCCATATGGCTCAGATAGGCCATTCCGTTATTCTCTGCGTATTCCTCCAGCAGGCCGGATTCCACGGCTTCCTTATCAGCTGCCAGTTCTGCACCCTTCAGATTTTCATCATCTGCCGCTGCTTTTATGGTAATTGTTGCCCTGCCGTTTCCCACAGCAACATCTTTTTTTACAAAAATCAGCTCTTCTTTGGCATCCTTTTCCGTCCTGATTACGATTTCCGTATCCTCTGTAACCGTATCACAGGCATAGGATAAAATAGTTGTATCTTCAGCTTCCGGTCCGTCTGCGGTCAGCGCTTCCCCGCCGCAGGTCACCTCCAGAAGGGAATAACCTTCCTTTACGGTTACCCGGAAGGAAAAGGCTTCCTCTTTTTCCACATGTGCAGGTCCTTCTACAGAAACAGCCTTTTCATCATAAGTGTAAGTTAATGCAAATCCTGTTTCTTCTGCAATATCATTGCCGGATACGCTGTTGCCGGAAACACTGCCCGTTCCAGTTTCAGACTGCGTTTCGGACTCTTTCTCTGTGGACTCTGTTTCTGTTTCCTGCTCAAGTCCGGACTCTGTCTGTGTTTCGTCCGCGGACTCTGTTTCAGACTCAGCTTCCGTCTCTTCCCCTTCTTCCCCGGACGTACTCTCCGTGGAACCTTCTTCGCTTTCACGGGAGGCACTTTCTTCTTCTGAAGCCTCCCCGATGTTTTCCTGGCTTGTCTCTTCCGTCTTTTCTTCAACGGTTTCTACAGTATTACCGCTTACATCCTCTGCCAAAACGGTCAATGCATTTCCGGTTATCATTGCCGCTACCAAAAATGCCGCTATTACTTTTTTGCCCCGTCCGCTCCTTTTAGAATGTCTCATAAACTGCTCCTTCCTCATATCCCATTTCCATAATCTGGTATTAATGCATTAGATTAATTTTACTATTCCACATGTTACAAAAACCGTTACTTTTCAGCGGAAAACATGCCTTAGGGAAAATTTTTTCATAATACCCTTTTTTCTGCCTGTGCCGTTTTCAGTGAGCCCCGGCACCTGTAAAGTTTGCGTTATTCCCGCATCCACAAGCCACACCTTTCCGTCTTTGGCATATCTTAATGTAAGGAGATTTCAATTCCCGTAAATTTATCTCTAACGAAAGGAGGGATACCTATGAAAAATGCCACCAAGTTCTGCATCATCACCATCGTTATCGGTATGCTGCTGGCTTTTACCATTTTTACGCTGTTTGCAAATGGTCTGCTGTCACTGGATATTTCATCCCCATTCTTCATCCTGCTTATCCTGTTCGCCGGTGCCATGCTTGTTTCCCTGCTGATAGGTTCGTTGTCCGCCAAAAACGAACCGCGGCTGCGGGAAGCTTATTCCTGCTGCGGCAATCTTGCCACCACCGGCGGCACCTGCCTGATTCTGGCCGCATTTCTTACATCCTTAAGCCCTGTCTTCAGCGGCGTGCTGTTTGCGCTGGGCATAGCCATTTGTTTTTTCTTTCTCGTACTGCTTCTTGGCGGAATACTATGCTTCCTCCATGCTTATTTTTCTTTCCGCCCTGTTTCCTGCGGAAGTACCTCTGCGCCGGGACAGACCTATTCACGTCCGGGTTATGAAGATCTCCCCCTGGGTGATGAGGTCGGCCGCAGCCGCAGGCCTATTCTCTGAGGCACAAATCTGCTGCCGGACTGTACTGCAAATTTTTCTGTGTCCTCATAACAGTTCAGACAAGTCTGAACCGTTACGTACCCTCTCTGCAGAAAAAATCAGCCTCAGATACCTCTGAGGCTGATTCTTCTTAAACATTAGGATGGCTCGCAAAGCAAATCCAGTCATATTATTTTAATAGGTAAAGAGCTGTGTCCAGTAATTCACACCGTTTCCATCCTGGTAATAACCAACTCCGATGGAAGTGAATTTTTCATTTAAGATATTGGCCCTGTGTCCGGCGCTGTTCATCCAGCTTTCCATAACCTGTTCCGGTGTTTTCTGACCCCAGGCTATATTTTCTCCGGAACCATTATAGCTAGCCCCCTGTTCCTGTAAAGCGGTGCTGAAATTACTTCCGTCCGGTCTTGTATGGGCAAAGGAGGTCTTGATTTCCACCGCTCTGACCTGGGCTGCGGCCTGTACGTTCTGGTTTACCTGAAGAGCGGAAAGTCCGGCTTTGGCACGCTCCTCATTCACCAGCTTCGCTACCTGGGCCGCAAAGGAAAGCTGGCTGTCATTGTCTCCCGGTTTGTCCTCTTCCGATCCGCCCGGATTGTTCTGACCCGGATTATTCTCTTCCGGTTTCTGGCCAGGCTTTTCTGCATCCGGTTTGTCCGTACCAGGTTTGTCTGTATCCGGTTTGTCCGTTCCGGGCTTGTCTGTATCCGGTTTGTCCGTATCGGGCTTATCCGTATCCGGCAGGCCGGTGTCCGGCTTTCCGCCCCCCTGGTTATCATCCGGCAAGGTATCGCAGGGAGGTATCACCACCGGACAGTCTCCCCACTGGATGGACCCAAAAGAATTCCCCATATTTTCCAGCTTATCTTTTATTTCACCAATGGAGTTTCCATTGACCACCACTACATTTTTATAGTTTCCCTGGCTGTTTCCGGCTGCTTCAGCGGTAAGCGCTGTATTCGGCCCGATACCTGCCGCCATTCCCAATGCGGATACGGTAATTGCTCCTGCTGTAAGTAATGTAAGTTTTTTCATTGCTGTCTCCTTTACAATTATTACAAATTTGTTACATTTATGTTACAAACTTATAATAATATAAAAAACAGCATCCTGATCGTGGAAAGTTATGGAAGCGGCAGCTTATGATCCTGATAGAATTCTTTCAGTTCTTTTTTCACATCCTCCGGCAGTTCCGTTTTTTTTACATTCCGGATGGCTCCTTCCAACGCAAGAAGCCTGTGGATACATGCGGATTCGTCAATATTCTGTATCATCAGCCAGGCCCGTCTGCTTCCCAGGCCGGCCAACTGCTGTCGTGTATAAATCCCCACCTGGTTTAACTGTTCTTCCACCGTTTTTCCAATATTCGGAAGCTTGCTGAGTTCTCCCATACGCTATCCCTCCGTTTTTGCTGCAACGCAGCTATATAATCTGTCATTTCCTACCTGTCCAGTATACTCCTTCTTTCCCGGGAAGGAAAGCGGCCGGCATCCTTATCTCTCATTTTTCCCTAGAATACAGATCCAGGCCAGTCCGCATAAGACGCCGGCCGCACCCAGCAGAGGCTGGTTCCTTGCTGCAGCAGCGCCGCCCCACCAGGCAGGGAACAGCCACAGGAAATATTCCATTCCTCCCCGGATAAAAAAAGGACAAAAAGCCGGCAGCATTGTCAGGGAAGCCAGCTTTGCCGCCGCCATCCCTTCCAGCCTGTTTTCGGAAAACCGGAGAATCAACAGCGCATATACCAGGCCGAAGACGCTGCCGGATACTGCCAGTCCTCCAATTGTCCCCGCCTGCAGCCCGCTCAGGGAAAACGGAAAGAGTAAAAGGCCGGTAAGCACTGCAGCGCATACGGCGGGAATCCCCAGCCTGGATACCAGATAGCCCTTTTTTCCAAGAGGCGTTATCGCAGAGTAGGAAGCAAGCCCTTCGTCCCGTTCCTCCAGAACCACCATTGCGGCTGCGAAGCAGAACATAGCCGGAGCCAGCAGGGAATATCCGATATCAATCAGCCTGTAATAAGGAACCAGCACTGCCTTCTTATTAAAATAACCGCATAGAATGTCTTCCAGAAGCGGCATTCCCCCTTTGAAAAGGATTCCGCACAGTATCGGAAGCAGACAGGCGCAAAACAGCATCCCATCTTTTCCAATGCTTTTGATCATCAGAAAAAAGCGGCTTTCTGTGCTCTCATAATTTCACTCCTCCCAACCGTTTCCACATTTTTTCCAGACACAGCCATGCCGCCCAGGCACACAGCAGAAGGGCCGTTCCCCCTGCAAGCCATACGGCCGCACCGTTCTGCGGGATCCCCAGCAGCATTTTCATACATATTACCGTTGGAAAAAAGGCCAGTATTCCTTCTCTTCCCAGAAAAAAGAAGATCAAAGGGATAAACAGGATCATTTCTATCGGAACGGTAATAAAAAGATACTGGTTTATACTGTTTATTCCGGAGGCCGCCGCCATCCCCAACAGGGAAAACAACAGGGAGCCATAAAGGGTTCCTGCAAGTACCAGGGGAAGCCTTCCCGGCCCATAACCCGCCCCAATTGCCAAAACGGCCGCCACAACAAGGGAAATACCGGCAAATGACGCCGCCTTGGACAGCATATATTCCCGGACGGTTACCGGGGATACCGCTATTACCTGCAGCACACGCTGGCTTTTTTCCAGCAGGATGCAGGCTCCCATGAAAAACAGGCCCATAGCCGCAGGATCGGAAAATATGAGCATTGCTGCGGCGGTCTCCCTCCATTCCCCGGGCAGCACGGACAGTAATAGCAGGTAAAGCAGGGTTAAAATACCATATAAAAACCAGAAGCCATAAACCGCCTGGAACCGGATATCCCCGGCAAATAAACGAAGCAGTCTCATACCAGCGCCCTCCCCGTAACCTCCAGAAAAATATCATTCAGATCCGGTTCGCTCGTGTGCAGTGAGGTCAGCCGGTTTTCCCGGAGCAGATTCTGCAAAAGCAGGTCACTGCCGGTTTGCGTAAGAAGGCATTCCCCCCTCTCTTCCCTGCCGTCCTCTACTCTGCGATAGGTATACACAAGGCGGGCCGCCCCTTTCCGCATAACCAGATTATGGGGGCTGTCCAGCGCGCGTACCGCCCCGTTCACAATAAAAGCCACCCTGTCGCACAGTTCGGCAGCATCATGCATGTTATGGGTAGTAAGAAGAATGGTTTTCCCTTTTTTCTTTTCTTCCAGGATCATATCCTTCATCACACGGCTGTTCGTGGGATCCAGCCCGCTGGTGGGTTCGTCCAGAAATAAAATACGGGGATCGTGCTGCAAAGCCCTGAGAAAAGCCAGCCGGGAACGCATGCCCTTGGAAAAACAGGAAACCTTTTTATCCGCGTCCCCCTCAAGACCTGCTCTTTTCAGACTGTCTCCGGGCAGCAGGCAGGGTTTACGGTACAGAGAGGCAAAATAAAGAAGATTCTGCCTTGCCGTGAGCTTTTCATACAATGCGGGAAATTCAAAATCCACTCCGATCTCTTCATAAAAAGCCGGCGTCCTTTTTCTGCATTCCATACCGTCCACCTTTACGCTCCCCTGATAGGCGGTTATCATCCCCGTCATAATTTTCTGCAGCGTCGTCTTGCCTGCTCCCGACGGCCCCAGGAATCCGAAGATTTCCCCGCTTTTCACGGAAAAGCTCATATCGTTTATAAATGGCTTTTTTCCGTAGCTGAAAGTAAGTCTGTTCACTTCTATCATAATTCTCCTCCTTATACTATTTGACTATTATATTATTTATAGTCAAATAAATTCCAAAAATGAAAGATGATTCGTCCTGCGAACCATCCATGTATCATACCAAACGGATGTGCGGGCATATCCATTTGAATCGCTGCCCGCGCCCCCACCGGATGCTTGCCTTCCCTTACTTTTTTGCCTGTCTTCCCTTACTGTTTTGCTTGTCTGAACTGTTACTTTCAGCCTTTAATTCAAAAAGCTGCAGCACCAGCCCCCGGATCAGCAGGCGCAAGGAAGCATAAGCGCTCTCCTGCCCGCCCTCATGGCTGTAAATCATCGCTGTAAAAACAGCCCGGAAGGCCCCGCCAAACGTTTCCGCCAGTTCCCCTGCGCACGAAACGCCGGAAGGAAAAAGCTTTCCTATAACCGCTTCCACCATCCCGGCATCCTCCTTAAAATGAGCCGCCAGTTCCTCCCCGGGCAGCTTTCTGGCCAGAATTTCCAGTTCCCCGGAATTCATCAGCCTTAGAATAGGCGCTTCGTCCGCCCTCCGGAAGAAATCCATAAGCAAATCCGTTACCGTTTCCGCGTCCAAGGTTCTTCCCGCCAGGCTGTCCACACGTTCCAAAAGCTGTTTTTCCACATTTTCATGAAACTGCATCAGCACCTGGAACAGCAGTTGTTCCTTGGACTCATAAAAAAGATAAAAGGTTCCTTTGGGTATTCTCACCCGCCGGACCAGTTCATCCACCGTAGTTTTTCTGATTCCATAAGAACACATGCAATTCATCGCCTCTTCCCGAAGGCGTCTGTCAATATATTCTCTTTCCTGCTCCGAATAGGATTTTGGCAAAGGGCTCACCTCTTTTTGACTATTTCCTCGTTTTTAGTCATTATAATTCCCGACCTGCATTTTGTCAAGCGGATTCAGGGGGAAATGTTTGTATCGGATCTGCTCTCACCGGATATGTTTATACCGGAATTACTTGGGCCTGATATACATACACCGGCCCCCTTACAGACGCTCCATATCCTCTTCCGCGCATATGTATCAGCAGTTTCCCGTAAATACATGAGGCAATATTTCCCGGGCGGCTTCCGCCAGCTCATATATGGTACGTACCTTTGCGGGAGGCCGGTCTGTCATTTTCCACCGGGGGAAAAACGGGTCACATGAAGAGGAATTTCCCGATTTACCTCCGCCGTCAGGTAAACTGTGTCGCATTCTGCCCCGCACATGGAAATCTCATAATTCTGGCAGAACGGACAGCTTAAATTGTAGCCGAAGCTGCCGGCCGAGAGTATCAGGCTGCCCGGTTTATACATCGCCAACGGTTTCTTTTCAATCGGATCGAGGACGAGGGAAGTCAGTCTGGCGTAGTTGAGGGAACGGCTTTCCCCGTTTCATCCCTTTTCCCCATGGCGTATCACCTCAAAACGTTCCAGCGTCACCGGATCCTCTTCCCCGATCCCCGCCTTTCTCCTGGCAATGGCTATCTGCTCTTCCACGGAATCCACACCTTCCAAATCCGGCAGCAACAGTCCCCGTTTTCTCCCCCTTGTCACAATCACCCCGTACCTTTTGGCATCCAGCTGCGCCGCAGAGACAACCGGCTCCGGCTCTCCCAGCACATCTACGCTGTAAACCAGCGCTTCCAGTTCTTCCTTTCCCACAGGAGGAAACCGGGGATCCTCTGTTCCCGCGCTCACCGCATTCCGGAGGATTTCCTCTGCAACACTGCCGGTGACCGGGGCAATGGTTCCGATACAGCCGCGCAGCATACCCTCCTTATGGACAGATACAAATACTCCCGCACGGTGTCCTGTCATTTCCCGGGGCAGTGCCTCCTTTTCTTCCCGGGAAGGCACATACGCTCTTCCGGTCCGTACAAAGGTTTCCAGCGATTTTCTCGCCAGACGGACATAGCTATCCTCCTTTTCCTTCCGGCTCTGTATATCCTGCCTGTTCTTCAGGATATATTGCTCCAGGAAACGGCGCCCTTTTTCTTCCCCCGTCACATGGAACGTACAGATCCCATAGCCTACACCGAAGGGACCCTGGTATGACAGTTTTTCCGCTTTTACGGCTTTCCCGTCCAGGCAGCCGGCCATCATGGTAAAGGAGCGGTGTCCGCACTCCCCTGCTTTTTCACAAAAGCTTTCCGGATAATCCAGCAGTTCACCGAAAGCCGCATTTCCCATCGTCCGCATGATTTCCCGATCGTAAGCAGGTCCTTCTTCTCTGTAGCCATAGGAGCCGTCCTCCTTCAGCCGGTGGGACAGATCGCCGCTGGCTATTACCACTGTACGCCGGCCCAGCCGGACGGCGGCTTTTTCGATCAGCATGCCCGCCCGGTAGTGCTCCGCCTGGGAAAGACCAGAAAGCCCTATGCGCACAAGTCGGCAGCCCTGCAGATATTTATTCACAAAGTATAAGGGAACCATTACGCCATGATCCAGCCTTTTCTCCCGTTCCCCCAGGATGCCCAGCGGAAAATCCGCTTCCTGCGCTTCCCGGCACAGGCAGCTGACAAACGCCTCGTCATACTCCGCCTGCAGCGCCACCTTTCCTGCCCGGAACTGCCGGAAATCCCCCGCCGCTTCTTTTCCGGGGGACACATGGAAATAGTCAGCATACATCACCGAATGAGGGGATATCACGACTATCGTTTCCGGCTTCAGGGCCGCAATTTCTGCGGCCGCTTTCTCATAGGCTTCCGTTGTTTCCCTGATTCCGCCCTCTTGCCCTTTTCCGATTTCCGGGATTATCAGAGGCGGGTGGGGAACCATAAAACCAGCTATTACTGCCATTTCTCCTCCTGTCTGCACAACTGTGTTCCCGCTGCAAAATAACTCGTTACTCCCCGTCCCTTACCGGTACAGCCTTTTACAGATCATAATAAGCGTCGAATTCTGCAGGATGCGGGATCTGGCTGATCTCCCTGCCTTCCTTTCGTTTTCTTTCCAGCCAAAGCTGAATCAGACGTTCCGGAAACACCCCATTTTTCGTGAGATAGTCATGATCCTTTTCCAGGGCGTCCAGCGCTTCCTCCAGCGTTCCCGGCAGTGACCGGATATCTGCCTGCTGCTCCGGCGTAAGCTCATACAGGTTATAGTCGTATGGTCCCCACCCGTTGGCCGCGGGATCGATGCGGTTTTCAATCCCGTCCAGACCTGCCATCAAAATGGCGGCGTACGCATAATAGGGATTGGCTGTGGCATCCGGGCTTCTCAGTTCAAACCGCTTCTGCTCAGGTGCTTTTGCATAAGCCGGAATACGGATGACGGCACTCCGGTTGGAAGTGGCATAGCCAATGGTGACCGGCGCCTCAAAACCGGGAACCAGACGCTTATAGGAGTTGGTGGAAGGATTGGTCCACGCACACAGGGACGGGGCATGCTTCAGCAGTCCGCCGATAAAATAGTGAGCGGTCCGGCTCAAGGAGGAATAGCCGTCCTTATCATAAAAAACCGGTTTGCCGTCCTTAAACAGAAGCATGTGCACATGCATACCGCTTCCCGCCTCCCGGTAAATCGGTTTGGGCATAAAGGTGGCCGTCCGCCCTTCCTTTGCCGCCGCATTTTTTACAATATATTTGGTAATCATGGTCTTATCCGCCATGTCAACCATATCCCCAAGCTCCACTTCGATTTCCAGCTGCCCCGGGCCGCCAACCTCATGATGGTGGTATTTCACCCGGATTCCCCAGTCTTCCATCAGCATACACATTTTACTGCGCAGATTGTAGGAGATATCCTGGGGAGCCGCAATATGATAACCGCCTTTGTGCTTCACCTGATATCCCAGGTTGAAACCGTCATCATCGCCGGTATTCCATTCCGCCTGCCTGGTATCCACTTCATAATAAGAACCGTTGGGAGCCACTTTATAATTGACGGTATCAAACAGATAAAATTCAAATTCCGGACCGATCAGCATCTTATCCGCCGTACCGGTGGCCTTCATATAATCCACCGCACGCAGGGCCACATTCCTGGGATACTGATCAAACGGTTTGTTTTCCTGTTCCCCGATCACGCATACATCGCCGGTCATGGAAAGCGTGGGTATATCCACAAAGGGATCCAATACGGCGCTGTCCGGATCAGGGATAAATACCATATCGCTCTTTTCTATAGGCGCATACCCGTAATTGGAACCGTCAAAGCCGATCCCGTATTCAAAAATACTCTCTCCGAACCGTTCCACCGGTATGGTGATATGCCGGAAACGCCCGTCCAGATCCACCATCTTAAAATCGATCATGCGAATGTCGTTTTCTCTGCACATCTGCAGAATTTTTTCACTTTTTTCCATAAATAACCCCCATCTGCGGCCGCTTCCGCCGCGTTCTTATTTCTATCATAAATTATAACGCTATACCGGCACGTTTTACAAGGATCTCCGTTACTTTTTTCGTATTGCACTCTATTCCTGTAACTGTTCACGATACCATCCCTGCGGACTGAAAGGACGGTGTCACTGAAACACATAAAACGGTGAGGAAAACCTTCACCGTTTTATAGCAGCAGTATGTTTAATCTGCTGTTCTATTAACAAAATTTATGGCTTCTTCGTACTTGTTCCTTTTTTTATCCGCCAACGCTTCCGCTGCATCTGTTTTCAGCCACAGAAATACCTCAGTGTACGAGTTGATATTGCAAATTGCCTGGATACCTGACTGATAGTTTGCAATTCCATAACTCTTTCTCCTTTCGGTTATAAGCATACAGGTTGACGCGACGTCAAAGTCAAGCCTTTTCCATAATCCGGTCAAACAGCCTTGCACACTCCAGCGTAAGGCTGTGGGGAACCACCGGGCTTTCTGTTCTGCCGTCCCGGATGCAGTTTACCGCTTCTTCGATTTCATACAGGAAGCCGTTCTCCGTAACGGTATCCTGGAAATGCATCACCAGCTCATTATCCTTGTTGTACAGAAATACTTCTTCCGCAAAATGGGGATGGGGAATCACTATTTTCCCCTGGCTGCCGTAAATCGCCATTCTCTCATGAAGCGCAGCCGCAAAGCTGGTGCGCAGCGAGGCCAGCAGGCCGGGATAACGGATAGTCACCTGATCGGATATATCCACACCGGTGTCGCTCCATACGGCAGACACCTGCACATCCTCAGCAGGCCGCTCAATCATAAAGTCGGTGAGTTCATACGCATAGACCGTAATATCATAAGCGGCGCCTCCGCCGAGCTTCGGGCTGTAATAGCGGTTATCCTTATCAACAGGCGCAAGGAACCCGATAGCTGTGTCTATAAAAGAGGGGGTGCCTATTTTTCCTTCCTCCATCCACTGCTTGGCCATTTTAACGGCGGGAAGGAATCTGCTCCACATGGCTTCCATGACGAATACCTTTTCTTGCTCTGCTCTCGTAAATACTTCCTCCGCCTGGGCGCTGTTGAGGAACATCGCTTTCTCACATAAAACAGGAATTTTGTAATCCAGGCAGAGCATGCATAATGCGAAATGGGCATCCTGTGTCACCGCGATATAGACACAATCCGGCTTTTCCTCCGCCAGCATTTTTTCATAACTGCCATAGGCGGCTTTGATGCCGTTTTTCTCTGCAAAGTTCTCCGCACGTTCCATGGATTTACTTGCAACCGCCGCCACCTCGCAGTCCTCCATACGCTTTACCGCGTCACAGAACTTGTTGGCGATATTTCCCGCTCCCATAATGGCAAATTTAAAATTTTTCATAGTGTTTCCTCTCTCCCTGTCGGTATATAGTAACCGCGCAGCCTTCAGCCGGACCGTTACTGCATTCGGCCAATCAAATCGCCGCGCGTGCGGACGGACGCCTGCCGCCACCGTGTTTTCTCACGATCTGCGCCATGAATGCGCAGATCTGCCTGCACTGTTACAGTACATACTGTTTCTAAAAGCAGAATAACCTTATTCCCCCGGAAAAGCAACCAATTTTATGCTCCGGCGGTCAAAATTCCTCCTTATTCCTGTCATATCCTTATGTCTGCCTCTTCTCCTGTCCCTGTTATCTTCAATATCGCATCCGCGGTTTCCTCCGCCGTCAGGCCTGTCACATCAATACGCGGGTAATCCGTATTCTCATATACGATCCGGGAATAGCTGATTCCCCGCCGGATCCGTTCCTCGTCCCGGCCGTCCGCCCTTGCCCTGCGGATATTTTCTTCTGGTTCACAATACAATAAAACCGGTACCAGCTCGAACCGGATTCCTTTCTGCCTGAGTTCTTCCAGCAGTGCCTCAAACAGCTGCTTCCTGTGTCCATGAAAACCAAAGGGGAATATGACATTCTGTATTTCCCCGCAAGCAAAGGAATTCTCCATCATGGCAAGGATATTCTTATAATTCAGGCGGATCAGTTCCTCATTAAATATAGGGGGATTAGTCATACGGCAATAATCACTGTCGATGTAGGCGGAATGCGGCAGTTTTTTCAGCAGCTCCGCGCTTGCCGTCGATTTTCCGATTCCATTCGCTCCGCATAGCAATAGAAGTCTTTTCATTTCCACTCTTCTTTCTGTGTATTAGTCAGTCCCCTTTTCTTCTGCCGGCAATATTGTCGTCCGCATAAAACAGCATTTCCGAATTACGGATGGATGTAACAAAAGCGGGAACCGTATGTAAGCAATTACATTTGCTTCCTCCCATTATATATTGTATAATACTTTCCATCAAGCATGTATGCGCTTACATAATTTTTAATTTATAAGGATGGTTACTGGTCACGGAATAGACCGTAACCAAGGGAGTCTGCAACAGAAAGGAACTTCATCATGAACATTTACGATATATCCAAACAGGCTGGCGTTTCCATTGCCACCGTATCCCGTGTATTAAACGGAAGCGACAAGGTAAGCCCTGCCACCCGGGAGAAGGTGCTTCAGGTCATTGACCAAAACAGCTACACGCCTAATGCCTTTGCCCGCAGCCTCGGCCTGAATTCCATGCATACCGTGGGGATCTTATGTGCGGATTCCTCCGATGTGTATCTGGCGTCGGCCATCTATTATCTGGAAAGGGAGCTGCGCCAGAATTCCTATGCTTCCATGCTTTGCTGTACAGGATATCATCTGGAGGAAAAGAAAAAGTACCTGCAGCTGCTGCTTTCCCGGAATGTGGATGCCCTGTTTTTTGTAGGTTCCAATTTTGTGGAGGATACGGATAAGAACAATGCGTATCTTTTTGAAGCCGCCGGTAAGGTGCCTGTTTTCATCTTAAATGGTTATCTGTCCGGCAGCCATATTTATTCCGTTCTCTGCGACGACAGTCTGGCGGTAAACGAAATGACAGCTTCCCTGCTGCGCAGCGGTTCCCGTTCCCCTGTCTATCTCTACCGGAGCTTAAGCTACAGCGGCCAGAAAAAAATAGCAGGCTTCCGGGAAGCCTGTCTGCAAAAGGGGCTGCAGGATGTGGAAAAAAGGATTTTTGCCAGCCCCGCATCCATCCACGAAACGGCCGCTCTTCTGGATTCCCTGGAAAAAGAAGGGCACTGCTTTGATTCCTGTGTCACTGCTGATGATGAGCTGGCTGTCGGAGCGGTAAAATATGCGTTGTCCCACGGCAGGAGCATACCGGAGGATTTCCAGATAAGCGGCTATAATAATTCCCAGCTTTCCACCTGCAGCACGCCCGAAATCACCACAGTTGACAATCGTGTGGAATTTATGTGCACAACGGCCGTATCTCTGCTTATGCAGGTTTTTGACGGGAAGGATATTCCGGCGCGGACGGTTTTCTCCGGGAATATCATTTATCGGGATACCACTGCCAGATAATTTCTCTTCCTTTCCCAAGCCTGATGGAACCATTTTCTTAACAGGAACATAATCTAATCTATAAGAGATAAAAAATCTTGTGATTGGAGATAAAAAATGTCTGATGAAATGAACGGAAGAAATGCAGGGAGCTATAACCAGGGAAACAGCTATTGCAATTGCTGCTCCCCTTACCGCCGGGGGCCGCGGGGCAAACAGGGGCCGCAGGGTCCGCAGGGCGAACCCGGGCCGGAAGGGCCGCAGGGGCCTGTTGCTGCTACCATCCCCTTTTCGCTGTCCAACGTAAACAGCTCCGGCGCGCAGATATCCGCCGATGCACAGGGGAATCCGGAAGCCATCGCTTTTGCCGGTTTTGGCGGGGACAGCGGCTACGGACTTTATCTGCAGCCGGGAGAATGGGCTTCCCAAACCATCACCATAACACAGAGCTATGCCTACCCCAGCTCTTTTATCATGCCCTATGACGGGATACTGAAAAATATCTATGCCCTGGTAGCTACCAGGACCTCTTTGTACCTGGAGGAGGGGATAACCATGCGCCCCTTTGTCTGTCTGGCCGTTTCCGACGGCAGCGCGCTTGTGTTCCGTGTCCTTCCGGAAACCATCACCTATACACAGCCCTACGTGGGCGGGACGGAGATTCCCAAATACAGCGTCCGTAAAGGCTCACTCACCGACCTGAATATCAGCCTGGAAGCCGGCACCCTTGTAACTATTATTGTGGGCTGGATGGGAGAAGGGGTTACGTCGGAGCAATCGACACAGATATCCGTCAGCGGCGGGCTTTTTATTGAGTAAACTAAGAATCAGAAAACGGAGGCGGGAGCAACAATGACAATACGGGAAGCCATTCTGCAAAAGATAAGGGGATACCAGTTTGTATCCGCACCGGTTACGGGGAAATCAAATCTGTATACCGATTTGGGTTTTGATTCCCTTTCCTTTGTAGGCCTGCTTTTCCAGATAGAGGAAGAATACGGGATTACTTTTGGGATTATGGAAATGGAATTGTGCCTGTCCGTTGACAACCTCATAGCCATAACGGAAAGAAAAGTAAGGGAGCAGGACGGAAACCATGATTAGAGATTTGCTGCTGCACCGGAAAGACCAGGAGCGGACTGCACTCATTGAAAACGGCAGGGAGGTCTCCTATCGTACTCTCACCGAAAAAGCGGCGGCGGTCCGGCAGCTGTTTCATAGCACCGAAACGGAGAATATAGCTGTTTTCCTGCCTGACGGAGAGGCCTTCATCGCCGCTTTTTTCGGAATCCTCATGGCTGGTATGACCGTATTTCCCTTAAGCACAAAACTCACGAAATACGAAATATTGCCGCTTCTTGACCAGGCGGATGTCCATACGATTCTAACCACAGCATCCTATGGCTCTTTATTTGAAGAGTTGTCCCGCGAATTTCCCGGCCGCTTCCGGATCCGTTATATCGGGGAGTGCACGGCCCTTTCCCACCGGGACATTCCTGCGGCCGTAAAGGCCGGGATCCATGAGCCCATGCTTCTGCTAGGCACATCGGGCACGACCGGAAATGCCAAAATCGTCCAGCTGTCGGAGAGTAATCTTTCCTACTGTGTCCTCTCCTATCTCTCCAAAATGGATTATGAGAAATATGCGTCCGGCACGATCCGGTACTTTATTGCCGCTCCCTATTCTTCCGTCTACGGCCTGCTGATTCTGGCCGCCTGCATCACCAAAGGCTTTCCCATTGTATGCCTGCAGGAGCCTTTTTCCCTGGATGTGCTGTATAAAGCGGCGGAACAATACCGGGTAACACACTACGAAGGCGGGGTTATCGCCGCCGTCCTGATGGATCAGCTGGCTGGCAGGGAGATCCCTTATGACATCCGTTCTTTCCGCTATTTCGGCCTGGCCGGAAGCAAGGTATCCCCGGCTATCCTGCACCGGCTCTCCAAAGCCTTTCCTGCCATTGAATTCTGGACGGGATATGGCATGACGGAAGCTTCCCCGCTGATCGCCAAACCTTATAAAAAAATGGAGCCGGAAAAATTTGCTTCCGTGGGAACCGCCCTTGAAGGCGAAACCCTTCTCGTGGAAGCGGACGGGCAAAAGACCGCCATGCCTTATATACGGGGTGAAATCCTTGTAAAAGGGCCGAATGTCATGCTGGGGTACTGCAACAACCAAAAAGAAACGGAAAAGATACTAAAAAACGGCTTTTTATATACCGGTGATATCGGATATTTGGACGACGACGGCTATTTATATATCTGCGGCAGAAAGAAAAACGTAATTATTGTACGGGGCTTCAACGTCTATGCGGAGGAAGTGGAAGCCTGCCTGATGAACTGCCCTCTGGTAAAAGACTGCATCGTATACGGGGAAAGCGACGGGCAGGGAAACGAAAGGGTCTGCGCCGATATCGTTCCTATAGTACATGACCCGGAAGCGGAAGCCGGCCCTTCCATAGAGGAACTCCATACCTATATCAGCGCCCATCTGTCGGACTATAAACAACCGCAGATAATACGGCTGCTGGACCGGATTGAAAAGACGGCAACCGGAAAAAGCAAAAAGACAGGGGAAACGGATTATGGAGCTGATTAATTTCCAGGGCTTGAATTGTTACTACAATTGTATAGTAAGTATTGCAAATCATCATCATATGGATTATCTTTTGTCCTTCGCCGCCCTATGGTCTGAAACCGATTTTACTTATGAACCCTGCCGACAGGTATTTCTTACACGGAGGATGCCGGCAGCCCTGGAGGCCATGGGACTGCGGCTGCAGATGCTGCCCTGTGCTTCTTTGGAGGAAGCACAGGAAAGCCTTTCTTTATTGCAAGACGGTGAAGCGATCCTGATCGGAATGGATGCCTGTTATATTCCCTGGTCCCCTCTGTATCGGCTTTATCACGGCCCGCATTATTTTATAGCCCGGAAAACGGATTCCGGCATCCTTACCTGTCTCGATCCCACCTATAACCGGAGCGACGGAACCATAAAGGCGGCCGATATTCCGGCATACGCCTTTGATATCAGCCGCCTTAGCAGGGTACCGCCGGCCGACGGCCCGACGGAAGCCATCCCTTCGCCGGAAAAAGAAGCCCGGACGGTTCTTGAAAACCATCCGGGCTTCTGCCGCAGACTGCTGCCGGCAGTCAAAGCCTGTATCCGCCAAGAACCGGAATACGCCCTTCTGCTGGCAAGATATACGGATGCCCTGATCAGCAACCGCTATTTATACCGCTGCTATCTCAACAGCCTGCCGCTTCCCCTAAACGGCTGCGCCGCACGTTTCACCGGGGAGTATTATACCAGTTGGACGGCAGTCAAAAACGGCTTGTTTAAAGCGAATGTCTGCCGGGATAACAAAGACCTGATCGATCAGGTCTGCATACGCCTCTCTTCTGTTATCCTGGAAGAGATCAATATGGCGGAAACGATCCTGAAAACCTGTTGACCCTGTTTTTATTTTTCGTCCAGCGCGAATCCGAAATACCGGACTGCATTGTTATAGGAAATTCCTTTTATAATTCGACGAAGCATCCTTTCCTCATACGGGTATTCCCCGTTTTCCACCCATCCGCCGATAAGATCGCAAAGGATCCTGCGGAAGTATTCATGTCTGGGGTAGGATAAGAAGCTCCTGGAATCCGTAAGCATACCGATAAAATTACCCAAAAGGCCCAGATTGGCAAGAGAAGTCATCTGCTTCCTCATACCGCTTTTATTGTCATTAAACCACCATGCGGATCCCTGCTGGATTTTACCTACGGCATCCGAATTCTGGAAGCAGCCGAGGATGCTCCCGATAGCTTCGTCATCATTAGGGTTCAGACTGTAAATAATGGTCTTGGGAAGGGCTCCCTCTGTGTTCAGGGCATTCAGGAAATCCGCCATCTGACCGGAGGGAGCATAATTATTGATGCAGTCATAGCCTGTATCCGGCCCCAAAGAATGGTACATGGAAGAATTATTATCTCTCTTGCAGCCATAATGAAGCTGCATTGCCCAGCCTCTTTTTGCATATTCCGCAGCAGCAAAAGACATAAAAGCTGTCTTGAACTTCAGTTCCTCTTCCCTGTCCGGCTTCTCCCCTGCCAGGCGGCGTCCGAATATTTTCTCAATATTCTCTTCCGTCTCCGGCACATACATCACGTATTCCAATGCATGGTCACTGGCCCTGCATCCATAGCTGTCAAAGAAATCCAGCCTTTTCTGCAGCGCCTTCTTCAAATCTGCAAAAGAACGGATATCCGTCTGCGCCGCAGCCCCCAGCTTCTCCAGATATGCCGTATAGTCCGGCTTTTCTATATTCATGGCTTTGTCCGGCCTCCACGCAGGAAGCACCTGTACCTCAAAGCTGCTGTCCTCTGCCAGCGCCTTATGCCAGCGCAGATCGTCCGCCGGATCATCCGTCGTACAGATCAGGGTGACCGCCGACTGCCGGATCAGATTTCTCACGCTCATGCTGTCCTCCTGCAACCTGGCATTACAGATCTGCCATACTTCTTCTGCCGTTTCCCCGTTCAGAATCCCATGATAGCCAAAGAAACGCTGCAGTTCCAGATGACTCCAGTGATACAGGGGATTTCCCACCGCCAGCTCCAGGGTCTCCGCCCACTTCTGGAACTTTTCCCTGTCCGGGGCATTTCCGGTAATATAGTACTCCTCCACTCCGTTGGAACGCATCTGGCGCCATTTGTAATGATCCCCGCCCAGCCATACCTGCGTGATGTTTTCGAACTTTCTGTCTTCCGCAATCTCCTGGGGATTGATGTGGCAGTGATAATCCAGGACAGGCATAGTTTCCGCAATTTCATGAAAGAGCTTTTTTGCCGTATCCGTACTTAATAAGAAGTCCTTGTCCATAAATGGTTTCATTTTTTCTTCCTCCGTCTATGTAAATACTTACATTTTTCTTACATTATATCCTGCCCCTTCCGAAAAGTCAAATCCTTCGCCGGAGACGCGCAGTACAATCCTCCGAAATAATGATGTTTAAAGACAGATTTTTATAAAAACAGGTTGACTGTAAGAGAAAAGAGGTGTAATTTTAATGTAAGCCCTTACATGTTTATCAAAGGAGGAATACATAAATTGATGCAGACTTTTATCCGCATTCATCCCGGAGATACGGTTGCCGTGGCACTGCAGCCCCTGGCTGCCGGAACTTCTGCCGTCGTGGAGGGAAAAACGGTCACCCTCCGGGAGGATATCCCGCAGGGACACAAATTCGCCCTGGTGCCCATCCCCGCCGGGAGAGCGGTTATCAAATACGGCGCCCCCATCGGTACGGCTGTCACGGATATCCTTCCCGGCTCCTGGGTCCATACCGCCAACCTGAAAACCGGTTTGGGTGATGTGCTGACCTACACCTACAGGCCGTCCTTTTCCGCTGATACGGAGCAACCGGTTTCCGCCCTCTCGGAAATGCCTCCGTTTTTTTATGGCTACCGCAGAGAAAACGGACGTGCAGGGGTACGCAACGAAATCTGGATCATTCCCACCGTCGGCTGTGTCAACAACGTAGCCGCCGCCATAGCGGACCGGGCCCAGGGATACCTGTGCACCAGCCTGGATGCCATCGCCGCCTTCCCCCATCCTTATGGCTGTTCCCAGATGGGGGAGGATCAGGAAAACACGAGACAGATTCTCGCCGACCTGGTCAATCATCCCAATGCCGGCGGCGTCCTCGTACTAGGCCTCGGCTGTGAAAACAGCAATATAGAAGAATTAAAAAAATATATCGGTTCCTACAATCCTGATCGGGTTAAATTCCTCGTCGCCCAGGATTCGGAGGATGAAATAGCCGACGGGCTTGCCCTTGTCAAGGAACTGGCAGGCCGTGCCGGCGCCTGTGTGCGGGAGCCGGTTCCCTTAAGCGAACTGGTTGTCGGCATGAAATGCGGCGGCTCCGACGGACTTTCCGGCATTACGGCCAATCCTACTGTGGGCGTTTTTTCCGATCTTCTCATTGCTGCCGGCGGTACCACCATACTTACCGAGGT
Source organism: uncultured Lachnospiraceae bacterium (assembly GCA_900548905.1). Taxonomy (GTDB): domain Bacteria; phylum Bacillota; class Clostridia; order Lachnospirales; family Lachnospiraceae; genus Eisenbergiella. Next base: position 130,414 of record URMK01000001.1, on the reverse strand, counting down.
TCCTGAAATGTTCGGCGCGGAGACCCAGCTGATGAACCGCTGCGAGAATGAAACTCTTTTCCGGCAGACCGTGGATCTCATCAATGAGTTTAAAAACTATTTTACCAGCCACCACCAGACGATTTATGAAAATCCGTCCCCGGGCAACAAAAAAGGAGGGATTTCCACTTTGGAGGATAAATCCCTTGGCTGCACCCAAAAATCCGGCTCTGCGCCGGTCCGGGGCGTTCTTGCCTATGGAGAGCCGGTCTGTACACACGGCCTGAATCTTCTCAGCGCACCGGGAAACGACCTTGTTGCCGCCACGGCGCTTGCCGCCTCCGGCGCACAGATTGTGCTCTTCACCACCGGCCGGGGAACTCCTTTTGCGTCCCCCGTACCTACGGTTAAAATATCCAGCAATCTGGCGCTCAGTGAAAAGAAGAAGAACTGGATTGATTTTGACTGCGGCCGTATGGTAAGCGGAACCCCGCTTCCGGAACTGGGAAAAATGCTTTTTGACTATGTAATCCGTGTGGCAAACGGAGAACAGGTAAAATCCGAAGCCGCCGGCTTCCATGATATGGCAATCTTTAAACAAGGTGTTACTTTATAGGAGGAATAAAAATCATGAACAAATTATCATACCGGACATTGGAAGAAACAGGCTTTACCGGTTATCTCCTGAAGGAAGCCCCCGAACGGGTCATCCAATTCGGGGAAGGCAACTTCATGCGCGCCTTTGTGGACTTTTTTATCGACAATATGAATGAAAAAGCCGCTTTTCAGTCCAAAGTTGTGCTGGTTCAGCCCATCGCCCCCATTCCGGGCGCTTTTGATCTGAAGGACGCCATCAATGAGCAGGAGGGTCTGTATACCCTGTATCTGCGGGGCTGTGAAAATGGGGAAAAGGTGAATAAAAAAAGGGTGATCTCCTGTGTGAGCCGCTGTCTGAACGCTTACACCGATTATGAAGCCGTGATGGCCTGTGCGGAGAACCCGCAGCTGCGCTTTATTTCCTGCAATACCACGGAAGCCGGGATTACCTATGATCCCTCCTGCCGTTTTGAAGACCGGCCGGCCGCCAGCTATCCCGGAAAACTCACCCAGTTTTTATACCGCCGTTTTCAGACCTTTGGCGGGGAACCGGGAAAAGGCTTCCTGATCCTTGCTTGTGAGCTGATTGACGACAATGGGAAGGAACTGGAAAAATGTGTGTTGGAGTATGCGGCGCAATGGGGGCTTGGCGACGCTTTTGTACAGTGGATACGGAACGAAAACGTCTTCTGTTCTACCCTGGTGGACCGTATTGTTACCGGCTTTCCCAGAACAGAGGCCGCAGCCCTGAATGAGGAAAACGGCTACGAAGATAATGTGATGGATACCGGAGAAGTCTTTGGCTTCTGGGTTATCGAAGGCCCGCAGTCCATTAAGGAGGAACTTCCTTTTGAAAAGGCCGGCCTCCCCATTCTGGTAACGGAGGATCATAAGCCCTATAAGCAGCGTAAGGTGCGTATCCTGAACGGCGCGCATACTTCCATGGTTCTGGGCGCTTACCTTGCGGGACAGGATATCGTCCGCGACTGTATGGAGGATCCGGTTATCCAGGGCTTTATGAATAAAGCAATTTACCAGGAAATCATTCCCACTCTCACCCTGCCAAGGGAAGAACTGGAGGACTTTGCCGCCTCCGTAACGGAACGTTTCCGCAATCCTTATATCGACCATGCCCTCCTTTCCATTTCCCTGAATTCCACTTCCAAATGGAAAGCGAGAGTTCTTCCTTCCCTGAAGGGTTATATCGAAAAGAAAGAAAGCCTTCCGGTATGCCTTACCGCTTCTCTCGCCTTCTATATAGCTTTTTACGGGGGCGGTGATCTCACGGAAAGCGGCCTGACCTGCACCCGCCCGAAAGGCAACCGGTATCCGGTTTCCGATGACAGGGATGTTCTGGAGTTCTTCGCTGCCCATAAGAATGACAGCCCCGAGGATCTGGTTCATGCGGTATGCTGCCAAAGCGGCTTCTGGGGAATGGATCTGACCTGCCTGCCCGGACTGGAAACAGCTGTATGCGCGGATTTAAAGGTCATTTTAGAAAAAGGCGCTTACCAGTTAATGCAGGATTGTCTGGCCTGAGCCAAAAAGAGGAGAGAACGACGGCATCGTTCTTTCCTCTTTTTTTTAATAATTTTCACAATTTAATTCAAAATAACCCTGGGGATAACCGCATGCCGGACATTTTTCAGGGGCACATTTCCCAAATACCACAAAACCGCAGTTCATGCAAATCCATACCTCTTCCTCTTCTTTGCAGAAAACCTCTCCGTTCCTGAGATTTTCAGCCAGCTGCCGGAAGCGGAAATCGTGGTGTCTTTCCACTTCCCCTATCCTGCGGAACAGTCGTGCAATATCCACAAAACCTTCCTTTTCCGCTGTTTCCGCGAAATCCCGGTACATTTCCGTCCATTCTCTCTTTTCACCCGCCTGGGAATCCGCGAGAATCTCATCCAGCATAGGCAGGGCACCTTCATTCAGCATGCGCAGCCATACTTCCGCATGCTCCTGTTCGTTTCCCGCCGTTTCTTCAAATATAGATCCCATCTGCCGGAAACCGTCCTTATTGGCAATACGGGCATAAATTCTGTATTTCGTACCTGCGAGCAGTTCCCCGTTATAGGCCTTCTCCAGATTTTTATAGGTTTCACTTCCTTTAAATTCCATAATACCATCAGCCGCTTTTCTTTTATCATATGAAAAACGGTCTTCAGCCGTTACTTATCATTTCCAGAAGCTTATCCATATCTACCGGCTTTGTCAGATAACCATCCATTCCATTTTGTCTGGCCCTGTCCACATCCTCCATAAAGGCGTTTGCAGAAAGGCCGATAATCTGCACGCATCCTGCATCCGGCCTCTCCAGCTCCCGTATCCTGCGGCAGGCCTCCAGACCGTTTAATACAGGCATCTGGATATCCATGAGGATACACTGATAATAGCCGACGGAGGAATCCCTGTAGGTATCCACCGCTTCCTTCCCGTCAAACACGGCATCCACCACGGCTCCGCTGCTGTCCAGCATAAAGGTAACGATTTCCGAGTTAATCGCATTATCCTCCGCCAGCAGGATGTGGATGCCGGAAAGACTGTCGGCGGCTTGCACGGAAGCCGCTGTAAGAGTTTTTTCCGCTGCCGCATCCGCCTTGCCCCGCCCCAGTACCACCGATACTTTGAATTGGGAACCCTCCCCGGGCTTGCTGTCGACGGTGATTTTCCCTCCCATCATCCTGGCAAAATTCTGACTGATCGCCAGGCCAAGTCCCGTTCCCCCATACTGTCTCGAGGTAACGGATTGTTCCTGTTCAAAGGGATCAAACAGCTTTGCCTGGAATTCTTTACTTATGCCGATTCCCGTATCCGATATCAGGAACTCCAGGGCAGTCTTATCCGGGCCTTCCGCCTGCTCCTTTACCTCCACGCTCACTTTCCCCCCGGCCGATGTGAACTTCATGGCATTAGATATAATATTAACCAGAATCTGGCTGAGCCTGAGATCGTCACCGACCACATTTTCCAAAGCGGGATTGTCATAACGGATGCTGAATTCTATGCCGCCGTCCTCCGCTTTCTGGTTAAACATCACATAAATACGCTCCAATACCTCCGTCACCCGGAACGGCTTATCGGCAAGTTCCACCTTGCCGCTTTCTATCCGGGACATATCCAAAATGTCATTAATCAGCGTCAGCAGATAACCGGAGGATAGGTCTATTTTTTTGAGACAATCCATCACCTTGTCCCTGTCGTCCAGAGAACGCCTGGCGATTTCCGTCATACCGATGATTCCGTTCATCGGCGTGCGTATTTCATGGGACATGGAAGAAAGGAATTCGCTTTTGGCCTGACTGGCTTTTTCCGCCGAATCCAGCGCCCGCTGCATTTTTCTCTGCCAATGGCCGTATACAAGAAACAAAATACCCAGAAGGATGAAACCCGCATTAAAACACAACAGCGTTTCCTTTGCGGAAATGACGCATTGTTCCGAATATTTTTCTGCGGCGGACACCAGGCGATCTGCCGTTGCGAAATGTTCTTCGCTCCTTTCAAACAGTGTCTGTCCGTCTCCGTCCTGCCTCACCTGTTCGATTTCCGACTTTAAGGCGTCCCACTCCCCGCTTAGTTCCTCAAGCAGCTTCCTGTATTCCGGATCCGGAAGCGCCGTCAGCCCGTATTCCCCTTCTCCCGTTGAAAGTTCCGAAATGATTCCGTCCAGATAGCGGATCAGACCATCGTTGGGAGTATGGTTCATTTCCTGCTTCACAAGGCGCTGCGTGGCCCCTCTCACTATCCCTGCATAATTAATCACCCTCGCATTTCCCTGCATATGGGCTATTGCGGAGAAGGATGTTGCACTGATGATGAAAAAAACAAAAATCAATAGAATTGCTATCAAACGTGTAATATTTTTCTGTACTGCCTTTTTTAAGGTGCTGCTTTTATTCTCTGTCTCCATGTGACTCCCCCAGACACATGGAAAGCCCTGAACGGTAGTAAATGTCCATCCAAACCGTCTTTGCCCATGTGTTTTTGTTATGTCCCTGCCGGACCTTATCCAGATTATATCATACCATATACCTTTCGACAAATTATCTTTGAATTTAAGCAGCAGCAGACAGGCCGTGGTTACTGGTCACGGAGTGAACAGTAACAGGCCGTGAAAAAAGGAACACCAAAAGGGCGTCCTTTCTCACGGCCTGTTTACCAGCCTCCTTTAAATCATCTCTCTTTTTTTAATCACAGAGGAAGAGCTCTCTGTAAAAGGGCGGAATGTTTTCAGTTCTTCCGTTTCCTCCACTACATGGTCATAGCCGCAGGCAGAAGCGATCAGGCCTGCCAGAATCATATTGACCGCTATACTGGCCAGTCCTTCCGAAATAAACGGAAGGGTGGTAAACCAGGCGAACTGAAATCCGAAATTTCCGGCAAAATACAACCCTGTCTGCATAGCCAGCATCATAGCACAAGACAGGGAAACCGTCCTGCCCAACGGATTGCGGATCTGTTTCACAAGCCGGAACATATACAGATACAGGACCAGAATCCCCCCTGCCAGAAGCAGGCCGGGCACCCAGCCGTACTTCAGAATCCAGAAAGCGATCCGGTAATTGTTATGATAATGCTGGGGAAGGATATCCGTCAGCTCCAGCTCCGTATTCTGTTTTCCCGAATCCATCAGGGTTCGCATAGGCATATCCGAATCCCAGTTTCCGTCAAAATACCATTCTGAGGTATAATATTCTTCCCATGCCTGCGGGGACAGCTGTATCCCCCCGAAAGGACGTGCCTGGGGAAGAAGTTCCTTAATCAGGATACTGTTATAGGAATCGTCCCAGGAGCTGCGGACATCATCCTCCGGCCGGAAGCACTGCCTGCCATAATCTCTCAGTACCTGACTGTTTTCCGCTGTCCAGACAGCTGCAATAAGGATCCCAGGCAGCACCACCATAAGTACCGCTTTTCCTGCCGAAAGCCGGAAACAGCCCCGGGCGGCCAGACAGATCATGGGCACAAGGAACGCCGCAAAGGATATGATTTTGAAGGTAAGATTCAGGGAACGCCCTGACATTTTAGAAAAGCACAGGAAGCTGAGGCCGAATATCCCCATGACCAGCAGAATAGCCGCAGGCCTGCGGTTCCGTAGTTTATAGGCCAGTACTAGAAGTACCGGAACGGATAACACAATGACCGGCATGGAAAGCATATAACCGCTGGAGATCCGGAAATGCCAGAACAGATCGCCTCCGTCTATCCGGATATCGGTCATCAGCACCACACCGATAAAGCAGATACCCGCCAAAGCCAAAAACGGACCGCTGTATCGGATTATCCACGGATACCCTTTCCAGACCGTAAGCCCGAAGATGATAAGTCCTATGGGGAAATACAGGCTTGCCCCCACCCAGTACAGTTTTTCTATCCCTATCGTCGTTCCGCCGCCATATTCCGCAATATTTCCGGCAAGGCCGATCATAACAGCAAGGATTACGGCTGAAATAAACACTACCGGGAACCTGGGCCGGTAGGTCCGGTTCAGCATAACCCCCAGAGCCGATGCGTCTCCCATGTCCTTTACCGCCCGTCTCATGGCTTCTTCTTCTCCCATACCGTCCTGCCGGTATTCCTCCGCCTTATCTTCCATATGTGCATACAATTCTCTTCCCGCACGTTTTGCCGCAGGCTTGTACTGTATCTGCGCTTCCACATCCGCAAGGAACAGGGCCGCATCCTGGCTGCCGGCAGCACCCGGCGTATTCATCTCTTCTTTTTTATGCATGGATAACACCTCCCAGGACCAGATTAACCGCTTTTTCGTAGGCTGACCATTCCCCTTTTTTCCCTGTCAGGGTCTTTCTCCCTTTGGGGGTAATCCGGTAATATCTGCGCACTCTCCCGGTAGGCGCAGGCTGCTCAAAGCTCTCAATATCTCCCTGCTGCTCCAGCGTATGCAGCAGAGGATACAGGGTGCCCTCCTTCAGGGAAAACACCTTCTCACTGCGTTCCTCCAATTCCTTAATCATCTGATAGCCATACATATCCTCCTTTTCCAAAAGCTTCAGAAGTAGCATGGAGGTTCCCACCGCCATCATTTTCTTATCCATTTGCTGTCTCCTTTCTGTATGTAGCGAAAAACAAAATTTTTTGTCTGACAAAAAATACCTAGATAATCTATGTATTATATATTACATAGATTATCTAGGTATGTCAATTGTTATTTGTGCTTATGCTTCTATCTGTTCCAAAAAAATTTCCGCATCTTTTCTGCTGATTTCCTTTATACTTCATAGTCAGCAGATCACCACCTTACATTCCCCATACTCCTCCAGTATCCCGTCATCCACTGTAAGCCGGATACGGAATTCTCCTTTTTGGCCTTTTCCGGGAGTCCAGCGGATTTCCATCTGATCTTCCAGGAAAACGGCACCCTCCGGCAGTTCTGACACGCGGATTTTCATGCTGCTTTCGAGGCCCTTTACCGCATAATCACAGACTTCCGCCGTTTCATTGTATATCCGCCCATTCAGTTCTTTTTCTGAAATCTCGGAAGCCGGATTGCGCACCTTAACCGGAATTCTGATAACTTCGCCGGTTCTGCCCTCATATTTTGCCGGCATGGCAAAAAAAGGACGGTAAACGGTGAGAGGCAGCGGATATTCGTCTGTTTCTACCGGATAACTGTACCCATTCTCCGGGCAGGGCAGCGTGGGATACGAATAATATTCATCCGGAGGCGTCCCGGGGGCAGGGGCGGTAATGTCCACTTCTTTCACCCTCCAGTCCGGGGGAAAGACCGCATCCCTCACTTCGTTCCCCATGTAAGGCTGGTGCAGGATATATTCCCTGCCTGTGGGCCTGCGGAAGGCGCTTTCCACGACGGCGGCATGCTCCACGCCTGCTTTTATATCTGCGGTTACTTCCGTAAGGCTGACGCGGGATGCGTCGTCCAATACCACCGCGTGCCGGCCATCCTCTGTTTTCCAGGTAAAGGACACCTGTTCCAGAGTCAAATCCTCCACATGTCTTGCATACAATCCATAGGCGGGAAGAATGCCCCAGTTTTCCGGTTCCGGATAAACATACGGCAGCTCGGGCACGTTATAAGGATCTGCTTTCCAGCCGCCTGTTTCCCTGTCCCAATCCGCCCGGGGAAGCAGGCCTTCCTCCTTCAGGAAAAAAGTGTTCACCAGCCAGGGCAGGCTTTGTACGTGGGGTTTTGCTCCATACTGGACATAGTCCCAGTTGGTATTGAGCTGTCTTTGTTCCGCCGCGTGCTCCATGGACAGACCTCCCCGGTATTCGACCCGGATATTTTTCATGCATACCCGGCGGACCGGGCTGTCTGCAAGCCCCATTAACAGGATAGGGTACCTGGGATCCGCATTGGTAATCCTTACATTGCTGATCTCAATATCGGAAACGCACGCCATATGGCCGCTGCCGCAGGCATTGGCATAACATGGTTCCTCCCATGCCGCCAGGGGCTTCTCCCGATCCGCCTCATAGGCACCGACAGCAAAATGATACCGTTTTCCGTAACAGCGATCTCCCTCCCGTTGAAGGTTCGCTTCATTCACTGCCGCAGGGGCGTCCGGATTCACTACAAAGAAAGAAGAATGGCCGTCAATAGTAACTTGTCGTTCCTTCCTGTAAGAAGGGCTGTATCGCAGGGCGGGGTAACGGGTATAGCCGTCCCTGTCGGGCAGAATCCATTTCCGGTTGTCCAGACGCACATTCCCTTTTCCCGCCTCCGTCCGTTCTTCGCTGCTGTTCCCGGTGACAGGAAACCGGCACCTGTCTCCCGCACGGATGAAAATGGGGGAACTGCTGATATTATCCATATCACAATCCGTAAAAAGAATATCCTTCAGGTCCGATCCGTCCACCGCCTCCAGGGCAAATCCCCGGGAACGTTCAAACCGTACCCGGCGTATGGTGACCTGTTCGTAACCGCAGGTGGATTCGGTTCCGAGCTTTACCCTTCCTGTGGGGCCGCCTCGATCTGCCGCTACCAGCTTTTCCCGGGTATATACTCCCGCATAGACACTTCCCGCATCATAACCGCTCACCTTACAGTCCTCTATGAGTACATTTTTGAGAGGCATAAATTTTCCCGCCCCAAAGGATGCCTTCATAACAAGCGCATCATCAGTAAGGGAATTAAAAACACTGTTTCTGACGGTTACATTCCGGCAGCAGTCCACGTCCAGCGCATCCCTGGTGGTATCCACCAGGACATCCTCCACCAGCATATTTTCCACACCCTCGGCTATGATGGCAAAATGGCCGCCGATAACAACGGAAATCCCTTTAATCACCACGTTACGGCAGCGCACCAGGGCAATCCCCTTGTTGCCGAACCACTCACCGTATTCTCCCCCCACTCCCGGTTCCTGTCTGTATTCCGGCTCCTCGGGATCGCCTCCCTGCAGCACATACGTACGAAAACCGCCGTCAAAACAGCTGCCGTCAATCATGCCTTCCCCATAAAGCATGACATTGGAAATGTCCGCCCCATATAGCAGGCTGTTTGCAAAATAGGTATGCCCGTGATCCTGTATTCCCACATACCGGTTTACCTCCGGCCGGTCATAGCTGCCGCCTTCTCCCTCCTGTTTTTCATAGGAATGGCGGATATCCGTGCGTGCGGCACGAAGAACGGCTCCTTTTTCCAGACAAAGATTTACCCCGGAATAGAGCCGGATCGTATAGGTTTTAAACTCTCCCTCCGGTACCACTACGGTCCCGCCGCCGTCTTCTGCAGCAGCGGCAACCGCCTGGTTTATCCCCTTTGTATTATCCACCGGATTTCCTCCGGGAACGGCTCCATATGCCGTAATTACATATCTTTTTTCCTGGTACAGATCCTCTGCCCGCAGGCGGGCCCCTGTTGCTGTTTTTATGCTCATTTTTATTCTTCCCTTCTGCAGCCTGTTTCTTTTTTTCCGGTAAGGAGCAGATACGGCACCTCAAAAAGGAGCATGACGCTCCAGCCCGCCGCACAGGCAAATGCCACGCCGTAAATCCCCAAAACAGGAGCCGCCACATAGGTAACCGCCACTCTTATACCCGTCTGGATAAAGGTGCCCGCCAGTGTTATCCCCATTTTCCCTCTTCCCCGGAAATACCCCTGCAGTCCGTTGGTAAAGGCCGGGAAAAGATAGAAAAATGCCATGGTCTTCAGATATCTGCTTCCCAGTTCCACCACGATCCCGCCTTCCCCGCCGCTTACAAATGCTTTCATAAGCGGCTCCCGGGCCAGGAAAACCACCAGGAAAATGAAAATCCAATACAGGAATTCCATCAGCAGCCCTATCCGCAGGCCGTCTCGTACCCGCCCTTCCCTCTCCTTACGTGTCCTGTCCGCGCCCAGGTTCTGGGCGGTAAAGGTAGTCATACCATGGGAAATGCTCTGTTCCGGGGTAAACGCAAAATCATCCACTCTGTTCACTGCCTGGAATGCGGCTATCACGTCCACCCCTAAAGGATTTACCGCTCCCTGGACCAGCAGCTTGCCAACCGGCTGGCAAGCCTGCTGGAGCGCCGTAACGCCCCCGTAGCGGAGCGTTTTCTTCAGAAGTCCGGGATCGATACGGAAAGTCTCCTTGTCCGGATGAAGCAAAGGGATCCGTTTCTTTATGTAGATCCAGGTAAGAATGGCCGATACACTTTCCGCGACAACGGTTGTTACGGCAGAACAGACAATCCCAAAACCCAGGAGACCGATAAAAATGAGATCCAGCCCTGCGTTCAGCAGGGAAGCAAACATCAGAAACTTGACCGGCGTGCCCGAATCTCCCACACTTTTCAGAGCCGCTGCAAGCGCGTTATAAAAGTAAGTGAAGGGTGCCCCTGAAATAATGATCGTAAGATATACACAGGCATCATCCAGAACGCTGTCCGGCACCCGGAGCAGACGTAACAGGGGCCTGGCAAAAAGGATACCGCACGCGGCGACCGCCAGGGAGAAATACAAGCCGAACAAAAGGGTGGTGGACAGTTCTTTTTTCAGTTCTTCCTTACGCCCGGAACCGAAGAAGCCGCTCATCAGGACACCCGCTCCCATACAGATACCGGATATCCCGAGAATGATGATATTCATAACCGGCCCTGCCGTTCCCAGGGCTGCCAGCGCTTCTTTTCCGATAAACCTTCCTGCAATGATAGAATCCACTGCATTATAAGCAAGCTGAAACAGATTTCCAACCACCAGCGGCACCGAATACCGGATCAGATGCCCTGCAATGCTTCCTTTTGTCATATCCGAGGCTGCCATGCTCCCTCTCCTTTTCCGCCATATGCCATACACCATATACCGGAAAAACCGGCAGCTGCCAAAGGGATACCACTCCCGCCTGGAGGTTCTGCCGGTCTTTCCGTAAATCTGTAACCGTTCAGACCTGTCTGAACGGTTATGTCACTTTCCATTTTTCACAGGACAATGTCAGCGATGCGGCATGACCGCTTCCGTGTACATCAGACCGGCTGCCGCTGCTTCTCAGTTATTCTCCAGCAGTTCCTTAACACAGGCCGCTATCTTATCACATTTACAGTTTGCAAAGAAATACGCACCGAATCTGTCTCCTGCAATAGCTCCCTTTACCAGTTCCTGATCCAGATTTTTCAAAATCGTACACAGATCGTTATGGGTAACCTTTTTTACCTCATCCAGGATTTTTTTGTTGCGCTGCTCCGGGATTACCCGTTCCTTGGGGTATCCCTGTCCGCTCTCGCCTTCAAACAGTTTCTCAAAAATATATTCCAGGTTCAGTTCCGCCCCCCATCCAAAGCCTTTGGCAAAAGGAAGGGCAATGGCGTTCCCATCGTTGATCTGGGAAAACATATAGGCATCGGAAGGATCCACAATATGTCCGCAGAGCACGCCGGGGAAAGCGTTGCAGGCAAGCATGGCCCCTTCACCGGTGCCGCAGCCTGTAACCACATAGTCGGCCGCTCCGGAATTCAGCAGAATAGCGGCCAGAATACCATTCTGTACGTAGGTAAGCTGATGGGTATCCTCCGCACCGTACATTCCGTAATTGAACACCTCATGTCCTTTCGGTTCTACTACTTTTCTAAGAACGGCCTCCACCTGGGCATTCTTTGCCGCCTGACTGTTTTCATTAATCAATGCAATTTTCATTTCCAATATCCTCCTTGAACTCGGCCGGCGGTTCTGCTGCTTTTCCCGCCCGCCTGTACTGTTATAAATTATACCGTATTTTTCATGCTTTTGCTTGTCTTTTCTTTACCTTAATCATGCATATTCTGCCCTTTGCGGCCTTCTCCGTCCTGTGAGGGGAGGCCGGCGCATGAACTGCGCAGACCGTAAGAAAGCGTAATGGCGGCAAGCCTGATTATAGTAACAGTTCAGGCTTTCTTTTCTGGTTTACTGTGATATAATAGAAAATTGGCGGTTATAAATAAGCCGCCGCAGTAAACCGTTATTTTAGAGGGAAAGATACGAAAAACAGGGAGAGGCGTAATGGATAAAGCATCTAAAACTACACTGATGACGGAAGGTACGATTTGGAAAAAGATAATAGCATTTGCTGTTCCTCTTTTTCTGGGGAATCTTTTCCAGCAGCTTTATAACACGGCAGATTCTCTTATTGTAGGGAACTTTCTGGGCAGTGAAGCCCTTGCCGCCGTCAGTTCTTCCGGCAGCCTGATATTCCTTTTGGTGGGTTTTTTTAACGGCATCGCCATAGGTGCGGGAGTGGTGATCGGAAGATTTTATGGGGCGAGACAGATAGATAAGGTACAGAAGGCCATACATACTACCATCGCTTTCGGGCTTGCTGCCGGTGTTGCACTGACGGTAATCGGTGTTTTACTTACGCCGCAGCTGCTGCTTTGGATGGGAACCCCACAGGATGTCCTGCCCAATTCCATCCTTTACTTCCGGATTTATTTCTGCGGTTCCCTTGCCTTTGTCCTTTATAATATTTTTGTAGGGATTCTGCAGTCCGTGGGCGACAGCAGGCATCCGCTGGTGTATCTGATCATTTCTTCCGTCGTTAACATACTGCTGGATTTGCTGTTCGTTGGGGTCATGGGGTTTGGCGTGGGAAGCGCGGCCATGGCTACCATCATCTCGCAGTTTGTCAGCGCCATCCTGTGTCTGCTGCGGCTGTCCAGAAGCCCGGAGGATTACCGGGTACATTTCCGAAACATCCGTTTTGACTTCTTTTTCCTGAAGCAGATCATACAAAACGGCCTTCCCTCCGGTTTTCAGAATTCCATCATTTCCATCGCCAATGTGGTGGTACAGGCCAATATTAACAGCTTTGGGAAAATGGCTATGGCAGGCTGCGGGGCATACTCCAAAATAGAAGGCTTCGGTTTTCTGCCCATTACCTGTTTTGCCATGTCCATGACCACTTTTATCAGCCAGAATCTGGGTGCCGGTAAATATGACCGCGCCAAAAAAGGGGCACGCTTCGGCATCCTTTGTTCCGTCGTGATGGCGGAGCTGGTTGGTATCCTGATTTATGGGCTTGCCCCTGTCCTGATAGCCGCCTTCAACAACGATCCGCAGGTGGTTTCGTTTGGTACCACTCAGGCCCGTACGGTGACCCTTTTCTATTTTTTACTTGCCTTTTCCCACTGCGTGGCAGGCATCCTGCGAGGTGCAGGGAAGGCCACAGTCCCCATGCTGGTAATGATGTGCTGCTGGTGTATTATCCGTATCACTTATATCAGCATTGCGGTAAAAATCATCCCGGTCATCAACGTGATTTTCTGGGCATATCCCCTGACCTGGACGCTGAGTTCCCTTGTTTTTCTCATCTATTTCCTGAAAGCGGACTGGATTCACGGATTTGAGAATTAAAACGTATTGCCGCCACATCTCCAAACGGTCTGCGCATGAATGTGCAGACCCGTCCGCACTGCTGCAAAAACTGCTTTATGTATGGGAGCAGTTTCTCCGTAATTCATCGGAAATCTCCCTCCTCCCCCGCATGCCGAAGGTGTCGTTCCTTTTTTCATAATCATAAATAAGAAGGCCTTCTTTATGCCTGTCCATTTCCAGAAGCACGGCCCCGTCAGGATCGAAAACTGCGGTAGGTGCGGTCTGGAAGAAGGAGCTGTTATTCACAGCCAAAACCGTACATACATTTTCCACCGCCCGTGTCCGCAGATGGGCTTTTATCAGCTCATAGCGCGCTGTATTTTCCTCCCTGGAACTATCACAGAAGGATACCAGGCATACTTCTGCCTTTTCTCTGTACAGTTCCCTGAAAAATTCCGGGAAACGGACCTCAAAGCAAATCCGGATCCCCAAACGGATTCCGTCAATTTGAAAAAACGGAAACACCTTTGCGCACCTATTATGACAGCATCCAAAAAGGGCAGCAGATCGAGGAAATCTTTCATAACCGTTTTCTGGACGCCTACAACTACTATCTTATCATAGGCGGAATGCCGGAGTGTGTTTCGTCGTGGGTCAAGTACAAAGATCCGGCGAAGGTAGCACAGATTCAGAAGGAACTCATAGAGGTGTATGAAAATGACTTCTCCAAGCACAACGGGAAGGTAAACAGCGGACGGATCCTGATGGTTTTCCGAAGCATAGTATCACAGCTTGCCAAATCCAATGAAAAGTTTATGTATGGGGCAGTCCGTGACGGCGCACGGGCCAGAGACTTTGAAGAAGCGATTGAGTGGCTGGTATCTGCCGGTATGCTCAACCGCATATACAATGTATCAAAAATGGAGCATCCGCTTTCGGCTTTTGACAAAATGGAACAGTTCAAACTCTTTGTATTTGACACCGGGCTTCTCAAACACATGGCCGGGCTGGACAACAGTGCAATCCTTCTCAAAAATAACTATCAGTTCAAAGGCCCTCTGACCGAAAACTATGTCCTGCAGCAGCTTCATGGACAATTTGAGGTAGAACCGAGGTATTATTCAGATAAAAGCGGCGAGATTGATTTTGTAATCCAGTATGGGACAGATATCATTCCGGTGGAAACAAAGGGCGGCGATGATAAGTCTGCGCCCTCTTTCAAACGTTACCTTGCCGAAAAGCAGCCGGAATATGCCATTCGTTTTTCCAAGAGGGGGTATCTGAAAAACGGCCTCATCACCAATATACCATTATATCTTGCACGGAAGACGAAAGAACTCCTTTAAGTAATTGCCCGTCACTGTTTGAGACTGTGACGGGCATTTTTGTTCCATTTTTCTTCCCATAATTTACTCCCAACCCTTCCATATCTCCGGCCGGTATCCAACGGTGGCTTTTTTTCCGTTTCTCACGACAGGTGTCCGGATTACCTGCTGGTTTTCCAGAAGCTTCTCCGCCCTGTCCTCTTCCGCAATGTAGCGCACGATTGCCAGGGCATCCTTATCCCTGCAGTTTTCATCAAGCAGAGCGCTGAGTCCGCCCACCGCCTGGCTTACCGCATTCAGTTCTCCCTTGCTCATCCCTTTTTCCTTCAAATCAATAAACTGGTACCGAATGCCGCGCTCTTTAAAATAACGTTCGGCCTTTTTCGTGTCAAAGCATTTTGTCTTTCCGAAAATCTGTATATTCACGTTATTCTCCTAATCCCAAAAAATTATGAGGGACACCGTTCCCCTCACCGGCATGCCCACTGCTTCAGCACAGCCGTATGTGATTTGGTACTCCCGTCCAGTACCAGCGTATCGGTTTCATAACGCACAACGCCGCTGCAGTAAGAAAGAAACTCTTCGCAGGTCTTAAGTACCGGAAAGCCGCTCCTGGCCGTCCGGTAATGCATAGGAATCACTATCCTGGGATTTATCTCTTTTAACAGAGCGCAGACAACGGAAGGCTCCGCCGTATAATAGCCGCCAGCGGGAGCCATAACCGCGTCCGCCTCTTTCAAAAGCTCCACCTGCCAGTTTTCCGGGCGGCATCCCATATCTCCCAGATGGATTACCTTCATGCCTTCCCCATGGAAAATATGGATGGTATTCTTTCCCCGTTTTCGGCCGCAATCCGCATCATGCCAGCTTTCTACGGCTTCGATACAAAAAGGGCTGCGTGTAAAGCTTTCCGCAGTTGTCACACAGGAATCCCCATGATGATCGCCATGGCCATGGCTGCATAAACACAGGTTTGCCGTCACTTCCAAATCTCTCAGACCCGGTACGGAACCATTTTCGTAAGGGTCCACCACAATAGAGTAATCACCGGAGCTTAGTTTAAAACAGGAATGTCCCAAATACTGTAACTTCATGTAAAACCCCCTTTATCTGCTGTGCCCTCCGCCGCCGTGGGATACGCCGCCGCTGGAAACATGGCCTCCTCCGCCTCCGGAACCGCCGGAGCTGTTATCATCCCGCTGGATATGGCGCCTTGTTACGGTTTTATTGATAAAAATATCACTCTGGTTACGGATCTGCGGATGTCCGCCCGCCACATAAGTAGTTACACCGGTGGTTTTCCGTCCTTTATTCCTGCCCAGATTGACACCTATGTATATGGCTGTTGCCGCCGCCGCAATAGCTATCATGTAAACCGCCGGAATTTCTTTTTTGCCTGTCATTTCCGAATAGAACAGATTCACATATTTTGTGTAAGCCCTGTAGGGATTGCTGTCCACATCCTCCAGCGCCTCGTTCAGCAGATCGTCGATCATGGAACTGCTGAAACGATCCTGGGCCTTGCCGCAGGTGCTCAGCCAGGAATAAACACTGCCGTCGCTCTCCCTGTACCAGTTGTCAAGCAGAAGGACGCCGTCTCCCTGGGGCTTGTTGTAACCGAACATGTGCTCATCATAGAAATTATCCGCATACACCATAGTATACTGGTAAGGCTGCAGGCTGCCCAATTGGGCCTCATAACTTTTGGCATACTCTTCCAGGGATTCATCCAATGTCACCAGGACAATATCACAGCCTGTTTCCGCTTCCCTCCCGGCAATCAGTTCGCGCAGGCTGTTTTCTTCCTCCTCTGTAAGCTTATCCGCATAGTCAAAAACCCTTTCCGTGGTGGTGCATTCCGTATTGCTGCGCACCGCCTGTTTCTCTCCCGCCCCGACAAGGGACAGGATGACAAAAATCACCGCCAATACCAATATAATAATAAAATAAACTCTGAAATATTTCAGATATCCTTTCATCTCACAGCACCTCCAGTATTCCTTTTATAAGCAGCAAAATTATGGTAAGGCTGGCAAAAAAAGTGCCGCTGTAAGCGAATATCCTCTTTTTACACAAGGGGGCTTTCCCGATTACCTTCCCCGTCTGTCCGTTGACAAAGCAGTCATAGTTCGTGCCTTCATAATTATAGCGATACCACCAGATAGGAAGCAGCGCATATTTGGATTGCACATTGTGCATACGGATGGTTTCCTGCGCAGGGATCAGGGCTGTATATCCATTCATGGTATTGTGGAGCATAACGGAGGCATCCTTCCTCGCACGTTCCTCCGCCCGGGGCTCCAGGGCCTCTGCCGGCTGATTGTAGATCTCCCCAAGGAAGCCGGACATATATTCCGGCTGGAACTGCTCCAGGGCCTCATACCCGTAAGGCTCCATCATATCCATTACCTTATCTTCCATTTCCAGAGAGGCATCCACCGGAAGCTTTTCAAAGTCCACGTCCACATCCCGGTTCACCTGGAAATAAGAGGTTTCCGTATACTCCGTATCCCCGCTGACCCAGACGCGCACCCGCGTTCCCGTCCCGGAGTAATGGCAGTCCGCTTTCATGTCATACAGCCAGAAGGGTACATAGTTCCCTTCCATTTTTTCCACGGTAGCCTGGGACAAAAAAGATTCCGGCGCAAAAATCCGTTTGGAAAACTCCTCCTCCAGACGTTTTACCGCCGTTTCCTTTCCCATCTTAAAGGGAAGGATCAAACGTGGTTCATAAACGCCCTCCACTCTCTCGTCAAAAATAGTATAATGGCCGCAGTATTCACATTTGACCGCACTGTGATAATCTCCGGCCTCTATAGGCGCCCCGCAGTTGGCGCATAGTTCCATTCCGCCGCCCGGTGCCTTCTCCTGGTTCCCTGTGCCGTCGCAGTAGGGACAATGCATTGCCTTCCTGTCCGGATCATAAACCACATTTCCGCCGCAGTTCTTACATTTATAAATCATATCCTGATCTCCTTCATTCGCCCGAAAGCCTAGTGATACCTCACAGCGGGCCGCGTGATGTCTGACTTGTAACTGCCCTGTATCTTCACAGTCATATTTATTTTACCATTTTCACCACGCCCTGTCTCCCGTTTTTTCCTGTTATTTTTCTCGCCATGCCGGAATAAAAATGATATAATATAAATACTTGTACTACCGCAGCATTATTTATGCAGGAAAGGAATGTATTATTATGAATCCGATGAATCCCATGAAATTATTACAGATAAAGGCCTCCTGGGAGCAGTTCAAGGCCAGGCACCCCAAATTCCCGTCCTTCCTGAACGCCGTATCCAAAGGCGCGGTAACGGAAGGGGCATTGATTGAAATGACCGTAACCACGGCTGACGGAAAAAAATTCAGTTCCAATCTGAAGCTGACGCCGGAGGATATGCAGCTGGTAAATGATATGAAGGAAATGTTTTCCGGCCCGCAGGGGAATTAACAGTTACAGTAAAAGGCCCGGCGTACTTCGGAAGGTACGCCGGGCCTTTTAATCTCGTTCTCACAGCCGTCACAGCATAGACTGGAAAAGCTCCGTCATAACCGCCTGCGTCATCACCTGTTGATACTGCAGGGAATAATCCGCAATTTCCTGTTGTATCACTCCCGCCAGTTCCTGTATGGACAAAAGAACCTGCCCGGCTTCGGCCGCCGCCTGCTGCTGATAAAGGAGAACTGCCTGCTGCTTCGCGTTTGCCACCGCCAGAAGCTGCTCACACAGCACCGCCGCAAACTGATACTGTGCGGCTTCGGCCTCATTGCCCGCCGCCGCAGCCTGGCCGGCCTGTTCCAGCGCCTCCTCCCCGGCTTCCTGCAACTCCTTCTGCTGGGCTGCCAGGCTTGCAAGCTGCTGGTTTTCCAATGCCGCCTGCTGCTGGGGATCCATTTGGTTCAGGGCCTCTATCATTGCCTGATGAGCTGCAATATCCTGCCCGATCTCTGCCGGTCCCTTTACGCCTGTCAGCTCTCCTTCCTCGTCGAATACAAGGATGGAACTGGCGGTGGCTTTTACTTTAGCCAAAGTGGCGTCCATTACATTATATCTCACAAAATAGGGATCTCCTGCGCTTTCCTTCAGGAACTGCATAACCTTGTCGCTGGTATTGCCCATAAACAGAAGTCCTTCCCCTCCGGGTACATCCACCACCAGAACCTCTCCATATTCATCCGAACGGATGAGTTCAGCCGCGTCCGCTTTTACAGGAAGCATACAAAACAGGGCCGCAGCGGCAGCCGCCGCCAGCGTTATCAAATGTTTCTTTTTCATTATCCTACCTCCACTCCGGAATATTGTATTTCTTCTTATCATACCTACTCCCAGACAAAAAGACAAGGATAAATCTTCGAATTTCTTCCCGCTTTTATGCGTTTTCAGACAGGCTGCCCGGGCATATCCTCCTATCACCTAAAAGGCATATAGCAGACGTCCAGATCCACCGGCGCCAGGATCCCGTCAATAGTCCCTCTGCCGGAATACTGCCAGGCAAAAAGCGGCTGCCCGATCACCGGCCTGTAACCGTCTGCAGGCGGTTCCTCCGAAAAAGGGAAACTGCGTGATATGGGATAATCAGCTATCCATACAGGACAGTCAAGAGCTTGTGCATCAAAATAACCCTCTCTGTAAAAAAACAGTCCCGTATAAATGCCAAACGCATATCCCGCTCCGGCCGCCGTATTCTCAGCGGTCCTGATCAGGCCTGTAAGAACTTCTTTTCCCCGGTTTTCCAGGGAAGGGTCCTCCACATCCCACCATATTCTGCACTTTCTTATTCCATATGCCTGCAGAAGCCGGATTATCTGTTCAGCCTCCTCCAGCGCCTCCGTCGGCAGAAGGGCATACGTATAGCGGTACACATCAAAGGGTATGTCATTCTCCAGACAGCCCCTTACGTTTGCCTCAAACTGCATATCCGCACTCCCATCGCTTCTTACCGCTCGCAGCACAGCGAAACGGCAGCCTGCCGCCTTCACCTTTTTCCAGTCAATTATCCCCTGATACTCGGAAACGTCGATTCCTTTCATCATAGCCGTCCCTTTTTCTATCTTTGTTCTTACTATAATATATGAAAAAGGGAAGCTCTTTTGTTCCCTTAACGACTGCCGAAGGGTTCAAATTCCCCTCCGCCGGCTGCAGAATATTTGACTTGGGAAAGCAGAAGAAGCCGCGCGGCCAGTTCTCTTCCCATCTTCCCAAAATACGCCTGCTCCTCTTGGCCAAAGCCCATTCTGGATACCAGCAAAACAAGAAGGGCCCTTATTTTCTCAGATGCCCTATCCAGACTGTCCCCTTCCAGATAAACGTAAAGAAGCTTTTGCTCCTCCCTGCCGGTCCGCAGTTCCTGTACCGGAGTGTCGCCTATCATACACATGACAGCCTGAAGCAGCACCGGATAGCAGATATTATCCATGTACAGGTTTCTATAATCCGCCTGCTGATTCTCCAGCAGTTCACACACCGCATGCCCCGGAAATTGTCCCAGCAGCTTGTTCTCTATGGTAATATGCTTAAGATAGCTGTAAATCTTGTCCACGCCGGCAAGCGCCTCCCCTGCCGCCAAATCCGGATAGTCCAGCATGAGGATTTGATCCTGGGGACGGAACCGGGCATCGTATTTCATGAAAAAAGCCGGAAGCCCCTTCCGGATCGTATCCCTGTAATTCAGGCAGCCGTAATCCTCAAAGCCGTCTGTCAGCTTTTCATACAGTTCCTTTGCCGCCTGCGCCTTCTGCGTCACCTTCTGATATCCTTTATCATAAGCCTGCCTGGCCCCCAGGCCTTTTCCCGGAGACGTAACCCCATACGGATTACCGGAAAAGCATTCCCGTATACAGTAACAGACTGCCTCCATAAGCACCGCCGCCGTCTCATAGGTCACCGAACTGCTTTCCCTGGAGGTATATTTATCCGTAAGCCATGCGACTACGGGTAAAAGCTCCGCCATATCATAGTCCGCCACTTTTCCCATTCCCGCTCCTGTCCGCCTGTGTCCGCAGGCACGCAATTATGCACGGTCCGCGCAGTGGATACGCAGGCCTTTCCGATCCGTTACCAAAATAATTCCTTTACCACATCCATGTACAACGTCTCATCCCATCGTTCCTCCTCACTCAGCTTTTCATATTCCCCATTTCCTCCGCTTTTCCGATACCCTTCATATCCGGCGCGGATCGCGGAGGCAAACCGGGGCAGGCAGGTGCTCCGCAGATATTCCGTGTCCCCCATGCAGATTACGTCAAACTGTTCCTTCATGAAAGCCAGAAGTTCATCGTCCGTCAGCTGATCCGCCGCTTCGTTTTTAAAGCAATAGAAAATATCCTGCAGCTCTTCCATCGTCTCTTTGTAGCCATCCTGACTGATATACGGGGAATCACAAAAGGCAAAAATAAGCTTATCCAGAATCCCGCCGCCAAATTCCACCCTCCGGTACTTTTTCAGGCTTTCATTCCTGCAGATTACCAGTTCATGTGCCTCCTGTTCCGTAAGGCTTAACCCGAACCGGGCCGTCTTATCGTTGCAGGCCATAAGAACAGTCATTTCCTGCTTCTCTTTTTCCGCCAGAATCATTTCGAAAAAATTTTCGTCCATGTCCCCATCCCTTTCTATTTTCCCATCCCCCTGTTTTATCAGTTTTTCCCGCCGGGAATGCCTATTATACGTCCGCCGCGCATCCATTACAAGACTTGACATTTTCCACTTTTTATGATATGATAGTAATCGAAAAAGAGATAGGAGCGCAATCGCTTCTATCTCTTTCTATTTATCCATTTATGACAGCCACTGTTCTTCAAAAACCTCCGCCCTTACCGGCTTTCCGAAATAGAACCCCTGTATCAGTTCCAGTCCCATTCCTTTTACCACATCATATTCTTTCCGGTTTTCCACACCCTCCAGGCAGACTCTTTTGCCAACATCATGGCACAGCTCCGTTATGGATTTTACAAATGTGGCGTTAAACAAATCTGTGGTAATGCCCTTAACAAAGCCCCTGTCGATTTTGACTACGTCCACAGGAGTGCTTTTAAGGGAAAACAAGGAGGAGTAACCGATACCGAAATCATCCATCGCCAGCATAATACCCGCCTGCTTCATTTTATCCAGGATATCCCTGGTTCCGGCCGCGTCTTTCATCAGATAGGTTTCCGTCAGTTCCAGTATGACGCCTTCCGGCGGCATCCGCAGTACCTCCAGTGTCTCCCGTATTCCTTCCACGATATCCCCCTCAAGCAGCTGCCGGTATGAAAGGTTGACGCTGATATGGAAATCCGGTTTTCTCTTCCGCCATTTCCCGCACTGCTCCACCGCATGGTACAGGATCCAGCTGCCCATCGGGATAATCAGACCGCTCTGCTCCAGCAGAGGGATGAACTCTACCGGTGAAATATCCCCATACTTCGGGCAGTGCCACCTGGCCAGAGCCTCCGCACCGCAGATTTCCCCGGTTTCCGCATATACCTGGGGCTGATAGCTGATGGAAAAGCCGGTGAAGCCGTTTTCGATACTCTCCCTGAGCAGCTCCGTCAGTTCGAGCGTCCGTTCCTTTTCCCTGATAAGCTCCCCGGAAAACAGGGTCATCCGGTTCTTCCCCTTCTGTTTGGAATGTTCCAGGGAATAGTTGGCAAATTTCAACAGATCCAGGTAGTTGTCCGCATCGGACGGATAAACCGCACAGCCGGCAGATATGGTACAATAGTATTTTTTGCCGTTATATTCCTGCTGGCGGCAAAACTTGTTCTGTATGTCACCAAAGATCTTCTGCGCTTCCCTCTCCTCCCCATTCAATAGCAGGATGCCGAATTCATCGCCGTCCAGACGGTAAATCGATGCATTGGGGGAAAGCATTTGGGAAATCTTCTGTGCCGTCGTCCGGAGCACTCCGTCCCCGAAGGCCCTGTCATACAGATCATTCACATTTTTAAAAGAATCCATATCCAGAATCATAACATCCATGCGGTTCAGGTCTTCCTGATCCACCAGATACTTCTTGATATTCCCCTCAAAGGCAAACCGGTTAAAAAGCCCCGTCATATGATCCGTCCGGTCTAGTTTTCCCAGATTCGTAATCATGCCGGCAAACAGATCCGGCCGTCCCTGGGAATCCTTCAGCATCCGTCCTCTGCAGCGCAGCCAAATCCATTCCCCTCTGGTATTTTTGGCCCGGTATTCGATATTGTGGGAATTTACTCTTCCTTCCGCAATGTCCTGATTACTTTCCAAAAATCCTTTTTCATCATCGGGATGTATCATGCCGCTCCAAAAGGCCGCCGCATTCTCCACAATCTCTCCCGGCAGCCCGAACTCCTTCACCATGGCCGGCGGATACCGGAAAACACCTGTTTTCATGTTCCCCACAAATAAATAATCATCCGTGCTCGCCGAGAGGGCGTCGTATAAATGATCCTTATCATACCGGAAGGTATCCGCGGTTTCTGCGGCCCGGCCGGTTGTCAGAAGCTCCTCTTTTGCCCGTCTGATATGATAATCCCGCTTCTGAAGGTACATTTTCTCATCGGCCTGTCTGATGATATCCAATATGGTATACCTGTCGCCGGGGTAAACCTCCGTCAGCCCTGTACTGAAGGATGCCTGATGAACCAGGGAATCCTTCTGCTGTGCCTCCCGGAACCGTTCTTCGATTTCCCGTATGCGCGCTTGTGCAGCCGGAAGGCTCACTCCATAAAAAGCAAGGACAAATTCATCGCCGCCCAGCCGGAATACCATATCATGCTCCTTAAGACATTCTCTGACTACGGCAGACAGGCATGACAGCAGACGATCCCCTTCTGCATGGCCATACCTGTCATTTATCTTCTTCAATTCATTGACATCCATCAGAGCAACGGTAATAATAGCGTTTTCCTGCCGGCCCGCCTCCATGCACTCCGCCAGCATTTCCCTTCCGGCCCTGCGGTTATGGAGTCCTGTCAGATCATCCATCCTGGCACACCGGGACAGCTGTGTATATTCTGTAACGTCCGTAAATTCACTCACATAATAACGCTTCCCGTTCCATTCCGTCCAATTGTCGTAATGCCTGTATACCCGCCCCGTCCTTGTATTCTTCTCATCCCAGACTGCAGGAGGCCCTTCCGCCGTCCTGTCTTTTCTGCTGCAGAACGGGCATTTTCCCGTCATTCCTTTCTGCAGAAGCTGCCAGCACGGCTTCCCCTCCGGGTGTTCCAGCCGGAACTCCCTCTTCATGGCGTCATTCATATAAACAATTGTTTCCGTTTCCACATCCAGAATATATATATTCGTCTGCAGACGGTTAAAAACTTCTGTAAAAAAAAGCGCGTCAAAATCGTCAATTCTTCGCGTATCCATAAAAGCTCCCTCTGTTACGATACCGTGTACATAATTTTATTATAAGCTTTTACGGTCTGTTGTACAAGTATGAAATATAAATTCCCCTGATGCTCCATCTGCCCCACAGCAGCAATACAGCTATCTTCTCGGCCTGCGCCCGTTTCCTGCATTCCGCATCCTGCCGCCTCTTCTTCTTTTCCTCCAGCGGTATTTCCAAATCTGCCGGCGGACCAGCATGACGGCACCCAGGATAACTGCGGCTGCCGCCAGAATTCCCAGCGGGATATACCACCAGCAAAAACCGGTATCCCCTTCCTTTTCCTCTTTGGCAGGCAGGGTTTCCGCTTCCGGCTCCGTTTCCTCCGGCTCTGCTTTTGTCCGCAGGAAATCAGGAAGGGTTATGGAAGCCTGTCCCACCTCACGGGTACCGTAAGTATATTCCAGCACCCCGGTATCCGCGTTCTCATCCGCCGCCGCAAGCAGAAGCATGGGCTTCAAATCCGAAAAGCTTACCTGGGAAGGGATGATCACATAACCGTCCTCCGCTACCTGTACAGGTACCGTTTCCACTTTTTCCGTTCCGTCCGCTGCCTTAACAGGCACCTCTATTTCACCTGCTTCGCTGGTTCCGATATCCACCTTTTTAAAATTATCAAAACAGAAATCAAACAAGGATGCGGTATCCACATACACCTGACGGCCTTCTGTTTTCATGGTTACACAGATTAGCTCCATGTCATCCCTGGCCGCACAGGTAACCAGTGTATTTTTCGCAACTACCGTATAGCCGGTTTTTCCGGCGAAAACACCGTCATAGTGATATTTGCCGCTGCAGATCATCTTATGGTGGTTAGACATGGGAATCAGATCCGGCTGTTTGTCCGTGGGCTGGATCTCATAATATACGGTCTTGGACACGGTCCTGAAAATCTCATGCTTCAGGGCTTCCCTGGTGATCAGCGCCATATCATAGGCGCTGGATACATGCCTTTCATCCGGCAGCCCGTGCGGATTGACGAAATTGCTGTCCTGGCACCCCAATTCAACCGCCCTCTTATTCATCATGTCCGCAAAATTTTCAATGGTACCGCCCACATGGATTGCCAGGGCATAGGCCGCATCGTTGGCAGAGGCCAACATCATGGCATACAGGCAGTCCTCTACCGTCAGCTCCTCATCCTCATCCAGGGCAACATGGGAGCCCTTGTCCTCCATGTAAACCGCTTCGTGGGGAACCTTCACCAATTCATCCAGTTCACAGTTTTCCATGGCGAGAAGGGCTGTCATGATTTTCGTAATGCTGGCAGGGTAATATTGGGCGTGCATGTTCTTGCTGTAAAGGATGGTTCCGGTGGAAACCTCCATCACAATGCCTGATTCCGCAACCACCGACGGTCCTGACGGCCAGAAAACATCGGTTCCGGTGCCGTCACCTTCCTCCGTGGCTTCCTGCTCCGTCTCGCTTTCGCCGGCTTCCGTTTCCTGCCCGCCTTCCGTGTTATGAACCATTTCATCTTCAATTGTACTGATGGTATTGCCCGCCGCAAATGCGGTTATCGGGGAAGAAATAAGAAAAAAAGAAGAAAGAATTGCCGCTGTAGCCGGTATCCATTTATATTTCATCAGGGGGTATACTCCTTGCAAGTTTCTAACATTCCGATCTCCCGCTGTCCATAAGCCGCAGAGGGATAAAAGAACTCTCAACTAAAAGATTACCTCCCCTGGAATATCAAGTCAAGCAGATTATCTTCTATTTCCCCTCAAAAGTAACTTTTCGGGCAGGTAATTTATGGAAATTGCAGGTTTTTTCCAATTCTTAATTTTTCTTGAAGATGAGAATTGACAAATGGCCCGCATATCCCTATACTTTCTATTATTACATCTGTAAGAAAGGTTGAGGTATTTTATGAAGGCTCTCCCACAGATATCGGAAGCGGAATTCCAGGTTATGAAAATCGTATGGGAGCATGCGCCCGTCAGCACAAACCAGGTGACCGAATCTCTTACCCGTACCACCAAATGGAGCCCCAAAACCATACAGACCATGCTGAAGCGCCTTGTACAGAAAAAAGCCCTCACTTATGAAAAGGAGGGCCGGGTATTTATTTATACCTCGCTGTTCGGGCAGGAGGAATACGTAAACCAGGAAAGCCGCCATTTCCTGCAGCGTTTTTTCAACGGAAGCATGACCTCCATGCTGGCCTCTTTCCTGGATACCGAAACGCTTACCCGGCAAGACCTGGAGGAGCTCAAAGATCTGATATCCGCCCGCACATCCGATCCATCCTGATAGAGTATCACGGATTCTTCGGCGCAGCTGAGCCGGCGGAGATAGCGGCAGGACTCCTGCGGGATAGTTACTCTATATATTCCCTCAGTTCCTTCATGCCCCTTCGCTGCCGCAGCCGTTTTATTGCCCTGCCTTCTATCTGCCGTATCCGTTCCCTTGTCACATGATACAGCCTGCCCACCTCTTCCAGCGTCCAGCTCCTGCCGTCCACAAACCCGAAGCGCAGGAGGAGTACCGTCTGTTCCCTCTTTGAGAGGGTTTCCAGGACTTCCAGCAGTTCCTCCCGCATAATACCCTGTTCCGCCTTATGATATTGTTCCGGCATTTTATCATCGGAAATAAAATCGGCAAGGGAAGTGTCCTCTTCTTCTCCCACCGGGGTTTCCAGGGATATCGTATCACTGAAATACCTCATGGTATCCTTTACTTTTTCCGCCGGCATATCCAGCAGCCGCCCGATTTCCTCCTGGCTTGGCTCCCTTCCCTCTTCCGCCAGGAACCTGCGGGATACCTTCCGTATTTTATTCATGCTTTCCTTCATATGAACGGGGACGCGGATAGTCCTCGCCTGATCGGCAATGGCGCGGGTGACGGCCTGCCGGATCCACCAGATGGCATACGTGCTGAATTTGTAGCCCATATGGCAGTCAAAACGTTCCACCGCCTTCATCAGCCCCATATTCCCTTCCTGAATCAAATCCAGAAAGGCCATCCCGCTTCCGGGCGCATATTTTTTCACCACACTGACGACCAGACGGAGGTTGGAATAAATCATTTTTTCCCTGGCGGCCTCGTCTCCCTGTTCCATAGCCGTGGCAAGCTCCAGTTCTTCTTCGGTAGAAAGCAGCGGAAATCTGCCGATTTCCTTCAGATAGGTTTTTACGGAATCATCCGAAAGGGCCCTCTCCTGTACAACGGAAACAGAACCTTCCTCCTCCTTGTCCGGAGACGGCCCGGCAGCGGCGGACCGCATCTCTTCCTTTTCCGGCATGTTATGATTTGTACCGGCGTATCCCGCCAGCCCGGGCATCTGATTATTTCCCAACATCCTTCCGCCTTTCCTTTTACTTATGTACGTTTTCTATACCCGGCCGCAGCCCTTATAACCACGCGGCATACCTTTTACGGTACAGCCGCATACATTGCGGCGGTAAATATGATCTCTATAGTAGGAATATTCCCTTAAATTACGGCTCTATACCCTTTAACCCGCGAAGATATGCCGTTTCTGCTTTCCATTTCCAAAAAAACACTCCGGAGCATTGCCGCCTGTTTTTGTGCGGCTGCTCCGAAGTGCGGGTTTACTGCTCCAAATATCCGTCTGTTTTATACTGGTTGTATTGTCTCCTGATTTTAACAAGCAGCGCGCCGCCGGGCTGTACCGTCTTTTCCTCAATGACATATTTCGTCCTTTTCAAATCCAGCTTTTTGCAGTACATTTCCAGCTCCTGCTCCGGGTTTTCCCCGTTCAGGTTATCAAACCTCATTGTCTGCAGCAGACAGGCACTCGTTATCCTTCTCATAAAATCACCTCCCGGTTTTTCTTTTTACGACCGTAACTGTTCCGTCTTTCACAGTTATTACGATAGTATCATTTTAGCATTTTATTTTTTGAAATGTCAGTTTTATTTTTGTGTTTTTGTTATTTTCAGCCAATTGCACTATGTGTATATCACAATATATTGTACATTATATACAACCATATTCATTTGCAATTCCCGCAGTAACTACGGTGCCACGATCAACGAGCTATCCTTATGTTCAAAAAACCTCCGGCACCGCACATTTCCATGGGGGTGCCGGAGGCCGTCTGTCAGTCCTTCCGCCGGGCATAAAATTGTTCATAAAAATCCTCTTCCCCTCGGTAGGGCGTCAGGAAGTAGGTCTGCAGCAGCTGCATATTCCGCTGTTTTATTTGTACCTCATCCCCTAATGTCCTTATTTCCTCCTGTACCTCTTTGATGAAGTAGTGCCAGCAGCTGATGAACTGTTCGTACCTGCGTATTTCAGGTATGTCCAGCCATTTCTTTATTTTCAGCTTTGTCCGGCTCTCCTTCCGGCATTCGTGCACCTGGATAAAATAGCGGAAGCTGTTATCCTCATAAAGCCTTCCCAAGGGGAACAGGCGGCAGAGCCCCGGCCGGAAGGAATGGATGCTGCATCTTCCCTCCGTGCTGAGAAAGGGGCAGCCCTCCTGTGCGCCTTCGAGGCACAGATGGGGCAGGATAACCCCGTCGTATACGGCCAGGGCTATCTTCCCCTGGCTCAGGAGCTGTTCAAAAGTACGGTGCAGATTTCCCGTGAGCTGCCAGATATCATAAGGATCGAGTATGATAGTATCCCCCATACCATGGCAGCATGCCGAACAGCCGGCACAGTCCCCGCAGCCCAGCCTGACCATATCGTTGGCCTCATATAATTTTCCGTCGGATATTTCATCCAGATTCATATCTCTTTCCATCCCTGCCTCCTCTTTTGTACTGCCGTTACCAGGAATTATATCATATCGGATCCGATTTACAAAGAGAAGGTTACACGCCAATAGCCCCGGACATTTCTGCCAGCTGTATAAAAGCTCCCGTAAAGCCGGCAGCCTTCCAGTTCTTCCCTGGGGATACGGAAAAGGAATTCCTGGTAATCCACCCGCTTTCCTCCCTCCTTCTCTTTCATAAAAGATATGGTGTACCGGGAATCCAACCGGTTTCCTTCCTCATCTGTCAAATAGAGAAAGCCGTGGGGATCCAAAAGAAGCTTATCCGTTACCGCCAGCTGGATATGGAGCATACCGTCCAGATACCCTGCCGCCGTTATATCGATTTTATCCATTGGGGAATACAGTGTCTCCTGCGGCTGCAGTACCGACTG
Organism: uncultured Lachnospiraceae bacterium; assembly: GCA_900548905.1. Taxonomy (GTDB): domain Bacteria; phylum Bacillota; class Clostridia; order Lachnospirales; family Lachnospiraceae; genus Eisenbergiella. Next base: position 101,297 of record URMK01000001.1, on the reverse strand, counting down.
GGAAAGGATCTTGCGTTCTTCGTCATCGGAAACGTCCCCCGGATAACCGAAACCCGTTATCTGCGGTTCCTTTACGGTTTCCGTAACACCTCTGTCTGCAAGAGACGCCGGATCCAAATCCAGAAGCATATCCTCCGACGCCGTTTTTCCACTGATAAATTCCCTGACGGAAAAAGTGATTTTCCCTCCTTCTATGGGTTTTCCGTCCATTCTTGTTATTTCCACCAGGAAAGTGGCCTTTCCGGTTTCCTCCTCAAAGGAAACCCGCCGGCAGCTGCCCACGCTGTCAAAACTGCGTTGTATGGAATAGCTGTCAAATAAATCCGTGGTTTCATCAACCCGGCCACCTTTCAAATCCTGCATGGATATATATATCCGGGCCGTATCGCCTTCGATATAGGCCGCCTCCACTTCCATCCGGATTCCGTTATCCTCGCCGGCTTTTTGGACCGGGATAAAGAACTGGGCCGTGGCAGGGGATATCTGATACAGCACCTGGTAAAAAGCCGGGATCTCCGCCGCCAAAAGGGGAATTCCTGTGAGCAGGCAGAAAAGAAGCAGGGCGGCTGCGGCCGCCGGTTTCCACAGCCTTCCTTTCCGCATTTTTATCTTCTTCTCCGTCTGTTCCAGGATCTCTTCTACATAAGAGTCGCCCACCTCTCCCAGCGCCTCCCACAATCGTTTAGCCTTCATATCCATATCCCCCTTTCTTCCAGGAATTTCTTCAGCTTTTTGCGGCTTCTTTCCAGGATAACCGCGGCGTGATGCTCGGTAACCCCGCATGCCTCACCCACCTCCTTCAGTGACTGCGCAAGCCAGTAGCGCCTGAAAAATACCGCTCTCTCCCGTTTCCCCAGGCTGTCCAGGAATTTCTCCAGATATCCTGCAAGCTCCTTCATCTCCAGCTGCTCTTCCACCTCCTGCCGGACGGAAGCAGGAATACATCCTTCCAGCTCCTCCAGCAGGCAATTGCTTCGGCAGTCCCTTTTTGCCGCGGTATTGGACCGGAATTTCTTAACCGCCAGATTCCTGGCTATCCTGCACACATAGGCGCGCAGTACTCCGGGATGCGCGGGGGGAATACTGTTCCATACGCCCAAATAAGTGTCGTTGAGACATTCCTCCGTGTCCTGTTCGTTTTCCAGAATATTTCCCGCAATTTTCCTGCAGAGTCCGCCATATTTCGCGGCAGTTTCCGCGATCGCCTGTTCGGATCGGCTCCAGAACAGCGCTATTATCTTCTCATCCTCCATTTCCTTCTCCCTCAGCTGCCGGTCCTGTATGTCAGGACGGTGTATTGTTTTCCGCCTTCCTTTATTAACTACCCTTTTGTAATACTATATCACACCCTGCACCGTCAATCTTGCGAATTTTGGTCTATTGAGCACCTGCCGGCTGCCTCAACCGCTACGCTCCCTCCTCTGGCAATCTCGATCCGGCCGGAATAGTCTCGTTTCAGCCTTGCCAGAAGTTCCTCATTCTGCTCCTGTGTCCGCACACTCTCAAGCAGGACGCAGGACCGCGCATAGTCCGCAATTGCAGTTCCCGTCACCCGGGAAATACGGAACAGATCCGTTATCTCTTCGCCGGAACAGCCGCTGATTTTGACATACATCAGTTCCTTCCGGTACACGGCCCGGTCGGTATAATCCATCACTTTAATTACCTCCACACAGCGGTTAAGCTGTTTTTTCACTTGCTCAAAGGTTTTATCGTCGCCGGTGAGGCTGATTGTCATACGGGAAACCGTCTCATCCTCCGTTCTTCCTACACTCAGGCTTTCCAGATTATATGCTTTGGCAGAGAACAGGCCCGCTATCCGGGCAAGCACCCCTATTTCATTTTCCACAAAAAGACAAATCCACCGCTTTTTCATATCCGCTCCTCCTTCAAAACCATTTCTTCCAGGGCGTTTCCCGGCGGGACAATTGGCATGACATTATCCTCCCGGTCTATGATAAATTCAATGATGGTGGGTATTCCCGCCGTTCGTTTTGCGTCCTGTAGGGCGGGGGCGATTTCCGCTTCCCTTGTCACCCGGATTCCTTTTGCCCCGTAGCTTTCCGCCAGCCGGATAAAATCGGGCGTATAAACGGGACAGTCTTTACCGGGCCGGCTGCAGTCCGCAGGGCAGCTTTTCCGGTAACGCATACAGGTGGAGGAATATCGCTTTCCGTAAAACATCTCCTGCCACTGCCTTACATTTCCCAGATAGCCGTTATTCCATATGCAGATGATGACAGGAAGTTCATATATCACGGCGGTAGCCAGCTCCTGAATGTTCATCTGCATCCCCCCGTCTCCGGTAATAACGACCACATCCGTCCCGGGATTGCCAAGCTTCGCCCCTATCCCGGCCGGAAGGCCATATCCCATTGTGCCGAGTCCGCCGGACGTCAGCAGCTGCTTATGCTCATCCAGGGCCAGAAACTGCGTGACCCACATCTGGTTCTGCCCCACATCCGCAGCGACAACCGCTTCGGGAAAGGCTTCATTAATATGCCGCATGATTGTCTCCGGGGTCACTCCTTTTTTCTTCCGTTCTATAGGGTGCTGTTTCTTCCATTCCCCAATCTGTTCCCTCCACTCCCCGATTTCCAGAGGGCAGGCTCTTTCGTTAAACAGGTGTATCGCCTGCCCCGCATCGGCGACAATAGGAATATCCACGGAGATATTGCGGGATATGGAGGACGGATCAATATCCACATGCACAATAGAGGCTCCGGGTGCGAAACGCTCCGTGTTCCCGGTAATGCGGTCATTGAATCTTGTCCCGATGGAAAAAAGGAGATCGCACCGGCTGACAGCCATATTGGCGGCATAAGCGCCGTGGATACCGATATTTCCCACATATAAAGGATGGATTGTGGGTATGGACCCTTTTCCCATAATCGTTGTGACTACAGGAACCCCTGTGGTTTCGGCGAGACAGCGCATTTCCTCCCCGGCACGGCTTATGATCACGCCGCCGCCCAGGAGAAAAACCGGCCTTTCCGCCTGCTTCAATGCTTCCATCGCCCTTCGGATCTGGCCTGTATGTATACAGGCTGGGGATTTACAGCCTCTCACCTTTGCCCTCTCCGGATAACCGGCGCTGCCGTATTCTCTTTGGATATCCTTCGGCAAATCCACCACCACTACCCCCGGCTTTCCGGCTTTTGCAACCCAAAAGGCTTTTTTTATCACTGCGCCCAGTTCTTCCCGTTTTCTCACGGTAACCGCATATTTGCATATACTTCTGGTGATTCCCACAATATCCACCTCCTGAAAGGCATCGTTTCCAATCAGGCCGGTGGGTACCTGTCCGGTAAAGCAGACAAGCGGGACGCTGTCATAGTTGGCCGTGGCAATCCCTGTCACCAGATTCGTCGCCCCCGGGCCGCTGGTTACCAGGCATACCCCCACTCTGCCGGTAGAACGGGCATATCCGTCCGCAGCATGGATCAGGCCCTGTTCATGCCGCGGCAGGATGACGTCTATTTCGTTCTCCCCATAAAGGGCGTCAAACAAATCAATCGCCTGTCCTCCGGGATAGGCAAACAGGGTAGTCACCCCTTCCGCCTTGAGTGCTTTTACAAATAGTTCCGCTCCCGTTATCATCCTGTCATTCCTCCTTATTCCAGATATAGTAATGCAAGTACTTGCATGCTTATTTAGGATTTTTTTGGTACTGTTTTCGCAGTACCATTTTTCATACCCTATTCAGACCGGCCAGGGACTTCCGTTTATACGGAAATCCCCCTGATAAACAGATCCACACTCTTTTTGATATACTCCTTTTGCTCCAGTTTTGTGAGTTTCTGATCAAAAGAAGCCTTTAAAAAGGTGAAACCAAAGGTGGAGGAAAAAATAACCATAGCCATGCTCTCAAAATCGGCAGGGGCTATTTTCCCCCTTTTCCCCATCTCTTCCAGATATTCCGTAAGCGAAGCCAGAAACGCCTGCGGGATCTGCATGATCAGCGGCGCGGTATCCCCATATAGCTGCGGCGCCCGCAATCCGATGGACAGCCGCACAAAATCCGGCGTTATTCTTTCCATATATGCAGTCAGGAACATCTCCAAATCCGCCCGCAGCTCCCACCGCACCTCCCGGAATATCTCCGGCGTTACATTGGCACGCCATTTCTCCTGGGTGATCCCCTGCATCACAATATCCTTCTTGTTTTCGAATTTCCGGAATAAAGTACATTCATTCACACCGGCCGTCCGGGCTATATCCTTTGTGGTCGTAGCCACATATCCCTGATCACGGACCAGAGTCATCGCTGCGTCAATAATTTTCTGGCTTGTCTCATCCATGCCGCCACCTCCATGCAAGTACTTGCTCTCATTCTATTCCCATATCCCTTCTCTGTCAAGGGCGGAAGTCTGCCACACTTACGGGGCTTGCGCGGACGGGTCCGGCACCGTATACTTGGAATATACGAGTTACACAGCTATGCCGCATAAAAAGGAGGCCTGTCATGAAAAAACGGATTTTTTCTCTCTTATTCCTTCTTCTCCTGCTGTTTATCACCGGCTGGAGACAGGAACCCCGTCCCGTCGTTAAAACCTTCGGGCTAACCCCTTCCACAGAAGGGGCGGAAGCTTTTTCCGCGCTGCACAGGTCGTCTGCTGCAGGTTATGGACAGGAAACCTGTTATAAGGTAACCCCGGCGGCACTGTCTGAGGAATACGGCATCGCCGTCTATAAATATGATTCCTCCTGTGCTTCTTTTCTCCTGTATGAGGATGCCGTATACCCTCTTGGGACGTGGTTCGGCGGTTTCGGGGTCACCTCCTTTGCTCTCGCCGATATGAACCGGGACGGCAGGGAAGAGGTATATTTCACGTTTTCCTGGGGCTCCGGTATGCACCGTTCCCAAATCGGCTATTTTGATACGGCCCAACGGACGGTAACTGTTTTCGACTATTCCAATTATGAGGGTGATATGGTATTAAAAACAGACGGCAAAGGCAGCCTGTATGCCTGCAATGCCGTCTGTGACGCTGCTTCCTTTGTGGATATCCAACTGACCCCCGTCTCAAAGGCCGCATCTGTCGAATGCCGCCTCGGTCTTATTTCTCTGGTTCCGCAAGAGTCCTCTTCCTGGACAGAAGCACAAAATATCCCAGGCACAGAACTATCTGTACAATAGAGGAACAAGGGGTTGCCAGCCCTACCTTAAACAGGGATACCGGCTCCAGCCGGCTCATGAAAAGGGACACGGGGATTCTGACACAGAATGCCCCCACGATTCCCTGGACCATTACAAACATCGTTTTCTGGCAACCATTGAAATATCCTATCATACAGAACATAACGGATACCAGCAGACAGTCAATGGCATACGCCTTCAGATACTCCGCCGCCGCACCGATAACCGCCGTATCCCTGGCAAAAAGCCCCGCCAGCAGGTCACCGTGGAAAAAGGACAGCCAGGCCATGAACACGCCTACCCCCAGAGAAAGCCCCACTCCGGCCAGCAGCGCCTTTTTGGCCCGCTCCGCTTTACCCGCCCCCATATTCTGCGCCACAAAGGCGGACATAGACTGGTTAAAGGCCGAAGGCACCAGCATGATAAAGCCGCACAGTTTTTCCGCAACACCTACCCCGGCGGATGGGATCACGCCCAGGGAATTCACAATCGCCGTAATGGCAAGGAAGGAAATGCTTACGAGCAGATCCTGGAACGCTATGGGCAGCCCCAGACGGAATACATGCCCCATTCTTTTTTTATCAAATGCAATATCCTTCCTGCCGAATGTGAAAGGAAGCTTCTGCCTCCGTATAATCAGGACGGATATTATGACGCTCAGGGCCTGGGCGCATACCGTGGCAATGGCGGCTCCTGCCGTCGCCATACCGAATACCCCCACCAGCAGGAAATCCCCTGCGATATTAAACACACAGGCAATCGCCACCGTTATCAGCGGCATCCGGGAATCCCCGATCCCACGGAAAATACTCCCGAGCACATTATAAGCCACAATGAAAACGGAACCCGCCGAACAAATCCGCACATAAATCACGGTCGCATCAAACGCTTCCGCAGGCGTCTGCATAATCCGGGCAACCGGCACCGCGCACAGCTCCATCAGAACCGTGATCACAACACCGATAACCGCAAACAGGACCACACTTGCCCCGATGATTTTTCCTGCCTCCTCCGGCTTTCCCTCTCCCAGCTTCCTTCCGAGAAGGACCGTAGTCCCCATGGCGATCCCCACCACAAAGGATGTGATCAGCTGCATCAGCCAGCTGCCCGTGGATACCGCAGACACATCCGCCGCCGTGGCAAACTGCCCCACCACAAGCATATCCACAGCCCCATACATCGTCTGAAGGAACAACGCCGCCAGCACAGGCAGCGCAAACCGGACAAGAGATAAAAGGATATTCCCCTTTGTAAAATTTTGAGTTTCTTTCATTTTGATTTCCCCTATCTTTTGCAGATTCCCACCGGAGTTTTCCCGGGAGCAGGCCCTGCCTTCCCCCGTCCCACACAAAAAACCGGACAAGAAGCAAGCATCTTGGCCAGCATCTTATCCGGTTCCCATTTTTCAGCGAATGGTCCACCTCCGATGAACGATGTTATTATATAATGAATCTTTTTCCTTTGTCAATCCCTTCCGTTTTCCAGGTTTCCCGGCAGCCAGCCCTTTTCCACGCATTTCCGGAAGTCCCAGCCCTCCGGTTCGGAAACCAGCTTATAGCTCCAGAAGAAATAGCCGCTGCAGGCCTCCCAGGCCATGAGCTGGGCGTCTCCCACCAGTTTATAGGAAAGCTGCTTTTCCAGCTTTGTATAATCCTTATCCGGCTGCAGATTGTGGGAAAGACACCATTCCCCCACAATGACGGGAACGGTCTTTTCCATGGCTTTCAGCTTTTTCACATGTTCCTTCAGGATAGCCCGCATGTAGTCCAGCTCTGAAGTATCTTCGCCGGGAAGCCCCATCCCCAGGTACCAGTGTGCATCCAGCACCACATTTGTAAAACCAGCCTTTCGGAAAAAGGGTTCCCAGGCTTCAAACCGGAAGCCGTCATGGAACACAATCTTTTTATCCTCCGGCAGGATGCTGCGCAGCATATGATATCCTCTCGTATAAAAATCATATAATACATCCAGCGGGACAAAGGAAGAACCTGCCGCCCTCTCCGGGTTATGGGGAAGGTATTTGTACCGGACCATCTGCCACAGAGGTTCGGAAACCGGCTCATTGAGCAGCTGGATTCCCCACAGGGACGGATGCCGGCCATAACGCAGCGCCAGCTTTTCCAGCACCCGGAGGAGCCGCTCCACCCGTTCTGGCTTCTGTGCCCATTTACAGACGCCGCAGATACCGCCGTTGTCAAAACCATTCTGGCTTTCCGGTGCGGTATGTACATCGATCAAAACGGAAAGTCCCGTTTCTTCCGCCCACGCAAAAGCTCTGTCCAGATATTCCACACAGGGGACATAAGGCTCGCAATAAGCCGGATCATCCCCGAATAGGAAGTGCGGGACCGGGATCCGAACCGTGTTAATCCCTTTGCTGCTAAGATAGGAAAAGTCCTCCTTCGTAATGTAGGCATCCCTGTGTGCGGTAAGCCGTTTTACCAGTTCTTCCCGGGGAAGCTGTCTGCACAGCTCATCCTCATCCTCCGCGGACGTTCCTTCAAATAATGCCGGATGCATCCACTTTTCAAGCACCAGCCAGTTTCCCAGGTTCACTCCTCTGATTTTATCCATTCCGCGTTCCTCCCGTTTCAGAATACAAAGGTGACAATACTATGGGCAGGGATGGTATATTCCGCAATTTCCTCATGGAAACGCAGCACCGTTTTCTTTTCTTCGCCACAGGGATTCATGGCCACCACGGCCCTGCTGCCGTCCGGGTTGCGGAAAGCACATACCTCCAGCCCCGGTGTATAAACAGAGCTTCCGATTCTCCTGGCGCCTCTTTGGATAAAACGGCTGAAATGACCGATATAATAATAGGAAGACGCATAATGGATGCTCTTCTCTTCGTGATCACACAGCACCGGCGATTCTCCGAACCATATCCCTTCTTCCTGCATCAGTTCCCGGAACCGGGAATCCTTCCAGTTAATTTCCAGTCCCCGTTCCTTCCGCTTCGCTGTGATGCTCTCCCATCCAAGCTGTTCCTCCAGCCAGTGATCCGGGCCTCCGCTTTCATCCAGAAGCATGTTCCAGTCCGTCCAGGCGCCCACCCAGTTATTCAAATCCCCTATGATGTCGTGGGCATATGCTTCCCCGGATTCCCAGGGGAGTTTTTCCCTGCCTTTACACTGTTCCGAAGCGATCAGCAGCTTCTCCGGAAACAGGCGGTGCGTCACATCCAGGGCGCCGAAATGATCGCCGGAATACCAATGTACGGCAATGCCGTCAAAGGCGGCCCTGGCCCGGTCATTGCAGAGAGTTTCCAGGCTGCGGTCCACCACACGCTCTTTGTTGTGATCCCAGAAAAAGATTTTCTTTTCCCCCAGCCCCGCCTTTTCATAGGCCGGCTTCAGATAGCCTGTAACAAAATCCCTTTCCTCCCCGGCTTCATAATGGCAGGATTCCCAGCCCTGCTCCGCCTTAGCTTCATTCTGTACGGTGACACCCCATATAGGAATGCCTTCCTCTTCATAAGCCTGCAGGTAGCGCGCGGTATATGCGGCCCAGGCTTCCCGGCATTCCTTCCTCAGAAAACCGCCCTTATCCATCCTTCCGTTGGTTTTCATCCAGGCGGGCGGGCTCCAGGGCGATGCAAACAGCCTCAGATCCGGCGCTTTCCCCTTCGCCGCCAGCACCATGGGGATCACGTCCTCCTTATCCCTTTCAATGGAAAAATCCTTCAGTTCATAGTCTTCCGGCGTGTCGTCATAGGAATAGATTTCTGTGGAAAAATCACAGCTGTTGATGGTGAGCCGGCAGAAATTATAGCCAAGGCCCTTCTCTTTATCAAAATATGCATCCAGAACCTCCCGCCTCTGTCCGTCGGTCAGGGAGAAGAAATTCACAGCCGATGCCTGTGTAAAGGCTCCTCCAAAACCCATGATTTCCTGGTATTCCACCTGATCATATACGTTCAGTACATGCCCTTCATTCCCGTCATTGCCGGGCATATCCGCTTTCCATTGCAGGCTCTCCTGTTCCCGGAGCCGCACATCGTTTTCCATAGCTGTCAGATATACTTTGATTGTATGTTCCATGATACCCCTTTTCTCCGGCTGCGGCCGGAACCCCCTTATTCGGGAAATGCCTTACTCCCCTTCGCTTCTGTCCGGAAAGGGCGGCGGAAAAGCATCTCCGCCGCCTGTTTTCTTATTAGCCGAGTCCTGCCACGTAGGCATCCAACTGCTGCTGCAGAACCTCACGTACCTTTTCTATGCCGGCTGCTTCCATCTTTTCCTGGTACTCCTTCAGTCCGCTTACCGGATCCGTATAGCCCAGCTCCAGAGGCCACCAATACTGCTGATGAACGTTCTGGCAGGCCGCGTACTCCGTTTCAATGGAGGAAGTATCCAGTACGAAGGAACGGTATTTCTGGCTTCCCACGCCGTCCTTGATATAGGCGTCCCATTCTTTTTTCAGTTCCACCGTACGTTCCGGTGTCCCGATACCGTTGCGGTTCAGTTCGGTGGTACGCGCCGCCCACATTGCGGAGGCTGCGTAGTTGTCGGGATCCAGGGTTTTCACTTCTCCCTTATCGTTCAGTTCATAGGAAACATCCTGGATTCCATAGAAAAAGGCATCAAAGGCTTCCCTGTCGGTGGTGATGAGATCCCAGAGAGCCAATGCCCGTTCGGGATGCTTGGAGGTATTGGAAATAACCATGGCATCCTGGGTAAATGCCATATTGGAAACATCCTTTACCATGTTCGCATAGTCAAAGCTGTACTCCGGTTTATCAATTACCAGACCGGTGAAGGTATCCACATTGTGAACCTTCAGGGATGCTTTCCCGTTCTTCGTTTTTTCCGTATCGGTATCGGAGAGGGCCGATTTGCTGAAGAAGCCCTTCTGATTCCAGCGGTTCATCATTTCCAGGAATTCCGGTGTTTTATCGTATTCATAATAGGTGAAAAGCTTGGGATTGTCTTCCATGGGGTCTATGAAAAGGAAATCATTGGAGGAACCTTTAATGGAATACATCCCATTGTCCCACATGAACAAATCATCCATTTCCGAGCCGGCGGAATTTACGTCATAAGGCTCAAATTCGGGACGGTTGGCCTTCACCAGATCCATATACTCTTCCATATCCTCAAAGGTTTCCATTTTTCCGTCCCAGTCCACGCCGTCCAGGATATCGGTACGGTACATGGGACCGTATGCGGAGTAGGTCGCAAGCAGTGTGGGAACACAGTAGTAATGGCCGTCGATAGTCGCCTGCTGTTTGGCTGTCTCAGACTGCATCGCAAAATTTTCAGGTGCATAGGAAGGCCACAGCTCATCCAGGTTCATGAATGCACCTTTTTGTGCCAGGGCCGCAAAATTCAGCCAGGTAGCGGCATAGGCCATATCAAAGGATTCTCCAGACGAGAACAGAAGCGGGTATTTATTGGGATATTCCGCCCAGCCGATATAGTTAATTTTCAGTGTACAGTTCAGCTTTTCTTTAAATATCTTGTTCATGTTATCCGTCAGTTCCTGCTGTTTGGCAGGTTCATTGCTGACCACATACATCACCAGTTCCACTTCCTCCGAAGTATCCAGCCCTGCGGTCCCCGGCGCTTCCGTCTGTGCGGAAGTATCCGCCGTTGTGCTGTCGGTGCCGCCGCCGGAGCTGCCGGAACCGGAACCGCCGCTGCTGCCGCAGCCGGCGAACAGTGTACCAACCATTGCTGCTGTAAGCAGCACAGAAATCCATTTAGAAGCTTTTTTCATGAAATGACCCTCCTTTTTTCGTGTATCGTTTTACCGGACTCATCCTTTGACGGATCCGATTGTGACACCTTTGACAAAATATTTCTGTACAAATGGATACAGCAGGATGATAGGGCCGGTGGCTACCACAGCCATCGCCAGCTTCAGGGTATTGGACGGCAGGCTTTCCACCCGTATTCCCGCCTGGCTGGCAATCCGGGCCAGCGCCTGTGTCTGCTGCAGCAAATCATAGAGCATATATTGAAGCGGATATTTTTCCGACGTGTTCAGGTAAAGCATGGCATTGTACCAGTCATTCCAATAGCCCAGCGCCATAAACAGGCCGATGGTTGCCAGTCCCGATTTGAGAAGAGGCAGCACTATCTGCATGAAGGTGCGGAACTCTCCTGCCCCGTCAATCTTAGCCGACTCCACCAGGGCAATGGGGATAGCCGCCACAAAGCTTCTCATAATAAGCAGGTAAAAGATGTTCACCATCCCCGGCAGGATCAGCGCCAGCAGGTTATCCTTCAGGTGCAGGTACTGGATATAGAAAATATAGGTGCTCACCATTCCGCCGTTAAACAGGGTGGTAAAATAAAAGAAGAAGGAAATAGCATTACGGTATTTGAAATCTTTCCTGCTGATAACATAAGCTGCCATTGTGGTGATAAAAAGTCCCAGGACCGTACCTATGAGCGTAATAGAAATGGATACGCCGTAGGCACGGGCAATTTTCTGGGGATATTTAAATACGATACGATAGGCTTCCAGCGTAAATTCCTTGGGAAGCAGCCCATAACCGGTAAACCGGATGGCCTGTTCGGAAGAAAAAGAACCGGAAATCAACATAATAAAAGGCAATAAGCACACCAGCGCCACCAGTCCCACCAGAATATAGCCGATCACATTGAATACAATAGCGGCGGTACCCATTTTTACCCGTTTGGATTCATAAACCTGTTTGTTTGCTGCCATAACCGTTCCCTCCTCCCTTTAGAACAACGCATAATCTTCATCAATTTTCTTAACAACCGTATTTACCAGCATGATGATAATAAAGCAGAGAATGGACTGATAGAAGGTTGCCGCCGCCGTCATACCCAGATTGGAATTCTGCATCAGGGAACGGAATACATAGGTATCAATTACATCGGTAGAGTTATATAGCTGTCCGTTATTACCAACAATCTGGTAAAACATCTCGAAGTCGCCCCGGAGGATCCTTCCCACCTGCAGAAGCAGCATGGTGATAACCGTAGGCTTGATGCAGGGCAGTGTGATATACCAGATACGCTGGAAAATATTGGCGCCGTCTATCTGGGCCGCCTCATAGCATTCTCCGTCAATACCGGTGATCGCCGCAATATAAATAATGGAATTGTAACCGCACCACTTCCAGGCATTAAAGCAGCAGATGATAATGGGCCATACCCAGGGCATGGAATATACATTCACCTTTTCCAATCCAAGGGAAACGAGCCAGCCGTTCATAAGCCCGGTCTCATAGTTGAATATGTTATAGACAAAGGCCCCTACAATAACCCAGGAAATAAAATAAGGGAAGAAAATAACCGATTGGGTGATTTTTTTATAGTACTTTCCCTGCATTTCCGAAATGATAATTGCCAGCACGATTGCCAGGCCCTGTGAAGTGATCAGATTCAGCAGATTATACAGAATTGTGTTTTTGGTAATCAGCCAGCCTGTGCCGGAGGAAAACAGATAACGGAAGTTTTCCATCCCGTTCCAGTCGCTGCCGAATACCCCTTTGTCAAACCGGTAATTCTTAAATGCCAGTATCAGCCCCGACATGGGAAGATAGGACAATACCAGCACCAGGAGCACCGCCGGCAGCACCATAAGGAATAAAGCCCTGTTCTTCTTTATTTCGTGGCCAAAGTTAGTAAACCGCTCTTTCACCATTCCCTCTCCCTTCTTTTCCGTGGAAGGCTTCGCTTCCATACATTGTCTTGATACCACAATTGTACATTTCCAGGAAAGGAATTGAAATATGACAAAACTGAGATTTACCGGATTATTTTACGCATTATGTGCAGTTTGTATATTTTGTTTGCTATTTCTCCATTTAAATGCGCATTTTAATATTTATTCTTTGTGTGAATTCATTATAATGTATATTTCCGCAGATACATAAGACAATTTCTTTTCTTTTTTACCATAGATGATTTCAGTGAAAATGGTTTCGGTACTCACCCGGCACTTCCCCGGATTTGGGTACCGCACAGCAGGAAAAGAGCGCGGCATTGCCGCGCCCTTTTCCGGGAACCCCGGGAAGCCCTCTTCCTTATTGCAGCTTTTTTTCGGCTTCCTCCGGTGTCAGGGCGGGTACCCTTACCGTCACCGTGGTCCCCTTTCCCACCTCACTTTCATAAAACACGCCGTATTCCTCCCCATAGCAAAGCTTAATACGGAAATTTACGTTTTTTGCTCCGTAGCCATGGCTGACATCATAGCTGTTTTCTTCAAATATCCGTTCTATCTGCTCCGGGGTCATTCCGAATCCGTTGTCCGTAATACGGAATACCAGATCCTCCCCTTCGCGTACCGCGCTGATACGGATATTGCAGGTCTCCCGGTCAGGGGCCTTTGCAATGCTGTACATAATGGCATTTTCCACAAAGGGCTGCAAGATAATGTTAATACAGGCCAACTCCTCCACGCCTTCTTCCGCTTCGATTTCCAGACGGATGGCATCGTCGAAATGATAATTTTCAATCCGCACGTAGGCCCTGACATGGTTCAGTTCTTCCTCCACCCGCACGATCTGTCTGCCCTTATTCAGGCTGATCCGGTAAAACCGGGCCAGATTACGGGCGATCTCCATAATTTCCGGCGCATTGTAATCCATGGCCTCCCAGTTGATCAGATCCAGGGTGTTGTATAGAAAATGGGGATTTATCTGCGCCTGCAGGGCACGCAGCTCCGCCGTTTTCACATTTTTACCAAGCCGGTACTGCTCCAGCATCAGCTTGCGCAGTTCCTTTGTCATATAACCGAAGCTGCGGAAAAGCTCCCCGATCTCGTCGCTCTCCTCTTCCTCCTGCGTTTCCAGGGAAAGCTGTCCGTTCTGCACCTGCTTCATCCGGGTATTCAGAGCTACCAGACGTTTGGTATAATACCGGCCCAGCATCCAGGATATCAGGAAAATGGACAGCACAATCAGGACGGAAAAAAGAATGAGTGTCATTCCCATCAGATAGGTCTGCCGGTAGAAATCCTGTCTGGGTATGAGCGAAACCAGCGTCCACTCCGCCTGCTCCAGATTCTGCTGCCGGTACAGATAGGAAGAATCCCCTATCCGCAGCTCCTGCCAGGAGGCATTGCGCCCGTACCCGGGCAGGTCCCCGTTCCCGGAAAGGGTATCCATATTCTCGCGGCTGGATGCCGCAAGGATTTCCCCGCGTTCATTGATGAGGTAACTGAGCCCCTTCTGCGTCACATCGGAATTGACCACGATCCGTTCCAGCTCATCCGCCGCTACGCTGACTCTGGCAATACAGGTTTTCCCGTTCCCCACTTCCCCGCCATATACCTTTTTCAGCATGGCAACCCGCTGCTTTTTCACGCCCACCACTTCCGGGCCGCTTCGTTCCAGGCCGGTAAAATAAATAAGCCCCTGGTTCAGACGGTCACGCAGTTCCCCGTAATACCCTTTTTTCTCCAAATCGGATTCCGGGAAAAAATGGTATCTGTTCTCGGCGTATATCAGACTGTCCGGCACATAAATGCCGCACTGGTACATTTTGTTGGAAAGCTCCAGGGAGGTCATGATATCGTTAATCCGCCAGTAATCCCTCCATTGGTCCCCCGCCTCCTGCCTTATCCGGTAACCGCCCTCACTCAGCATATCCTGCAGATTCCGGTCCGAACCCACCAGCTCCAGGATATAATTCATATTCTGCAGATGGTTCTGGAGGAAATTCACCGCCTGTTCGAAGGACTGATCCGCGGAATAGATGATCTGCTCTTCATAGCGTGTTTCAATGACCGAATAGCTGACGGAAAGCAAAAGGATAAAGATAAGTATCATGGGGCCGGAGAAGGACACCGTAAGCTTGATCCGCATGGGCAGACGCCGGAACTGTGCTTTCATTTGATTCCATAGTGTTTTCACAGACTTTTATTCTCCCTGTATTCTGAAGGCGTCATCCCGGTCTGGTTTTTGAAAATCCTGGCAAAATACGCCGCATCCTCATACCCTACCCGATCCGCTATATGGTACAGCTTCAGACGGTTGTCCCGAAGCAGGACCTTGGACTGTTCGACACGCAGGTTTGTAAGATACTGGTTGATGGTGGTTCCCGTCCTCCGCTTGAACAGGCCGGAGAGGTAAGAAGGCGTAAGGTATACCGCATCCGCCAGATCCTTGATACACAGGTTTTTATCGGGGTATTTCTGCTTCATCACCTCGATCACCTGGAAAATAACCGCATTTCCTCCGCTGCCCTCTTTTTCCCTTTCTTCAATGGCTTCCATGGCGCGGGCGGCCAGAAAAGTATGAAGTTCCTGCAGAGAAAGGGCATTGTCCCAGAAACGGCCGTTTTCCTTCCGCTCCTTTCCGGTGCACAGCAGCTCCTTTTCCAGCTTCAGGATGTGGTTATACAGGAGGAAATACATATTTTTAACAGAACTGTTCAGCGCTGCCTTCTGTGCGGTAAGGTCCTCATAAATTGTACACAGGATACGGCCCGCTTCCTCTTTATCCCGCCGGGAAAGCGCATTCACAAACGCTTCCTCCCGCTCCCTGTCCAGTTCAAAGTGCCTGTTGTCAGCCGTTTCCTCCGAAAACGCGCAGGAGGAGAAGCCTTTGTAGGACAGGCTGCTGGCAGACTGACAGGCGGATTCATAGGAAGCATACAGCTGCCCCGGTTCCTCCACCATCCTTCCCAGCGCCAGGAAATGCCGGAACTCTCCCTTGGATTCTTCCGCAAGGACACTCACTCCCCGTATCAGGCTGCTGCCTTCTTCCAACGTTTCCTTCGCCCCGGTCAGCAGAAGGATCAGGGTCCGGTTATCATGAAAGTCCGCACTGCAGTAAAACAAAGCCGGATCTGTAAGCGTCAAAAGCACCTCCCGGTAGGCATTCCGGAAATTCCTTCCTACACTCACCGTACCCGCAAGCTTTACAATCCCGATGCGCATCCAGGTACCGGTTCCGGTCCACAGCCCGCTCCTGCGCAGCTGGCATTCCAGCTTATCCACATCCCCCGGGGTGGAAAGCATGGAAAACAGGACCTCTTTTTTCAGGAAATCCAGACTTTCCGTATAACTTTCCTGCAGATCCCGTTGTGCCCGGATCTGCCCGATCCGCTCTATTCCTTTCTCCACCGCGCCGATAAGCTCCTCCGGGACAACAGGCTTCTCCACATATTGAATAGCCCCCAGTTCAATAGCCGCTTTGAGATATTCTTTATAGGAATAGCTGCTGACAAACAGGATCTGGCAGTCCGGCAAAATCCCGCGCAGCTGCCTGCACATCTCAATTCCGTCCATCCCCCTCATCCGGATGTCCGAAAGCACGATATCCGGCTGCCATCTGGCGCATATCCCAAAGGCTTCGTCTGCGCTTTCCGCCGTTTCCACCATATCCACCCCGATTTTTTTCCATGGGATATGCCGCATCAGCCCGCGCCGGGTAATCAGTTCATCTTCTACAATAAGCAGCTTTATCATAGCCCTCTCCTCCGGTTTATTCTCACAAATTATATATCCAATTATATCATGTACTCATTTTTCATGATACCAAAAAACAGGCCATACATGGATTTATGCACTCCTGAATCACTTTCTCACGTACTGTGCCGTAAATGCACCGTACTGAGTGAACAGTAACACCGATTTCCATGTATGGCCTGACTACTTACACCCGTATGGCTTTCAAAGCTTCAGCAGCCGCACCGGCCCCAGCAATCCTGTGGGTTCCTGCGGCATTGCCCTGTCAAAAACATTATTCCCCCGTGCCTTGGCAAGCGTGTTCGTTACCATGATTTCCAGCTTGTTTTCTCCTCGCCGCACCAGCCCGCTCACATCAAACCTGTACGGAGGACAGATGCGCACGCCGGCATTTTCCCCGTTTACCCATACCTGCGCCGTTTCATATACACTTCCCAGATCCAGATAATAGCTGTTCCAGGGCTGTTCTGCCGTAAATCCTGTTTCATAACAAATACTGCCTGAATATTCCGGAAGCAGCCCCGGTACCGCAAGATTACAAAGAGATGTCACAGTAAGAGGTACCCTTGTGCCTGTATGGTTATCCGACAGGGATATCCTATATTCCCCCTTAAGATCTTCTCCGGCAGTTCCGGCTGCGGGAACTGCCGGCCCGTCATAAATACCTTGCGCATTACATAATCCGGCCGGAAGCAGGGCCGCGGCTTCTGCGGTCTGCGCACAGAAAGCAAAAAGAGACTGATAGGGTTCCAGAACAAGCTCCCGTTCCATCCGGACTGCTTCCCCTTTTTCCCCGTCTTCAGGCAGACAGCTTAAAAACAGCCTGTTCTCCATTGCATCATACCACAGCGGTGTTTCCGTGTTCCTGAACGAAACGGTAGTCCTTATTGTTTTATATTTACTCTCATTCACGAAAAAAAACATTTTCCCGGCAGAGGTTTTTCGGCACATCACACTCAGATAGGGAATTTTCTCCTTCGTCCGCACCACACTTTCCTCTTTTGCAAAATGACCGGGCAAAGCTTCATACTCACAGACATGTACCTTTTCGAGGCTGCGCAGCCGATCCGTCAACGCACTGTCCCGGCTGAAATAAATCCGTTCCGGATAATCACGCATCATATATATGGTAAGGCCGGCTTCCGCAAGATGAAGCAGGGCCTTCACCGTCCTTTCCGGAAGCGCACGGGCATAGGGGACAATCAAAGCGCCATAGGTTTCCCCGTTTATGGCAAGCCTGCCGTCCCGTACTGCGGAGATTTCCGGCTGCAAATAATCAGCCGGAATAACATCACAGTCTACCTGGCATTCCGCCAGTACTTTGACGGCTTTTTCAAAAGGCTCATACGTACCGCCCCATTCCGCTTCCGCATGATAAAGTACCGCCGCTGCCGCCTCATGACGCCCTTCCGACAGCAGGGCGCAAAGCCTGTTTGCATACCCTGCCCACAGATGAAAATACTTCCACTGCGGATTTTCTCCCCTGGCATAAAAATGCGGCGGACAGTCCTGATCCTTTTCCTTTGGGGAAAAGGCATGGGGGATAAGCAGGTTGATTCCGCGTACACAGACATGGTCTGTCAGCCATTTCATTAACTTCAGCCCTTCCTGCCAGCCATACGCTCCAAAAATCTCACAGACGGTTATCCCGTTCTTTTTCGGATCCAGATGCGCCAGGGAAGAAGCCAGTTTAGGAAGTCCCCAATAATAAAAACGGGAATCCAGATATCCGAAGGGTGTGGAATGCCTCCCTTGCGTATATTCCGGCCAAATCTGGTAAACCACATCAAGTCCTGATGCATCCATCCCCTCCATGGCACGGAAAAAATGTCCGCAGCCATAACCCAGTCTGGCATGAGCGCCGTTATCCTCCACCACATGACCTATCAGCTTTACTCCATGGCTGCGGCACCATTCTCCGATCCTGCCGATAAACTCCGTTCCGAACAGGCGGGAAACCACATCCTGATACAGGAAACGTACATCTCCTGCATGATCGGATTCCCCGCACCACAGAAAGGGGAGCAGCATTCCGATATCCTCTCCGCATTCTGCTTTCATAAGCTCCGGCAGTCTGCCGCACCAGGGAAATACCGCCGCAGCCGTTCCGCCGTACTCTGTCCAGTCACCGGGACGGGCATGATAAACAGGGGCATTGCCAAACCGGGGCTCATCGGAAAAGAACCCCTGGATAACGGTTCCGAATTCTTCCCGGTAGCGCCGGAAATGTTCTTCATATATAATGTCAATGAACCGTTCCACCGAAGCGCCGTCAATAGGATTCACATAATCCTTGGTCCACTCTTCACCGCCTTTTCCGGTTTCTATAAAGAAGAATACCCGCCATGCCCCTTCCGGGACATCCCAATACAAAATTCCATCTTCTATATATGAGGAAAGATCCTGAAGGCCTTCCTCCTCCAGATCCTCATAGCCGCCCTTGCGTCTTGCGGCAGTTGCCCGGATCAACTTTTCCTCCCCATCCAGCCAATCCTTCAGACGGAAGGAACTTCCTGAAAGAGGGCCGACGGCATCAATATGGACTTCCCTGACATACCTTTTCAGCGCTTCCGGGTACAGGCGTTTCAACCTGCCCGCAGCGTATCCGCTGGGGAAAGCGCTGTCGTCAAAAATCCATACCTTCATCCCCAGCTTTTTTGCTTCCGCGATAATAATATCCAAATCACGCCACCAGCCATAGCTCAGGTAATCCGGATGCGGCCTGGATTCCACGATAAAGCTGTCGATCCCGCTTTCCCGCATCCGATGCATTTCTTCTTTCAGTACCGTTTCCGGTTCACCGTGCTGCCAGAAAAGGGGCCTGATATAGCTCGTATTCATCTTCACCCTCCGTCTACTTCATTTCATCCGGGAGTGTACACCCAAGGCTTTCAGCCGTTGCGGTCATCTTTTCTCTTCCGCCCTTATCCAGCCACTCCTTTTGGAATGCTTCCCATTCGTCAAAGCTTCTCTGCCCTGTCACAAATTTATACTGCTGGGCATTTTCATACTCCGTCAGATTTGGCGCGATATCCCCGGAAATATTAATCAAAAGGGCATCATTATTCCACCGTTCATACCCGGCCATTTTTTTAACGCCTTCATTTATCAGCTCGAAATAATCCTTTTCTTCTTCGTTTGTGGAATAATACTGCTGCCATTTCAGCGTATACCCGAAATTCTGCCAGGCTGCCAGATCCAGGTTGTCGGTGCCGTATTCCGTAAATCCGGGATGGGTGGGCGCCACATAGCATATATTGGTCCCGTCTTCATTGTACTGCCTGTAATCATCCTTATAATCCGGATATACGTCCAGTCCGCCCCCCTGGACCGTCTGGAGATAAGCCTCGCCGCCGTAGCACATGGCATCCATTATATGACAGATTCTCTTCAGCTTTCCGGGGTCCTCCTGTACGCTGGATTTCGGGATGGCAAACAACAGGCCGGGATTACCGCTTGCCGCATATTTGGCGTTCTCAATGGGCGCTTTATCCAGGAAAGCCCAGGAATGGATAATGCTGTAGTCTCTGTTATGGGCATTTACATATTCCTCATACAGAGAGTTTGAGGGATAATGAACCATACCGATTTTATCATTCATCGTATATGATTTGGCAGTTTCCCAATCGATCGTATACCAGTCTGGCGCAAGTACCCCCAGTTCATACAATTCATTTAAAAATTCCAGATACGTTTTGGTAGTCCCGTCAAACATAGGGGAAACCAGCGTACCGTTCTCCGCGTGGGCGGTAGGATTTCCAAAAAAGTTAATAAAATTGGTAAGCATGCCGAAGGTCGTTCCGCCCCCCGCGCCGGTCATAAACCAGGTATCCTGTATCCCGTTTCCATCCGGGTCCTCAAAGGTGCATGCCTTGGCATATGCAATAAGTTCTTCCTTTGTTTCCGGCATATGCATGCCAAATGTATCAAGCCAGTCCTGACGGATCGCATAAGCCCATATATCACTGTCCTGAATGGAATATTTGGTAAAAAACGGTATAGTGCCGTCGGGCATTGTACTGTAGTCCAGAATCGTTTTGGTTACAAATTTACAGGTTTGGGGCAGATAAGGATAAATCTCCTTCGCATCCAGCAGCAGTCCCTGTTCTGCAAGGGTGAATCCGAAATTCTTACCGCTCACTGCGTCAGGAAGCACCGGAAGCGTCACAAGATCCGGCACATCCCCGGACGAAAACCGGGTGGAAAGTACCGTTTCCATATCACTCTGTGCACAGGTTGTCAATGTTATGTCAACATTATATTTTTCTTCCAGCCACGCCTCTATGGGATCCTCTGCCGGAGGGGTCTTTCCGTAATGATAAGTAAAAATTTCAATCTCATATTTCTTACTCATATCGTCGTAACCATACCAGTCCGCCTCAGCAAACGTTGGGTTGGAAGGCATGGAATCCGGGAATTCAATATCCGCAAAAGCGGCAGGTTGCCCACTGTCCGCCGATGTCTCCCCCGTGCCGTCCTGTACGGCGCGGCTCTGCTGTACACTTTCCGTCTGTGCTTCTTCCGTTTTCCCTCCACAGCCTGTTAACGCAGATACCGCCAGCGCCAGAGACATGAAAACAGCCGTCTGTCTTTTCCGATTCTTTTTCATTTTCCCTTCTCCTTTTCTTTGTATAAACTCTCAGGTGCACCTACCCCTTTACCGCTCCGGTATACATACCATGTACAAAATACTTCTGAAGAAACGGATATACACACAGGATAGGCAGCACCGCTATGACCACACTCGCCATCTTAATGGATTCCGACGTCATTTTCGCATAGGTATTAACATTGCTCATCATATCGCCGCTGGAACTTGCAACCAGCAGATTTCTGATTACCATCTGGATCGGATACAAAGCTTCGTTTCTGATATAGACCAAGGCGTCAAACCAGGAATTCCAATGGGTAACCGCTGCAAACAGCCCCAGCGCACACAGGGTGGGCTTCAGCAGCGGCATGACTATATACACCAGCTTCTGGGTTTCCGATGCACCGTCCAGCTCGGCGGAATCGGTAACATCTGTGGGGATTCCTTCCACAAACAGCTTAATTACCAGGATACCATAGGTATTTGCAAAAGCCGGCGCTATATATACCCAGAAGGAATCCAACAGTTTCAGCCTTGTCATCAGCATATAATTCGGGATCAGCCCGCCGTTCAGAATCATGGTGATAAGGAAAAAAACCATAAAGGCCGAACGATAGGGAAGATCCTGTTTTGCCATAATATAACCGGCAGGGACTGCCAAAGCCAGGGCAGCAAAAACTCCGAAAACCGTCCGCACCACCGTCACTCCCATACTCATAAAAAACTTTTTATTCAATACATATTTATAAGCTGCTGCTATCGGTTCCCTTGGTATGATAACAAAATAGTTCCTCTGTATCATTTCTCCTTCGGATGTCAGGGACATCCCTATTACATACAGGAACGGCACGATACAGATTAATAAAAACAGAAGAATGAACAGGGAAATAACCGCCTGGTATATTTTTTCTTCTTTTGAAAGCTTTATCTTGTTTTGACTGCGTTTCATATCAGAACATCCCTCTTCCCGTAGTTTTTTTCGAAGTGTAGTTTGCCGTCAGAATCAGGAACAGGCTCACCACCGCTTTCAGCATACTCACTGCCGCACCAAGTCCATACTGCATTTTACCAAGCCCCACCCGATATACCCATGTATCAATAATATCCCCCACATCGTAAACCGCCGAATTATAGAACAGAAGGATTTGTTCAAAATCATTGTTCAGAATATTTCCCATTGCCATAATCAGGGAAAAGGTGACCACAGGCAGCATGGCAGGCAGCGTAACCGCTTTAATTCTTGCAACCGGCCCGGCTCCGTCAATCTTCGCAGCTTCATACAGTTCCGGATTAACACCTGTCAGCGCCGCAAAGTATAATATGGTGGCCCAGCCGGTTTCCTTCCATATCTGAGAGCCGACCAAAAGAGGGACAAACGCCTTCGTGGAGGTCATAAACTCCGCCCGGGATCCTGTCAGAGTGAAAAGCAGATTATTGATAAATCCGTTCCCGGAAAAAAAGGCATAAACAATACCGTAAATAACTACCCATGAGAAAAAATGCGGGATATATACAATTGTCTGGCTCAGTTTCTTAAACCTGGCGCTCTTAAGGTCAAAGATGGCAATGGTCAGAAATATAGGAGGGAAAAAAGTAAATAACAGCCTGGAGCAGCTGATTACCAGCGTATTACGTATCAGCCTGACCATATCCGGATCCCGGAAAATATCGATATAATTCTTCAGCCCGACCCACTCTGCCCCCATGATGGTTCCGCCTACCTTAAAATCCTTGAATGATATCAGGAAGCCCCATATTATGGGTATGTACTGGAAAAGGATATAATAGGCGGCAATAACGGCAAGTACCAGATACAGAGCCTTGTATTTCTTTCGTTTTTTTCTCCTCTGCAAACGTGCTTCCTGTTTCCCTTCCGCCTTTGATGGCACCGCTTCTGCCCGCATATGTAATCCCCTCATTTCCTGTTTATTTTATCTGTTTTTTACCCGGAATTTGATTTTGATTGTTTTCGTGTATTTCCACACTATTATTTATATATTTTATACATATTTACTTTTATAAATATTATTTACTTTATATTTTTCTGCATTTATTATATAAATTGTTTCTAATCGTTGTTTGTTATTATTAGATATTAACATATATAGTTTTTTATAACTATAGCAAAATCCCAGTATTTCCCTGTCAAAACTTCAGCTATTCCTGCCGGTATACTTCCTTTGATTGCATAAAAAAACTGTATGAACATCCGGTTTCCCGAACCGTTCATACAGCATTAATCTTTGTTGTACCGTCTGCCAGTCAATTCCCTGTTTTTCCTTTTTTCCTGTAGTCTTTGGGAAGGCAGCCATACCTTTCTCTGAACTTTTTATAGAAATAAGTACCATTGCCGCAGCCAGACGCTGTAATAATTTTATCACAGGCCAGTTCTGTATTCAGAAGCATTCCGGCCGCAAACTGGAGCCGGTGCTCAGTAACCAGTTCCTTAAAGGTATAGCCCGTCGTCTTCTTAAGAAGGGTAGTCATGTAATTGGCATTCAGGCCGAATTTTTCAGCGGTCCCCTTCAGCGAACAATGTGTGAAATTCTCTTCAATATACCGCATAATAGGTACCACATATGTTTTTCCGTATCCGGCAAGTTTTTCTTCTTTCCCCTTCTCATATACGTTTACCAGTTCTGAAAACAGCAACGCAATCAGGTTATTGACTATCTCATGTTCCATGCCGGTGGGGCTGAGGAATTCACATATCAGTTCCTTCATAAACAACCGGATCCTGCGGTTATCTTCCGAGCTGAACACAATGAAGCTGTCATGGGAGGTTTGCTCCGATATGGCATTCATCAGGAATTCCGTAATCACGCCCATCTTTGCCAGACGGGAAAAGAAGGAATAGGTGAAAAATTCTTTTTCCATCAGCATATTGATCAGGATATCCCCCTCGTCCGTATATCCGATGGCATGAGGTATCCCGGAATCCAAAATAATAATCTGCCCCTGTTCTAAACGGAGTTCCTTCCCGCCCACTGTCTGCGTACAGCTTCCCGAATACATATATCCTAATTCCACCCAATCATGGACATGCGGCTCCACAGTGGCAAACCTGGCATTTTTATTCATAAACAGATGGCGTTTCTTTTTTTCCAGATAGACGGTTTTTAACAATCCGGGGGTGTCAAAGGTCGGTGAATTCAAGTAATTCATGACATAGACCTGACTCGTTATCCCCTTGTCCGAATAGTCCACCTTTTCAAAGCCCGAATAATCCGGACGGCATATCTTGTCCCTCAGCTTTTGCTCATATGGCTCAAGGCTTCTGATCCTGTTGTCCATTTCTTCATATGTCATTTCCGCCACCCCTTCCACCGCCCAATGCCTCCCGGCCTAAATACGCCGGAAGGCACCAGTTGATTATCGCTTATATAAAAGCTTATCCTCCGGGGAATACCAAGTCAAGCAAAAGATGGTTTACAGGCATTCAGTCCACCGCGTGGTCAATGGTTATATGTCCGCCGCTCCATACCCTGCGGCTGCTCCAGTCCTCATCCTCTCCGCTCCAGAACGGATCTTCTGCGGGAAGGCCGAGCGGCAGAAAGACGGCGCTGCATAAGTAAAGGCTCCCCACATTGATATATCCTTCTGCCAGTTCCGGCTGATAACCGTATACTCCCGGCCGCAGCCAGCCGTTTTCATCGAACATATCCCTGTTTTCCAGGCAGCGGCGCAATACGGCGGTCAAAGCGCACCGTACCCCGGCAGGTGACAGCCCTTCCTCCAGCCTGTGCTGCAAGGCCGCCTGGGCCAGCATCTGGAAAGCCCCGAACCGATAGCATATGGAACGGCCGATCACGGGGAAGCTTCCGTCCGGCGCAATCATACGTTCCAGCACAGAGGCATAACGGGAAGCGCGGACGGCCACCTTCTCCTTCAAAAGCCCGTACTCTTCCGCCGAATCCCCGAACAGTTCCAGGAGATCCACATACATAGGCTGTATGACAAAGCTGTTATAATAATCCCAGCGGAACATTTCCCCATCCCCATATACGCCGTCGCCTTTATACCATCCGTCAAAGGTACGCAGCGCATAGGCTATGCGCATTTTGTCATAATCCTCTTCTCCCAGCACATACAGGCCGGCTTCCACCATAGCCGTGAAAAACAGCCAGTTGGAGCTTCCTGCCGTAATCCGGCGGGATGACCGCAGCGCCTCCGTCAGATTGCGGTGCACCCGTTCCGGGAGCTTTCCCGCAAGCTGTTTGGGCGCACGCACCAGGGCATGGCACAGGAAAGCGGTATCCACCAGGGGCTGTCCTCCGGATGAAAAAATCATAAAATCCCGGGAAGCCGGATCCGTGGCCTTGTCGATACAGCGCAGCGCCGTTTCCCTCCAGGCCTCCTGCAGTTTTTTCTCTTCCCCGTCCGGGATTTTAGCTTCCAGCCAGGGGGCAAGTCCCAGCATACTTCTGCCGAATGCCTCCAGCGGCGCATAATCCGCTCGTTCCCCGTGGAAATCCAGGGGCATGCCTGTATGTAATTCTTCTTTTTCCAACGCATGAAGCACCGGCGAAACAATACGCAGCATGGCATCCAGCCATTCTTTTCTTCTTACATTTTCCATATTTTCCTTTCCTCCCTGCCGCAGCCTTCCGTCAAAGAAGAACCCGGCAGCTGCAACGGCATCCATCAGCTGTCCCTTTTATTTTACCAGAGGAAACAGCCTTTATCCAGCATGCGCAGGATGGCTTCTATGAAAAAATAATCTCCGTAAATAATGGCCTCCTGCCCGTCATTTCCGTGATAAGCCGCCTTTCCCATTTCCAGGATGGCATCCTGGTTTTCGTCCCAGTCGGCAAATTTTTCTTCCATGGCCCGAAGGATACGGTAGGCGCTGTCCTCATAAAGCTTCTTTTCATGCTCCGGCACAAAGCCTGCGATTTCCAGAAGACCGCAGGCCGCACAGGCTCCGGCCGTAGAGTCATAATAAACCGGTTCCTCCGGTGCACGGAAATCACAGAGTGGGAGATAATCCGTCATCGCTGCGTTGGCAATAAAATAATGGGCAATTCTTTTGGCGGCATCCAGATACTTGATCTCACCGGTATGGCGGTAGCTCAGTGCAAAACCATACAGCGCCCAGGACTGCCCTCTGCTCCAGGAACTGTTTTCCCCATACCCCTGTCCGCCGGGCGCTTCCAGCAGCTCGCCGGTCATCGGATCCAGAATGCCGATGTGGTTACAGGAGCCGTCGGGCCTTACCAAAAGCTCCATCGCGGTATCCGCATGCAGCTGCGCGATAGCTTTAAAACGGGGATCCTTACTCTCCTCGCTCATCCAGTACAGAAGGGGAAGATTCATCATACAGTCAATAATCATCCAGCCGATATTGCCGTCCCCGTTCCATGCACGGATAAAGTTTCCCAGCGGATTAAACCTTGCCGCCAGCACATTGGCCGCATTCTCCCCGCGTTCACGGGATTTGGGATTGCCGGTCAGACGGTAATCCGCAACGGCAGTATGAAGCCACATAAATCCCACATCATGTGACAGCCGCCCGATTTTAGCAAAGGTAACGTCCATTTTTGCCTCCACCCCTTCCGCGGCCAGACGGTATTTCTCTTCTCCCGTAGCATGGTACATCTGCCACAGCATACCGGCCCAGAAGCCATTGGTCCACCAGAACACATCCTTTTCGGCATAATCCTCTTCATAACGGCCGTTTACAGGGATATAAGGGATACGATCCTCTATCCGGCTGCATTCCGCACTCATTTTCACACAGATTTTACTGTAGACCTCCTCCAGCCATTTCTTTTTTTCCTTCTGCAGTTCTTCTCTCTTTTCCATGGAAAACTCCTTTTCTATGTTTATTTTTATTGAAACCCTATACAAATAAAAAATAGTCTGTAAAATAAAAGTAATGGGATTTCCCGGGCCGTCCGCCGATCCGGGAATCTCCTGAATCCATCGGAAAGGACAGGCTGCCATGATTACTGTGGGCCACTGCGGCTTTGATTCCAAACACCGGATGCATCTGGAAATGAGGCGTCCCTGCGGCACCCCTGACTATACGCTGCTGCTTGTTAAAACCAGGGCATTCTTTGTCCTAAAAGGAGAACGTATCCTGACCATGCCGGGAACGGTTATTCTCTACGATAAAAACGAACCGGTCCATTACGGCAGCGCCGGACCTCTTTATAATGACGACTGGATCCATTTCCTGCCGGATGAAACGGACCTTCCTTTTCTGCTGGGACTGGGAATTCCTTTTAATACGCCCCACTCCCTTCCTTACATGGCGCAGCTGTCGGAATATGCACGGATGATCGTCATGGAAAAGCATACGGCCCATCCATACAGCAGGCAGATCCTGGATTCTCTCATGCACGCCCTGCTTTATTCTCTTGCCGCCCAGCTGCAGAGTCCCGAAGACAAGGCCATGGCCCATAAATATTATCCTGTCATGAACGATCTGCGCATGGCTGTCCTGAACAGCCCCCACAAAAGATGGACGGTGGATACCATGGCGGAATACGTTCATATAAGCCCTTCCTATCTGCAGCATCTGTACCGGGAATTATTCGGTATTTCCTGCATTCAGGAGGTCATACAGGCCCGGCTGAATACGGCCCGCTTTTATCTGCGCACCACCGATATATCCGTGCAGTCCATCTCCGTGTTGTGCGGATATGAAAACGAACTCCATTTCATGCGGCAGTTCAAAAAATTTACGGATATGACGCCAAGCCAGTACCGTCAAAAATATCCGCCCAAGTAAAACCCGTCCTGCCGCGGAAACCGCCGGCTCCTCTGCGGGCCATCCTCATGATCAAAAACAGCCTCCGGACAGCATTCCTGCTGCCACGGAGGCCATGTGTCCGTATTGCCGGCAGGAAAAAGGCTCTGTCTGTGATCCTCTTTTCTTTATAGCTTATTTTCCTTCCGCCTGCAATGAATTATTCCCTGTTAAACTGACATATCCTGCTTTTTTGCCGGTGCACTTCCCTGCGCACCCCTTCTTTACCGTGTCCGGCAGCTTACTGCCGTATACCCGGCATCCGCAACGGCTTTCATCAGGGTTTCATCGGAAACCTCCTTCGAAAGGGTAACCGTCGCCTTTTTCGCCTCCAGATCCACAACCGCTTCCCCGACGCCTTCCACAGCCGCAAGGGCCTTCTGCACATGCATCTGGCAATGTGCGCACATCATTCCTTCCACCTCAATTACTTTTTCCACTTTCTTTTCTCCATTTCCGGACGGCTGCTCGTCGCCGTTCCTTTCTTCTTTATCTTCTTCTTTTCCTTCTTCCGGGCTTCTGTTCTTCCCCTCATCCGCCGCGGTCACGGCGGGAACCGTCTTTCCTTTGAAGAAGCGCAGCCTGAGGGCATTGGTAACTACACAAACGGAGCTTAGGCTCATGGCCGCCGCACCTATCATAGGGCTTAAACGAATCATAAACAGCGGATAAAGCAGGCCCGCCGCCACGGGGATGCCGCAGACATTATAGAAAAATGCCCAGAACAGGTTCATTCTGATGTTACGGATAACCGATTTGCTTAAATCAATGGCAGTTGCCACATCCGCCAGGGAATCCTTCATCAGCACCACATCCGCCGATTCAATGGCAATGTCGGTACCCGCTCCGATAGCTATACCCACATCCGCACGGGTGAGTGCCGGGGCATCATTGATGCCGTCTCCCACCATGGCTACCTTGTGGCCTTTTTCCTGAAGTTCCCGGATACAGGCTTCCTTCTGGGTGGGCATGACCTCGGAAACCGCTTCTTCTATATCCAGCTTTTTGCGGATGGCCTCCGCGGTAATCCGGTTGTCTCCGGTGAGCATTACCACCTTAAGGCCGGCTTCCTTAAACTGTCTGAGTGCGGCCCTGCTGGTTTCCCTCACCGTATCCGCCACCGCGATAATCCCTTCCAGCGCCCCGTCTTTGGCAAACAGCAGCGGTGTCTTCCCTTCCGATGCCAGACTGTCCACCTGTTTCTGTACCCGGCTTTGCAGCTCCGGCTGCTCCAGAAGCCCGTTTTCCAGCAGAAAGGCCATATTGCCTGCCAGATACCGTTTTCCTTTTACCAGGGCGCTCACACCGCGGCCTGCCAGGGCGTCGAACGCTTCCGCCTCCGGCAGGGTAAGGCCTTCCTGTCGGACTTTTTCCACTACGGCAACCGCCAGCGGATGCTCACTTCCTGCCTCCACGGCCGCAGCCTCCGCCAGGAATGCTTCCCGGGATGTCTGTTTGTTCCAAAGTATCACATCCGTTACCGAAGGGTGCCCCATGGTAATCGTCCCGGTCTTATCCAGCACAATCGTATCGATGGAGTGCAGGGTTTCCAGGCTCTGGGCGGATTTGATGAGAATGCCGTATTCCGCCGCCTTTCCCGTGCCCACCATGATTGCCACCGGTGTCGCCAGGCCCAGCGCACAGGGGCAGGATATTACCAGCACCGCAATGGCATTGGACAATGCAAATTCGAAGGACTGGCCCGCCAAAAGCCAGATAGCTGCCGTCAGTATCGCTATGATGATGACGGCGGGGACAAAGATTCCGCTCACGCGGTCCGCCAGACGGGCAATAGGGGCTTTGGTATTGCCGGCCTCATCCACCAGGCGTATGATTTGGGCCAGTGTGGTGTCATCCCCCACCCTGGACGCCCGGAAACGGAAGCTGCCGTTTTTATTGATGGTCGCAGATATAACCTCGTCTCCGGGCTTCTTCTCCACCGGCACGCTTTCTCCGGTAATGGCCGCCTGATCCACATAACCATGCCCTTCCGTCACCACGCCGTCCACAGGAATGCTTCCGCCCGGCTTAATTACCACGATATCGCCTGCCGCCACACTCTCAGCAGGAACCACCTGCTCGATGCCGCCCCGCAGGATGACGGCAGTTTTGGGTGCCAGATCCACCAGTTTCCGGAGTGCGTCGGAGGTCTTTGCCTTGGAACGCGCTTCCAGATACTTCCCTACCGTTATCAGGGTAAGAATCATGGCACAGGACTCAAAATACAGTTCATGACCGTACTGATGGACCAAATCCATATCCCCGTGCCCGAAGCCATAAGCGATACGGTACATGGAAAATACACCGTAAACAAACGCGGCGGCAGATCCTATTGCCACCAGGGAGTCCATGTTGGGCGCTTTCTTTACCAGGGCTTTAAAGCCGGACTGGTAAAAATGGCGGTTGATGATCATGACCGGGACCGTAAGCAGAAGCTGGGTCAACGCGGATATCAGCGAGTTTTCCATTCCCACAAGGAAACCGGGCACAGGCAGGGACATCATAGGCCCCATCGCCACATACATTAACGGAATCAGAAGGCTCACCGAAACCACCAGGCGTTTTTTCATTTCCTTCTGGTTCTCTTCCGTCCTTTCTCTCCGGCTCTGCCATTCTTTGCCGAAGCTTCCGTCCTTTTGGGTCTCCGTCCCGGTACCGGAAGCTCCGTAGCCGATTTCCGTTACGGCATGGATAATTGTTTCCGAATCCGTTTTGTCTTCGTCGTAAGCGACCGTCATCTGGTTCGCCAGCAGGCTTACATTCACCTCTTCCACGCCCTCAAGCTTCCCCACATTCCGGGTGATATTCGCCTGACAGGCGGCGCAGGTCATGCCTGTTATATTGAATTTTTCGTTTTTCACACATTTCACCTCTTTTTATTAAGATTATATAGCTTTTCACTTTAATTTTTTAATAAGGTCAACAGCTTCCTCCACAATCTGCAGATTTCCGCTTTTGATCTCTTCCACCACACAGGTCTCCATATGCTCCTGCAGGATAATGTAACCAAAGCTTTGCAGCGCACTCTCCACCGCAGCGATCTGCGTGAGGATATCGCCGCAGTAGCGGTTGTCATCAAGCATCTTCTTTATGCCGTTCAGCTGACCTGCCATACGGTTCAGGCGGTTTTGCAGCTGTCTGTTGGAAGCTTCGCTCCGGGGCGTGTGCTTATGATGTGCACAGCAGTCCGCACATGCTGTACACAGGTTTTCTGTCTGCTGACGGTCTGTTTGTTTATCAGACATGGTATGTTACCTCCATTCCATGAAGCGGGTGCTTTGTATCGTTAAAAATCACCAAAACGCTTCTTTCTCGGGTTAGTATACCCTCATGGGGTATATTCTATGTATTTAAAATATACCCTATAGGGGTATTTGTCAAGAACTTTTTGGTTCTATTGTTCCTGTTTGCTGCTATTCACGGTAACCGTTCAGATGTCTCTGCTAAGACTTTGCAAATTTTCCTTCTTCCGCATTGCATCTTATACGGTTATCGATTACAATAAATGAGAATTACGAAGGAACTATACAGTTTCTTGGAAGCAAGGAGACATACAATTACATGAGCACACCGACTTCCACGGTGCCCGATTCTGATGATTCCGATAGTCATCCTGTTTATTATACATTCAGGCATAACCTGTATTTCTCTGATACAGGGTGTGCTTTTTTTGTATTTTTCTTCCATAAGGAACCATATATCGCAAGTCCCGGAAAAGCTTCTGCCAGAGCGTGTCTAAAAATTATTTTCCGGCAGATGTGCGTCCCGCTTTGCGGGGGATTTGCCCCAATTACGAAATAGGAAAGGATACGGCAAGGAAGCCCGGCTTTTATTGCCTGACAACAAAATGGAAAAAAGAAAAGCGTTCCTCATTAATTTTCTGTACTTTGCACTGCTGCTGTGTGCTGTTTTTCTGGTTCTGAAATATGGGCTTCCTATGCTGGCGCCTTTTGTGATAGCTTTTATCATCGCCTATCTCCTGAAAAAGCCTGTGGTCTTTCTCTCCCGCAAGCTGCACCTGCCGAGGAAACCTGTGGCAATCCTGCTTGTGCTTGTTTTTTACAGCACTATCGGGCTTTTGTTATCCCTTCTTGGCATCCGGGCCTTTTCCTCCTCCAGGGATCTGGTGCTGAATCTTCCCCAGATTTATGCCGCACATGTGGAGCCTGTGTTAACAAGCATTTTTAAAAATATCGAACAAAGCCTGAAAAATATGGATCCCTCCCTGGTTTCCACGCTGGAAGAGCTTTTTAACCAGTTTATCCAGTCTCTGGGCCAAATGGTTTCCAGCCTTTCCATGGGAGCCATGGGCCTTATCTCCGGGGTTGCCTCTTCCCTTCCCGGACTTTTTGTCAAGCTGCTGCTCATGATTATTTCCACGTTTTTCATTGCGGCGGATTATGAAATGCTGACCGGCTTTTTTCTCAAACAGCTGGGCGGCAAATCCAAACAGGTATTTCTTCAAATTAAGGAATATGTGGTCGGCACCCTTTTTGTATGCATCCGATCATATGCCCTGATCATGACCATTACTTTTATTGAATTATCCATCGGCCTGAGTTTGATCGGAGTTAAAAATTCTGTTCTTATCGCTTTTTTGATATCCGTATTTGATATCCTTCCCGTATTGGGGACCGGCGGAATTATGATCCCCTGGATGGTCATTGCCGCTCTGACGGGCGATTATCCGCTTTCCCTGGGTTTGCTGGTGGTCTATCTGTTCATAACCGTTATCCGTAATATTATCGAACCCAAGATCGTGGGAAGCCAGATTGGCCTGCATCCGGTAGTAACACTTGCCAGTATGTTCGTGGGCGTACAGCTTCTGGGCGTCATAGGGCTGTTCGGTTTTCCTATCAGCCTTTCCCTTCTGCGGCATCTGAATGAAAACGGTACGATCCATATATTTAAATAGCAAATGCAGACTTCGCAGGCGCGAAATGGCCTTCCGCCCGCTGTCTGCGGTGCGCTGCCGGGATGGAAAAGGAATTTTCTTCAGCGCCTTTCAGGCTCATCGGAATGCCCGGCCTGATGGACTGAGGAAAATCCTTTTCCATCCCGGCAGCACGCCGCAGATAGCGGCGGAAGGCCATTTCGCGCCTGCGAAGTTTGCGTGGCAAATCCGAAAAAAACCGGCGGACAGAATGGATATCTGCCGCCGGCCCTCTTATTGCCTGTACCTGCTCCATAACTTCACAGTAACAGGTTCCTGTAATTAATCATTGTCCGGAAGGAGTTTGATTCGAACAAGGATCTTTCTCACAATCTGACCCTCTTCCAGGTCCAAATCGTCCTCATGGGTCTGGGAAGGCAGTTCGCATTCCTCTTCCTCCATCTCCGCACAAATCCAGTTATATGCCGCATCCGCAGCATTATCAATAGCATCCTCCAAATCCGGCCCTTCTGCCTCGCAGCCTTCCAAATCCGGAAATACCACATGATAGCCTGAGCCTTCTTTTTTGGGTGTAAAAACTGCCGGGTAGGTAAATGTCATTGTCAGCCTCCTGATTTAAAATATTTTTATGATTATCGGTTATATACAAAATACACTATACAAGGAAACTGCTTTTATACCTTTTACAACCCCCAAATTACGTGTGCAGTACCGTCTGGCTCCCAATAGTGCAAATCGTATCCGGTCGATTGCATCGCCACATTGTGATTAAGATATCATAATACACCAGATTCGTCAATGTTTATGTATTTTATTACACATATATGTGCGAATTAGTGTAACAACATAACAGTTCAGACGGCCCATTGTGCCCTGCGACATATGGCCGGTACAATAATGACCGTGCCGTTACTGTTGCTGCAGGCCGGATGGTGCACTAGAGCGTGTCGGAAAGCAATTTTCAGACACACTCTAGTCCCGGCTGAAATAATAATCCAGAACAGAATTTGTCTTATTCACAACGTAGCCGCTTCCGCCTCTTCCTTTCACATCTTCTGTCATACTGAGCAGAAGAATCGGGGTAGCGGTATCTTTTTGCGTGGTAAAGACACAGAACCAGCCCAGCTCGGTACCGCTTGTATCCTCCTTGGATAGTTTGATTTCCGCTGTCCCGGTCTTACCGGCCAGAGGAATATCCTCCCGATAAGCCTCATGCCCGGTTCCGTGCGGGGAACGCAACACCTGCACCAGCCCCTGTTCCACCAGGGCCGCCGTATCCGGCGTATAGGCCTTTTCCAGCCATATTTCCGGTTCCGCTTCCCCCTTATAGAGCAGATAGGGGAGGATAATATCCCCTCCGTTGGCAAAGCCGGTATAGAGGGCTGCCAGATGAAGGGGGTTTACCAATACTTCCCCCTGCCCGTAGCCGCTGTCCGCCAGCTGGATTTCGGAATCGATTCCTTCGCTGTTGGAATACTGAGAAGCCGCCATGGATATTTCAAAGGGCATCGGTTCCCCGAAGCCCAGCTGTTTCAGGGATTCTATCAGTTTATCACTGCCGATCCGCAGAGCCGCCTTCGCAAAATAAATATTATCGGAGTAAATGAGGGCATTTTCCAGGGTGACCGGTTCGTACGTGTGAAGTGTGGTAACATAATAATTTCCCCAACCCGCGTCCTTCTGCCACTGCAGCCCTTCGTTTCCATAGTCCATATCCGGATCAATCGCTCCGGTTTCAAGACCGACAGCCGCTATCACCGGCTTGAATGAAGAGCCGGGACTCAGCTTCTGACGGAACCGGTTGTAAAGAGGAAGCCTCTCATCCTCATTCAGGCTGTCCCAGAGCGTCTGGGACATACCATATACGAAATCCCTGCTGTCAAAGGACGGCGTACTCACCAGGGCCAGTACCTCCCCGGTAAAGGGATCCATGGCCACCGAACAGCTTTTATCCTCTGCATAAGCCGCATATAATTCTTTCTGAAGCCCGGCGTCAATCGTAAGCTTTATGGTCTGTCCATCCCTTTTGGGTACCTGTGCCAGAACGCTTTTCTTTTGGCCCGCATCGTTCAGAATAGCAATTTCACAGCCGTCCTGGCCTTTCAACTCTTTTTCATACAACAGCTCCATCCCGCTTCTTCCAATAACGCTGTTGGCCCGATAGCCCTCTCCCGGATGCTTTTCCAAATCCTCCGCTGTCACCTGCTGGATATAGCCCGTAAGATGGGATGCCGCCCTGCCCAAGGGATAATCCCGGATTTCCACATCGGTAATCAGCACCCCGGGTATGTCCAGCAAAGCTTCCTCCAGCTCTATTTTCTTCTGTACCTCTTCCCCCGGCGCCTCTGCCATAAGCTCCTGATCCGTCAGCTTCTGTATGGTTTTAATGGGCACAAAGGAATCCGCCTTCACCCATTTGGCCGCCAGCTTTTTCTCTATGCTTTCCGGCGACACCTCCAAAAGCGCAGCCAGACGTTCCACCGATGCCGAATGCTTCTTATCGCCTTCCACGGCGCTCCCCGTCTCGGACGCTCCCGTTTCCGCTGCTTCCGCGGTTTCCGCCGCTTTTGTTTCCGTTGCTTCCGCGGTTTCCGCCGCTTCTTCCCCTGCCCCGTCGGCTTCTTCCGCTGTTTCCATCCTGCCGGGAACAAGCCCTACCGAGGAACCGGTACCTTTTCCTGCCAGAAGCTTACCGTTCCGGTCCACGATCTCTCCTCTTGCAGCCTCTTCCCTGGTTACCTTGACTTTATCTGTCGCCGTCAGATCGGGAAAAATCAAACCGTCATCCCAAACAAGCACATACGGATATCCTTCTTCCTCTTTTTCCAGTTTATTCTTCAGAAATACGGCCTTATTGGAAAACGATATCTCTCCCGCCGCCGTATCCATCCTGGTTTCATAGGAAACTGTCACCGCCTGGCTGCCGCTTTCCTGTGTCTCCGTGATTTCCACCTGCACTCCCGAAGCCTCAATCCCTTCATATATGTTCCGGTTACGTTCTACAAAAGCCTCAGGGGAAATCGCCCCACGGCTTTGCTCATCCAGCATTCCATACATCTCTTCATAGCTTTCCGTTTCGATCCCCGCCATATAATAAACCAGCAGTTCCTCGGGAGTCCTCGGCTCCGCCGGCTTATCCCCTGCTGCCGGCAGAATTTTTTTCACTCCCAGATACCCCAGAACACCAAGCCCGGCAACCACAAGTACCAATACTGCCGCCAACAGCAGCCTTCTCCCATATCCCCGGCTTCTCCGCCCTCTTCTCCTGCGTCTTCGTCTCGCGGACATAACAAGTACCTCCCTTAATCGGTAAACGTTCAGACAAGCAGGAACTGTCACGGTTCCTGCTCTTCCAATCTTTTTATATCCTACAGCCGTAATACTTGCATGTCAACTTTTTTTCTTCCTCCCGGCGCAATATTCTGTTATTATTCACGGCCCCTTATACCGCCCTGTGGTTTGCCTGCCTGTTTTCCCGGAAGGAACCTTACAGCTGATACAACAAAGCATTGCAAATCGCCGCCGCTACATTGCTTCCCCCTTTACGGCCCCTCGCCACAATAACAGGCACTCCCGCCGTAAGAATCAGCTCCTTGGCCTCCACCACATTAACAAACCCCACCGGAACGCCGATAATCAGTCGGGGACGGATCCTTCCCTCCCGGATCAGCTCATACAGGCGGATAAGCGCCGTGGGCGCATTTCCGATGGCAAAAATAAAGTCCTCCTGCATGGAAGCAGCCTTCTCCATGCTCACTGCGGCTCTTGTGATCTCCCGCCGGGACGCCTGCTCCGCCACATCCGCATCCGCCATGAAGCAATGGACGCCGCCTCCCAGCTGCTCCAGTTTTTTCTTGTTGATTCCCGCTTTTCCCATATTGGTATCCGTAACGATGGAGGCTCCGCTGCGAAGGGCGTCCAGCCCTACTTCCACCGCACCTTCCGAAAAGAAAAGTGTGTCCGCATAACTGAAATCCGCTGTGGTGTGGATGACCCGTTTTATGATAGGCTTTTGCACCGGATCCAGCTCCCTACCCAGTTCTTCTTCTATGATGGCGAAACTTCTTTTCTCTATCTCACCGGGCGTATATTGTTCCAGATTCATTTCAGCATCCCTTTCCGGTAAACCGTTTTGTTTCAAACCGTTACCCTTCCTTATTCTTTCCTGCCCGCCCTTCAGGCGCGGTCAATGATCCGGTACACAGCATCCATATCGAGATGTGTCCGTATCACTTCTGCCAGCCGGTCGTACTGTTCCTGTTTATAGGCCTGTAAATCCCTGTACCCCCCGGGCTGTATTCCTTTTTCCCGGTAGAGGGGCGTTAGCAGTCCCTGCAGGAGGCCGGGGGAATCCAGGATACCATGGATATAGGTTCCGCATACATTATTTTTTACGCATCCATCGGCATATCGCTGCCCCGTCACACAGTCCGTTACGTCGGCAAAACAATCGCAGCACCCGTCCGCCGTGGTTTCCCCCATATGGATTTCATACCCTTCCGCGTCTGCGCCGCTCATCTCTTCAAAAACGCCGGAAAGCTTTTTCACCTTTCCTTCCACTCTGGTGCGGTGCTTGCTTCCCCGGAACCGGGTCACCACAGGCAGAAGCCCAAGGCCGGCCATCTGTCCGCCATGCTCCACGCCGTCCGGATCCTCCAGCCGGTTCCCCAGCATCTGATAACCTCCGCAGATCCCCATAATACGGCAGCCGGCCCCGGCCAGCTTCTGTATCCTGGCTTCCAGGCCGTTTTCCCTCATCCACAGCAGATCTGCCATCGTATTTTTGCTCCCGGGAAGCAGCAGTAAATCCGGATTTCCCAGTTCCCCTGCCGTCCTCACATATCGGACCGAAACCTCTTCACAGCCCTCCAGCATACCGAAATCCGTAAAATTGGATATATGCGGCACCCGGATTACCGCTGCGTCTATCCGGCCGGCCGCCGTATGCCGCTCCAGCTTTTCCGAGAGGCTGTCTTCCTCATCAATATCCAGCCTGACATAAGGGATGACGCCGGTAACCGGGATTCCGCATTTGTCATACAGCTGCTTAAGGCCCGGATCCAGAATGGATTTATCCCCCCGGAATTTATTGATAACCAGTCCCTTCACTCTGGCCCGTTCTTCCTCTTCCAGCAGCCATATCGTCCCGAGCAGCTGCGCAAATACGCCGCCTCTGTCAATATCACCCACCAACAGCACCGGCGCGTCCACAAGCGCGGCAAGCCCCATATTCACAATATCATTTTCCTTCAGATTGATTTCCGCCGGGCTTCCCGCCCCTTCGATAACGATGATATCATACCGGCTGTCCAATTCGCCGTAGGCTTTCATAATAGAAGGGATCAGACTTTTTTTCATGCGGAAATAATCCCGCGCCTCCCGGTTTCCGAACACTTCACCATTGACAATCACCTGGGATCCCATATCGCTGTTAGGCTTCAGTAAAACAGGGTTCATCCAGACGTTCGGCTCTATGCCCGCCGCCTCCGCCTGCATTACCTGGGCCCGCCCCATTTCCAGCCCATCCCTGGTAATATAAGAATTTAATGCCATATTCTGGGACTTAAACGGGGCCACACGATAACCGTCCTGCCGCAGCACCCGCAGGATACCTGCCGTCAGTATACTTTTTCCAGCATTGGACATCGTCCCCTGGATCATCAGATTTTTTGCCATGCTGCTTCCTCCTCCATAAGCGCCCGCAGCAGCGCTTCGTTTTCTGTTCTGCCGCGTACCGCGATTCTGTAATCCCCTGTCCGCAGCTGCCTGTAATTCTCACAGCTTCGGATCGCTATCCCCTTATCTGCAAGCAGCCTGTCCAGTCCGGGCGCTCCTTCCAGAAAAATATAATTCGCCATGGGGGGATAGACCCGGTATACCAGCCCCGGTACTTTTGCAAGCCCTTTCCTAAGAAACGCCTGCTCCCGGGCTATATAAGCCACCGTTTCTTCCACATATGCTTTTTCCTTCAAAGCCGCAAGGCCCGCCGCCTGGGCCGGAACGGAAACATTCCAGGCAGGAAGCTGAAGAAGGATACGCCGGATCACCTCCCGGTTTCCGCATATCCCATATCCCAGCCGGAGGCCCGGCATGGCGTACAGCTTAGTAAAAGCATTCAGGATCAGAAGGTTTTCGTAATCCCGGAAATACCGCCTCATACTCCGCTGCCTGTATTCTCCGGAAAAAGCAAGAAACGCCTCATCCACAGCCAGCCAGATCCCTTTTTGCGCCGTCAGCTTAACAATCCGTTCCATGAGCGAAGGCTCCGTACAGCTTCCCGTCGGATTATTGGGATTGCAGAGAAACAACAGACTCCCCGCCTCCTGCTTCTCCAGAAAAGCCAGAAACCCTTCGTCTGCCCGGAATCCGTTATCCCTCTGTAATGGATAATATCTGACCGGACATCCGGCGGACAAAAATGCCCGTTCGTACTCCGAAAAGGTGGGGGAAGGAAGCAGCCCTGCCGCCGGCTGCAAAGCCCGTACTGCCGCATAGATCAATTCAGAGGCCCCGTTTGTGCACACAACATTCTCCGCCTTCGTCTCCCAGTCCCCGGCAATCGCCTCCCGCAAAGACAGACTGTCCGCCTCCGGATACCCCACAGCCTGGCACAGGCTGTCCTTCAGCGCTGCAAGCACACCTGCGGGCATACCCAGCGGATTGATATTTGCCGAAAAATCATAGCATATATTCCTGCCGCCCCTGCCCCCATGTTCAAATAAATCCATGTTTTTTTCTCCCGTCCTAATCCTTGTAACGGTCCGGCACCTCGCAATTATTGGCAAAAATCCATGCCGACCCGCTGACATATTTCCTTCCGTTTACAACAGCCACCGAAGCAGCAGCCCCCCTGCGCACAAAACAGCCGCAGAAACATATAAAAGCCTGTTTGCCCTGGCGATATCCTCGGGTTCCACGGGCCGGTTTTCCTCCCCGATAAAAGGTTTTTTTACCACTTTTCCGAAATAAACCGCGTCTCCTGCCAGCGCAATCCCCAATGCTCCCGCACAAACTGCCTCCGTCTGTGCGGAATTAGGACTGGCATGCTTAAACCGATCCCTGCGCCAGATGCAAAAGGCTCCTTTTCCATCCAGCCCGCACAGCCAGGCCGCCGCAATCATGAGTAAAGCTGCCAGACGGGACGGGATAAAGTTTACCACATCATCCAGACGGGCCGCCGCCCTTCCGAAATACAGATATTTTTCATTCTTATACCCCAGCATGGAGTCCATCGTATTCACCGCCTTATAAGCAAATCCGGCGGCCGGTCCTCCCAGGAGCATATACAGAAGAGGGGCAATACTGCCGTCCGAGGTATTTTCCGCCACGGTTTCCACCGCCGCCCTGGTAATCCCTTCCGCGGACAGCACAGCCGTATCCCTGCCCACGATCATGGAAACCGCCTCCCTGGCTTTTTCCACATTCCCTTCCCGCAGCGCACGGCAAACTTTCATGCTCTCCACCTTCAGACATTTTGTCGCCATGATCTGATAGCACATAAAAGTCTCCAGCACAAGACCCGCCGCCGGATGCAGCCAATATGCCAGCCATAGCAGAAGCGCAGGAAAAATGGTGCAGCAAAGCACCATAACCGCCACAAGCAGCGCTCCGGCTCTCACCTGCGCCTCCGGAGCGCTTTCAGGGCGGCGGAGCTTTTTTTCCAGTACCTGAATCCCTTTCCCCATGGCACGGACGGGATGCGGCATCCAATAAGGATCCCCAAACAGCAAATCTAAGATAAATCCTGCGAAAATACTAATGGATGTATACATGAAAGCGCAATCCCTCCTTTTTCATTCTCCCCGGCAAACCCTTCCGCCAGACAGCAATACCCCTCTCCGCTTCCGCACTGATAGGAATAATACCCGCAGCCTTCCGGGCCAAACCGATCCAGCAATGCCATAATTGTCCCCCCATGGACAACAACGGCTGCCGTTGTTGAACATAAGGATGGCCCGCAGAACGCGGCATCCGTTGTTTCTGTTCCCCTCCCCTTCCCGGGTGCCTTCCAACTCCTGCACACAGCCGCCAGCTCCTTAAGCCCTCCGGCACACCTGTCCTGAAAAAGCTTCCGGCTTTCTCCCTGCGGGAATGCAAGCTCCCCCCCGCTGTCAATCCAGGCCTGATACAAAGGATTTCCCGTCAGTTCCCGGTAATTCTTCCCTTCAAACAATCCGAAATCGCATTCCCGGAAATTTTCTATCACCACCGGCTCCTGTCCCGGATACAGAAGTTCCGCCGTTTCCAGGCACCGTCTCATCGGACTGGCAAACACCACATCCGCTTCCGGATATTCTCCTGCCGCCTTCCTTTTTTCCAGCACACGCCGCCCCTCCTCACACAGAGCCTCATCCGTTGTGCCGATGTACCTCTTTTCCCGATTTCCTTCCGTCATCCCATGCCGGATCAGTATCAGCCGCCAAACCATACTATTTCCTCCCCGGAACGTGCAGCTGTTCAGACAGATCCGAACGGCTGCACGTTTCATTTCCTGCCGGCTTAAGACGCTGCGCAAGCCCGCACACAAGCCGCTCCACCCGATCCGCACGGCTCACAACCCTGCACATAATCCGCCCCACCAGCTCCCGGTATTCCCGTTCCGCCCGCTCCATCGGAACGATTCCGCATCCAATCTCGTCACATACAATAATCACACCCGGATTTGCCTCCATAATCCGTTCCACAGCCGCCCGGGCCGCCTCCCTGTCCTCCCCGTACCTTCTGATAAATAAATGGAAATGATCTATCACATCCGCCTCCAGACAATCTTCTATTCCGGCATCCCCGCCGGAAACAATCCGATCTTTTTCCGGATACTTTGCCCTCACATATTCCAGCTTTCCCTGTGCCCTGCCGCCAATATAAACCTCCATGCCTGTCTTCCTTTCATGCTTCTTCTTTCCCTGCGTTTTAATGGTCCGCACAATAAATACGCCGCCCGTACGGACCGTTACTACTATTTATCATATACCCGGATAAAGGGAAAACGGACGCCTCATCCCAGGAACAGTCCGACCACAACCGGGACCACAGCGCTCACCCACTCGGCACACAGCAAAAACCACCCTGCCAGATCCCCGGTTATCCCCCCAAACTCCTTTTTGGAGCAATGTCCATACCAGCCATAAACCATCAGATTTCCTACAACGGTCAGCCCCCCTGCCAAAGGAGAGACAAAAAGCATCCCCAGGATCCCTGCGCCAAGCAGGCCAAACAGGACAAGCCTCACGTACCTTTTATGGGCGGTTGATGAAAAGGCATATAAAAGCCCTTCTTTTTTAGCTCCGGGCATATACACAATACTCAGGCCGCTCAAAACACGGGAGAGCAGGAACCCCAGGCAGAAGCACAGAACCGCCTGCCTGCGATAACTCCCGGTAAAGGAACCCATTTGGGAAAGGAATCCCAGATAGGTCAGGTAATAGCCCAGCAGGCAGATGACGGAAAAAGCCCCGATATGGGAGTCCTTCAGTATGCGCAGCTTCTCCTCCCGGGGAAGATACGAATGCAGCGCATCCATGGTATCCATAAAACCGTCCACATGGATCCCCCCTGTCAGGAACAGCGGAATGGCCGCCATACCTGCCGCAAACAGGAAATCCCCGGCTTTCAGATGTCCGCACAGCAGATACCAGGCATAACAAAGCCCTCCTGTTACCAAACCGACCAATGGGAAAAAGCATATGGCATATTTCCTGTTTTCCTCCGTCCAATCCACTCTTGGCATGGGGATTTTGGAATACATGGAAAAGGCGATACAAAAGGACGCGAACAGTACTCTCATAAGCTCTCCTTTCCTTTCAGGCACACCGGAATCCCGTACACTACTTCATAGGCTGCGTCCGCCTTACGGCAAAGGCCGCAGTTAACCCGTTCCAGCAGACGGATATAGTTTTCCGTACCTTCCTCATAGGAAATACCGTCGGAAGCCACTTCTCCGGTCACAATTACCAGGTTCCGGCATTTGGCATACAGGCGATCCACCGTTTCCAGAATCCGCCTTTCCGCCGCCTCCGGGCAGCCCGCGTCCTGCCCCGTCTTATCTCCCGCCGGCTCCTCTTCTGCGGAAAACAGCTCATTGGCCGCCAGGTTAGT
The DNA here is from genome assembly GCA_900548905.1 of uncultured Lachnospiraceae bacterium. Lineage (GTDB taxonomy): Bacteria > Bacillota > Clostridia > Lachnospirales > Lachnospiraceae > Eisenbergiella. The sequence goes on along the minus strand of URMK01000001.1, from coordinate 58,426 downwards.
CATGCATTCCAGGAGAACCGTTGCCTCTGCCCCCGGTTCCGCCAAATCCACCCGGGCGGTACGTTCTATTGTGACAAAGCCCTTTCCGTCACGCAGCTGCCTGTGGCGCTCCACCTTCCGCCTGCCCTCTTCTCCATAGACCTGCATGGTGGCAAGATACGCCAAAGGGCCTCCCGCGGCAAGCATTACCGCCTTTTCTTCCGCAAAGGCCGATTTACCGCTGCCGCTGCCTCCCGTGATCACCATCAGCATACCGGAACCTCCTGTGTGCCGTAATCTTCATAGGCATCCATCTCCAAATCCCCGAAGGTGGCATTCTCCCGGTAGACCTGGCAGGCCATGTCAAGAAGAGGAAAAAGGGCCACCGCGCCGGTTCCTTCTCCCAAAGCCAGGCGGGCATGAATGACGGGTACAGCCTTAAGTTCCTCATAGATAGCCGCCATGGCCGGCTCTTTTCCCAGATGGGAGGGCAAAAGGAAGTCCCGCACACCGGGAAGCAGCCGGCAGGCTGCCAGCGCCGCCACCGCGGTAATCAGGCCGTCCAGCACAACAGGGACACGGAACACGGCGCCTCCGATACATGCTCCCGTCAGTGCACACAGATCCAGACCTCCCACCGTACGCAGGGCACGAAGGGTTTCCCTTCTCTGCGTTTCCCTTACCTGTTCCCCGCCTTCCTGAAGCGGGCCGGCGCTTTCCAGCCGCCACGCGGCGATCGCCCGGTCAATCACCTCCGTCTTGTGCCGCACGCCTTCCTTATCCAGACCTGCGCCCGGCCCTGTCACCTTTTCGGCAGGTACCCCCAGCATTACGGAGGCTAGAGCGCTGCTGGTCGTGGTGTTCCCGATCCCCATTTCCCCCAGAGCCAGAAGCCTGTAGCCTTCGGAGGCCAGCTTTTCGACCATTTCCACGCCGGCCTGCAGCGCCGCAAGCATATCCCTGTCCTCCATGGCCGGTTCTTTTAAGAAATTACAGGTTCCGTTCCTGGTCTTTTTTACCAGAAGGCCCGGCAGCTGCAAATCCTCCTTCATTCCCACATCCACCGGAAATACATCCGCTCCGGCACAAGAGGCCATCCGGTTGACACTGGCAAGACCTTTGGCGATATTACCGGTTACCACCGTCGTGACTTCATATCCGCTCTGGGATATCCCCTCTTCGATGATCCCGTTATCCGCACACATGACAATCACTGCCTTTTTTTCCAGGGAAATATCCTCCGTTCCCTGGATCGCTGCAATCTGCACCAGCGCATCCTCCAGCAGTCCCAGCCCATGCAGCGGCTTTGCAATCTTGTTCCAATGCCGCTCACCGGCTTTCCCGGCCCGCCGGTCAAGCCCCTGAATCCGCTTCCCGCATGTCTCCAGGTACTGCATCGAATTTTCTTCGTTTTCCATACTTTTCTGCCGCCTCCACAAATGCGTATGCCGCTTCCGGATTCCCATAAAAATAAAGATGGGGGAATCCCGCATACATCGTATTATCCGCCACACCTGCCGTCCAGCCGGGCCGGCCCCCTCCTTTTTCCACCGTAAAGGCATCCCCCGGAAAGGTACTGTCGTAATAGTGGAATTCATGGGCTTTCAATGCTTCGCCGGCCCGGCACAGCAGATTATCTTTTTTTGCTTTCATCGTAATATATCCGAAACGGGACAGCCGGGGCGTGCGGTAGCAGTCTCCCTGCAATACCCCTGCCATTTCATGATACTGTCCCCTGTCATCCTGAAGCCGCTGATGCAGGTACATAAAGCCTCCGCACTCCGCAATGACAGGCATTCCGTTTTCCACCGCTTTTTTTACCGCTCTGCGCATGGGAAGGTTTTGTTCCAGCCTGTCCGCGTACAGCTCCGGATAACCGCCGTTCAGTATCAGCGCATCCGCTCCCTCCGGCAGCGATTCCCCGCGAAGCGGGCTGAAGTAAGCAATTTCACACCCCAGGCGTCTTAAAAAATCCATGTTGTCTTGGTATAAAAAGCAAAAGGCTTCGTCCTTCGCCACTCCAATCTTCACACCGGAGAAAGGAGGGCTTGTCCTTTCCTCCGGGAAACCGGGAAGGGGCGGGGCACTTTCCGCAAGCTCCCACAATCCGGCCCAATCCAGCGTATCCTTCAGGCTGTCATACAAAAGGGCAAGCTTCTCCCGGAACCCTTCGATTTCCCCGGGCATAACCAGCCCCAGCTTCCGGCTTTCAAAAGCCGCCTCCGGCAAACGCGGCACATATCCCAGCACCCGCACGCCAAGCGCCTCTGCCTCCCGGCACACAGCCGGATAAAGCATGGGGGACAGCTGGTTAAAAATAACGCCTTTGATCCCGGGCCGGCTCTGGCTCTCCAAAAATCCTTTCAGCACCGCCAGCACGGAGCGGCTCATCCCCCTCGCATTTACCGTGAGGATGACCGGCGTTTCTGTCAAAGCCGCGATTTCACTCGCGCTGCCTTTTTCCGAAAACCCCATGCCGTCATAATACCCCATTACGCCTTCGATCACGCGGATATCTCTCCGTACGCCGTCCGTTCCGGCACCCCTGCGGGTATGGCTTTCCCCGCGGTTCCCGGCATGTTTTCCGGCAAGCAGGGCCCGGAGCGTCTGTTCATCGGTGAAAAAGCTGTCCAGATTCCCGGTCTCCATTCCCAGCACACGGCTGTGGAACATAGAATCAATATAATCCGGCCCGCATTTAAAGGCGGCCGGTCTGTATCCCTGTCTGGCAAGGCCATATAAAATGCCGCAGGTCAAAGTTGTTTTCCCGCATCCGCTGCCGGTGCCCGCAATGAGGATCCGGGGCGCTGCCGCCATGTTTCTTTCCGTTCTGTCAGCCGCCTCTCTCATCCTGTCATATCCCCCCACAGAAGAAAAATCGGATTCTGCGCCTGCAGCATATGCAGACCTCCCACCGGGCGCAGCCTGGTAATTCCAATCTGGCAGCCATCCACATTCTGCAGCTTTTTCTCCTGCATACAACGTAAAGCCTCCGCCGCCGTTTCCATAGTAACCGCGCTGATACAGATACGGACGGAGCCTCCCTTGCACGGAATCGCTTCCAGTATCTGTTCAAGCCTGCCTTTTGTCCCTCCGATAAATACCACATCCGGCGCCGGCAGCCCGGCCAGTGCCTCCGGTGCCATCCCCTCCACCACCGTCAGATTATGGCACCCGAATTTCCTGGCGTTCTGCCGGATCAGGCCAATCCCTTCCGGCTCACATTCCACAGCAAAAACCTGTCCTTTTCCTGCTGCAAGAGCCAGTTCCACGGATACGGATCCGGTTCCTGCGCCGATATCATAGGCCACATCCTCTTCCCGTACCGCCAGCTTGCTCAGGATAACCGCCCTGACCTCGCTTTTCGTCATGGGAACCTGTCCGCGGATAAAGCATTCCTCCGGGATCCCTGTCATATAGGAATTCCCCGCCTGTTCATTCCGGATAAGAAGGACAGTGAGTCCGTCCGTTTCCGCGGGAAAACCGGAGGCCTGCCACTCCCCGGCCGGACATTTGACAATGCGTTCCTCCGGATAGGAAAGGCGGCTGCCCGCATAAACCGTAACTTTACCCAGCCCTCCTTCGGTCAGTTCCCTGCAGATTTCCTCCGTCTGTCCGCCGGTAAGCAGGAATGTCTTCCGGTTCCGCCTGACGGCGGCAAGAAGGTTATCCTTCCTTCCGTGAAAGCTCAGGACGACCGCATCGTCCCAGGAAAGCCGGAGTCTGGATGCGAAATAAGAAAGGGAAGATATCCCCGGCTCCACATGGATACATACAAGACACCGGTCTTTCATCTCCTCCCGGTACTCTTCCAACGCTTCCAGCAGCTTTTTGGTACCGCTGTAAAAGCCGGTATCCCCGGACATAAGCACCGCTGCCTCTTCTTTCCCGCTTTCTCTGATCGCCGCGCAGATTTTCTCCGGCTCATAGGCCCTGCATACGATCCGTTCCGGAGTGCTTCCCTCCTGCAGGCCGCAGGAAGCCAACATACGGCCTGCCCCTGCCACCAGACCGGCCCGGGAAAGCAATTCTTTCCCGTTACCGGTCATAGTTCCGGGATCGCCCATTCCAATCCCTATAATACTTATTTTCTGTTTATCCATGATCGTTTCCATCCTTTGCAAGCAGGATCCCCTTTACCTGTTCCACCGAATATCCATCCCCGGCTTCCGGCCGTCTGATAACCACCACCGCCGCATTGGCACGTTTTGCCGCCGCCAGCTTCTCCGGATAGCCGCCCGCCGTCCCCGATTCCTTGGTGAGCAGAAATGCTGCATCCACCTCCCGGAGCATGGCATAATTCATTTCCTCGGAAAAAGGCCCCTGCATACAGATGATATGCCTGCCGGTAAGACCCAGCTTGCGGCATTTTTCCAGCATTGCGGGAATCGGCAGTATCCTGGCATAAATACGTTCCGAAAAGCCGGTGAGGCCGCACAACTCCTGCAGCTCCTTGCTGCCTGTAGTCACCAAAATGTTTCCGCAGGTATGTTCAAGCCTGGCAGCGGCGGCACGGATATCCACCACCTCCGTCAGCCCCTCCGGCATAAGCTGCTCATTCCTGTCCCGGCAGGATGCGCGCAGGACACGGATATAAGGGATATGTAAGGTGCCGCTGGCCTCCCTGATATTTGCCGTTGCCGCGTCCGCATACGGATGTGTGGCATCAATCACCAGCGTGGGGGCATATTGCTTCATTTGCTCTTCCATCCCTTCCCGGTCAAGGCACCCTGTATGGATATGGACGGCGCTGTCCGGTTCCCTGGCAGGGTATGGCAGCCGTTGTTGAACATAAGGCTGGCTCGCTGTGCGTGGCAGCCGTTGTTTTTCATGGGACAGGATCTGCTCCCCATAGGCTGTGGTGACATAAACGCCGGCATCAATTCCTCTTTCTTCCAGGAATTCATACAGCAGCCTTCCTTCCGTGGTCCCGGCAAACAACATCACTTTCTGTTTCATCTGGATTTTCTGTTCACTCCTTTGCTTCTTCAAGCCGGTATCCCCTGGGGGTTACCATTTTTCCATGGATATTCCTGGTATGGCTGTTTCCGATAAAAACCGTAGTAAACATATCCACCTGCGTGTTACGCAGTTCCTCCAGCGTTGTCACCACCGCCTCTTCCCCAACCCTTCCGATGTTGCGTACATAGCCGCACACCGTACGGGGGGAGCGCCATTCCAGAACGATATCACAGGCCGTCTGCAGATAATCGCCCCGCTTCCGGCTGGAGGGATTATAAATGCAGAGAACCGTATCGCTTTTTGCACCGCAGCGGATCCGTTCCCGGATAACTTCCATGGGGGTAAGCAGATCGCTCAGGCTTATCGTAAGGAAATCATGGGAAAGAGGTGCTCCCAGCAAAGCGCCGCCGCTGGCGGCCGCCGTCACACCCGCAATGACATGGATGCGTTCCGTGAGGCCCTCCTCCTGTGCCGCCAGTTCATACACCAGGCTCGCCATGCCGTAAATCCCGCTGTCGCCGCTGCACACAAGGGCCACTTTTTTACCCTTTTTTTCTTCCTCTATGGCTATAAGACACCGTTCTTTTTCCTGCTTCATAGGCGTCACCAGGAATTCCTTTTCCGGGAACCAGGGACGGATGATGTCCACATAGGTGGTATATCCGATAATCAAATCACTTCCCTGCAGCGCCCGGTCCGCTTCCACGGTCATCTGTTCATAGCTGCCCGGGCCAAATCCTACTATATATAACATTCTTTTGTCCTCTCTTTTTAGGTAACTGTTCCGGCTGTCCCGTTCTTTGTATCTTCCTTCGCATATGGCCGGAACAACACGCGGAATGCCGAAGCGCTCTGTCTGGCGACGGCGATGGTAATACCGCCGCCCGCCTGCTTTTCCACAAGCAGTTCTCCTGAACCGCTCCCTAGAACAGCGGCCCGTTCGCATACATTATCCACCCCCACGGTCTGTTCCACAAAGGACGAACCATGGAAAGAACCGGGTACCTGTTCCAGTTCCCGGGGTGTGAAGGTAAGAAAAGGCACTCTCCTTGCCAATGCCTCTTCCTGGATTCCCGTTTCCGCACTTTTCAGGCTGACGGACGTAAAACGGGCAATTCTTCCTTCCCAAAGCCCTTTTTCTTCCAGGATGCGGGTAAGGCAACGGGTAATTTCTTCCCTGGATATGCCTTTCCTGCAGCCGATTCCCACCGTCAGATCCCTGGGGACGAGAAAACAGGACAGAGGGAATACCTGCCGGTCCCCTTCCGCCGATATCACAATCCCGCATACCGGCCGCCGTGCCTCATCCGCCCCTGTTTCCCTGTCCGTCACCGGAACCAGCAGGGGCGGAAGCTCCCCTTCCCATGGGATGTCGCTGTAAAACCCCACTGCTTCCCTGTTAAGGAGCCTCCCGGACACCTCACGGACAGCTTCCGGGTTCCGCACAGCCAATCCGTTTTCTCTGGCAAACACATCTACGGCGAACACCCCGTTTAAATCCGTCGCCGTGGTGATAACCGGTTCCGCGCCCGTGAGAAGCGCGATCCGTCTGCACCATTCATTCGCCCCGCCCAGGTGGCCCGACAGCAGGGAAATGACATGAAGGCCGCATTCATCCATCACCAGGACTGCCGGATCCTTCGTTTTTCCCCGAAGAAAAGGAGCAACCGCACGCAGCGCAATTCCTGTTGCTCCAATAAAAAGGAGAAGGTCGCAGGAAGCAAAAAGCCCCTCCGTCAGATCTTTCACATGGGTAAAAGGGGTCAGCCCCTCTCCTGCGTATTTATAAAAGCCGTATCCGGTGCTGTCTGCCTCCTCCGCCCGGAGTCTGCCGGTAATCTCCCGGTTCCATCTGCCGCCTTTTTCAGTGAAGGAAATCACTGCCGCTTTCATCTTTGATTTCCATCCTCTCTTCCCCGGCGGAATTCCGTCGTAAAATCAGCCGCATACAGCCTGGACAATTCATAGTCGTTCCCCAGCACCTTCCCGACAACGATCAAGGCTGTTTTACGGATTCCGGCACGCTCTGCCAGTCCGGGAAGTTCCTCCAGCGTCCCCCGGATGATTTTTTCATCCTCCCAGGTGACTTTATAACAGACGGCGCAGGGAGTATCCGGATCCAGGCCTCCTGCCAGCAGTTCTTCCCGCACCTGGGGCAGAAGGCCCGTGCTCAGGAACAGAACCAGCGTGCTCTTATGCGCCGCCAGATCCTTAAGCTGTTCGTTTTCCGGCACGGGTGTCCTTCCTTCCATCCTGGTAATAATTACGGTCTGGGAAACCCCGGGCAGGGTATATTCCGCCTGCAGGGATGCCGCCGCACCGCAAAAGCTGCTGACACCGGGACATACCTCATAAGAAATCCCCCTCTCCTCCAGCCGATCCATCTGTTCCCGGATCGCCCCATACAGACAGGGATCCCCTGTATGGAGACGGACTGTTTTTTTCTTATCCGTTTCTCCCTGCACCATCACGTCTATCACCTCTTCCAGCGTCATCAGCGCGCTGTTGTATATCCGGCAATGGGACGAAGCCGATGCAAGCAGCTCTTTGTTTACCAGAGAACCTGCATAAATAATGATATCCGCCTGTTTCAGAAGTTCCAGCCCTCTGACCGTAATCAGATCCGGCGCTCCCGGTCCTGCTCCTACAAAATGAACCATGTCTATTCTCCTATTTGTTCTAAAAGGGCATCCGCGCCCTTTGTTTTTCCAAGAATCCCGTATCGGTTGGAAAATACAACCACCTCGGCCTGAAGCTTTCCACCGGCTCTGTGTTCCAGATGGTAAGCTATTTTTTCCATGAGTACAGCCATGGTCTTTTCCAGCCAGCCGCAGCTGATTACTATATCCAGCGCATCCTCTGTTGTATTGGCCCCCAGCAGCTTTGCCGCGGTCCCGGCATCCCCGCCGGCCAGAATCAGACTGGCCGCCAGCGTCTCCAGGCGGGCATCCGCCCAGCGGGAATGGGTATTCATTACACCGGCTCCCAGCTTCACCAGCTTTCCGATATGCCCCACTAAAAGAAGGGCTTCGAATCCCATTTCAATTGCTTTATCCAGGGATTCTCCTATGTAGTTGCTGCACTTTACACTTTTCTGCGGATCGATTTCCAGGGAATCCCGCAGAAAATCCATGCCGTAGTTTCCGGGTGTGAGAAGGATTCTTTTTCTGCCTGCGGCGGCCGCCTGTTTCATTTCCACTTCTATCGTATCAAGAAGGGCCGCTTCGCTCATAGGCTCCACGATTCCCGTGGTGCCCAGGACAGATATCCCGCCTTCAATACCCAGACGGGGGTTGAACGTCCGGCCGGCAAGAGATATACCCTCCGGGATGGAAATGATCACAAGAATCCCTTCCGCATACCCCCTGGCGGAACAAACCGCCTCCACGGCTTCGGTTATCATCCTGCGCGGCACTGAATTAATCGCCGCTTCTCCCACCGGCTGATCCAGGCCTGGCCGGGTAACTCTTCCCACGCCCTCCCCGCCGTCTATCCTTATCCCGTTCTCCGTTTTTTCCGCGGAGGCATAAATAAGAATCCCATTGGTCACATCCGGATCATCCCCGCTGTCCTTCCGGACGGCGCAGCAGATCCTTCCCCCTTCTTCCCGGATATCCTCCACATCCAGAATAAGCGTCAGCCCGGAAGGGGTGTCCAATTCCACGGCTTCCGTCCTTCCTTCGCCCAGCAGCATCTGTACGGCGGCTTTCGCTGCTGCGGCGGCACAGGATCCGGTCGTGTAGCCGTAGCGCAATCGTTTCTGGTTTTTATATACATACTTTTCCAGCAAAACCGTCTCTCCTCTCAGGTACTGTCGTAAGATAACTTGTGCAGGGCGCTGCCGAAGGTTTAGGCCAGCAAAGTACGCCGGTTATTTCACAACAGTTCTTTTGCGGTCTATCTTACCACAACCGTGGTAAAATAACTGTTTCCCTCCGGTATTTCCTGCGACGCAGACAGAAAATGTTCTCCCGGCAGCCCGCAGTTTACTGCGATGAGCGCCCTGTCCTCCAGTCCTTTTTCGGCAAGGTACTGTTGCAGCTTCCCCAGCTTTCCTCCGCTTTTCATCAATACCTTGGTACCCTCCAGGGCCATATATGGTTCCAGTTCCTCTTTTCCTGCGGGTATCACCATCAGGGCCTGGGAACCGGAAACAAGGGGTTTCCCGGTTTTGGCGGCAATATCACAGAAACAGGGAACGCCGGCGCATATCCTTACCGGGTAACCGGCCTGCGCCACCCGTTCCCCCACATAGGAAAATGTGGAATAAATAGAAATATCCCCGATGGTAAGCATGGCCACGTTTTTCCCCTGTTCCAGATATTCCGCAACCAGCCCTGCTATTCTCTCATAATTTCCTGCAAGGACCTCCTTATCTCTGGTCATGGGAAAATCCGTATAAACGATTTCTTTTCCCCGGATATCGGCGGTCTGCATGGCAATGGAAAGGGCGAGTGTATTCTCTCCCCGTGTACGGGGCACTGCAAGTACGGGGCACTCCTTTATCAGGCGCACCGCCTTGAGTGTAATCAGTTCCGGATCGCCCGGACCCACACTGACACCGTAAAGTACACCTGTATTTTTTTCCTCCAGCTTTTGCAAATGACGGGTATACAAACTGCGAATTTCCGGATATTCCCCCATTCCCTTCACCACACACCGCACCTGAAATCCTTGTGACTCCAGCAGGTGTTTCCAGCTGTCCGATCCGTTCCCTGCCATATCCGTATGGGCATGATCCCCTGCAACCAGCATGAGCGGCGTCATTACCACCTTCCGGTATCCGCTCTTTTGAAGCAGCGTCGTTACCTCCTCCAGATCCGGGCTGGCCTCCACAGTCCCCAGGAATACATCGGTACAGCCCATCCGGTTCCAGATATCCTGAAGCCGGGCATATACGGCGTTGTTTTCATGACGGGATCCATGTCCCATCAGCACCAGGGCTTCACCCTCTTCCCTTGGAAAATGGTTGGCATAAAAAGCGGCAACACTTTGCAGATCCTCCTCATCGTTAAGCAGCGGCACACCGATTTCCATCCGTCTGAACCGTCCCCGGAACCCTTCCGCCTGGGCACAGAGCTTTTCGTATTCCTCCCCGGCCAAAAGATGGGTTGGCTGAATAAGAACCTCCTCGATTCCTTCCTCTGCCATTTGCGCGAGCGCCTGCATGGTATCGGGGATCTCCACCCCTCTTTCCTTCCATATACGCATGATAATTGTGCTGGTAAATGCCCTTTTTACCGGCATATGAGGAAACACTCTCGTAAAATCCTCCTCCAGCGCCCCTATGGTATGCAGGCAGGAATCCTCATAGCTCGTTCCGAAACTGACTGCCAATATCCCTGTTTTTTTCTTCTGTTTCATGCTTTCTCCTTTTCATGTCCCGGAACCGTTGCTGTTCACGGCCTTTTGTGCCTGCATAAAAAAATACCGCCTCCCGCAGCATAACGCATACGAAAGCCGGTTTAAAAAACAGATCTGTCATCTTCCCCTGGAAAAGGACCGCTTTTCGCACCCGGCCATCGCTCGTAACCGATGCGGGGAGCACTCTTCCCATGTTCCCCATCATGAAAGGCAGGTCTTCTGGCTCCGGTATCCTCATCGTATCCGTCCTTCCCGGTTTCCCAGTGGCATTCTCTGATACGACTCCTCCGTTACAGCGGCGGGACCGCAAGGGCTTTGCACCCTTTTCCCTATTATCCTGCGCGGTTTGGCCGGCAGGCACCTCTTCATTTTTTATAAAATTTTCTTTCTCGATTATATTACGGAAACAGGCCAGAGGCAATCGTTTATTTTACCTTTTGATAGAAAACATACATAACAGTTCAATCTTGTCTGAAGTGTTATCTTTATGCTTCCCCGTTCGCTGCACTTCTGTCCGGTCCGTCTTCCTCATAGTACCTGGCCTGTGCCTGCCACATGACAGCATATTTACCCTTATCCTCTTTCAGTAGTTCCTCATGATTTCCACGCTGCACAAGTTCTCCTTCATGAAAAACCAGTATGTAGTCGCAAAAACGGCAGGAAGAAAGGCGATGGGATATAAAAACCGCGGTTTTATCACCAATCAGCCTATGGAAACCGCTGTATATTTCATGCTCTGATATAGGATCCAGAGCAGCAGTAGGTTCATCCAGAACCACTATCGGCGCATCTTTATACAACGCTCTGGCTAATGCAATCTTCTGTGCTTCACCACCTGATACCTCCACACCCTCTTCATCCAAATCCCGGTACAGACTGGTGGCAAGTCCCTTCTTCATCCGCTCCAGGCGGGCGGCAAATCCTGCTTTCTTAAGGCATTCCCATACCCTCTCCTGCTGATATTCCTGTGCCGCAGCTACATTTTCTCCCAAAGGCTGAGCCAGAAGTTTGAAATCCTGAAACACTACCGAAAACAGCCGCATATATTCCTCATATTCATATTCCCTGATGTCCGTCCCATTCAGCAGGATGCTTCCTTCGGATGGATCGTACAGGCGGCAGAGCAGCTTTACCAGTGTGGTCTTTCCGCTGCCGTTCATTCCTACCACTGCCGTTTTTTCGCCAGGATGAAGGCGGAAGGACACATGGGACAATGCGGGTTTTCCTGCTCCGGGATAGGTAAAGGATACATCCCGGAACTCAATCTCACCTTTTCCCGCTTCCATACCTGCGGGAAGGCATCCGCCCTCCAGCAGGCCGGGAAGATCAAGATAAGCAAAGGTACTCTCCATGCGTCTTGCATTCATCAGGATTTCACTACGGCTTTTAGCGAGTATTTTCAGACTTTCGGAGAAACGGTATATACTGGAAGCAAAAAGAACCACTGCCCCTGCTGAAAGACCCCCCTGCAGTGAACGCAGAACCACAAACACATAAGCCCCTCCCATGAGGATGCCAGATGCCGCACCGTCCAGCGCGCCTGCCCGCTGCTCCAGACTGCTCTCTCCTTCCACCATCCTGTCCCGTTCTTCTTCACGCAGAGCGCTTTTAATCAACGGCTGGGCATTGTATATACGAATATCCTTACCTTCCCTGTAGGTAATTCCTCCGCGCATCAGATAATTCGCCCTGCTGCTGGTTTTATCAAACTGTCTTTTCAGCGTTTCTTCTTCCTGAAAGGTTCTTTTTTCGACAGAAGCAGAAAAGAAGGTAACTGCAAATACATAGCCGAAAAACAGAAGCGTTGACCAATCTCTCCCAAAACTGCCCTGAAAGAGAACCAAAATCAGAAATGCGGCCGAGGCCATGATCCCGATAACACCGGCACAGCAGCGTTGGAACTGCGGAATCATATAGTAAGCGCCGCAGCCCCAGTCGTAGTCATTCTGAATTCTTGCCCGCAGTCCGGCTGTCTCTGCGCTGTCAAGCCGGGCATAATCCATATCCATGCTTTTGTCGTTAAACTTCCATTCCATCAGATCATTACAATATTCCGAATGGGGCAGGCCGCAGCGGAACATTTTTCCCCTCACAACATTCATGATAAATAATATCACAACTCCGACAACCGCTGCTAACGCCAGTTTTTTAAAAGAAGCTCCCTGTTCCAGGCCATCTACAAATATTGCTGAAAGGACAGGTGCTCCCAATGGGATCAACGCCTCCATCAGAGCCAGAACGAAAGCCATTGGCAATGCCCACGGCTCACACTTTTGAATCTCCCGGAGACATCGTAAAAGATGAAGCATATCCGCTCTCTTTCTCATGCATTCACCTCCGCATCTTTCTTATAATAATGACTCTGAACGCGATACATTTTGGCGTATTCCACACAGCCAGCCAAAAGTTCTTCATGACTTCCGCTCGCTGTTACCCTGCCTTTTTCCAGCAAAACCACGCGATCACAAAAACGGGTGCTGGCAAGCCTATGGGAAATATAAATTGCTGTTTTCTTTCCTGCCAGGCTGTGAAACAACTCATAAGTCTCACTTTCAGCAATGGGATCAAGTGCGGCTGTGGGTTCGTCAAAAAACAGCAACATCGCATCCTTATATAATGCCCTGGCCATCAGAAGCTTCTGCTGCTGCCCTCCTGACAGGCACACTCCGCCTCCATCCTCCAGATTCATCATCATCGTTTCCATTTTTTCCGGCAGCCGGTTGATGTCTTCCCACAGCCCTGTTTTTGTCAGACATTCCCTGATCCGCTCCATGTCCATCTCTTTTTCATTAAGTGACACATTCTGTGCTACCGTAAAGGGCAGTATCGTGGCCTCCTGAAAAACCGGTGAAATCATTTGATACAAATCCTTCTTCCTGAAATGCCTGATATCCGTATTATTTATCAGTATCCTTCCTGACTCCGGCTTATAAAAACCACACAGCAGCTTTACAATAGTCGTTTTTCCGGCGCCGTTTATTCCCACCAGAGCTATTTTTTCTCCCTCTCCAATCTGCAGATTAAAATGATCCAATACCTGATATCTGCCTTCGTAAGTAAAACTTACATCCTCAAAGGTAATAGAAACCGGTGTTCCTTCTTCCGGCGGTATGGCCGCCGGATCCGGATCGGGTTCGTCTGCAGCTTCCAGGTAACTTCTCATCCTGTTTAACGGAGGTACCGCCTGGACCATCTGCCCCACGCTGTCGGATACCTGTGTGACCAGAGCCGAAAAGGAAGCCACCACGCTGCATGCCAGTACAAATTCTCCAGGCGTAAGATTACCCGAAGCCGCCTGCCATAAAAAGTACAGATAAGCCGCCCCGTCTCTGAAAAACAAACTCACTGCCTCCACCAGCGCCGCAAAATAATAATAACGCTGCACATCCTGTCTCAGGCGGAAATGGGCTTCATTGTAATTACGAAAGCAAGCTCTGATCCAATCGCCCATTTCATATAACCGTAAATCTTTTCCAAAAGTAACATCAGAGGCATAATCCTTCATATATCCCCTGCTCCGCTGCAGAATGCTGCGGCTGGCGAGCGTTTTCACCTCATGCTTTTGCGCCTTACGTAAAGCGCCGAAATTCAGAACTGACAGAAGAATAATGAAAAGCAGCATCCAGGGGCTTAAAGATGCAATTATACTTCCATACAGGATAAAACTAATCACCGCTCCACATACTTTTATGGCTCCTTCTGACATCAGTGTTGTCGCAGACCAGGGACCCCAATCCACACTCATCAGTTTTGCCTGACTGTACTGCTCCTGCCAGCGGGCACTTTCCACATGTTCATAATCGCAATCCAGTGTTTTTCCAAACAGCTGAATTCTGTAATAACTGCGCAGACGATCCAACAACCTTGTCTTCCCTCTGGCCGCCATGTTTCCCATCGTCTGGGATACCGCTATAATACAGGTTATGATGCCCAACACAAACAGAGCCTTTTTGACGGATGAGTGCTGTACCACAAGATCCACACCAATCTTCGGCAGATACATTGCTATATAAGGGGTTATTACCATACACAGGGATTCCAGAATCATAAAGACCATGAGTTTCCTGTCGCTTTTCCATATCCCTTTAAGCAAATAAATAAAATTATTCCAAAGTGAATACTCATCTTTTTGTTTTTTTGTCCTCACACTTTTCCTCCGGTATTTCCCATTTTTTCCTATCGTTGTAAAATTCTTGTTTTTTCTATCATACAAGCTTTTTCAGGATAAAACAATAAGTAGTAAAAATCAATGTATACAGTAAAAGCTGTCACATGCAGATAATTTTTCCTCACCCATGCGGCAGCTTTTCCGTATTTTTTCGTTTTTCCCTTGTATTTATGAAATTCTCTTCAAAACGTCCTTCAACATATCTTCCATAATTTCCATGATTTCCGCAATATCGGCTCCGTTTACCCCATCATAATGAATTCCTGCCGTTACCACCACAGGCAGACCGGTCTGCCTGTTTATGGCCTCCGCCCAGCTTTCAGTCAACACGGCTTCCCGGTGTCCGGGAAATACCACTGTTTCCAGTTCTTTTTCACAGGAAACAGCACTGACCGCTCCGATATGGGAAAGATCACCCCCGTAAAGATCCACCCGTATTCCGTTATCCAGTACCAGAACAGAGGCTGTTATGGTCTTGTTTCCCCAATCTGCTTTCCTTTCAAAGGTTCTCATCCATCCCCTCCCATCTGCGGTAGCCTTCTCCCTCCAAGCCGAACATATCCAGAATTTTTCCCGTGATATGCCTTATGCAGCAGTCCAGGGAATCCGGATGGTTGTAAAAACTCAGGACCGGGGGCAGGATCACCGCTCCATACCGGCTGAGTTCATACAGATTCCGCAGATGGATGGTGCTTAACGGGCATTCCCGGGCCACAAGGACCAGCCTTCTGCGCTCCTTCAGCGTCACATCCGCAGCCCTGAGAAGCAGGTTATCGCTGTAGCCGGATGCAATTCCTGCCGCTGTTTTCATGCTGCAGGGAACTACGATCATGCCGTCCGTCCGAAAGCTCCCGCTGGCGGGAGCCGCTCCGATATTCTGGTTATCATAGACATAATCCGCCATTTTTTCCAACGCCTGCGGCGTCTGTCCTGTCTCCTGAAGCAAGGTCCGCGCAGCTCCTTCGGTATATATCAAATGGGTTTCTGCCTGATCCCGGCGTACTCGCAGCTGCCGAAGCAGTTCCCATGCAAGAGGCATACCGGAAGCGCCGCTGATTCCTATTATTAATCTTTTTTTATCCACTTTGACGGATCCACCTCCATAAATGCAGCACGCCGGAACCGATCCTTCATGGAAAACGGGACCGTACAATCATAGATAGTCTTGCAGGATATTCCCACATCCGGTATGGATGGGCTGTAGTCCGGCCGCTGGCTGGGATCCAGGGGATGGCATCGCACGCCGGGGATGAATATCGTATCCACATCTCCCTGATACCGGGTATTCAGTGCCCACAGCACATCATCCGTATCAAAAATATCCACATCCTCGTCCACCAGAATGATATGCTTCAATTCCGAAAAGGCGCTGAAGGCCAGCAGGGCGGCCTGGCGCTGCCTGCCCTCATCACTGGGCACCTTTTTGGCAATCTGAAGGATAACCATATATTTCCCGCCTCCCGACGGATGGGCATAGACATTCTTCAGCCGGCCCGGCATGGCTTTTTCAACCATGGCATAAATGCTGGCTTCCGTACAGATACCCGCCATATTCACATGTTCCATGCCCGGCCCGATACAGGTCTGCATGATCGGATTTTTCCGATGTGTCACCGCTTTCACCCGGATCAGCCTGCATTCGTCGCTGGCCGGTCCCGTGTAACCCGGGAATTCCGGCATGGCATAACCGGTATTGCTGCCCTGATCCTCCCGGATTCTTACGCCGGGAAGGATTTCCCCTTCAATCACATATTCAGCATTGGCAATGGCATTCTCCTGTATGGTCAGGCAGGGACACAGCCTGACAGGCTGCCTGCGCAATGCGCCGGCTATGGACAGTTCATTAAATCCAAGCGGGGTTGTGGGCGGTTCAAAACAGGAGGTGACCGCAATTGCGGGATCCACGCCTATGCTTATGGAAATGGGCAGCGGCTGTCCCAGCTCCTGGGCACGCTCCGCCATGGCTCCGATATGTCTGGCTCCCGGGGTAAAGAAAATGGACAGTTCCGCGTTTCCCTGAAGGCACATACGGTGTATGGTCACATCACTGACACCGGTATCCGGATGGCTGGCATAGCACATTCCCAGTGTAATATAGGGGCCTGCATCCACCGGTGTGTTTGTAGGCGCGGGAAGCAGCTTTCGCAGATCAAAACCCTCCTCCTGTGCATAATGTACCACCTCCTGGCAGGGCGCAGGCTCACAGGATAGTTCAGGGGGAACCGGACTCCGGGCACACTCGCATAAAAGCCGGCCCAAAGACTCCGGAGGACAGCCAAGCAGAAGGCCCACCCGTTTCCTGCTTCCCAGGATCCCAATCGCTGCCGATGCATCCGGAAACCCTTTCAGATTATGAAATATCATGGCCGGCCCGTTTACTCCTGCAGGCCTTTTTACGGTGCCGCCGGCTCCTACATAGCGGTAAACACCTGCCAGTTCGGCCATGGTATCCACCTGCACATCCGTTTCCGTCAGCTGGCCTTCCTCCTTTTGCAGTACATGCAGCGCGGTCCGCAAATCCAAAATTTCTGTCCTGTAATCCATAGCGGCTCCTTTCATACATCACAAATACGGTCAATCCAGGCAAACAGCTCCGGTAAATCGTAATCTCCCGCATGGGGCAGTCCCCAGGGAAGATGGTAGTCCACCTGTATGCCCTGTTTTTTCAGGGCGGCGGCCAGCAGGGCGGAAACCGCCAGGGAAGTATCCCGGTCGGAAGCGCCGTGACGGATACGGAAACAGGGTGCCGTATCGCAATGGCTGTCGCCTATATAGTTCATCGGATTCATCCGCCGGATCTGGCCTTCTTCTGCCATTTTCCCCTCCGCCCCGGTATGCTCCAGGCTGAAACGGGTAAAATGCCGGGAAGCGATGCCATCGGTTCCGAACAGCTCATTTTCCGGCGTTTTCAACCATACGTCATCAAAGGCAGGCGTGGTTTTCATCCTGGTACGGAATGCCGTAAATTGTTCAAAATCCATATCCACCGCTTTCCCGTCCCGTATTTGAATCCAGGGACAGCCGGTAAAATCCGTTCCTCCTTCCATTGCCTTTTGTATGGATTCCATGACACGGTATTTGATATATTGCTTAAAGCTTCCATTCCCATCCTCTTCTAAAATAAGGTCATTTCCCCGTTCATCCGTCAAATGTAAACTGTTCACATAGGATGGGAATAATTTTTTAAGTTCAGCGGAAAGCTTTTTCTGTTCCTCCGTCTGTGTCCCCGTCACGGGCTGCCTCTTCATCTCCCCGGTTTCCGCATCCTTTTCAAACCGCATGCTCCGGTAATCATCCAGACCGTTGAATTCCCATTCATAGGCCATATCCCCATGCTCCAGATTGGTAATGGGACAGTAGCAGGATGCGGCATAAATATCGTCCCCCGCCTCGGCGGCTCCAGCCGCCTCCAGATAGCTTTCATAGTCCGGATGATTTCCCGTCACTCCCAGCAGCGCGGAAAGCGCTCCGCCGGCGCTCGTTCCATTGGATATAATCCGTGACATATTACCGCAGATCCGTTCCCGGTTATACTTCAGGTATCGCACAGCCGCCTTGAGATCCACGATGCAGGCCGGGGCACAGCCGATATTGCTTCCGTCAGCCCCCGTAAGCCCTCTGCCCCTGGCCCCCACAGATACCGCCACACAGCCATGCTGCAGTGCAAAGAAAAGGGCGTTGGTTTTCCCCATAAAATGATTGCCCGGCTTCTCCGGTTTTCCCGGCATATATCCGCCCACCGTATTTGCCAGAAATACGGGGGCCGTATGCCTGTCATAACGGCCTATCGTCCCTCCTTCCATAAGCAATTCCGGCACATATATATTCATCCTCTGGTATTCTCCGGCCGTCGGCCTTTCCACATATACCAAATCTTCATAGGCCCTGTAAACCACAGTATGGCCTTGTGCCTCCACAGACTCCACCCGGTAATTTTCCGGATTAAAAAGCAGACTATACCCCATTTTTTTATCCTCTCTTCCTTTTTTCATAGCACTCCGACACTTTATGTAACCGTTCAGACAGCCCTTTATGTCCTGCCTGTGGTTCATTATAGAAAATTATGGATTGGCAGGCAATTCGAAAAAGGGTATAATATATTCCAAACAAGAATAAATAGGAGTACTTATGAATATCGATTATCTGAAAGAATTTGTGGTTCTCGCCGATACCGGCAATTTTTCCAGGGCTGCGGATGCACTTTTCCTCTCCCAGTCCAGTCTGTCCAAACATATAAAAGCGATGGAACAGGAGCTTGACATTCCTCTTTTCCGGCGTACCACACGCTGTCTTGAACTCACGGAGGATGGAGCGATTTTTCTTACCTATGCCCGCCGTATATCCCGCCTTCAATATGAATACGAAACGGCGCTCTACCATTCCCGGGAGAGAAAGAAAGCCACCCTCACCATAGGTTCCATTCCGGTGATGGCTCAATACGGCATAACGGATACCATCCTTCTTTTTAACCAGAGCAATTCCTCCTTTCATGTGCATATTCTGGAGGAAGAATCCACCGTTCTGAAGCAGATGCTGCGGGACGGCAAATGTGAACTGGCTTTTATCCGGGAAGGAGAAGAAACGGAACCGGATTTTGTCCATATCCCCTATACTGCCGACCGTCTCGCCGCGGTATGCCCTCCAGCCGCTTTCCCGGAGGAGGATACACAACTCTCTCTTTTCCGGTTAAAAAAAGAAAAGCTCCTTCTGTTGAACGAAGGAACTCTTCTTTATTCTCTCTGTATCAGGGCCTGTGAGGAAGCAGGCTTTACTCCCGGTGTCTCTTATACCAGCCACCGGATTGAAAACATAATCGATCTGGTTTCCAAAAATATGGGAATCGGCCTGCTGATGCAAAAGCAGGCATCCTATTATGCGAACAACTCAGATATCCGGATTCTTCCTGTCGTACCGGAGCTGACTACACACATCGATCTTTGCTATAGAAAAGGCCACAATCTGTCTCCCATCGCAAAGCATTTTGTATCCTGTGTCAATCTCTGCAGAAACCAGACACCCCTTGCGGCAGACTTGCCTATATGAAAGGCAGTCTTCTGTCATCCGGTACCCAATCTGTTTTCAGATTCCTACCGAATGTTCTTTTTCCAGGCGTATAAAAATCATTCTTCCACGCCCTCACTCGCAAAGAACTGTGCAGCAGTCATACATTTAGGATGCTCCATTTCAAAACTTAAAAAATCCTTATCCCCCGTGAGAATAATATCCACATCTGACACAATTGCCGCATTTAAGATCGGCTGGTCTTTTGCGTCGCGTATCAACTTTTCCGCATGGTCTACCGCCGGTATTAACTCATAAGACATTTCCGCAAGCAACACTTCTGCATCCGGCAGGAACTTTGGGGCTTTTCGTTTCAGAATATCCCGCAATTCCACTATAATACGGTCACACAGGACAATTTCGTGATTATCCGCAACATACAAAAGCGTTCGCGCCGGTTTAGATTGTGGAAAGACCAATGCGGAGAACAGGATATTTGTGTCAACCAATATCCGCATATTACCTTTCCTTTTCGTATCTTACTTCATCTACAAGTGCCTGAATATCATCTTCACTGTAAACACCCATTTCTTCGGCAACCCCGGAAAAAGCGGCTTGCGCTTTACGGATTGCTTTGGTAGAAGCATTACTCACAACAATTTCTCCGTCCTGCTTCTGGTAAAACAGAATTTTATCCCCGGACTTTAATCCGAGCAGCCTCCGTATTTCCGCTGGCACGGTGATTTGGCCGTTTGCAGAGATTTTCGCCAAATTCATATAATCACCCTTTCTATTCTTGAAATTAAAAGAAAACTTGAGTTCACTTATAGTATATCCCATTCAAGAATAAAAGTAAACTTTCCACAACGGAAATATTCCAGATAGGTAACGCCCATCTGTTCCTTAAATAACCGGGAAAAGTAAGCGAGGTTGAGCCCTTGGCTGCAGCAGAATCGCCTCTTTTCCTTGTCTGCTTTCTTATTTTGTTGTAAAGGAAATCGTATCCGTTTTAAACAGACTCTGGAACGAATCCCTGTCCAGTACGGAAAATTTCAGTTCCACTTCTTCCACGCTCGTAATATTGTTTTCCTCCAAATCACTGGATAATATAGTAACTTCCTTTACTGCCATTTTCCCATCATAAACGGATGCGGAAAAAATAGGGTTGATCATAAAACCGTTTATCGATACATCGCTGCAGCTGACACTTATATTTTTACCGGAATTATTTTCCAGATACAGCAGTATTCCGGCTCCCCAAAAGCTGTCTTCATCCACAAATTTTCCCACAATACGTATCCCGTCCTGGTTTACCAGCTCCTTGCCTTCGTCTGCTGCCTGAGTATCCATATTGGCAAATTCCGATGTCTGAACAGTCACCTTGTCATAGGTGGAAATTGTTTCAAAGCTGCTGCTGTCGTAGCTTCGGAAGTAGATTTCAATCTGTCCGATATTGGCAATACCAGCAGCCTCCAGGGAAGAAGCAGAAAGGTTTATCGTTTCATTTGCGCTTTTTCCCGCGGCAACCTTGGATGAAAACAGATCGGAAATCATATAGTTGTTCACGATTAATGCATCGCAGCCGATACCCAGATCCTTATCCGTATTGTTTTCAATAAGAATTTTCAGGCCCGTTCCCCAGATAGAGTCCTCCTCCAGGCCCAGTGCCGTAATTTTTACCCCATCCTGATCCAACAACACCTGTTCCTCAATTGTGGGAACGCCCGCTTCTTCCGGCGATTCCTCTTCCTTTTTTTCCGAAGCGGTCTCCGTCGTACCATTGCCGGTATCATCCGCTATTGCTTTTGTGGAATCCGTATCAGCGGAACCGCTCCCTGCCGCCATCATAAGGAATACTGCCAGCACCGCCGTAACCGCTACCCTCATTTTTGTATTCTTTTTCATAAAATCCTCCTCGCTTTTCCTTGTGTCGTTTTATTAAAAAGGCAGCCATAAGGACGGCCAGCCCTTCCAATACAATATCCCATATATCAAAGGTTCCGGAAAGGAAGCCGGCCAGCTGCATCCATTCCGTTATTCCGGCAAATATCATACAGCCGGCGGACAGCTTCCCCAGGTTTCCTTCTTCTCCTGTAAACAGATATACGGCAAAAACCAGTGCATAGGCCCATGCCATATCACACAGGTAGTTGCGGGCGAAGCGGGATACCATGCCCGGCCCCGCTTCAGGCAGCCGTTCCAGAGGAAGCCATTGCCCTGCCAACCGCAGTATGCGGATATCTCTTCCGCAAAACAGATAGATCAACAGCCCCAACAGCAATGCCGTCCCGATATGCAGCCCATAAAAAACGAAAGCTTTTCTTTTCACTTTCATGCTTTTCCTGCCCTTCCGTATCAAAAAAAAGAAGAATCCCTACATCAAAGATATAGGAATTCTCCTTCTTTTTGGTATGCCCGCAGCATACTCCCCGTCTTTCCCCTGCACGGTTAATTAACCGGCAGGGAAGTCTCCAGGCTCATGCCCGCGTAAACCAGCACTACCGTCAATATAATCCGTATTACCAGAACCACATCTTTATTCCATCTGGAAAACGGGAAAATCTTTCTGTCCCATTCATAAAAATTAGAAGCGATGAGGAGGGGAAGCCACATCATTATGAAGCAGGCGAGGAATTCCAGCAGAAATCCTGTCACTCCCAGCTTTACAGCCGCATTACCCACCAGCACTGCAGTGAATAATGACATGATAATATAACCCGCTATCGCTACCGCTTTTTTCCATATTTTCCCTGTACGGAAACCGGGAATAACGGCTTTCTTCCCCGGCTCCTCCTCTTCAGAACTCTCTTCCTGCTCCGGCACATCCATTCTTCCGGGCATCAGCGCCTGACTCAATTCATGTACATTCTGGAACCGGCCGCCGGGATCCATCTGGATACATTTCCGGATAATCCCCCCTATCCGGCCTCCCGGAATAATCACCGTGGGAAGCTTTCCCGTTATCATCACATTCAACAGCACACCAATACTGTAAATATCCGATTTGGAGTCCGTCTGGGCAAAACCGAACTGCTCCGGGGCTGCAAAACCCACGGTTCCCAGCACGGTGGTATCCGTACTCTGATCCCTTTTTATATTCCGGGCGATCCCCATATCCAGGATCTTCACCACCTTATCCGTGGAGATCAGTACATTACCCGGATGGATATCCCGGTGCACCATTCCCAGGCTGTGGATAAATTCCAGCCCCTTAAGCAGCTGCAGAATAATAGGGACCGCTTCCTGCTCAGGCAGCGTCCCTCTCTGCTTCAGCAGCTCCTGAAGGGTAATTCCGCTCACATATTCCGTGATTACCACACACTGTTCCTTCAGCTTTATCACATCCCAAACCGCAGCCACATTCGGATGAGGCTTGTTCAAAAGCTTCTCATATATCTTTCCCTGCGCCAGAGGCATACTTTTCTTAATCACAAGCCTGCCGTCCGAAACACGTCTGGCCAGCAAAGTCTGATCTTCCTCACCCGATGCCAGTTCCAGAATATCCTCATAATTTTCGTTCACGTATTGATGACGGATTTCTCCGGCCATCTGTGACGCATTATCCATAACTTTTGTTCCTTTCTGCGTATTTATCTGTATGCTGCCCGCCTCATAATTTCCCGGAGCCTCTTCTTTGTCCAGCCGCTGTCATTATCCCGCCGCTTGACTCCCGTTTTTATACCGGCTACAATATACCTATGCTTACTACTATAAAGAAGGATTCGGAATTAATCAATGAAAAAAACAACACAGGAATTATTTGACTTGATGAAACGGACACAGGAGTTTGACTCCTATATGCAAAATACGCGGGAGGAACGGGTAAATATCACTGTTTCTGCCGCCCTGGAACTACTTCTAACGGAAAAAAACAGAAACAAAAGCAAAAGTATTGAAGCCTCCGGACTGGACAGAACATATGCCTACCAGATCTTTTCAGGCATCAAACAGCCTTCCCGCGATAAATTGCTGGCTCTGTGTCTGGGAATGGAGCTTACGCTGGAGGAAACCCAGACACTGCTGAAACAGACCGGGTATCCGGTTCTTTATCCCCGGACGGAACGGGATTGCGCCATAATCCATGCCTTTCTCAAAGGGCTGTCCATTGTGGCCCTGAATGAACTTCTGTATGAAATGGAACTGCCTATTATCAGCTGAAACCTCATCGGGCAAGGCCCCCTTTTCCGGTGAAGGTCGGAAGTTCCGGAATCTCCCGGAGCCTGCCCACTTCAAAATCAGCCAGGGAACGGTCAAATCCGAACCGATCATCCACAAGGGCGGCGACCTGCATACCGGCCTGATGGGCCGCGGTTATACCGGCGGTGGAATCTTCTACAACGAGGCATTCGCCGGCCCCGACACCAAGCGAGGCCGCTGTGTGGATGTAAATTTCCGGATCCGGCTTACTCCGGTAAAAGCTTTCTCCGCTGACCACCAGTTCAAAATAATGCCGTATTCCGTTATCCGCCAATATTTTTTCCACGATTGCCAGCCCGTTGGAGGAAGCCAGCGCCAGGCGTATTCCCTTTTCCTGCAGCTTCTGAAGGACATCCCGGGCCTCCTCCCTGAAAATACTTCTGAAATCCAGAGACGGATAGGTAATCACCACCTTTTCCTTATACTCTGCCAGAAGCTCCTGCCAGGTCATCCCATTGTGCACCGCTTTTGCCACAATACCCCAGCTGCCCTCGGAGGAGCGCCCCACAGTGGGTATAAGCTCCTCCAGGGTTACCCCGGGATTCTTCTCTTTTGCAAACCGGTAACGCAGGTTCAGATACAGCATCTCACTGTCTACCAGAACCCCGTCCATATCAAAAATCACTGCCCGTATCATAAGTTGTTTCCCCTTCACAGTTCCTGCAAAAATCCTGAATCGCTTCTTTTTTTTCTTTTCCTTGCAACACGGCTGTCAGAATTCTTCTTTTAGAATCATCTTTATTTCTTTCAGTTCCAGACCGGACTGCCCGAAATAAAACCGCAGATATTGGTGCGGGAAACGGAATTCCCCCATATCCGCGCTGCGTGTCACCCATTCTCCGTTTGTCCCGTTGACGGTAAAGGTAATTACCACACCATGGTTCATGAAAACAGACATGGGCACCTGGGCCAGTTCTCCCCCGCTGCATCTGGCGGTTATCTGCATAGCATAGACTCCCTTGTGAAGCAGTTTTACCCCCAGGACGGTGGAAGCCCCTTTTTCCGTGGAAAGGGATGAAATGTCGAGTGCCGTGTCCCTGCCGACCTCCTGATATTCCAAATCAAGGAACTGTGCATCTTCCCCCGCACTTTCCCGTTGTTCCTTCCGTTCTTCCGGGGAAATCCGATCCAGGAAACGATCCATAACAGGCAGACGCATCAGTACGCTGCAGATATTCCGGGCACTGCGCAGCAGTTCCCCTCTTGTCAGCCTTCCTGCCGTCAGGCCTTCCATGGTATTGTCCTCCCCGGTATTGGCCGCCGCATCGGATACCACCATATACAGGTCATTCTGCGCCCGGACCATCGCCGTCGTATTCCGGGTATCTCCATCTTCCCCTTCCTCATTCATCTTCGCCCACCAGTCTGTCATAACCAGGCCGTCAAAGCCCCATTCCTTTCTCAGGATCGTGGTGAGCAAATCGTAGCTTCCTGCCGTCCACAGGCCGTTCACAGGCCCATAGGTGCTCATGATGGAAAGCGCCTTTCCTTCCTTCACCGCTATTTCAAAACCTTTTAAATAAATTTCCCGCAGCGCTCTTTCCGAAATCACCGCATCCGCCAGGTTTCTCGAGAATTCCTGGTTATTTCCCGCAAAATGCTTAATCGTACCGCTGGTACCGGCTTTCTCCATACCCTTCAGCTGGGCGGCCGCCATCTTGCCTGTAAGGTAGGGATCCTCACTGAAATATTCAAAATTCCTTCCGTTCAGAGGATTCCTGTGGATATTCATGCCGGGTCCCAGGAGAAGATCCACCTGGTTGCGCCGCAGCTCCAGTCCTTCTTTCTCAAACAGCCTCTCCACCAGATCCACATGAAAGGTGCAGGCCAGGGAAGTGCCGTTCGGCAGGCTGAAGGCATGCGTACCGCAGTCCATCCGGATGCCGGAGGGACCGTCCGCACAGCAGCCCACAGGTATCCCGAAGTGTTCCAGACGCTCTGTAACACCGCCGAATGCGCCTGCCGTTCCGGGTGTTACCTTCGGGGAACACATTCCCTCTCCCCGCACCATACAGGCCAGATCCTCATCGGTCAGCTGCGCAAGGAAATCTGCCAAATCCGCCTTATTATCATAAACATCTCCAAGCCGTATGCCCTTATCACCGGTGCAGGCCGGCGATGCAGGTCTGTTTTCCCGGATTCTTTCCGCCAAATCCACAGTTCTAAGAGGCACCGTCTCCTGCGCCATGCGGAAGTCTTCCCCTTCTCCCACAGGCTTCATGCGGTCAAACGCCGTCACAGGGGCCAAAGCTTCCTCCATCTGCTGCGTCACGACGGTTTCCTTCTGCTCAAAGGCCCCTGCAAAGGTTGCATTGCGCACATCTGCTCCCACATAAAAGCAATAGCTCCCTTCCTCCAGCACATAACAGGATTTATGTCCGGCAGCGCCGCTGTCATCATAAGAGGACAGTTCTTTTTTAGGGATACGGAAGGAAAAGGATTCTTCCTCTCCCGGCCGGAGCACCCCGGTTTTCCGGAAGGCCGCCAGACTGCGGAGCGGTTTGCCCAGCCGTCCCTGAGGCGGATTGGCATACACCTGCACCACCTCTTTGCCGGCCGCCGTCCCGTCATTTGTCACACGGACCTGCAGACGGACCGCTTCTCCTTCGTCATGGAACGCTTCCGTCTTTATGGCAAACTCCGTATAGGACAGGCCGAAGCCGAACGGATAAAGGACCTTGTCCTTTGCCGCCGTTTCAAAATAGCGGTAGCCCACATAAATATCCTCCGCATAGATATTTCTGTCTTTATCACCGAACCCTGCCGTTGAAGGATAGTCCTCTATGGAAGCGGCGATGGTGTCGCTGAGTTTTCCGCAGGGGCTGACTCTTCCTGTAAGCACATCCGCCACGCCGTTCCCGCCTTCCATACCGCCCTGCCATACATAGAGGACCGCGGACGGGCCACAGCTTTCCACCCATTTCATATCAATAATATTTCCCACGTTCAGGAGAACTGCGGTTCTGGCAAAATGCCTGCTTACGGTACGGATCAGCTGTTCTTCCTTATCCGTGAGCAGGTAGCTTCCCGGCTCCGCTTTGGTATCCTGATCCTCTCCTGCCGTCCGCCCGATAATAACCAAAGCCACATCGCTTACCTGTGCCGCACGGGCCGCCGTCTCCTCCTCCAGAGGCATCTCTTCCTGGGACCATGGCTCCTGTCCCCAGCCTTTTCCTTTATCAAAAGGATGTTCAGAACACCACTTCTCATAGATACCGGCCAGTTCCTCGTTCACCCGCACTTCTTTTTCCGCCCGCAGCGCATCCAGAATGCCGGTCACGTAATGAGTATTCACCAATCCCCCTGAACCGGTGCCGCTTTTATAGTATGTAAACTGTATTCTGCCGAATACCGATACGGTTTCCCCTTCTCTTACAGGCAGCGTATTGTTTTCATTCTTCAGCAGCACACAGCCCTCCGCAACAGCCTGTCTTGCAAGCTGCTTGTATTCTTCCATATCCAGATAATACTTTCCCATGGTTCCTCCCTTTTCCTGTGCCCTCCGGCTTTTGCATGCTCCTGCTGTCCGCCGTCCGCAGGACGGTTCTTCCGGAATGAGCTTTTCTTTTATTCTCTTATATATTATACATAAAAAAGGCCTCCGGTAAATATGATTCTTTCACCGGAGGCCTTTTTTCTCTGTAAAGGCTGTATTCCTAAAAATCTCCTCTTTACGCTTTGCCAAATGCCGGCACCTCAATTTCCGCCCCATCCTGCATGGCAGATAAATGGGCGCAGATTCCCGCCGCCGTAATATTAGCCCCTAACGTTTCGTCAATTGCCGCTTTCCTGTTTTCCAGGATGCTTGCTAAAAATTCATGCACCAGATGGGGATGGGATCCATGATGGCCGCCCGCCGCCCCGCCGAGCAGGGATTCCTGCGGATTCAGCGGATCATAATTCCCCCCTACGGTATGCTTCTGGATTTCCTCCGGTAGCATACGGTAATAATTGGGCATTACCTCCTCCTTCACCACGGTAGTTCCCCCGCGTCTTCCATCTTCCGCCTTTACAGCCCTGGTGATAATCGGATTGTCGCCATCCGCAAAACCCCACTCAAAGCTGGCTTCGCTTCCATAGATGAACATCCCCTCCTGATAGACCCTTGCCGTTTCAAACAAAGTTCTTGTCGCTTCTGCCTTCAGACCGTTTTCAAAGGAAAAGATGGCACTTTCCACCGGGTACGGATTCTTATATTGCTCGTACAGCCAATCCTCCATCGTCCCCGAACCGAAGCAATGAACCCTGGTGATCCAGGAACCGGCCATGGCCCTCATAGGCGCTATGGCATGGGTTCCATACCACATGGGCGGCAGCCCCATCCAATAGGAAGGCCAGTTCGCCATATCCTGATAATGCGACCCCCGCAGGAACTGGATTTTACCGAATTCTCCTTTTTCCTGCATTTCCCTGGCATAAAAGAATTGTCTGGTATAAAGGGTTGTCTCCATCATCATATAGTTTTTACCGCTCTTTTCCACCGCTTCCATAATATCCCGGATCTCATCCAGGGAGGTCGCCATGGGGACCGTACACGCACAATGCTTCCCGGCGTTCAAAACCGCTACGGTCTGCTTCGCATGCAGGGGGATCGGCGTAACCAGATGCACCGCGTCCACCGCCTCGTCTTCCAGGATTTCCTCAAAGCTGTGATACTGTTTCTCAATGCCGTGCGCCCTGGAAAACGCCTCCATTATTCCGGCATCCGTATCGAATATCCCGATGCTCTCCACTGCCGGGTGATCCTTATAAATCGGTACAAAGGCCCCTCCGAATCCTAATCCAACAAGAACAACATTTAATTTCTTCATACCCTCTCCTATCCGCGCATCCTCTTAAAACGGGGGATGTCCGCATTTTTGCTGCTATTTTTCAGCCGCTGCCGTCCGCAGACGCGGGTGCGTGCATCAAGTACACGATAAGGCCCGTACCAAAGCTGATAAACCCAGTATAAAGACAGGCAGCACCCATGTCCATTGACAAAAGGGAAAGAAAATGTATATTATGGAATCAGTGAAAGAGAGGAGATATTTATGCCGTTTTACAGTTTTGGATGCAGCAGGCGGATCAGTGCGGCAAATTACATTTATTATGCCGATGGATGCGCCCATCCCGACCGGGTTATGGAAGAACATGATTTTGTATATATGATAAATGGGCAATGGGAAATCCTGCAGAACGAAGATTCCATGCAAGCGGGAAATGACGATATGTTTATCCTGCACGCAGGGCAGCACCATTTCGGAAGAAAGAACTGCACGCCGGGAACACGGACCATTTACTTTCATATTTCCTGTGCGTCAAAGGATTCCTACAGCTGCAATACTGCGGCGCCCGACGGTGCCGTTCTGCCGTCTTTAATCCATTGCGGCAAATTCCCGAGGGTCAAGCTCTTATTCCAGGAGCTCACCTCCATCTGGCATTCTCCTTCGCCGAATAAACTGAAAAAAGCGGACGCCGTCTTTGATCTGCTGCTGCTGGAGCTGGAGGACTGCTGTACCCAGAATTCCTGCGCACAGGACGGGCTGCTGACGCAGGCCCTTACCATAACCGCACAGAACCCGCAGAAGTTCTACAAAACAGCGGAACTGGCCTTTCAGCTGGGTGTATGCGAAAAAACACTGAACCAGCGTTTCCGGGAAAGCTACGGTAAAACCTTCTATCAATATCAGATAAAAGAAAAAATCCATCTGGTTCAGCAGTTTCTGCTGGATTATCCGGATTCCAAGCTTCAGGCCGTTGCTCTGAATTTCGGTTTTTACGATGAATTCCACCTGAATAAAACCTTCAAAAAATACACGGGAATACCTCCCGGCCTATACCGGAAGGCGGCTGCCGGAGGTGCCGGCCGGGACATGCCCCCCGGCGGAACACTCAACTTGTCTGAAACCGGAGCGTAATCGTCAGGCCGCTCTCTTGTACCGATGCCCGGACACTGCCGCCCATTTTTTCCATAAGGTTTTTTACGCTGGCCAGCCCCAATCCGGCTCCCCCGGAATGCCGGGAAGGATCCGCACGGTAAAAGCGCTGGAACAGCCTTTCCGGGTCCAGTTCCTCCGGGTGTTCCACCGGATTGGTAAAGGAGATCTCTTTCCCTTCCTGACGGATCTCCAGCCTGCCGCTGCCATATCGGATCGCATTCTGCACCAGATTGGAAAAAATACGCCGCAGGGCTTCCTCTGAAGCAAGGACCGCACCTCCCTCTTCCGGAAAATCCAGATCCGGTTCCACACCGACATCGGTCAGCTTATGGTAAAACCCGGCCAGCACATCACAAAGCGCAGGAAACGGTTCCACCTCCCTGCACTGGATTTGATATTCTTCATCGGACAGCTTGGAAAACAGGAAAAGCTCCTCCAACAGACTTTCCAAATCCTCCAGTCTGCGGCGGATAACAGATATATACCCTTTCTGTACCGGCGTATCCGATACCTTTTCAAGCAGCTGCAGATATCCTGCCGCGCCGGTCAGAGGCGTACGGATATCGTGCGACACGCAGGATATGGTGGCTTTAAGCTCCCGTCCCATGTTCTCCTGACGGATACGGGCCTGCTGCCCTTTTTCCAGCCGTTCATTCACCGCCCGGCAGCAGCGGCGGAAAGCACGGCTGCGCACGCTGGTGCCCAGCCGCAGATTACTGTTTTCATCCGTTTCCGTAAGCTGCTTCGCCCATTCCTCCAGCTGTCTTTCACTGCTCCACAGCCGGAGGATCAGCAGAAGAAGCAAAATTCCCAACACACCCGCAACGAATCCCATATTGCCGCCTCCCACACGGATTTCTTACCTGTTACCCTAAATGTCCTTTTTATACAATGCCAGCAGACTCAGCACCGTCCAGACTGCCAGCCAGATACCGGAGACCACCACAGCCCCGGCGGAAGAACTTCCCTGGGTCATGCTTGCCGTTATTGCCTGCACGCTGCCGTATAGGGTTCTGTCTATAATGGAAATTCCCCAGTTTCCAAGCAGGGCTTCCAGCATAACCGTCACAATCCCTCCGGGAAGAACAATCGCCGCCGCAATCCCGGCCCCTTCACTGCGCAGCCATACGCTCAAAAATATCGCCTGGGCACAAAAGGCCGATCCGACAAACAGATACTCCAGAAACACCTTCAGATATTCGTCAATCCCGCTCCTTACGAAATTCATTCCTCCCAGGAGACAGCTTATCCGAAAGACGAGAAAACTTCCCAGGATCCACAGGGCGCATACCACGATCATACATAAAAGCTTGCTAAAAAAATAGCGCCACCGGCCTCCATAAAAGGAAAAAATGTTTTTGGCAAAGCCGCTGCTGTAATCCGTACAGACAAACAATACCACCACGATATACAAGGCCACATAAATAAAGCCCCCGCTGTAAATCGTTGTACACAAAGCCTGCATTTCCGTCAGGGCACGAATGGCATCAAAGTCGGCTTGATCTCCCGCCGTAATATCCACCCCCGCATCGACCGCCTGCTGACGAAGCTCGGGATCCGTCACTGTACGCAGGGTGATAATGGAAATCAGGATTCCTGCCGCCAGGCAGAAAAATGCAACATACATCATTTTAGACCGGAACATCCGGCGTAAATCCATCCGCAGCATATTAAGCATTTTCCCCACCTCCCATCAGTTCCAGGAAGTATTCTTCCAAATCCCTCCGATGCAGGTAGAGCTCCTGAACCACGATTCCTCTCCCCGTAAGGGCACGGCTCACCTTGTCACTTTCACATATATCGAAAATAAGAATCTGTCCCCCGGGCCTGACCTCATAACGGACGATACCCAGATCCTGTTCCAGACAGACGGCCACCTCCTTTGGCTTATCCACTCTCACTTGCAGATAATCCCGGCAGTTTTCCTCCAGCTCCTGTGCTGTAATTTCCGTCACCATCCTTCCGTCCCGGATCACGCCGTAACGGGTCGCCAGCTTGCTTAGCTCACCCAGGATGTGGGAGCTTAACAGGATTGTAATGCCTTTTTCCTGATTCAATTTCAAAAGGAGTGTACGAACCTCCGCCATTCCTTCGGGATCCAGGCCGTTGATAGGCTCATCGAGGATCAAAAGATCCGGATTTCCCAGCAGGGCCATGGCAATCCCCAGACGCTGCTTCATTCCCATGGAAAACTGCTTGGTTTTTTTCTTGCCGGTATCCGAAAGACCTGTCAGCAAGAGCAGTTCCTGCACTTTCTGCAGAACATAAGGATGGCCCGCCAAGCGTGGCCTCCGTTCTTTTTCATCTACCAGCCCCAGACAGGTGGCCTTCAGCATCATATTTTCCCGGGCGCTCAGATTCGGGTAAATTCCGGGGCTTTCCACCAGAATTCCTGTCCTTTTCCTGGAAACGCTGTCGGAAACCGGTTTTCCAAAAATCGATATCTGCCCCGATGTGGGGGCCGCCAGGGCACACAGCATTTTCAGCGCTGTGGATTTTCCCGCCCCGTTCTTCCCTATAAATCCATAAATATCGCCCTCATGGACGGTCATGGACAGATTGTCCACGGCACGCTTGCGTCCGTAGGCCTTGCAGAGCGCTTTTGTCTGTACTACTTCCATTATGTGAGTACCTCCTTGCTTTGATATCTCTACTATCGCAGAAAGAAGTGGAGAAATCGCAAAGAAAAGATAAAGAAAAAGTTAATTGTTATTCCGCCATCTTAAATCCGATTCCCCACACAGTCTGAATGTAGTCCTGCGCCCCTGCCGCGCGCAGCTTTGCGCGGATATTGCTCACATGCACATTTATCGTCTTATCTTCTATAAAAGCATCCTGCTGCCACACGGCTTCGTATATTTCCTGTCTCGTAAAAACCTTTTTGGGATGACGCATCATAAGCTCCACTATACCCAGCTCATGGGCCGTAAGCTCCACCAACGTTCCTCCCGCCTTTAATGACCTGCCCTCCCGGTCAATCGTCCAGTCTTTAAAAACAAGCTCCTTTTCTCCCCTTGTGCTGCCTCGGTGGCGGAGCTGCACCTGAATGCGTACCCACAATTCCTCCAGTTCAAAAGGCTTGGTGAGGTAATCGTCCGCCCCTCCTCCCAGAAGCTCCACCTTGTCTTCCAGCGCATTTTTGGCGGTGAGCACTATCACCGGAATCCGGCTGGCCGCGCGGATCTGTCTGATCAGCTCCTCACCGGAAAGCCCGGGCAGCATCAAATCCAGAAGAAGCAGATCAAATTCCTTCATCTGCCAGAGCAGCCGCCCCTCCGTCCCTGAAAAAGCCTGCTCCGCTTCGCAGCCCTTACCCCGCAGGAATTCCGCAGTCATATTGTTGATATCCGTATCGTCCTCGATGATTAGAATCCGTGTCATTTCTTGTAGCCGCCCCTCCTGTTTTATACACATTTTTAAGCAAACAGATCCTCCGGCACAAGCAGGACGGTACCTTCCCGGGCTGCCCTGCTCTTCACAGGTTCCGTAAACGATCCCTTGCTGACAAAAATCAGTTTTTTCTCTTTCAGATTGGGAAATACTGCCGCAGCCGTTACCAAAGCATCATATTCTTCCATCGGCATGGGCCGGTTCCGGAATTTACACTCCACAAAGATTCCCTTATTTCCTTTTTTGTCCAGCGCCAACACATCAATATCATCCTGTGCTTTGATAACAGGATTATTTCCCCACCATTTTCCTATCGTAAATGGGATAAACGGCAATTTCCCGTCTTTGGCCTGTCTGATTAAAAACTGTCTGCAGATTTCTTCAAATACAGGTCCCATGTAATCATTGATTTCTCCCATAATAACATCGCAGGCCTTGTCCATGCCAAGCATATCATAATAACTTTTATTAGAAAAAACATATCGATACCAGAA
Source organism: uncultured Lachnospiraceae bacterium (assembly GCA_900548905.1). Taxonomy (GTDB): domain Bacteria; phylum Bacillota; class Clostridia; order Lachnospirales; family Lachnospiraceae; genus Eisenbergiella. The sequence continues at coordinate 24,950 of URMK01000001.1, read as the reverse complement.
TTTATAGAAATTATCGGTAATTTCATATATTCCCTTTTTGCTACTATCCGGTTCACCGCACGGAACATGTTTTTCCAGCAGACGGATTGTCTGCAGCGTAAGCATATATTTGCTGCATTTACTTTTTTCTTCATGAATCCTGCCTGCAATTTCCACTACTCTGTTGCAGCCGTTTGCCACCGCTTCTAAAATGGAATTATAAACTACCGGTTCCCGCAGTTCCATGCGCAGCAGCGTCTGGGGTTCATCGTTTAAGAACGACCCGTTCATTAAAATCCTGGAGATGATATTTTCCCTCACTGTTTTTTCAGGATCAAATGCATTTAAATATCTCGGGACACCTCCCAATATTCCATATGTGATTAACTTATCTTCCGGGGAATAATTGGGAAAGAATTCAGCGCTTTCCAGATAATCAAAGGGCTGTACTTGCATACTGCCCGTACTGCGGCCATACAGCGGGCTTTTATAGCCTATAACATCATTCACCATAAAACTGACGCTGGAACCGCACAGGATTAGGAATATATTTCTTTCCTTCCAATCATGGTCAATCCGATGCTGTAAAATGCTTTTCACACTCGGATTTGTCTCCGCCAAAAACGGGAATTCGTCGATGATGAGAACCGTCCTTTTGTCCAGCGCCTTTCTCCCTACGTAATCCAGGGCGTTTTCCCAATTCGCAAAAGTTGCTACAAATCCGCCATCATAATATTCCTGGACAAGCTTAGAAAAATCCAGCAGGCTCAAAGCATCATTTTTTTCCTGGGCAGAAAAAAATATAGTTTCATGCCTTTTGGAAAACTCCTGTAAAATCGTTGTTTTTCCTATTCTACGCCTTCCATACATGATCATAAATTCAAATCGTCCGCTTGCATACATCTGTTCCAGCAAATCCATTTCCTTTTTTCTTCCAATCATTATACCACCCCTTCCATCCATAAATATTCAAACTAATTACGAGTAGTATACTTTAAAATAGTATGAAACACAAGAAGAATTAATATTGTACCAGTTCAGCCAGATCTGAACTGGTACTTAATCTTAGGAAAATCTTAATATTTTGTGAGGAAAACCATTACAATCCCCGTTCCTTTTTCTGTTATGATAGGATATGTTAACAGGAGGCAGTCAATATGAGGGAAAAAATACTTGTCGTAGACGACGAACAGGAAATTGCAGATCTGGTAACCCTGTATCTGCAAAGTGAAAACTATGAAGTTTTGAAATATTACACCGCCCGGGAGGCGCTGGAATACATCCGCAAGGAAGCGCCGGATATGGCCATACTGGATGTGATGATGCCGGAAATAAACGGTTTTCAGCTATGCCGGATAATCAGGGAGCAGCATACGTACCCTGTTATTATGCTCACGGCCAAGGGTGAGGAAATTGATAAAATAAACGGCCTTACCCTGGGTGCCGACGATTATATCACCAAGCCCTTCCGCCCGCTGGAGCTGATTGCCCGTGTAAAAGCCCAGCTTCGCCGGTATAAGCACTACAATACCGGTACGGAGCAGACAGAGGAGCTAATCTCCCATTCGGGCCTGGTGCTGAATACCAGAACCCATGAATGCACCCTGAATGAGAAACTGCTTACCCTGACACCGACGGAATTCTCCATCCTGTCTATCCTGTGCGGGAAAAAGGGAAGCGTAGTGAGTGCGGAGGAACTTTTCCATCAGGTTTGGGGCGATGAATACTTCAACAAGAGCAATAACACGATCACCGTCCATATCCGTCATCTGCGGGAAAAGATGGGCGATTCGTTTGAGGATCCGAAATACATCAAAACTGTCTGGGGGTGTGGTTATAAAATTGAAACGTGAATTTTCTTTTTATGGAAAGCTTGCCGTGTCCATAGGCGCAGGCATTTTTTTCTGCCTGTTCCTATATTACCTGGCGGACAACATCTGGAACGGAGCCGTGCTGGACTGGTTCGATAAGAATTATATGATTACCCAAACTGTCTATCCTGAGGGTTCGGGGCTGGAACGCATCACCCGGATGCCGAACTGGTTCAAGCTGAAAACGCTGCTGCTGCGCGCGCTCAGCATCACCGTAAGCCTTTGGATCGCTTCCGTTTATTTTATTTCCCGCCTGTATTCGTCACGCCGGGAGCGAAACGCCCTGCGCAAAGCCGGTGATATGATTCATAGCTGTATGACACAGGACAGGGATATTTCCGATATTTTCCCGGAGGAATATGCGGGGATATCCGCCCAAATCGTACAGATTAAATCCAAAATGCTCCGTCACGAACAGATTCTGAAGGAGGAGGCTGCCCGGAAAAACGACCTGATCACTTACCTTGCCCACGATCTGAAAACCCCGCTGACTTCTGTTATCGGCTACCTCAGCCTTCTGGATGAAGCGCCGGACATGCCTGCGGTACAAAAGGCAAGATATACGCATATTGCCCTGGACAAAGCCAGCCGGCTTGAAAAGCTCATTAATGAATTCTTTGAGATCACCCGGTATAACCTCCAGCAGATTGTTCTGGAAAAAGAACGGGTTGATTTGTATTATCTCCTGGTACAGTTGACGGATGAATTCTATCCGGTACTCACCGCCCATGGCAATACAATAGAACTTTCGGCAGATGAAAAATGTACCCTTTACGGAGACCCGGAAAAACTGGCAAGAGTATTCAATAACCTGCTGAAAAATGCAATCCATTACAGCTATCCGGACACTCCCATCGATATCCTTGTAGAAGAGAAAACCGATCAGATAATCCTCCTTTTCCGTAACCGGGGGAAAACCATTTCCCGGCAGCAGCTTACTTCCATTTTTGATAAATTTTTCCGTCTGGACGAAGCCCGTAGTTCCAATACCGGAGGCGCGGGCCTGGGGCTGGCTATTGCCCGGGAGATCATCACCCTGCACGGCGGAACCATTTCGGCAGACAGCGAGAAGGAACTCACCACATTCCGCGTGAGCCTGCCTTTATAAACGATATCTCCCGGCAGGGCCGTCACCCGGAAAACAGCGGCGGCATTCTCTTCAGTCATTCAGGAAAGGCAGGTCTACTTATGAAATCGGAAGCTACTATACAAAGACGAAAAAGACAGCGCAGAAGAAGGCGCCGGCGCATCCGGCGGTTTTGCACCCTATTGGTGATTATTATGATAGCCGGCCTCACCGTGTTTATCTCCGGCCAAATTATTCTCCGGCAGGAAAATGCAGGAAATGTGTCCGGCTATTCCGTTTCCCCGGAATACACAGGTCCGGAGGAAGAATCCGAAGAGCCTCCTCTTACGGTGGATGTGGAGCGGCTTTACAGCCCTGTATGTATTTTGGAGGAGCTGGACAGCGGTGAAATCCTGGCGTCCCGGCAGAAGGCGGAACGGATATATCCGGCATCTCTGACCAAAATCATGACGGCTATACTCGCTATTGAAAACACACCGGATTTAGAACAGACGATTCCCCTTCCGGACTCCCTTTTTTCCACCCTGTATATCCAAAACGCTTCTATGGCCGGTTTTCAGCCCGGAGAGGAGGCGAGCGGCAGGGATCTGCTTTACGGTATACTGCTGCCTTCCGGCGCGGAATGCTGTCTGGCCTTTGCCAGTAATATCGCCGGGTCGGAACGGGATTTTGTGGGGATGATGAACCGGAAAGCCGATCAGCTGGGTATGGAAAATACGCATTTCTGCAATTCCACCGGCCTGCATGAGGAGGATCATTACTCCACAGCGGAAGATATCGCCATTTTGCTTCGCTATGCCCTGGCAAACGATGAATTCCGGAAGGCGTTTACCGCAAGCCGTTACAGCACATCTCCCACCGCCCTGCACCCGGACGGCTTTACCTTTTCCAGCTCCATGTTTCAGTATATGGATACCCCACAGATTCCCGGCGGGGAAATTCTTGGCGGCAAGACCGGCTACACAAGCGAGGCAGGGCTGTGCCTGGCCAGCCTGGCCCGGATAGGGGATACCGAATATATTCTTGTTACCGCCGGGGCCGCCGGCGATCATCAGACAAAAGCCTACCATATCCTGGATGCGGAATCGGTTTACGGCCAGATTGGGAAAAACCTGCGATAGCCATTCTGATAATTGTATAAAAAAGCCGGAAAGGGATATAAAAAATATAGGAAACAGATAATATAAGAACGGCTACTATACAAGACAGAAACGAGGTATCGTAAATGAATAATCCGGATCCTCAACTGATCAGGGATGAAATGAAAGAATTCAAGGAAAAAACCGAAGCATTCTATGCCGGCAAAATGGACAAGGGTGCTTACAAGGCCTTCTCCGGCCGTTATGGCAGCTACGCCCAAAGGGGAGGTACCGCCAACATGCTGCGCCTCCGCCTGCCCGCGGGCCGGATCACCAAAGAACGTCTGAAATTCCTTGTGGACATTCTGGCAAAGCATCAGGTAACAAGAGTACATGTTACCACCTGCCAGACCATCCAGCTGCACGATCTGAGCGGTGAGAAAACCTATGAACTCATGGCAGATGCTCTGGACGGCGGTATTATTACCCTGGGCGGAGGCGGGGATTATCCCCGGAATGTCATGTGTTCCCCTCTCTCCGGCGTGGAACCGGGGGAATATTTTGACACCCTTCCCTGGGCGGAGGCCGCAGGGGAATATCTGCTTACCCTGATTCACGCGAAGAAAATGCCCCGCAAGCTGAAGGTGGCATTTTCCAATTCTCCCAAAAACATCACACATGCCACCTACCGTGATCTGGGCTTTACCGCCAGACCCGACGGGAAATTTGACGTATACAGCGCCGGCGGGCTGGGAAACAACCCTCTGCTGGGGGTAAAGGTGGCAGAAGCCGCAGAGCCCTCTCATATCCTTTATTATATCAAAGCGATGTGGCTGACATTTCTCGCTTATGGCAATTATGATTCCCGTGCCAAAGCCAGGACACGTTACATGCAGGAAGCCCTCGGCGGACCTGAAGCTTATGCCGCCGCTTACCGGGAAAAACTGGAGGAGGTGTATGCCTCCGGCGAGGACATGACTCTGCATCTTACTCCCCGTTCCCTGAAGAAAAAAGGGGATTCCGGCACCGCGGAAGGCTTTCGTGTCCTCCCCCAGAAGCAGGAAGGACTGTATACGGTCCTGTACCACCCTATCGGAGGGCAGCCTGCTGTTTCCTGGTTTGCTTCGGTGTATGAAACCATAAAGGATATGGAGGAAGTGGAGCTGCGGCTTTCCCCCGATGAAACCATATACCTTATTAATCTTACCGGAGACGAGGCCCATACGGTGCTGAAGGCAACGGACGACGGCGCCGCCACCCTGTTCGAAACTTCCGTAAGCTGTATCGGCGGAACCACATGTCAGGTAGGGCCAAGAGATTCCCAGGGGCTGCTTGCCGCCTGTATCAGGGAAGTCAGGAAGGCCGGGCTGCCCGACGGCGCACTTCCCCAGATACACATTTCCGGCTGTACCTCCTCCTGCGGTACACACCAGACCGGAGCAATCGGTTTTCACGGTACGGTAAAGATGATTGATAATATCCCCCAGCCCGCTTTTTTTCTTCATATCAACGGACGTGAAGGACAAGAAGATGCCTGTATGGGAACCCAGCTGGGTATCCTTCCGGAAAAGGATATTCCCGCCTTTCTGGTAGAGCTGGGAACCGTGGTTTCACAAAGCGGCCTGTCTTTCGACGAATGGAACGCTGCCAATCCCGGTGTGCTGGAACAACTCGCCGGCGTATATCTCCTCTGACGCTCCATTGTGCCGGGACATTAAAAAGAGCCGCTTCCGACAGATAACTGCCGGGAAGCGGCTCTTCCTGGTTACGCGTAAGTTTTTCTTTTCCTAACCCGATGTCTTAAATATAAGGCACGATATTTCTGATATTCTTCATTCTCTTGGCAAGCAGCAGGACAACGAAAGGTGTCAAAGCAATCGGCACAACATCCGCAATACCAATCCAGATCACGCAGTACGCGTATTCCAGCCCTGCAAAGTAGGAAAGGGAAATACTGGTTGTCAGGATCATCAGCACGCCGAACAGAATACTCCAGAACAGGCTGACTGCGATGAATTTGCCTTTATTCTCAATCAGCTTCAGCAGATCCTTCTTACCGCCCTGCAGATGGATCAGTGCGGGCAGCGCTGCGGAAAGCCCTACGGAAATACCGTCTGCAAGAGGGGAATGCAGGGGAATAAAGTTTCCGGAAAGCAAAGCCCATACAATGGTTCCGATATATCCGGCAAAGAAGCCGGTCACGGGTCCGAAAAGGTAGCCGATAACTACAATGATAAATGCAAATGTCCGGAAATGAACGGCACCCGGGATCAACGGGATGGGGCACAGATATGCCCAAAGGACACCTGTCAGAACACCAAATACAACAAAGAAAATGATGTTAACAAATGAAAATTTTTTAGTCACTTTTTTCTCCTCCTCATTCGTGGCTGGTTAATAGCTGATTTCAGCTATTTCGTTTACTATATCAAGAAGCTTCCTGCACGCGTAATCAAAAAGCTTATGACCCTTTTCAGCTGTGGCAAAAGTAGGTGCGCCGATAACACCGCTGTTGGTAACATCCTTCGTCTTCCAGCCCGCATTGACAGGCCCGAATACGGTCACATATTTCTCACCCTTGAAGCAGTCCGCAGGCTCTTCGTCCACGGCAAGCTCCATATGTACGGTTTCCGGCCTTGCGGCAAGCATCAGTGAGGTTTCCAGCTCACAGGCATGGAACACCCCGTATTTGCCGGACTGCTGCAGCCCCTTCAGCCCTTCATTCCAGAACGGTGTAAACCACCAGTCAAATACAAACACATCCATTCCCAGGTCAATACGCAGATCACGGCTTATCATGTTCAGCATGTCCGTATTGCCGCCATGGCTGTTGAAAAGCACCAGCTTTTTGAATCCGCTGGCGGAAATGGCGGCGGCAATGTCATGGAGCAGGGAATAATAGGTCTGTGTGCCGAAAGTAATCGTCCCTGCGAAGCCCATATGCTCATTGCTCTTCCCTACATTCAGCTGCGGGGCAAAAATAAGGTTCCCCGCATCAAATTCACACTCCTCTACCATTTTGTCCACCAGGGTGGAAAGGATAATAGCGTCCGTTCCCACCGGCAGATGGGCGCCGTGCTGCTCCGTAGCGGAAGTCGGCAGCAGGACAATGGACTTGTCCTTATCCAGCGCCGCGATTTCATCTCTTGTCAGGTTCTCCCATTTCTTAATCATACATCCTCCGTTCTGCTGCCTCCGGCAGCGTGCTTTTGTTGAATAAACGGCAATTCAGCCGTGGCAATTCAGCCGTGGCAATTCAGCCGTGGCAATTCAGCCGTACTTATACGGGAATATAGAATTTAATACGAAGTACAATCGTTATTGCAATTGCAGCTGCATTGGCGGCTACAAACCAGGCGTCATAGGCCGTCGCCTTAATCCCCTTATAGGCGGTACGGCGGATGGAAAAATTCAGCTGGTAATAGTGCATCGCCAGGGAAATTGCCTGTCCCTTGCTGATAACACGGAATAAAAGAGGCAGGGAAAAGGTTACGTAGTTCTTAACCTTGGTCACCCATCCGCAATCCTCGATCTCAAGTCCTCTGGAGCTTTGGGCTTCCATTATCGCGTTCAGTTCCGTGATGATCATAGGAATGATCTGAAAAATCAAACCGATACCGAACGCGAGCGCATAAGAAATTTTCCATTTCTGAAGCCCCAGGATGATTTCACTGAAATTCGTGGTGAGAAGCACCGTATAAAAGGAAGAAATCATCAGGAAAATACGCAGGGCATATACGCCGCCCTTATAAAGGTCATACCAGTCAAAACAGATATGCATGCTCTGTCCGTTAAAGAAAGGTATCATGGTTTCAAAGAAAATGGGGCCTCCCTGTACCGCAGGGGTTTCAAACAGTCCCAGAATCAGCCACAGCAGAAAAATGAAGATGAGAAGCACCTTCAGTTTGCCGGCCAGGACAAGGATATATTTCTGAATCCGGCAGGTACACCACATGGCAATAAAAAAAGCAAACAAAAAAAGCAGGGCCACTCCCGACTTGACAACACTGGTCAGGATTGCCATTACCAGGAAAAAGACAAACTTCGTTCTTGGATCCAGCCTGTGCAGCAGGGAGTCCGCGTCTACATACTGTAAATAATCCATTTATACACTCCTTCTCTCCACTATCTTCGCCGCAAACGCTTCCACGCTGTAACAGATTTCATCCAGGCCCAATTCCTTGGAAAGCCGTACCACAGGCGGCAGCTGAATATTGATGTGATCAAAAATATCATCCCTGCGGGCCAGCGCTTCCTTGGAGCCTTCGAAGATCTTTTCACCCTGGTTTAAGATAATGGCTTCATCCACCGTTTTAAATACCAATGGGATCTCATGGCTGATCATGATAATGGTCTTTCCTTCTGCAGAAAGCTTTTTGATCATATCGGCCAGTTCTTTTATCAGGAAGCCGTCCATACCCAGGGTAGGCTCGTCCAGAATGATCACATCTGCGCTGGAGAATAATACGGAAAGTATGGTGAGCATGTGCTTTTTCCCCATGGACAGGTTCAGCGGGAAGGTTTCCCTTTCCTCTTCCAGATGGTAGGCCTTCAGCACCTGTGTCAGCTGTTCCTCCGAAAAAGGCACCTGCTGCATACGGGCACAGAAGGTAAGCTCCCTCTCCACCGTTTCTTCAAAAAGCATATGCTCCGGATGCTGGAATACCAGGATAATATTCTTGGAAACCTGCGCAACCGTCTTTTTGATGATGGATTCCCCTTTGTAGCGCACATCCCCTTCCGTGGGCTTGTGCAGGCCGTTCAGATGCTTGACAAAGGTGGTTTTGCCGGAGCCGTTCTGGCCTAAAACAGCAACTACCTTCCCCTTCGCCACATTGGCATTTACATCAATCAGGGCATGGAAGCCGTCATTAAAGGTTTTTCCAAGATTATGCACGGTAACCACCGGCTCTTTTTCCTCTTCCTGCACCTGTGTATTGGTAAATTCTTTTACAGGGATCAGCTGTTCCAGCTGCTTCTTTGCCTCTTCCACCGTGTAAAAAAGCTCCAGCTGCGGGAAGCTTTTCGACAATTCCCTGTATATCTCCACTTCCTGGGGAATAATGACCCCCAGCTTTTCCTGCAATGCAAAATCCCTGAAAAAGTCATCCCTGGTGCCGTCAAAAACCACTTCCCCGTCCAGGAGACCGATAACATGATCGACGATTCCTGCAGACCATACCAGGTTATTATCCACAAGTACCGTGGTGTTGCCGTTGATGCTCAGCTGCCCCAGGATATTCTGTACCATCTTTTTTCCATTGGGATCCAGAGAACTGACCGGTTCGTCCATAATCAGGATATCCGGCTCCATGGCGAGCACCGAGGCAATACATACCGACTGCCTCTGCCCGCCGGAAAGGTTTGCCACACTCCGGTTTCTCAGATACTGGAGATTCAGCAGATCCAGCACATACTCCATCCGCTCCATAATCTCTTCCTGGGGGATGCCCAGATTCTCCATTCCAAAAGCAATGGCGTCTTCCACGCCGTATCCGAACAGCTGGTTCTCCGGTGACTGGCTGACCACGCTGACAAAGGTGCCTTCCGGCACATCAAAGCTTCCCTGAAGCTCACCGTTGCCGATGAGCTTGGGGATGACCTGGCTGAAAATCTGTACCAGCGTCGATTTTCCGCAGCCGCTGGGGCCGACAATTGCCGTAACCTTTCCTTTCTCAATGGAAAAGCTGACATTTTTCAGAACCTCTTTTCCATCGGAGGTATATTTATAACTGATATCTTTAACTACGTAATCCACTTAATTTTCTCCTCAATTCCTTTATCTGGATGTGGTGACCGGGAATACCGGGAATGATTCCAGATAGACGATATCCTTACGCTTTGCGGCATCCCCTTCCGCCAGCACGGCGGCTTTGCCCGCGATCTTTCCGCCGGCTTTTTCCACCAGGGATTCCATGGCTTTTAAGGATTCTCCCGTGCTGATAACATCATCCACAATGAGGATTCTCTTTCCCCGGATCAGGTTGCTCTCTTCCTTATCCAGGCAGAGGATTTGTTTTTTCTGTGTGGTAATGGAATAAACCTCCGTTACAAACGGATCTATCATATAAGGCTTGACGCTCTTTCTTGCAACAAAATAGCGTTTCATATCCAGAATACGTGCCATTTCCTGAACAAGAGGAATTCCCTTTGCCTCGGCAGTGATCAGGTAATCCACCTCCGGCACTCTCTTTACCAGCTCCGCAGCCGCTTTCACAACGAGCTCCGCATCTCCCAAAAGGACAAAGCTGGCGATTTCCATATTGTCGGTGATACGGATGCGGGGCAGTTTTCTGATACAGCCGGCGATATTCATCTCATAGTACTTATTCTCCATAATGAACCCTCCATATAATTTATTTCTGCGGGCAACGAGCGAAACGGACGCACGGGTGCGTCCGCCTTGCGACTGTCTTACAGCGGAATATCCCGCAGCCTGCTGCGGGGTATTCCGCTGTAAGGCGTACATCTGTCTCCGGCGTTTGGTAATTCTGTGCTTTACGCCGTATTGTCCGCCTTTTTCACAATTAGACAATAGTTACTCACAATACAATTTCATTCAAATTATGCACCAATTCCATGAACTTGTCACTAAAAAATTAATAAATTTTTAAGAATTGTTTATTTCCATATATGAATTTCGCTTTACAGCATTTTTGTTGTTCAACTTTCTTTTTGTCAATGCCTGTGTCCTTCCCTTTCTGTATCTTTCCACGTAAATGTTGTATAATTTATGGCGGCTGTTTATGGCAATGCGGCAAAAAAAGCAGGCCTCCCCATTTCCCTGTCGGGAATGAATGGGTATGGCCCACCTGATGCGGTACTGTTTACCATAATTTTTCAGTTCGTAACTGTATAGATATTATCCGTTTATCCAAAATCATGAACCCCGCCCGATAAATCAAACTGGCGGATCCGGAGCCGCGGCCTTTCCTTATAAGGAAAATGTTTTACCGCCGCTCCCTCTCTGGCAGATAGAAGCCCTTTTCTGCCGCAAAAATCAAAATTCCATTTTTGCATTTTCTCAATGATATGAGGCTGACCCGCATTATACAATATCCTTTCGTCAGGATCCTCACCGAGATGAAACAGCTGTTCCCTTCCCCCATTAGCCATATAAATATATTTCCAGTCTCCCCATCGTATCATGGTCTTGAATTGAGGTGTTCCCGGACGGCCATAACAGGCAAACAGGATTTCCCTCGCATTTTCCTTACCCGCCAATACCTCCATAATGGGATACCCGTCTCTGATCTGAAGATTTCCGGCCGCATATGTTGCTATGCCGAATAAATCGGTGAGACAGACAAGCTGGTTATCCCTTCTGCCGGCCGCCTTATGCAGCACTCCAGGTCCCCCGGGCCAGCTTAAAAGGAAAGGGATATGGCAGGCTTGTTCAAAGTAACTTTCTTTCTGCCATGCATGATGATCCCCCAAATGATCTCCATGATCAGAAAAAAAGCAAATCAACGTATCATCCCTGTCTTTCCTGGTCTCCACAGCATCCAGTATTCTGCCGATACAAGTATCTATATAAGTTATCTCTCCGTAATACCTGGATTTTATATTTCTGGCGGCAAAATCATTCATTTCTTCAGCCCATATTACATGATTCATCCAGGGGATCTGCTCATCCATAAAATCGATTTCCTTTTTTCCCCGCAGGGGATTCGAAAGGCTGTCCGGGTTGTACATCCGGTTAAAGGGAACCGGCGGCGCGCAGGGAGGATGAGGACCGATAAAAGATACAAATCCGAAGTATGGCTTATCCTTAACCATATGCAGCTGCTCAACCACTCTGTCCGCTACAAAGCTTTCCACAGTCAGCCCGGATGGCAGAGGGCTGACCTGGGGCACATAATACATATTCGTTCTTTCCCCATGAAGCTGTTCAATATGGTTATATTCCGGATGTTCCTGCCTGATAAAGCTATAATATGCATCGTTTTCCCGATCCTGTACACAATCCCATAATTCCTCTGTATTCATCTGAAGATCATATCCTAAATCCTCTTTAAAATCAGGCGATGTATGAAATTTACCAATACCAAAGGTATAGTATCCTTCTTTTCTCATAACAGAAGCCAGATAGTCCCCGCATCGTTCTTTCATATTGTCCGGCAGTCCGTCCATAGCCTCCGGCGCTTCATTCTGATAGCAGCCCGTCACAGCCGGTTCGCAGCCGGTTCTTAACGTATACCTTGCAGGAATACATACCGGACAGGTTGAATAAGCATTTTCAAACGCGATCCCTCTCCTGACCAGACGATCTATATTGGGTGTACGCACCTCTTTATTCCCCAACGAAGCTATGCAGTCATAGCGGAACTGATCACACATAATATATAGAATATTTGGTTTACTCATCATTCTTATTCCACAATACCATAATTGTTTTCTTCACTCCAGCCATTCGTTTCCTTCAGCCGCACCGCCATATCTTTCAGAGAATTCTGGAGTTCCTTCAGGTATTCCTCCAGACTGATGTTATCCCCGATATAAAGCTGTCCAAATAGGACACTGTCCTCAAAAAAAGTCTGATCCACCGCCGGTCCGTAAAGATTCAGCTTTACAGTCCTACCCTCCGGCGCCCAGCCATTCAGGCTTTCGGTAACCGGTTCGGCTGATGTTGGCATTTTGTACATCAGATCCGCCATCATTTCCATTACCTTTGGAGAACCCAGAAAACGCAGGAAATCCTGTGCAGCCGCCAGTTCATCCCCTTCAATATTGGATGGAATACAATAAACCTCTGTTACAGCCGCCCCCATCTCGTAGTTGGCTTCACAGGCATAGGGAGTATCTTCTTTTGTTAAATAAGGGAATGTAAAAACTCCATATTCGAAATCTGCTCCCATATCTGTCATATTTTTGGCCGTCCCGGGCATGCCCAGCATCATTGCCGCATCCTGTCTGATAAACATCTGTTCTGCCGTTGTAAAGTCAATGGCATTATACCCTTCCGCCCAATACTGGCTCCACTCTTTCAGAATCGGAAATACATCAGAGAAGGGAGACTTCTCAATATTAATAATATCCAAATCGATACCACGGACAATTTCACTGGTTTCAATACTGCCGCTGCCGTTTACATCCAGTTCCGGAAGCAGCTCCTCCACCACCTGGTAAGTAAGCAGCCTCTCCGTCCAATTATAAATGTTGTCGGCCGGCTTGGAATTTGGTACGGCAAAAGGAGCAAATCCGGTCTCCTTAAGCTTCTTCTGCACATCCAGGAATTCTCCCCAGGTTTCCGGCATATCCGTCACCCCTGCTCGGGTAAACATATCTTTGTTATAAAAAACCTTAACTATATCCATATAATTACAGGTACTGTAATAATCTTTGGAAATAGCCTGCATCTGGCTGATTACCGAGGGCGCATAAAATTCTTTCCAGGTAGGTGTGTCCGTGTAGGGATTCGGAGATTCCATCAAATCATTAATATTCCTGATTAAACCTTTATTATAGTCATCTGTGGCCCAGGACAGCTTGGACTGGAATACCTCCGGGGCTGTACCACCGGTCAACTGCATGGTAAGCCAGGTTCTCTGGTTAGCCCAGTCAAGCGGCACCGGCTCAATTTCCACATTGGGCTGAACCTCTTTATAAGCTGCAAAGATCGCTTCCCACGCTGCCTTATTATCATCCGAATCCATTGTCCCTGTAGCAAATCTGATTTTGATCGTATGATCCGGGGCAAACGGATCCGTTCCGGCTGCCTGACTGCCCTCTGTGCCTGTTTCCGATGCAGCAGACGTCCGCGCCGCTTCTTCTGTTTCCGCCGCACCCGTAGTTTTAATTGTATCCGTATCTTCCTTTGCAGCACATCCATTCAGAAGAATTGTTAAGGCCAGCAGCGTTCCTGCCAGACCAGCCAGTTTACTTTTTCTGTTTTTCATGAAAACCTCTCCTTCTTCTTCAAGCGGTCACATTTTTACCGCACCTGCAGTGACACCTTGTATAAAGGGTTTCGTCGCTGCCATAAACAAAATGACTATTGGAATGGATGCTATCACATATCCTGCCAGAACAGGTCCCATTCCTTCCTTTGCATTCTGGGAAATATACTGCAACTGCAAAATTACCGGCATGATTTTTCTGTTATTTGCAGCTACCAGAGGCCAGATATAATTGTTCCAGGCCATAAGCCCTGTCATTATGGCAACCGTTCCAAACATGGATTTGGACAACGGCACCACAATGGAAAGAAAAATCCGCAGATCTCCGGCCCCTTCCACCTGCGCTGCTTCAAAAAGTTCCTTTGGAAGCCCTTCGAAGTAATTCCGGAAAAACATTACCGGCATCACGGAGGCTGTGGCAATTACCGGCAGTATCAGCCCTGCTCTCGTATTCAGCAGCCGCATGTCCTTAACCAGCATAAACTGAGGGATTAATGTGACAAATCCCGGTATCATCAGAAACATGATAATAGCAAAATACAGTACATCACGCCCCGGATAATTAAATATGGCAAAGGAATAGCCAGCAAGGGAAGCTATCACAAGTGTCGCCGTCAGAATCACTGCCGTATAAAAAATGGAATTGAATATTCCTCCCATAATTTCCTTTGCTGCACGGATATAGTTGTCAAAGTGAAGCGGCATATCAAAAAACCAGATACTTTCTATTATCTGCAGGTTATACTTCAGTGAATTAACGATAGTCAGATAAAAAGGGAAAACAGTCAGTATTCCCATAAGAATAAGTACAACAATAAGTCCAATCTGCTTTTTTTTCAACTCCCGTCCCCCCTTAATCCTGCGTGTTTACATATTTATAGTTTATTATGGTAAACACAAGCACCAGCAGAAACAGCAGCACCCCCACAGCCGAAGCATATCCCATATTACTGTAGGTAAAAGCCTGTTTATACATATAAAGCGCCGGTACGATTGTACTTTTACCAGGCCCCCCGTCCGTCAGCACCAGAATATTCTCAAAGGACTGCATGGAATTAATTATGGCAAGCATAACAAACATTTTCATCTGGGGCTTCAGCAGCGGCAATTCTATATAAATAATGTTCTGCCACCACCTGATTCCGTCCAGTCTTGCCGATTCACAGATATCCATCGAAATATTCAGCAGTGCTCCCAAATACACCAGAAACTGCAGTCCGAAGGAACCTATAAATGGAAACCCTATCATAATAATTGCTGCCAGCGCCGTTCCCGGTTCCCCCAACCAGGAATGCACCAGATTATCCAGGCCGCAAAGTCTTAAAAACTGATTGATGGCTCCTGTATCAAACGCATAAATCCACTTCCACATAAGAAACACCACCAGGCTTGGAACTACCATAGGAATTATGTACAAAACTTTAAAAAAATTGGAAATGCGTTTATTTTTGCAGGAATACACCATTATTGCTGCGAGCATGGGAAAGGTGACACATATTATCACATTGCAGATGGTTATAATCTCTACATTTTTCATGGATATCCAGAATGTATTTTCCGTCAGTATCTTCCTGTAATTATCTAATCCCACCCAATCATTCACATTGGCCCCATTCCATTGAAAGAAGGATTCTTTGATTGCGGTAAAAAAAGTATAATATTTGAAGGTACATAGAAAAACAAGGATAGGTGCCAGGAATAAATACGCATTCCTGTTTTTTCGTATCTGTTCCCATATTCCTCGACACTTTTGGTGTACTGGTTTCATTTCTATCTCCTCCTTGCTGCGGGTCTTTGAATGAAATTGCAATTTCTATCATGATAGTACCGTTTTAAGCCCCCGCATACAAGGATCCTAATTTCAGTCTTTTGGTGCACTTTCTTTGGAATAAGGAATCTGAAATCCTATTTTTGTAAAATGTCCTTCTTCACTCTCAATCTTAAGCCCGGATATCTCTCCATACTGATAAATAAGACGGCTGTTTACATTTACTATACCGATGTGGGCGTTCTTCTCCAGAGCACCCGGATGATCTCCTGCTCGCATACTCCTGAGCAGTTCTCTTTGTTTTTCTACACTGATACCAGATCCATTATCCTCAATTTTGAAAACAATATCGTCCTCTTCCTGCATAATACTGATAACAATATCTACCGGAACCATTTTTACCTCAACCCCATATTTTATGGAATTTTCCACTAATGGCTGTAAAATCAATGGAATAATCTTTTCCTGCAGTATCTCCGGCTGTATCCGATAATCAATATTAACTTTTTTCCCAAACCGGACTTTCTGTATCTTCATATAATTTCTGATATGGTTTAATTCATCTTCTATTGTCACAAGGGTTCCTGACCTGCGTATGCTGTAACGGAACATATCTGCAAGCGCCCTGGACATCACACTGATTTCTGCCACTTCATGCACATAAGCGATACAGCTCATAGATTCCAGCGTATTATAAAGGAAATGCGGATTAATCTGCAGCTGCAGGGCTTCTATCTGTGCGTCCTTTTCCCGCAGACGAATCAGATAATTATCCTCTATTAACTTTTTTATTCGTCGTACCATATGGTTAAAGGTTTTCGTCAGATATCCGATTTCGTCCTCACTTTGTACATCTACGCAGATATCCAGTTTTCCCTCCTGAACCTCCTTCATCGCTCCTGCCAAAGCTTTAACAGGGCGGAAAAAACGCCGGGAAAAACTGACTGCCATGAATACAGCCAGAACAAAAGCCGCAGCCGACACAAACAGAATATTTCTCCTTAACAGGGCAATATCGGAAATTACCACCTGTGTTGGTTTTGCACTCACCAGATACCAGCCTGTTTTTGAGGAACGTTTATACGAAACAAGTTTTTCCACACCATCCGCCACAAACGTAAAATTTCCGCTCTCTTCCTTGGAATCTTTCCTGTTTTCCCCAAAGGAAAACGGAAGGGGCCTGCCAATCTCCTCCCGTTCCTTGCTGTATACACATACCCCATCGGAATCTGCAAACCAGCTCTCCGATTCTTTTCCTATGTATAACGGATTCAGCATTTCATCCAGTTTTTTTATATTGATATCCATAAAGAGGACACCCATCATTTCCATTCCGTTTAAACTATTAATCCTTTTAGCCACCGATATATAATAGTTTCCATTAAAAGCGCCCTGCGTATTATATTTTCCGCTCAAATTATATTCCTGCCTGTGTGTATTCACTATAATTGTCTGTTCCTGATTCTTTTCTGCTTTTTTGTACCACTCTTCCTTCGTAAAATCATAGGTCACATCATATATTCCATCCCCTTGGTGCAACACCTCCCCGTCAGGATAAATGAAATAAATATCGGAAATTTCTCCTTCAAAATTCAAGGAGACCAGCCGTTTATAATAAAACTGCTGAAAACTACGCAGCCTTCTCATCCTAGTGATTGCAGATTCTTCTTCCACTCTTGACAGAAGCTCCTGCAGCTGTGTTTCATATGTAAAAGCAGAAACGAGATCCAGCATTTCAAGATAAGAATCTATTTTTTCAGATATAACATACAATTCCTTGTCATTGTTTTCAAAGGCATGTTTTTTTAATATTTCTACATTTCCATAGTATGTAAAAGCAGAAATAATCACCATTGCCGACAACATAATAGAGACAAAGGTTAAAACCATCTTTACCAAAAGACTTCTTTTTATATTCATCTTACTTCTCCTTCTGCATCTCCCTGTATTGGGACGGAGACATATGCATCGTTCTGGAAAAGATGCGGGAAAAATATTTTACATTCTCATATCCCACCATACCGGCAATTTCTCCAATGCCTAAACCGGTATTTTGTATCAGTTCCGAGGCTTTTTCCATTCGTTTCTTCATTATATAGTCAGAAAAAGTAACTCCTGTTACTTTTTTAAAGGAACTGCTCAGATAAGAGGTATTCAGCCAAACCATTTCGGCCATATCTCCAAGAGAAAATTCTTCCATATAATGTCTGTCAATATAAGAGGCAACCTGTTCCACTGCAACCTGGACGCTTTTAGCCTGTTCTCTTTTTAAGCCGCCGCACATATCCTCCAACAGTTTCTCCAGCCACAGCTTTACCTCCTGTGCATTTTTTACTTGAAATCTCTTTCCGGAAAGTTCCTGGCAGCGTGCGTAATATAAGGTGGTTCCCACCCCCCTTTTCTGAATTCTTCCTGCAAAATCCAGCGCCATATAAAAAATAACGTCAACAAGGCCCTGTATCCCCAACCCCTCCGTTTCCCCTAATTTACAAAACAGATGATCCAGTTCCTGCTGCACCCGCTGTACATCACCATTTTCCACTCCGATCCATATTTTCTCCGTTTCCTCAGAAAAAGGAAGTATAAAAATACCGGCCAGTTCCATTTCTTCATAATAAATAATACCTTCCGTATATTTCAATGGCCTGTGTACATAGGCCTGCCATGCCTGATTGTAGGACACAGGGATATCTGTCATTCTGTCGACTGTTTTTCCCACCGTCCATACAACATTTGCCAGGGATTCTGCCTTCAGAGAAGCCAGGCAGTGTTTCAAATGAAGATCAAACGCCTGTTTCCCGAATGCAGAAAAAATAATTACATGTTCGTCTCTCGATTTTCTGTGAAGTTCCCCCTTCATCCCCTTATTCCGATAACTGTCCAGAACAGCAAGAAACTTTATCCGGGTGTCCTCCGTAAACCAGCCGGCACTTCCCGGCATCAGTAAAACCGTAAAATATCTCTGCTCTTTTTCCTCTGGAATAATCTGCTCTTCCAATACCCTTAAAAGGTAATCCTGCCCGCCCGCTGACCGGTTCTTCTGTCTTTCTTTCATGATCTCTTCTGTTGCCGCATGAAGCACTTCATTCAGTTCTTCCGGATCGACAGGTTTTAAAAGATAACTAACTGCATTGAGTTCTATTGCCTTTCTCGCATATTCAAACTCTTTGTAACCGCTGATAAATATATATTTCGCATCTGTATCCAGTTTCAATCTGCTTACCAGTTCCAGTCCGTCCAATCCGGGCATGCGTATATCTGCCAGCACAATATCCGGCCTACACTTCCGTATTTCCTCAGCTGCCGATATGCCGTTATCCGCCTCTCCTGCAAGTTCCAGAGACAGTTCCTTCCAGCGAATCATTTTTTTAATTCCCCGTCTTATCCATTCTTCATCTTCTGCAATAAAAAGTTTCATAGTGCTTCCCCCTGTGGCGGTCAAACCGGGCCTTGAGAAAAAATCTCTGTAGGAGAGCTTCCTGCCCAATCACCGGACTTAACCCGATTATATTTTACTATATCATAACTTTAAAAGAGGGAAGGTGCACTATTATTTGTATAAAGGTGCAGTATTATAAAAGTTCAGTCATGTCTGAGCTGTTACCCGGAGATATCCATATTCCTGTTAATCCGTGTATTACAGGCTATGATTAGACATAGGGAAAGGCGGAGAAAACAGATTGTCTTTCTCCGCCTTTCGTAACATTTCCTTACCTCTTATTTCTTTTTTGTATCCATCCGAACGTCAATCAGTGTTTTCACATCCTGCAGAATAGCAGGATCCGTGACTTCGATCATCAGCCATCTTCCTCCATTATAGGGCGGGGCCTGCGCATACAATTCTCTCACATAAGGAGTGCATGCCAGGAGTGCGAGTTCCGCCTTATCCGCCGCTTTGCTTCCGATAGATACAAGGCAGGTAAAATAGCCCTCATCCGGGTACAGGGTGCAGATCCCCCTGCTGCCTTTTCTGTATTTCACATTCCATCCCGGTTTGCCGGAGCAGCGGCTGTATTCCGTCCGTCCGGCAGCACCATAGGTCAGCTCCAGATAAGTGATCAGTTCGTTCCAGTAAGGGCATCCGACATACCTGCTGATAGCTTCGCTGTCCGGCTGGCTGCCCGGGCCATAGGTTTCGTTCCAGTTCATCAGTATTCCTCTTTTCTCTGTGGATGCTTCCAGTATAGCAAAGAAATGCTGACAGCAGTATGTCATGTTTTTCCACCATGCTTCTTACAGCTTACCGCACAGATAAGCATAGGCATTCAGAATAGTGGCCGGTTTTTTCCCTCCGATGAAATAATAGTCCTGCTGCGTTTCCTTTTCCGTATACAGATAGGTGCCGTAAACCGGTATATCACAGGTGAAAACCGGGTTTTCGGTTGCCAGCAGGAGGCCATAGCCTTTATCGGAAAGAAGCAGGGGCAGTTCCCCGGCGCCGCAGTGGGATATATATCTGGCACAGCCCCGCAGCTTCAGTCCGCTGTTAACTCCCGCTCCCATTCCATATACCATTTCTTCCTTCGGCCAGTCCAGGTAGAGCCAGCTTTTGTCAACAGGACCTGCCCCGGTTTCTATCTGACGGCTTTCCCTGGAGCGCTCGGATAGAAGCAGTTTTTTGTCCCGTGTCATATAACGGATAGATCCGGTTGCTTTATCCACCCGCAGACAGAGTTCGTCTGTAGTAAGCTCCACACCGTTTCCCACCTCTTTGTACATCCAGGCCTTCTCGGTCCTGTCCACCGTGATAAGCCGGCCGGAGCCTTCCGTGATCTGCTGCCCCTTCGCAAAGGTCACACGTACAATGGCGCTTCCCACCGGGCTCAGGCGCAGGATGCCGTACCTGCTCTGGATATAAAGGCCGTCCGGCTGCTTCGTAACCCACCGCACTGCCAAATCAAGCTTTCCATGGCCGGCCGGACGCAGCTTTTCCGTGGCGGGCAGATCCCCGAATGCGGGGGCGGTATTGCCTTTCCCGGCAGAAGCCATCTCTTTTGAAACGGGCCGGTTTCCCGCCGCCGGGACATTTCCCCGCGGCCGGGCTTCCGTTGTCGCGGCGGCCGGAACGATGACGGGCCTTCTGCTTCCTGTACCTGAAACGGAAGTTTTTCCCACACCGGAAGGGATTCCTACACCAGAAGGGATTCCTACACCAGAAGAGTTTCCCACACCGGCAGAACATCCCACACCGGGACGGCTGCCCACGGAGAATGCGGCTGCCTGTCGTCCGGCGGGAACAGCAGAAGGCTTCTTCACCGGAAGTACCGCTTTTTCGGCAGCAGGATGTGTCTGGCCGCCCTTATCGGGCGATGGATTGCAGACTATGGAGATCCGCTTTTTGGATACGGTGCCGTTATCCGTGTTCGGTATCTTCCTTTTTTCGTTCTTTTTAGTTTCCTCTTTTCCCTTTTCCTCCATGGGTCTGGCCGGAGCCGGCCTTTTCGGAAGGGGATCGGCTATCAGTCCGGTGAGGTTTCCGGTATGCAGCACATGAAGTTCGTGTAAAGCCCTGGTTGCCGCCACATATAACAGCTTGGCATGTCCGTCCTCCACCGGGTATTCGTCCAACGTGGGATCCAGGATTAGTACGGCGTCAAATTCCAGGCCTTTGGTATATTCCACAGGAAGCACCATGATCCCTTTGTCAAAAACGGCCTTTTCCAAATCACTTTCCTGGACGGTGATGTATTTATCCAGCTCGGCGGCTGTCTTTGCCGCATTTTCTCTGTCTCTGCATACCACGGCGATGGTGTCGTAACCATTTTCCTGCCAGCTTTGGCACACTGCCGCCGCTTTCCGGATCAGAGCATCCCTGTCCCCGGCTTTCTGCACCTGTACTTTTTTTCCGTGACGGATAATCGGCTCCACCGGATAGCTGGAAAACTGCCCGTGATGAAGGATATCCGTAGCGAAATCCGATATTTCCACCGTATTCCGGTAGCTCTTTTTCAGCACCCCGAAGCTGTCCCTTTCCCCGGAAAGAAGCAGTTCCTTCAGTTCCTCCCAGTCATTCAGGCCATATCCGAAATGAATATTCTGGGAAACATCACCCATGATGGTATAGGTACATTCCCGGATGCAGAAATCCAGTACCGCATAAGCCATCATCCCAAAATCCTGTGCCTCATCGATCACTACGTGATGGGCCTCGCTGATTACCTCCGTTTCCTTGATACGCTTATAAATATAGGCCAGCGCCGCCAGATCATACACATCAAATTCCGTGCCGGGGATATCCACATCACACCCCTTACGTATCTGTCCTGCGAGGAAATCCTCATATATATCGAATATGGAGCGCTTCCATGTCTTCCCCCCATACCGGCCCCGGAAAGCCCTTTGTATGGCTTTGCGTTCCGCTTCCGTATATTTTACGCCTTTTCCCAGGAACTCATCTTTTACTTTAATAAGGATCCTTTCATTAAGCATATCAATTTTACTCTGGACGGATACGGAAGGGTTCTGCAGGATATAGCGTTCCACGGCGTCCCGGGGCATAAGCTCCACAAGATCCCCGGGCTTCGCCGGTTTTCCGTCCGTTTCATCAAAAACTCCTGTTTTCCCGTCCCGGAACCCTTCCACAAACTGCCTGGGGTTCAAATAGATGGATTCTCTGGGAATAACACTCCATTCCAGATTGCGGCAATAAGCTTCCAGATCCTTAAACCATCCCAAGGTTCCCCGGACACAGCCTTTCTTCCCCACCCTGTCGGTTGCCCGAATCCGGTACTTTGCATCGTCCCAGTCCTCATATAACAGCCGTACAAACAGCTGTTCCATTGTCATCTGGCGGACGCCGTATACATCCAGATCCGGCAGTACCCCCGTAATGTAATTCAGCAGGATCCGGTTGCTTCCCACAATGTAAAAATCATCCGGCTTAAACCGTTCCGGGTAGTTGTAAAGGATGTAGGAAATCCGGTGCATGGCTACCGTGGTTTTTCCGGAACCGGCAACACCCTGGACAATCATATTGTGGTACGGGGATTTACGGATGATATCATTCTGCTCCTTCTGGATTGTGGCAATGATTTCCCCCAGCACCGCCTGTTTGTTTTTTGCCAGGTATTTGGTCAGAAGCTCATCGTTGGTCACCACCTCGGAATCATAATAATCCAGAAGCTTTCCGTTCTCGATTTCATAGGTACGCTTCATTTGCAGGTCTATTTTACGCTGTTTATCCCCCGGTGCAGGATAGGTGCATTTCCCGAGGCCGTTTTCATAGTACGCGTTGGCTACCGGGGCCCTCCAATCCACTACCATCCAGTGGGTGGTATCCCTGGAAATACCTCCCTTGCCGATATAAAGGGATTCTTCCCTTTTCAGCTCCTCATCCCGGAACACGATCCTTCCGAAGTAGGGCTTCTTCAGCGCCTTTTCATTCCGGGCAAGCGCACGCTTCATATGAGCGTGCATGGTAACCGTGTTATTCAGGAGCGTAAGGACTTCCACGTTGTTATCATGGTAATGTTCCAGCATTTCATCAATGTCCGCCTGCATCCGGGACACTTCACTGCCGTAATTTTTCACATTATCCCGGACTACTGCCAACGTTTTGGCAAGATATGCTTCTTCCTCCTGCTGGAATGCTCCGGGAACCGTTTTATTCTCTTCCGGCTTCATGTTCTGCTCCTTTCATGCGCTGTTTCTAGCTCTTGCATATGTAATCGATCAGACGCCCACAAGACACAAGAGACCGTCTGAACGGTTACCTTCCATATAGAACATTTTACTCAAAACAAAAAATATTACTAGACTTTATTTTTGCAGTGTGCTAGAATGGAAAATGAAGTATGGATAAAAATAAAGGATGTCTTTCCCGGTGGGAAACGGCATCCTTTTTTATCTTGTTTTTTCCGTCTGGATAAATGCCGGCGGCATTTATCCATTGAGTTTTCTCTTCATATAGTCAATCATATACTGCTGCCCGGCTATTCCCGCTTCGTCCTCCGCCATTGTAAAGCCATGGGCAGCTTTCATAAATCGTTTTCCGGTAACCTCTACTCCGGCCTGCATCAGCTTCTTCGCATATTCTTCCCCTTCTTCCCGGAGAGAGTCAATCTCACAGGTAATCACAAGGGCATCGGGAAGTCCCTCCAAATCCTGCGGCTGTGCCCAATAGGGGGAACACAGGATGTCTTTGGCATCCTCTTCCTTCCGGTAACAGGCATTAAAGACTTCGGCTACCTGAGGGGGAATAGCTCCCTCCGTGTAGAATTTCTGCCCGGCAGGAGTATAAATATCCAGCGGCGGGTAATCCAGTATCTGAGCCGCGAAACAGAATTCCCGGGATTTTTTCGCCATCAGGCAGACCGCTGCGGATATATTCGCCCCTGCACTGTGCCCGCCGATAATCATTTTGGTTCTGTCCGCCGGATATTCTTCCGGGTGGGCACATACATAGGAAACCACGTCGTATACATCTTCCTTATCCCCGGGAAACATGCACTCCGGCGCAAGTCTGTATTCCACGTTCACCACATGGATCTTGAGCTGTTCATTCACTCTCCGGCAGAACAGGTCATCCCCTTCGGGAGTTCCCGCTACAAAACCTCCTCCGTGTATGTTGAAGAAAACAGGGGCTCCTGCTTCTGCGGGGTAGTAAAGGATCCTTGCTTTTCCTCCCCTTACCGGTACGAACCGTTCATCTCCTGCCGCGGGGATACCGGAAGCCTCCCGTCTTTTCCTGTCCTCTTCCCTCATTCCCTTAACGAGCGCCAGCAGCTCTTCCCTCTCCATTTACCGTTTCCTCCTGTTTCTATTCCATCTTTTCTATCTTGATTCAGCAATACCAATTGATTTTAGCAGGATTTGGTTCATCCTCTACCGCCACCGCGCGCAGCGCCGCTTCCATTTTTTCACATTCCTGTGCTGCAATCCCGTCATATACCTCCAGCTTTTCTTCCAGCCCCACACGGTCATAGGCGATAGCTGCCGCGCCATTTGCCCGGGCTACTGCCTTTTTCAACTCCGCCACCTTTATTCCCGCGGAGACTTTGTCTTCCCCCTGACGGAACTGCCGGTAAGCAGCAAGCACCCGTGGGACTCTCTCATCCTGCGGATATGCTTTTTGGTAAATTTCCAGAATGTGGGCCTTAGCATAATCGACGCACCAATCCGCAATTGTTGTCTTACTCTGTGTTTCTATCAGCCGCATCAGCGACAATATATAAGGAGAGTCAGCCGCTCCCAGCATTTTTCGTAATTTTGCCGTAACTGTTCAGTACCCTCACAGTTACTCTGCAAAAATCCATCCTAAATCGCCTT